>NZ_CP030060.1:0-600000 GCF_015291745.1 Bradyrhizobium sp. CCBAU 53351
AAAGCTTCAAATCATCACGGTCGCTAATTTCAAGGGCGGCTCGGCCAAAACAACGACCGCCCTGTATCTGGCCCAATATCTCGCCCTTTCCGGCTTTCGAGTTCTGGCCATCGACCTCGATCCGCAAGCCTCTTTGTCGGCCATGTTCGGCTATCAGCCGGAATTCGACATTGGGCAAAGCGAAACCATTTACGGCGCCATCCGCTATGACGACCAGCGCCGCCCCATGCGTGAAGTTGTGCGGCCGACCTATTTCGAGGGTATAGGCCTAGTGCCTGGCAATCTCGAACTCATGGAGTTTGAGCATCACACGCCGCGCGCCATGGTCGAGCGCCGCGAACGTGGACATGATCTTTTTTTTCGCCGCCTAGCGAGCGCAATCGATCAGGTAAGCGACGACTATGATGTCGTGGTGATCGACTGCCCACCTCAGCTCGGCTACCTGACGATGGGCGCTTTGAATGCGGCGACGGCGATGCTGGTGACAATCCACCCGCAGATGGTCGATGTCGCATCGATGAGCCAATTCCTTCTGATGACGTCGGATTTGATGTCCGTCATCGAGGAGGCGGGCGGCCGCCTCGATCACGATTTCATCCGCTATGTGATCACGCGCCATGATCCGAATGACGTGCCTGAGGCTCAGATCGTTGCGCTGCTGCGCAATCTGTTCCGCGAAAACGTGCTGCAAGCGACAGCCTGGAAATCCACTGCGATCTCCAATGCTGGCCTGACAAAACAATCGCTCTATGAGCTTGACCGCGGATCCGTCGGACGCGGCGCCTATGACAGGGCGGTTGAATCTGTCGATGCTATCAATGCGGAGATCGTGCAGCTGCTGAAGAAGGTGTGGGGACGATGAGCAAGCGCACGGATGCTATCAGGGGGCTTTTTACTGCCGCACCTCAGACGAGTCCGTTGTCAGCTGACAACACAGCACCAGCGCCGCTGGCGCGGGTGTCGTCAGGTGCTGTGCGCTCGCTGAAGGAATCTTTCTCAGAAGTTGAGAAGGAGAATCAGGAGCTTCGGGACAAGCTCACATCTGGCGCGACGATCGTAGAGATCGATCCCGGTCTGATAGATCCCTCGCCCGTGTCTGATCGTTTTCGCGACGACGACACGGCTTCTTACGAACTTCTCAAGCAATCGATTTCGCAGATCGGCCAGGAGGTTCCTGTCCTCGTCCGCAAGCATCCGACAATGCCGGGACGATATCAGAGCGCTTATGGTCATCGCCGGGTGCGTGCCGCGCGCGAGCTGGGTATTGCCGTCAAAGCGATCCTAAAACCGCTCTCCGACGAAGCCCTCGTCGTGGCACAAGGCCTTGAGAACGCGCCGCGGGAGGATTTGAGCTTCATCGAGCGCGCGATGTTCGCAATGCGCATCGAAGATGCCGGGCACAAGCGCGCAGTCGTTCAAGACGCGCTCGCAGTCGATAGGGCCGAAGCGTCAAAACTGATTGCGGTTGCGAGATCCATTCCGCCCGACATTATCGATGCTATTGGCAAGGCCCCAAAGGTTGGCCGCGGGCGATGGCAGAGCTTTGCTGATCTCTTGGCGGATGCGTCGGTGATCGACCGCGTAAGGGCGGCGATCGGGGACGACAAGTTCGCCGGCCGTGAGTCAGACGACAGATTTCTGACGGTGTTCTCGGCCGCGAATAAACCTGCTGCAACTCGCCAATTCGCGCGATCGTCTGCTGTGCTCGCCTCAGATGGACAGCGCATCGCTCAGGTCCGTCAGGGCGATCGAGAACTCAAGTTGACCATCGACAAGAAGGTCCCGGCGTTGTTCGCGGACTTTCTTATCACCCAGCTTCCGAACCTGTTCGAGACGTTTTGCAAATCGGACAGATCCGAGGAGACCACCGGGGCTTAGCCGCCTCATGAACAACCGCGAACCAGGAGCAGCACGGCAAAAGAAAAAAGGCCCCCGCAACGTCACCGTCCCGGAAGCCTCTCTTCGTAGTTTGGCGACTAAAGAGAATCACTTCCGCGCACCATAGTCAAGAGTCTTGTGAGAGACGGCGCCGTTTCGGCGAGCAGATTTTCTTTGCCCGCATAAGGCAAAGACATGCAATCACGTGCCCCAACGACGCCCTTTGGGCGGCGCTCGTTGAAGCTTGCCCATGTGGCAACACAAGTCGCAGTATCGACCAGGCCATCGGAAAAGATCGTCCATAAATGGAAGATCTTTCAGGCCATCTGCATCGCAAGGCCGCGCCTCGGTATCTCTGAGCGTGCGCTGACGGTGCTGGATGCTCTGCTCAGCTTTCATCCCGAGACTACGCTCACGGGTGAGGGTGACCTCATCGTGTTTCCGTCAAACAATCAGCTGACGCTGCGAGCTCACGGCATGCCGGTGTCCACGTTGCGGCGTCATCTCGCTGTGCTTGTCGACGCCGGGCTCATCGTTCGCAGGGATAGTCCGAACGGCAAGCGCTACGCTCGCAAAGGCAGCGGCGGTGACATCGAGCGCGCCTTTGGCTTTGACTTGTCGCCACTCGTCGTTCGCGCCGAAGAGTTCGAGAGGCTGGCTGAGGAAATCAAAGCGGAGGCTCGTGCTATCAAACATGCGCGCGAGCGCATCACACTCTGCCGTCGTGACATCGCCAAGATGATTGCAACGGGCATCGAGGAAAACGTGCCGACCCACAGGGAATGGAAGGGGCCGGCTGATTGGGACGAGGTGCATCGGGCATTCCGTTCGATCGTCGAGACGATTCCACGCCGGGCGACCTGCCAAGAACTTGAGGCGATCGCCGACGAACTATCGCAGCTTGCCGACGACGTCCTCAATCTGCTGGAAACTCACGTCCAAGCAGCAAATATGAGCGCCAATGAGTCCCATACTGAGCGTCACTTACAGAATTCAAACCCAAACACTCTTACTGAACTTGAACCTAGCCTCCAAGAAGGCAGGGCGGCGAGTACCGAGCCGCAACCACAACCGGCGCGATTTGCGGAAGGCTCCTATCCTTTGGGTATGGTCTTGAGCGCATGTCCAGACATCGTCGACTACGCCAAGGGAGGGATTTCAAACTGGCGCGATTTCATTGCGACTGCGGCGGTCGTTCGATCCATGCTTGGCATCAGTCCCAGCGCGTGGGAGGAGGCGCAGAGCGTCATGGGGGAGACTCAGGCTGCAATTGTGGTCGGCTGCATCCTGCAGCGAGGGGAGGTCATCCGTTCAGCCGGCGGATATCTGCGGGGGCTGACGCGAAAAGCCGAGGCCGGCGAATTCTCGCTCGGGCCAATCCTAATGGCGCAGATCAACTCACGACTGCACGAAAAACGAAGGGCCTAACGGCTAGTCTAGGTAAGTGTCTCTTGGGCCCAGCGGCTCGGGCCGTCGCAGGTTTGATGTTGAGGTTCAATTTGAAGAGGTCTTGGCTAACGGACTGGGCGCGAAGGCGACAGCACCTCAAGAAACGTCAGGCCAACATTGCGTACGGGCTAATGAGCGGTGACACCCACAGATTAGATCGTATGCGCCGTCGTTTTGCAACGACCTCAAGGCGCCTGATTCGTTCGCCGCAGCGCAGCAATTATCCGCCGCCAATTAAGCCCTTCGAATCTGTCTTGGCCTTGCATCGCTGTCTTTACGTCATGGCGCGCAGCCACGGCTGGCGCCATGGCGTCGACCACCGCCGGTACGAACTGCGGAACGTCCGCTTTTGTTGCCGGCGCCAGGTAAACACCTGTTGCGGTATCAGCCCGTGTCGTCGGGCATCTCGTCGCCGCCAGCGCCCACGAGTTTTGGCCGAGTGATATGCCTCGATAATGCTGCGCCGCGCTCGAGCATAGCTCTATAAGCCGCGCGACCATGCGTCCGCGAGTCTAAACGAAATGCTCAGGTCCGAGAATTATAAGGCTAACGTTTCTCATCTGCGACCTGCCGTGTGGGTAAACAAAAACCTGATCTGACGATCAGCCAAGGCACGAAGGCAATGCGCAACGGAACCAATCGTGCCGGCCGTTTAGACGGTCCACGCCTAAAAAAGGGTAACCCCGGCATTGCTGCCAGGGTTTGTGCTGTTGGATTTTGCTCAGCGAGATCCCGGATCGGCGGTACACCGCTTGCGCGCTGCACCGCGTCCGGGACGACTCGTCGTTAGAAGTCCATGCCGCCCATGCCGCCGGCGGGGGGCATCGCGGGGCCGGCAGCGGCCTTCTTCGGCAGCTCGGCGACCATGGCTTCGGTGGTGATCAGGAGCGCTGCAACGGAGGCTGCGTTCTGGATCGCGGTGCGGACCACCTTGGTCGGGTCGATGATGCCTTTGGAGACCAGGTTGCCGTATTCGCCGGTCTGGCTGTCGAAGCCGTAGGCGTACTGGTCCTTCTCCAGGATCTTGCCGATGATCACCGAGCCGTCTTCACCGGCGTTGATCGCGATCTGGCGAGCGGGAGCCGACAGCGCCTTGCGCACGATCTCGACGCCGGTCTTCTGGTCGTCGTTCTTGGTGCGCAGGCCCTTGAGCTGCTCGGAGGCACGGAGCAGGGCGACGCCGCCGCCCGGGACGATGCCTTCCTCGACAGCCGCGCGGGTCGCATGCATCGCGTCATCAACGCGATCCTTGCGCTCCTTCACCTCGACCTCGGTCGCGCCGCCGACGCGGATCACCGCGACGCCGCCTGCGAGCTTGGCAAGACGCTCCTGGAGCTTCTCACGGTCGTAGTCCGAGGTGGTCTCCTCGATCTGCGCCTTGATCTGGGCCACGCGCGCCTCGATGTCGGCCTTCTTGCCGGCGCCATTGACGATCGTGGTGTTCTCCTTGTCGATCATCACCTTCTTGGCGCGACCGAGCATGTTGAGCGTGACGTTCTCGAGCTTGATGCCGAGATCTTCCGAGATCGCCTGGCCGCCGGTCAGGATCGCGATGTCCTGCAGCATGGCCTTGCGGCGATCGCCGAAGCCCGGAGCCTTGACGGCCGCGACCTTCAGGCCGCCGCGCAGACGGTTCACAACAAGCGTGGCCAAGGCCTCGCCTTCGACGTCCTCGGCGACGATGACCAGCGGCTTGCCGGTCTGCACCACGGCCTCGAGCAGCGGCAGCAGCTCGTTCAGCGAGGAGAGCTTCTTCTCGTTGATGAGGATGTAGGCGTCGTCCATCTCAACGCGCATCTTGTCGGCGTTGGTGACGAAGTAGGGCGAGATGTAGCCGCGGTCGAACTGCATGCCCTCGACGACGTCGAGCTCGGTCTCGAGCGACTTGGCTTCCTCGACGGTGATGACACCCTCGTTGCCGACCTTCTTCATGGCGTCGGAGAGGAACTTGCCGATCTCCTGGTCGCCGTTGGCCGAGATGGTGCCGACCTGGGCGATCTCGTCGTTCGAGGTGACCTTCTTGGAGTTCTTCTGGAGGTCTGCAACCACAGCCTCGACCGCGAGGTCGATACCGCGCTTGAGGTCCATCGGGTTCATGCCGGCGGCGACCGACTTGGCGCCTTCCTTCACGATCGCCTGGGCCAGCACGGTGGCGGTGGTGGTGCCGTCGCCGGCCGCGTCAGCGGACTTCGAGGCGACTTCGCGCACCATCTGGGCGCCCATGTTCTCGAACTTGTCGTCGAGCTCGATCTCCTTGGCGACGGTGACGCCGTCCTTGGTGATGCGGGGAGCGCCGAACGACTTGTCGAGCACGACGTTGCGGCCCTTCGGACCGAGCGTGACCTTCACCGCGTTGGCGAGGACGTCGACGCCGCGCAGCATCTTGTCGCGCGCTTCAACCGAGAATTTGACTTCTTTGGCTGCCATCTGGAATTTTCCTTAAGGTGTTTGACTGGAGGGAGGAGGGAGGCTCTTAAGCCGCCTTCTTCTTGGACTCGGCGACCTCGAGAACGCCCATCACGTCGCTCTCCTTCATGATCAGCAGGTCCTGGCCGTCGATCTTGACCTCGGTGCCGGACCACTTGCCGAACAGCACGCGGTCGCCGACCTTCAGGTCGATCGGGATCAGCTTGCCAGCTTCGTCGCGGCCACCGGGGCCGACGGCGACGACTTCGCCCTGGGAGGGCTTTTCCTTGGCAGTGTCGGGAATGATGATGCCGCCAGCGGTCTTCTCTTCTGCGTCGATGCGCTTGACCACGACGCGGTCGTGAAGCGGACGGAATTTCATGCAGTCCTCCTAATATTTGCACGAGTTGAGACTTCAACCTTGTGAGCAATCGATGCCTACGAGTGCTAGCGCAGACGCAGCTGAAATAGGACGGGGCTTCTACAGGAGCAAGAGCTTCCAGCAAAAAATCACACTCAGAAGTCGTCTCTGCCAGAATCATTTATCGTAGCTAACTGGCCCGGCCGCTATTAGCGCAGTGTGAGGTTGCCCTGCTCGGCCGAGGTCTGCACGATTTCGCGGCGGATGCTCTTGGCCTGGAAGAACGCTCAGACATTGGTGCGCTCGAGAGTCTTAGTAGTTGCTAAAGCCATTCTTGGTCTCATTGACTGCTCGGATACGGCTCCGGCCGAAACGAACCCTAGCGCTGATGAACGCGCGACGTAACAGGAGTTCGCCGGGCTTGCTTCAGTGGACGGAATTCTCATCGAGTTAGCCGCGACATCCGCAACAGCCAAGGAGTGTGAACAGGTTCGGGATGCCGTCTCGTTCTAGGCAAGCCGATCTTGAAAAATAGCGCCTTTTTTCATCTCGCTCCATCGCTAACCTTGGCAGTTGACCGGAGCTGGATGAAAGCGGCCAGGGGCCGGCGGCGACCTCTTCAAGGAGCTGAACGAAACGCCCGCGCGGGAGAACTGAATCAAGACGAGATCAGCGCTCACGCAAAGTTCAATCGCGCTTCGTCCGCCCTTCTTCCGCGGTGATGCTGATGATCGTATACGCATGCTTCTCGCGTCTTATATTGCGACGAGATGGGCTTCCGGGGAGGCAACGAGATGCAACGCCCCCGGTTTCACCGCATCTTCTTCAGACCGCTCGCGAAGAGTGGGGGCGGCACACGACTGGATCGGGGGATACGCCGAGTCCGCCCCCGCATCACCTTGAGAGGATTGGTGACGCGAGTTTGAAGGTAGCAAACAAGGCGATAGCGTAGCTACTGCAACTATCTCACACCAGGATGGCTCGCATGAGGGTTGAATCGGCCGTGGCGATAGGTTGTATGCTGTTGGGTCCTCGGGTGTCCCGGCTGTGCGGAGAGAAGAAATGCCGATTGTCACGACAGCGAGCGCAAGTGACGGACAAAGAACATTGCAGACAAGACGAAAGATGTGGTTCGGAGCCTAACATCCATCAGCAACAATGCTTCGATTTTCGCCGTTAGTCGCCCCGCTCAACGCGGTCTTCAATCTCGATAGTGCGTCAGACTGACCTCTTTTTGCGCTCTGATCTTCCCCCGAGAAAGCGGACGGGTTTAAGCGGCTTTTAGCTCCATCTCGATCGGAGGGATATATCCGATGGCGGAATAGAGCCTGGTTCGATTGGAGAAGCCCGCGATGAAGGCGAAGATGTCGCGCCGGGCTTCGGCACGGGTCTGGTACTGACGATGATGAACGAGCTCGGTCTTGAGGGTGTGGAAGAACCTCTCCATCGGGGCATTGTCGTAGCAGTCGATGCGTCAGGCCCGCGGCGGTAAGGGCCGCGCGATACTCGTGTGAAGCGTACTGCACTCCGCGATCGGAATGATGGACCAATCCGGCGTCCGGCCGCTGCTGGCGAAGCGCCATCGTCAGTGCGGAGGAGACGAGTTCGACCCGCATGTGATCCGGCATCGCCCAACCGACGATCTTGCGGCTGAAGAGGTCCATGACGGCTGCCAGGTACAGCCAGTCCTCCGCCGTGGGACGTAGGTGATATCGGCCAGCCAGACCCGGTTTGGGGCCGCGGCGGTGAAGTCGCGCGCGATCAGGTTTGGTGCGATCGGCAGATTGTGGCGACTGTCGGTGGTGCGGACGCGACATGGCGGCGCCATGATCGCCCGAATGCCATGCCGTCGCATCAGCCGTTCGATCCGGCCACGGCTGGCCCACGTCCCCGCGTCCGCAGGGCGGCGTGGACTCGAGAACTGCCGCTGGCTGCTCTCGCGATGGACCTGCCGGATCTCGGCATCGGCGTCGCCTGCGTGGTGGGCCGCCACGCCGCCGATGCCGGCTCCTGCCGGAATTTGTCTATCCAGCGGCGCAGCACCGCGCAGACCGAGCTCCTTGGCGACCGATCCGATCGATCGACCACTCGATACCGCCAGTTCAACGGCCTAGCGTTTGTAGTCCTCTGTGAACCATCGAAGTTGACGTTCTGGCATTCGATACCTCCGGGCTCTCTGAGCTACTACAGGTGTCCACTTATTCGGAGGAGGTGCAGAAGTCCTATCTCACGAGCGTCAGAAAGGCGCCGATGCATCAGCCGCTCAGAGCAGCCGTCATGGATTTTGAGGTGGTGCATGATCGCGTGCTGCGCGATCACATTGGCGTTCGAGGTCATATGTCCCTGCAACTTCCTGGCCGCAGAAACGATCTCCGGGGGGCTGCTAAATAGCCCAGTCGCCAGCGAGTGATCGCCAGTTCCTTGGAGAAAGCGTTGACCAGGATCGTCCGTGAACGTACGCCGGGCTGCGCCATGACAATCGATTCATGGCGCTCACGAGTGAATACGAAGCTGGAATAGCATTCGTCGGAAAAGATCCATAACTGGTAGTTGATGCGAGGCCTCCGATAGCTCGAAGGGTACTTCGATCATAGACTGCACCAGTAGGATTGTTGGGCGAGTTGACGATAATGGATTTCGTGCGCGGTGTACCAGCGGCGCGGATTGCGTCAATATCGGAATTATATCGGGGCGGGCGGGCATCAACGAACACGGGTTTTGCGCCAGCGAGAAGAACCTGGGACGGGAATGTCGGCCGGCAGGGACGAATGGCGATGGCCTCGTCACCCGGATCCAGCAGAGCCAACGCAACATTGAGCAGCCCTTGTTTTGCATCCGCTTCGAGACTCTAACTGCCGCTGGATGAACATTCAGTGGCAGGTCAGCAGTTATAACGATATCGTTCAAATGCCAGCCGATGCCGGTTTCCGATGACAGCTTTTCGGCAACGGCGCTGCGAAGCGGCGTCAGGCCGATGGCATCCGTATAGCGGTTTATCTTGGCCTTGATGGCGGCAATTGCCCCCTCGCGGGCCGATGATGGTGGATCGATGATCACTTCACCCGCCGCCAGATCGATGATCGGACGGCGCCATCGGCAGCTAACTTAGCTGCGTCACGAGCGGCGGCAGTGCCCGAACCTAAAAGCAAAGACAGTGGTTGCGCCAGCAGGCGCTCCTCCTGAGCTGATTGTGGTCTTTCACGATCGAACCACTCGGCCGCATTTCGCGATCTGCTCAGTCATAGGTCGCGCTTCGATTACGGCGAACTCCGCAGCAGATGAAGCCTCATAGCCACTCGAGATAGGCGCTCCCTCCTCAATCCAGGCAATGCGTCCTTTCGATTGAAAAGGGCAGCAGAACGTCCTCCCGCCGGAGTATCGGAAACCGCAACGCCAAACCAATGTGCTCGAAACCGCTACTGAGGCGGTGTTCACCAACAGCGCGCGAGCGACTCCGTCGTGGCCAATCGGCGTGGCACATCGGTGGAATGTGGAACCTGCGCGCCGGATGATCGTGTCAGCGAGCCGATCACGCCCTTCCACGCTAAAGGAGAGGACGCACTGACCGTGCTGCATTTCTGCGGTCGATTGTACAGCGCATTGATCACGTGCATTGGCAAGAACAGACTGTGATTCGGGTCGCATGCGGAATTCCTTGCAAGTGACGTGTGAGCAGTCGGGCGCACGTCGGTCAAATATTTGATGCACCGACGCCACCATATCAATTGATAAGTGTGGTAGTTGATCGCACAACCTGTAAGGCATTGGCTTCAGTGGAATGCGCTCTGCAATTCAAAGATCTTCGGTGCTGTCGATGGCGTAACGCCTGAGATCGTCGCATGCATGGCTGCGAGCTGCAACTTTCGAACAGACAAGCAAGAAGCTTTTCTGTGCGGGCCTTGTAGCTCCGGACTCGATGATATCGTGCAGGGCCGCAACGATTGTCGACCTCGGGGTAGCGCCCAGAATTGCACCTGGTTCATCGTCTTAAATGGTCGTGGTCTATTGGCGAGAGGGTTGCCGCGGTTTGTTTCGTGCGGAAACCCGGAAATCGAGCCACGATCCGACAGGAGAAACGATCGACCCTTTCATTAACGGAGCTGCTGCGGCGACATCCGTTGCCTGGCCGATCATCAGATACTTTAAGCGGGACTATCGACAAGGGCGATTGAACCGCAACAATCGATCGAGAACGAGATATCGGGTGGATGAAGACCTATCCTGGGTCAAGATATCGCTCTTCCGCGCGAGCGAGTTCGTCGTACCTTAATAACTCGAAGATCTCTTCAAGGGTCGCGATAGCTGGCTCAATGCTGGCAACGCCTTCCTCAGCGATAATGCGGCCGCAGACGTGCCGCATTGCCGCAGTCGCAGCTCGCATGGAGTGATTGGCCCAGATCACGGTAGAGATGCCGGCATCACGGTATGACGAGACCGGCGTTCGATAGTATTTTGTTGGAACGATTACGACAGGTCGGTGGTTCTGCCAGGAACTCGCGAACGAGAGTATCTCGTCCGCCGTGCTCTTACGCGAGTGAATGAGGATCGCGTCGGCTCCCGCAGCGGCGTAAGCACTAGCGCGTACCAGTGCTTCGTCCATTCCATGGCCGGCGATCAGGGCTTCGATCCGAGCCACGAGGACCAAGTCTTCCGCCACTGTATCCTTCACTGCCCGCAGACGGCCGGAGAATTCATCGATATCTGCGAGCGGATGCCGATCGCCAATGAACGAGTTCATTTTCGGAAAGCAGCTGTCCTCAAGCGCGACGCCGGCAGCGCCGCGCTGACGGAGTTTCCGTGCCAGCAGGCGTGCATTGTTGAAGTTCCCGAAGCCGCCATCACCGTCAACGAGCACAGGCAGTTCGGTCGAGTCGACGATCCGCTCGACCACGTCGACGAGTTGGCTCCATGATGCTTCGTTGGCATCTCGGTAGCCAAGAGAGGAGGCGATTGCGAGGCCCGACGCCCACAGACCTTTGAATCCCGCGCGCTTGGCGATTGCGCCGGAGAGCGCATCGTGAGCTTCCATGAGGAAGGAGAGGTCGCGGTTGGAGCAGATCTGAGCGCGCAGCATTTCTGCAAGTGAGGCGCATGGTTTAGGGCGGTTGCCGAGAACTGACTGTGATTGCATCGCGACTCCTTTGTTGGGACATGTGACCGGCGGACATTCTCGGGATGTTCTGCCAGTTCTCGATCGAGGTAAGCCGATCGCGCTCGTGTGGCTCAAGCGATAGCTGACATGCATTATCTAGATAAATGCTTAGACGTGGCAGTTGACCGAACGACCAAATTATTGGCGAGCGCTGTGGGATACTTCGGGGAGTTCGGTTAAGCCCTAACATCGCACCTGCCCTGATTAACTCGCCGATCTGCCGCTCGAGCGCTGCCCGCTTGCATACTCCCTTAACAGCCACTTGGTGGTTCTATAGCGGCCGACGTAAAGCTTGTAGTTGCGGAGCCGCGCCCGCCTCTTGGCGGATTGCCGGCCGGTGCTGCCGTCCTCGTACAGTGGCTCCATGCTTATGTCGAAGTCGAGGTATGGCATCACCGTAAGCTCGAGGAAGCGAGCGCCTTCGAAGTCTTTGCCGCTATGGGCTGGTTTGTAGCTGGCACGAATCAGCATCGAGCGCAGCAGCATGTGATCCTCGCCATAGATCTGGGTGAAGATCTTGCGCTTCGGCCAGACGATCGACCGGGCGATGATTTCATTCTTGCGTTCCACATAGGCGCAGGCCAAATCGCCGGCGCCATAGGCGCGCGCCGGGTGCTCCGTGGCATTGCCGTAGCCGCCATACTTGCCGAGCTTTTCGACCGGTCCTGACATGCAGCTGGACGGGCCGACAATATAGACATGCTCGATCTCGTCCGGTGTTCGCGCTAGCTTCAGTTCGAGGCCCTGCTGATCGGCCGCGAACAGGTTGGCGAGTTGGGTGATCTCGTCCGCGCCGACGAAGTCGGCAAGGTACTTCTGCAGGTAGGTTCCGACCTTCATCTGAGTGTGGAGGTCTCGCTCACCATTTTCCACGCTCTCGGTGAAGGCAATCTTGCTTTTGTCCTTCCTGGAAACATGCAGAAAATGGTCTTTGGGAATCTGGTCGGCCCACCAGACGCCGGACGCAAAGAATGGTTTTTGATATTCGCCCCGGTCGAAGCGGGCCTGCTCGCGGCAGCGCCAGTTCGGGTCCGGTCCCTTGCGCGGGATCAGTTTACGGTTGAGGGTATTGGAAAGCCCGATCTTTTTCGACCCCCGCGTCTCTGCGATGGTTAGCGCCGCCTTGCTGGCACCGTCGACGAACGGCACGAATGTCCCGGGGGCGGGCATTTCGACGATCTGGTACATCAGGCGATGCCCGGTGCCGGCGAGCTGCGCCAGATCGGCCTCTGTGATTTTATTGTCGCTCATGCGTCATTTTCACGCGTCTGAATACTCGCCCTTAGCTTTGGCGGTGAGGCGGAGCCAAACAAAAGCGCCTCTAAAGCCTTCTCAGTGCTGTACTTGGCCAGGGCCTGAATTAACGGCCGCACATAATACTGTCTCTCTTCTTCCTGTATGAGCTTCGAATCGCTCAGCGAGGTCAGTGCCAGTTCGATCAACTCGATCGCCCGTTCCTTGTTGCCGCTCTCGTAATAGTACTCAGCGATCGCCCCATAAGACCGGAACTTATAGCCATCGGCTTGCGGTGGATTCAGCCATAAAATGTGTTCAGCCAAATCCCTGCCCATTGCAAAGCGCTCGGCAAGGGGGAGGTGCGAGGCATCATTTGCCGGATCGAAGAGTTGGGTTAGAGCCACCGTCATCAATTCCTCGGACCCTTTATCGATCGCGTCACGAACCAATTGGCGCATGACGGGCAAGCCGGCCCGTAAGTCGCGAATTTTGTGAAGCAACAGATTGACATGAATCTCACGAAGGTCGATTTCGTCCGGCATCAAGACGAGCCCCTCTTGGACCGCCGAGAGCGCCGTCGTCCAATCCTTTGCCCACAGCGCCGCCCGAAGTTTAGCGTAGATTGGCGAGGTGGGCGTTAGCTCGCGGGCTACCCGTTGGTTCTGCTCAATCCGCTTCGCGTCGGCGGCTTTAGCTTCTTCGCTGGTTCGCCAGACCCCTTGAAGAACCTTCGGCAAAACATCATTGAGTTGCATTGGATGTCCTATGAACGCGATGTGGCCGTCGCGATCGACGACGAAAGAGATGGGAATCCCGGAGCAAAACTGGGGTCTCCCCAAAGCTGCTTCATCTCGCCTGTGAAGTCGAACGCAATCCGATAGTTCAGTTTCGGAGACGTTTCGGTCAACCACGCCTCCAACTTGGTTCTGGCCTCGTCCGCCGTTGGTGCTTCTTCGCCACATGCGACTCCGATGACCTCAACTCCGCAATCTTTATATTTCTCCTGCAGTTGAACGAGATAGGGCATCGCCGCCGTCATACATCGTCCGCACCTACTTGCCCAAAATTCGACAATGTAGACTTTCCCGCACTCGAAGTTCGCAAGGGGCTGGCCACGCAGCCAACTCCCCACCTTGATGGGAGGAGCCAAAGATTCCATGCGCAGCGCCACGTTGCTGTCCGACATATTATCAAACCCTACGCGACTTATTTTGACCGCTTGTCTCTAAGAAACGGGTGGAGAGCATCGATCGCGTGCGTGCACTCAGCACTCTTAGTACTGCGTGTTTGCAATGAGTGTGCCAGCGGTCGGAGCGCGTTAGGCCTATGATCGCACTTTTGAAAACCCCCCGGCGCCCAATTCGGGCAGTGTTCTGAACCAGACGCGTTTGGCGCCAATGTCACAAACTAGACACAGATCGCGCCTTGCGCCGCCTACAAACACTGGTGTGGCGGTTGTGAGCCGACTTACAAGTATAGCTGGTGAGCTAGACGGATGGTCCGACAAAGACGAACAGTGTGTCCGCCAGCATGGCTTGCTTCGATAGCTCCGACCAGCGCGCGACTTCGTTGTGTTGCACGTCTTAGGTTTAAAGGCATGCAGAAGGGAGCTACGCACGGCATGAGAAAAGCGGGGTAACGAGGCCAGTGCCGAAGCATGCCAGAAGCTCTCAAGGAGAGCGATATGCCGCGAAGGAGATTGCAAACATATCCCATTTCGTCAGCCCGACGAGATCGACGACCCAGTGACCAATGTCCTGCGCGCCGCGGCAACTTCTGGGCAAGCTATCACGAAATTATCTTGCCACGGTAAAAGGAGTTGAAGCCGACGAAAGCGCCGTGTCCTGTGGCATGGTTATGGTCCGTCGCGAACGATCAGGCCGGCAGCGGCCCGATCGAAGTAGCGCGGCCGAATGTCGCAACCGCGGGGCGGCTCGAGATGGCGAGCTGATTCCTGCGTGAGGTTTGTCTGGCGCCGAACCGGCGTCCGGCGAAGCGGCGATCGACGTCTTAGTGGAAAATTACCGCGCCAAGTAGGGCCAGGTGATCAGATTGTCTATCAATAATCGTGCCGCGCTGCTAACCTTCTACGGCTCTCTAGCCGAACATGGGATTCACTTGCGCACGACCACCCGCAACTTCCGAAACGACGAGATGATGAAGCTTCGCGCGCCCGTGGAGAAGGCCCCAGACCTGCGCGAGATGATTGGCTTTGCCGCCAACGGCTGATGAAGCTGGAGGTCGCCGTACAGACCGGAGCGGCCTACGGCGAGCAGAGTGCCAGCGGTTGAACTACGCATTCCCAAACTGCGCAAGGAAGCTACTTCCCGGGTTCCTGGAGCCGCGCCGCATGGCTAAGAAAGCGCTGAGCGCAGTGACGAGGAGGCCTACGTGCAGGGCGTCTCGAACCGCTCGGTGGATCATCTCGTGCAGGCCATGGGCATGACCGGGATCTCCAAAAGCCGGGTCAGCCGGCTCTGCGGTGACATCGAAGACAAGGTGTGAAGGCTTTCCTCGCCTGCCCGATCGAAGGCGACTGGCCGTATTTGCGGACCGACGCCACCCACCTGAAGGTGCACCAGAATAGCCGCATCGTCTCGCTCGCGGTGTTCCTCGCGGCCGGTGTCAACGGCGACGGCCGGCGCGAGATCCTCGGCATGGACATGGGCCCGTCCGAAGCCGAGGCGTTCTGAACGACTTTTCTGCGCAAGCTCGCCCACCGCGGCCTACGTGGCGTAAAGCTGGTTGTGTCCGATGCCCATGAGGGCATCAAGGCCGCCGTCAGCAAGGCGCTCAACGCGACCCGGCAGCGCTGCCGCGCGTCCCCTTCATGCGCAACGTCTTCGCGCATGCGGCAAGAGCCGGCCGGCGCGTCGTGTCCGCCTTCATCGCCACCGCGTTCGCCCAACACAATGTTGAAGCGGCCAGGGCGCAGTGGCGCAAGGTCGCCGATCAGCTCCGGCCTCAAACTGTCCAAGCTCGCGACCCTCATGGACGAAGCCGAGCTCGGCGTGCGAGCCTATATGAGCTTCCCGGCTCCGCACCACGCCAAGCTCCACTCGACCGATCCGATCAAGGGCCTCAACGGCGGAATAAGCGGTGGACCGAAGTCGTCGGCATCTTCCCAATGAAGACGCCATCGGTCGCCTCGTTGGTGCGTTTTTGCTCGAGCAAAACGACCAATGGGTCCTCCAGCGCGCCCGCTACATGACACTGGAAACCATCGCGTCATTGAGCGATCATCGTCGTTCTGCCCGCTGTGGCAGGCTGATGCCTTCCGACCCGCCGGAACATCGGCGGTGACCTGCCGCCAGCTACACCACGCCACGGAACACGATCCGCCCAAAACGCCGTGATCGACGGGCTGAGCCGTCGCCTACAGAACTGCCGCGCGCTCAGATATGCTCCACCAGCGAACTCTCCTTTTCCATGGAAGCTCACGATGCGCTCTCCAGCGTGATCCCAAGAACGCAGGGTTCGAAGCCCGTGGGCGGCGGGCCTACCAATTCTGCCTGCTCTTTCGGCTCGCGAGACGCCAATAAGGATCATGGAGCCAACTCATCGACATGGTCGAGCGGATCGTCGACTCGACCGCACGGCCTGTGCGCGTTCACGGTGATGGCTCCTTCGGCAATTTCAATAATGCGCGCCTGCTAGCACGAGAACTTCGTCAGCGCGGGCGTCCCGGGTGTCGCGTATGAAGGCCCCGGTGAGAGCCGACGCGAACTAGTTGCCAAGGCTCGCATGATGCCATCCACGCAGCATTCCCGGGACTTGAGGCCGTCGCGAAAGCTCGACGTCGCGCTAGTCCTTATCCTCGTCGCGCTCCTGCGACGGATCTGAGATCAGCTTGAGGCGTATCGCCTTGATGATACCCAGGACGCGGGTCCTCGTATCAAGCTCTTGCCGGGCGTTCTTAACATGATAATTGACCGTATTCTCGGTGATCTTCAGTTCCTTCCCCATGACGATCTCCCTTCTGCCCCCAACTGGAGGCATTGTTTTTCGCGCTCGGATAGCTTCACTGACGTATCGTGGTTCATGTTTTAGGCGCTCCGTATTACGACCAGATCGCAATCTCTAACCAGCAAGCCGCATGCCAGTTGGGGGCTTGAGAAAATCAGGCGACAAATGCTTGAGAAAGGGCGGACGATCGATTTGCGTCGCCTTAGCGGTCGAAGCATCGCGACATAAGTCGGAAACTCAACGTCCCCTTTGCAGCACCGGCGACATCAGTCGATATCGATCAAGAAGAGCGCGGCCTAGAATGGGACCGTTTTGCTCTCTTCATCTGCGGCGACGGCGCGGTGTGTAACTGAACAGTAACCGGCATGTGGCCCCCACCGAGCCGCCGCTCGGTTTGCGCTCGATAAAGCCTGGCATGAGCTGATCGGTGGAGGTGGAACGATGGCAAATGCCATGCTTGATGCCAGGCAGGAAGATGACGCCTATCGTCGCGTCGAGGTGATCACCGGGGAGCGCCGACGGCGTCGGTGGACTAGCGAGGAGAAGGCCCGGATCGTGGCAGAGAGCTTTGAGGAGGGTGCGAACATCTCCGAGGTTGCGCGGCGCAATGGCGTTTCGCGCGGGCTGCTTACGGTGTGGCGCCGCCAAGTTGCGGCGGCGGTGGGGGGCAAGGCACCGAACTTCGAGCCAATCGAAATTGGTCCCGGGATCGATAGCGGGACAGCGGGCGAGCATGAACGTATTTCCGGGCTACAGACGAGGCCTTTGGAGATCGCCGCGCCGCCGGCCAAGGTTTGCGGAGTTGTCGAGATCGAGGTGAACGGGGCGCGCATCCGGGTCGAGCCGGGCGTTGAGCTGGCGACGCTGTCGACCGTGCTGGCGGCGCTTCGGGGTATCCGGTGATTGCGCTACGCTCTGACCTCAAGGTGGTGCTGGCGACACAGCCGGTCGATTTCCGCAAGTCGGTGCATACACTGTCGGCACTGGTGAGCGAAGCGCTGCGTGCGAATCCGTATTGTGGTGACGTCTTCGTGTTCCGCAGCAAACGCACGGACAGAGTGAAGCTTCTGGCGTGGGACGGCAGCGGCATGGTGCTGGTGACGAAGTGGTTGCACCAGGGGCACTTCACCTGGTCGCTGATCCGCGAAGGCGTGGTGCATCTCAGTGCGACACAGCTCGCAATGCTGCTCGACGGACTCGAGTGGACGCGCGTCTCGGCCAAGCTCGTGAAGCAGCCGGCAATTGTCGGCTGAGAGGAGAGGATTTCGCTGGAGCCTGCGGCGCGCGGAGGTATGGTCCATTTATGGCGATACGCCCCGGGACGTTTCCCGACTGATCCAGCCGCTCTAACGGAGATGGTGCTCGCGCTCGACGCCCAGAACGAGAAGCTGCGTGTTGCGGTGCAGACGCTCAAGGAGATGATCTTCGGGAAGCGCTCGGAACGCCTTGCCACGCTCGTGGCCGAACAGCTTGCGCTTGAGCTTGACGATCTTGAGACCAGTGTCACGCCGCCTGCAGCTGCCAACGACGATGCACCTGCGGTGAAGCCGTCCGATAAGCTACGTAAGAAGGCGCGCCGCAACATCGGCGCGTTGCCCAAGCATCTGCCGCGCTGTGAGCAGGTCCTGGAGCCGGAGGTGACGGCCTGCCCGTGCTGCCAGGGCCAGCCTCACAAGATCGGCGAGGACGTCAGCGAGGTGTTGAACGTGATCCCGGCGCTCCTGCGCGTGCTGCGCACGATCCGTCCCAAATACGGCTGCCGCGGCTGCACCGATGGCGCGGTCCAGCCAAAGTGCTGCCGCGCCTGATTGAGGGCGGTATGGCCTCGACGGCCCTCGTGAGCCATATGGTGGTCTCGAAGTTCGCCTGGTATTTGCCGCTGTACCGGTAAGTTCAGATCCTGGCCGGCCACGGCATCCATCTTGACCGCGCGACACTCGCCGGTTGGGTCAAACGTACCGCCTGGTGGCTCAGGAGCCTTTATGAGCTGTAGCTGCGGATCATTCAGGCTGCGCCGCGCGTGTTCTGCGACGAGACGCCGATGCCGGTGCTTGATCCAGGACGACATCGTCCCCGCATCTGCCAGTTCTGGGCGCATGCTATGGATCACCGGCCATGGGGTGGCCCCTCGCCGCCGGCGGTTACCTACGTATTCGCCGACGGCCGCGGCACCGAGGAGATCGCCGGACAGTTGACGGGCTTTTGCGGCGTTCTGCAGGTGGACGGTTATGCCGCCTACAAGGCCGTGGCCCGCCGTCATGGCGGCGCGATCCAGCTCGCCTTTTGTCTCGTCCATGCTCGACGCAAATTCGTCCAGGTGTACAAGTCCACGCAGTCGCCATTCGCGCGCGACGTGATTGAACGGCTGCAGGCGGTCTATGCGATCGAGGCAGAGATCCGCGGCAGCAGTGCGGAGCAGCGGCTGGCCGCCCGCCGCACCAGGAGCGCCCCGTTGATGGTGGCGCTCAATGCGCTACTGATTGAGATGAGCTGTTTTCCCAATCGAAGCTGACAGAGGCGATCAACTATGCGCTCAATCACTGGGACGGACTGACGCTGCTTCTCAGCGATGGCCGCGTCGAGGTCGATTCCAACACGGTCGAGCGTTCCATGCGCCCGATTGCCATGGGAAGACGCAACTCCTTGTTCAGCGGGAGCGAAGGCGGTGCCGAGAGCTGGGCCATCCTCGCGTCGCTCATGAACACCGCAAAGCTCCATGAGCTCGATCCGCAAGCCTATCTGACCGACGTGCTGGAGCGCATTGTCTCCGGTGGAACCAAGAGCCATCAACTGCGCGAACTGCTCGCCTGGCACTGGAAGGCGGCGCGCCAGCGCACCGCACAGGCCGCGGCATGAGCCCGGGTCGTCATAAAGCAGCGTCGTCAATGACGGCAGCCGCGATGCCACTCGAGGAGCTCGAGCGATGGCTGCAGGCTAGGGTCGATCAGCATCCTGACGCCACCAATCTCCCCATGCTCGACGGCTACGTCGCCGCAATCGTGGCCGGACCGGTGTCGATGAGCCCACTCGACTGGATCTGCCCGCTGCTCGCCATCGATGCCGATGCCTTCAACCACGGCGGCACCCCGGAGTTTGCAGCCATATCGGCTGTCGTCCTGCGTCACAACGACATCAGCAACACCCTCTCGACCGCACCCGACAGGTTCGCGCCGATGCACCGGCGTAAACCCAGTGGAGACGTCGATCCGCGACCATGGTGCCAAGGCTTCTACGCCGCGATGCGGCTCAAGCTATTGGCGTGGGCACCGTTGCTGGACATCGGCAACGTCAATCACGGCCTACTTCTACCTATCCTGCTGCACTGTCGCGACGATCAGGGCCGACCGCTGCTTGGACCGCCACGAAGCGGCCGCGAGACCAAGAAACTTCTGCGTAACGCCCACGCCGATATTCCCACGGCGGTCGAAGCCTTGCGGCAATACTGGATGCCGATCCGCTACGCCCGCGCTCACTGATCACTGCGGACGTGGGAGCTCATGCCGGTTACCTTCAAAATAACCGCGGCAGCGCAACCTACGGGAATCTCGCAATGCATCCCCGCTTTGGGACTGAAGGCCGTGGGGAGGGGGCCAAGGTCCTCACGCGTGTGTGTCGCCTGACCCCGGCAGTACAATGGTCAAACACTTGATCAACGCAGCCGTGGAAAACGGTTTGGCAAGAAAGCAGATCCCGCCAGCCTTGATCGCTCGTGCGCGCACCCCATCGCCGTGATGAAGATGAACGGCATACGATGACCGGGGCTTCGCATATGCATCAGCAGGTCAATTCCGCTCATCATGGACATTTGGACGTCGGTAATCACGCAGGTCGTCTCGGCCAATGCCGCAGCGCGCAGGAACTCCTCGGCGGAGGCAAAGGCAAGGACCGCGTATCCGTACGATGCCAGAAGATTGCTCGTTGCACTGCGAACGGATGGATCATTGTCGATGACCGAAATGATAGAAGGCTTTGACAAACTGATTGCTCGTGATCCGGGCTGCTCCGCCTGCGGAATGTTCACAGTAGAGGGGCTACGAGCCACATCAGAGGTTTGGGAGCAGCTTGAGTGTCGGGAGAAGGAGACGCTGCAAGACGCGGAACGTCTAACCGAGCAACTTCTGGACCGGCTGATTTCCGAAAGTTTGCCGGACGAATCCGTAACCCAGGATCATGTCAATGTACTGTATCGGCATTGGCCATTGCCGATGTACAATCTCGACCTCCATCCGATCCCGGTATCTCTCGAAGAGCTGAAGGCCGAGCAGGAGCGCCTCCTCTGGGCAGAGGTCGGCGACCCTCGATGACACTGACGATTTGAGTGATCAATCCGATATCAGCATGAGTTTGCGAGGTTTGAGCTGGTCCCGCAAATCTGAACAGCGCGATAAGTGGAGTTTCTGCCTGACGGCGGGCAAGATTGACCCGCGAATCAGGAGCGACGATGAGCAGACGAGCACGGCGGAACGACACTGCGGCTTTCACGGCGAAGGTGGCGCTTGCCGCCCTCAAGGGTGACGGCACGCTGGCACAACTGGCGGAGCAGTTCGACGTTCACCCCAATCAGATCACATCGTGGAAGGCGCAGCTCGAAGGCGGCGCTGCCGATGTGTTCGGTCCGGACGGCGGGAGTCGGATCGCCGAACCCACCATCGACGTGAAGTCGCTGCACACCAAGATCGGCGAGTTGACGCTGGAGAACGAGTTTTTAGAAGGAGCGCTCACCAAGGCGGGATTGCTGAGCGCAAAGCGATGATCGACCGTGAACACGATCTGCCGATCAGCAAGCAGGCGGAAGCCCTGAGCATCAGCCGCGGCAGCGTCGATTACCTGCCGCGTCCGGTGTCGCCCAAAGACCTCGCGCTGATGCAGCGGCTCGACCGGCTGCACCTGGAGTTTCCATTCGCCGGTTCGCGTATGTTGCGACGCCTACTGGCTGCAGAGGGGTGCAAGATCGGCCGCCGGCATTTCAAACCGCTGATGCGGCGGATGGGGATAAAGGCGCTGTACCGCCGTCCGCGCACCACCCAACCCGAGCCCGGGCACAAGATCTATCCATAGCTGCTGCGCGGTATGGAGATCACGCGTCCGAACCAGGTTTGGGCGATGGACATCACCTACATCCCGATGGCACGAGGCGTCGTTTATCTGGCCGTGGTGCTGGACTGGGCGACCCGCCGGGCGCTGTCGTGGCGGCTGTCGATCACCATGGAGGCCGCATTCTGCGTCGCGCCACTGGAAGATGCCATGGCCCGTCACGGCAAGCCGGAGATCTTCAACACCGACCAGGGCTCGCAGTTCACCGGCGCGGCGTTCACCGGAGTGCTCGCTGACAATGACATCGCCATCAGCATGGAGGCCGCGGCGCCTGGCGGGACAACGTGTTCGTCGAGCGGCTGTGGCGCAGCGTCAAATACGAGGAGGTGTATCTGCGGGCCTACGACAGCGTCAGCGAAGCTCGCGCCTCGATCGGCCGTTATTTGGACTTCTACAATTGCCGCCGTCCACATTCGAGCCTTGACGGCGGCACACCGGATCAAGCCTACTTCACCTCGCTGCCGCTTCGCACGGCAGCCTAAACCCGGCAGAGGCTCCACTTATCGACGCGCAGTTGCTGTTCAGACAACCGGGACCAGGTCAGTTACGCGGCCAAGGTCATTCGAATGGGACGCCTTCTTTGGTGTACCCAAGTTTGTCGGCGGCGACCACTAGTTCGTCTCAGGGTGGGTCGCGCATTTATATGGCTTGGTCACGCCTTGGTCGAAATGCATCTCGCCGAGGCACGAAGAGACACCCGCTATAGGGGCTATGACCGCAGCTTTTCGATCTCCGAACGCAACTGCGCATGTTTTTCAGGATTTTGCGTTTTCAATTTTGCGATATTGAGCAGCTTCCGCCGAACCGCCGGTAATTGCGCGGCCTGCGGTAAGCCGATAGGCCTCGAAGTCCGGCTCGCCGTCATGGAGCGTTAGCAGAAAGCGCATCGCCGCGTCGTCGAGCCGTGCAAGCATATCGGACAATAACCGCGACCGCGCTGCCTTGAGCTCGTTGAGGCCGACGGGCGGCACCGTCACTCCCTCGAACTCCTTGGCAAAGATGTCATCAAGTTCTGACAATGACGGACGGACGAGTTCATGCGGAGGACGCCCCGAACTTGCGACGTAGACGAGGAACGTGCGGTAGAGCGCGTCGGTCAGTTCTTCATTGTCATACAGAAACTTCACCTCGAAGAGGTCGCGCGGATGCTGTCGGTCGACAGCAGCATTGAGCTTGCCGCCGAAGAGATCCTCGAATGCCACCACTTGCATCTCCGCAAATCCGAAGGCTTCGGCGGCCGGATCGCTGACGACGCGAAGCTCGGGAGCGTGAACCTTGCCGCATGCGACAGGTGACGTCTCGACTTTGATTTCGGCGCCAGCCTGCCGGACGAGGAGCCGCGTGTCGTTATTGTCGCTGCCGGCGATGCGCTGAACGCTGACGCCGCGGAGATCACGCTGAATATCCTCGCGAATGCGATCAAGAGCGGCGTCGATCCCTGCGAGGGTTGCGTCGCGGTCGCCGATCGGCAAGTAGACGAGGTCAATATCGACCTACAGTCGTGGCATGTCGCGATAAACGAGATTGATCGCGGTGCCGCCTTTCAGAGCGAAGCTGTCCTGACTCGCGATGTAGGGCAATGTCCGGACCAGCAGCTCCACCTGGCGCATGTATCGTTCACGCGCCATCGACCGTTTCCTGTGGCACGAGCTCGGCCGGAACTGTCATGCGACAGGTCGGGTGAAGCCGCCCGCCTTGCACAAGGCTGCGGTCACCGCGGCCCAATTCTATATGGGCGGTGTCGATGTGCTTTCGCCACGGATGTACATGCTTGTCCGCATAAATGAAAAACAAGCGCTTGACTTTGATGCTGCGGCACTCCTCGAGCAGTTGGTTCAGCAGTTTTGGTCGCAGGCTCACCAAGCCCTCGAACAGCGTATCGACCTTTTGGAAGCTTTCATCCGCAGGGAGCTCATCCAGCATTTCGAGAATCGCTCTCTCAGGCGAAGACATCCTGATCGGCCATCTCCAGGGGCTGAGCGCAAGTTCGCTGTTATCGTTGTCCGACAGGCTGAATGCGGCATCCTCGACGCCGACCGGCTGAGATCCAAACGGTGCGTCGGATGTCTGAGCGGTCAGGAAGGTCCCGCGGCTGAAAGAATCCGAACGGCGACCCGAGCAGCCTTCGAGGACCTTGTCACCCAAGCGATCAACGGACAGGTTGCTTTCATGATCATCGCCGGCGATCTCTATGATGGCGACTGGCGCGATTTTCAGACCGGGCTCCTTTTCGTCCGGCAGATGGGGCGCCTGCGCGCGGCGAACATCCCGGCTTTCGTTCTTCACGGCAATCACGACGTTGAAAGTCAGATCACTAAACGGTTGCCACTCCAGGACAACGTGCAGGTGTTCAGCTATCGCAAATCCCAGACCTTCAAACTCGACGATCCTCGCGTTGCGATCCACAGTCAGAGCTTCCGTATGCAGGCGACGACGGATAACGCGGCGGCGGCTTATCCACCGCCCGTGAAGGGGTATTTCAACATCGGTGTTCTACACACCGCCCGTGGAGGACCGAAAGGCCCCCATGAGAATTACGCACCGGGTACGCTCGATGAACTGGTAAACAAGGGCTACGACTACTGGGCTCTTGCACACGTGCATCAGGGCGGCGTGCTGCACGAGCAGCCGCACGTCTCTGCGGCAACCTGCAAGGCCGCCATATCCGCGAAGCCGGCGCAAAGTCGGCGCAGTTGATCACGGTGAGGGACGGCGCGCTGCAAGGCATTGAGCCATTGCATACCGACGTCGTGCGATGGATATATCTCGACGTGCCGGTTGGCGAACGCGCACGATTTGGGGACGTCATCGATCAAATCAAGAGCATCATCGGCGAGGCCACCAGAAACGCAGAGGGCCGGTTGCTGGCCTGCCGCATCCAGCTGAGCGGCGCGACCGCTCTCCATGGCGAGTTGCTGGCCTCCGGGCTGCAATTGCTGGCGGAAGCGCGCGCCGCAGCCCTCGCGCTCGGTGAAGAGGTCGCCTGGATCGAACGCGTTATCAATGTGACCAGATCGGCATCGGCGGTCTGCATTCTGTCGGATGGGAGCGCGATCAACGATCTCCCTGTCCTGCTGGCTCATGCTGCGGACGACGCTGACTTGCAGGCGGAGATCGCGAGCGATCTGGGCGATCTCGTCCGCAGGCTTCCGCATGATGCCGCGCTGGATATCGACGATCCGCTTCTGGAGGCGGCGATCAACAAAGACTTTGGCGCGGTGATTGAGCAGGCAGGCGCATATCTGAGCGCGCGCTTGGCTGCGAGAGAGGCGGTGATCCATGCGTGTCCGTTCCCTTGACCTGATCCGGTACGGACACTTCACCGAAGCCTCGCTTCATATTCCGTCTGAAGGGCCCGATTTTCATATCGTGTATGGCGAGAACGAGGCCGGCAAGTCGACGACGATGTCGGCGATTGAAGAGCTGCTGTTCGGGATTCCGGGTCAGTCTGCAAGAAACGTTCTTCATGAGAACGCGGCGTTGCGCATCGGCGCGACGTTGGAACGTGAGGGAACGGAGCTATCGATCCGGCGGCGCAAGGGCAACAAGGACACGCTGCTCGGCCTTGACGAGCTGCCTCTTCCTGCGGGCGACGGGCTGCTTGGACCGTTGGTCGGCGGGATAGATCGCGCATTCTTCTGCCGGATGTTCTGTCTCGCCCATGAGCGCCTGCGCGATGGCGGCCGGGACATCATCCAGGCCAAGGACGATGTCGGCGCGACCTTGTTCGCCGCGGGGGCGGGCGTCTCCGGTCTTCGCGATCGACTGGCGGCGATGCAGGAAGAAGCGGACGGGCTGTGGGGCAGCCGCAGGGCGGGGCACCGGAAATATTACCAGGCGGAGGAACGTCTCAAAGAGGCCGAAGCGACGTTGCGCCAACACACGGTCACCGCGACCAAATGGCAGGAGCTGAAATCCGCCTATGAAGAGGCGCGCGACGCTGTGTCCAGATCGAGAAAGAGATCGAAGAGCAAGTCGCCGAGCTCGCCAAAATCGTGCGCGTCCGGCGCGTTTATCGCAACGTACGGCGTCTCGGCGAAATCGAATACGAGATAACGGCCCTCGGCGTCGTTGCCGATCTGCCCGCTGATGCCGCGAAGCAATTCGACAAGGCGTCGGCCGATAACGCCGCCGCGGAGGCGCGCATCACAGCCTTTCAGAAACAGATAGCAACGTTCAGCGCTGAGCGCGCCGCGATCGCGATAGACGATAACGTTCTGCTCCATGAGGCGGAGATCGAACGCCTGTCCAAGCTCAGAATCCAGCTCGCTTCGGGAAGAGCTGATTGCCAAAGCGGCGGGCGGAGCTCGCAGCGGCGGAAGACGCTCTCAAGTGGGCCGCGTCCGAACTGGCTTGGACGGGTGAGACCGCCGAGCTGGTTGATAGAATCCCGCCGCGTGCCAAAGCTTCGGCCGTGCAAGGCTTGCTGACCTCTCGCGGCGGCCGCTTTGCGGCCGTCGAGAATGCCCAGAAGACCCTTGAAGACGCGGGCGAAAAGCTGGCCAATCTCCAGGCTCGCATTGAGGCGATCGGGACCCCCCAGGATCTGTCGGGCTTGGCGGGCGTGGTCAAATCCACTTCCGCCTTGGGCGATCTTGACGCTCCTCTCCTGGCTACCCAGCGAGAGTATCGGGACGCGGATGAACTATGTCGGCAGCAAATGGCGATGATGAATCCCGCGGTCGTTGACGAGACGAGTTTGCGCGCCATGAAAATCCTGGTCGAAGCCGCAGTGAAGGCACATCGCGACGCGGTGCGCGATCTTGAAGGCCGTACTCAAAGCCAGCAAGCGGCTATCCGCGATCCGACTCGGGCTGTCGAGAACAATCGAAAGTCCTACGCGCGGTTGGTATCCGATGAAAAGATCGTGTCGGCCGAGGATTTGACGAAGCTGCGGGAACGCCGGGACGCAGGATGGCCTATCATCAGGCGTCGGCATGTCGACAATATCGCAGTGCCGGAATCGGAAGAGCGCGCCTTCGCAGATGGCGACGCGCTGCTCCACGCCTATGAAACGGCTGTCGGCCATGCCGATGCGGCGGCGGATCAGCGGTTTCAGAACGCAGAGTCGACGGCTGCGGCCATGGTGCTGGCTCGGCAGATCGCCGACCAGCAAGACGCTCTCGACTCCAACAAGCAAGAACTTGCCTCGTTAGCTGCAGAGCGGAGCGCCTTGGCCATGCCTGGGCCGGCATGTGGAACGGTGTCACGGATGGCCCGTTGCCCCCTGACGAGATGCTCGACTGGCTCGACGCGAGGGCCGATCTGCTGGATCAGATCGCCAAGCGCGACGGCGCAGCTCGCTCGGCAACGTCGCTGCAACACGAAATCGCAGAAGCCAAGCGACAGCTAGTGGGCTTGCTGCAGGATACGGCGATTGCGGCCTCGGCAGGCAGCCTGCCCCTGAACGGCATTTTGGCGACGGCGGAAGTGCGCATCCGCACGGAAGAGGCGAATGCGCAAAAGCGGACCGAGCTTGCGCTCGATGAGCGGAAGCTCAAGGCCGACGTCGAGCGCAAGCGCGGTGTGGTCGAGGGCGCCGAGAAAGAACGCGCCGCCTGGAATGCGCAGTGGAAGGACGCCTTGGCGGCGCTCAGTCTTTCGGCTGAAGGTCCCATTGAGACCATTCAGGAGCAAATCGACGCGATCGACCAGATGCGCGAGACGTCAGTTAAGATTGCGGACTTGCAGCACGAGCGAATCGGAAAGATCGAGCGCGACATCAAGGCGTTTGCAACGGAGGTCGAAAGGCTCGTTGCATCGGTGTCGGTGCAGCTGGCGGGTGAGGACGCAGACGAGGCCGCCCTCAAGCTTCATGCACGATTGAATGCGTCGAAGCAGGCGCGTGACTCACTTAACGAGAAGAGTGAAGCGGTTGAAAATCTTCAGAAGAAGCTGGACGACTGCGACAGGTCGAGAAATGACGCGCGGGTCATTATGACAGGGCTCCAACGGGCGGCCGGCGCTGGAACGATCGACGCGTTGCGCGAAGCTATTCAGCGGTCTGACCAACAACGCGCGCTCAAGGATGAACGGGCGCGGTTGCGCGACGCTCGAAGCCGATGGTGACGGTCTTGGCCTAGTGGTTCTCGCCGAGGAGTGCCACAGCAACGATCCCGACCAGGCTGCGGCGCGGGAACAGACTTTGAAGAAATCGCTCGAAGAGGTCCGGGAGCGGCAACTGACCAATATCCAGCACAGTAAAGATACCGAGCGCGTATTCGAGGCCGTCGGCGGCGACGCTGCCGCGCAATATGCGCGCGTTCGTTCGGCGTCGGTGATCCTCAGATGGGCGATCGAGCGGTTCCGGCGTGAAAAGCAGGCGCCGCTGCTCAAGCGAGCCGGGGAATTGTTCTCGATCCTGACCGCCGGTTCCTTCGAACGGCTTACGCTCGCATACGATGAGAAGGATGTTCCGCACCTAGCGGGTCTGCGCGGGGATGGAGGCGCCGTCCCAGTATCAGGACTGAGCGAAGGCGCGGCCGATCAGTTGTTGATGGCCTTACGCATCGCTGCCGTAGAAGAGTATCTTACGCATTCCGCGCCAGCGCCATTTATCGCCGATGATCTTTTCATCAATTATGACGATGCGCGGGCTGCGGCTGGTTTCAAAGTCCTGCAACAGCTGGCGGAAAAGACGCAAGTGCTCTTCTTCACTCATCATCAGCATCTGGTCGGCGTTGCCCGCACAGCTTTCGACGGGCATGTGGCGACCGCGGTTCTCGAACCCCGCGGGGTTCCGATAAAGAACGTGGCCTGACGGGTAGACGGCATCAGCGCGAGGGATCGAAGCCGGACGGCGGGTGGGCTCGTTCACGAGCCCGGCCGGTGAGCCAGCACGCGGAGCGCGCTGCCGAGGCTATTCCTCAAGCCGCCATCGGCTATGCAGGGGCCTTGCCGATGGTAATCGCATCGCCGACAAAGCACCGCAGCGGCGTTGATCTTCTTTAGGATCTCGATGGGCGAGGTTGAAATTGGATGAGATTGCGGGCGACTTCAATTTCGGGAACTGCAAAGACTGGCCGATAGCAGTGAGGCGACTATCTGCACTCTCTGTTAGAAAACGGGCGTTCGGTGTACCTGCGAACGATCCGAACGACTCCGTCGCCTGATCACGCGCAATCATACAGCACGCCAACGACTCCTCGCGCAGTGACCAAGGTCGGTATCACGCCGAAGATATCGGTCGCCTCGGTCGCGAGGACAATCGACGAACCGAGGCCGCCGATCGTCTCGAATTGGCGGAGGTGAGCCAACTTACCGGGCAGACGGGCACCGACCCGCTTGAGAATGCTCGTACCATCATCGAGCGTTACTGCGACAAGTGTGTTCTCCCATCGATCG
Organism: Bradyrhizobium sp. CCBAU 53351; assembly: GCF_015291745.1. NCBI lineage: Bacteria > Pseudomonadati > Pseudomonadota > Alphaproteobacteria > Hyphomicrobiales > Nitrobacteraceae > Bradyrhizobium > Bradyrhizobium sp. CCBAU 53351. The sequence goes on from NZ_CP030060.1 coordinate 28,887, forward strand.
AGATAGCCAATTGTTAGCTCGGCGCCGCCCAAAATGATCTGACCGGGAAGCGCGAGTGGAACGGCGCTGTCCTCTCTGACGCGGTAAGCGACGACGACGTGCGCAAGCTCCGGCACCATATCGACAGGCGTTGCCTCGCCACTTCCAGGCGGCGGCGGCATATCGGTGAAGATTGCGCCGACAATGCGGTGCACGCGCAGCTTGCTCTCGTCGAACGTCAGTGTCGGGCGCGAGGTCCGCGGGTCGGGCATCTGCGCAGCTAGCGAGACACCGATTGCGCCACGTGACGTCACCAGCCGTCGTGCCAGCACTCGATTGCGATACTGAGCAATCACAAGATGTTGGTCGCGGCCAGGATAAGGTTCAACCTCGACGATCGCGACCGCGCCGCCGGGGATAGCAAAGCCCAACGTGTCGCCGCGGACGTAGAAGAGCGCTTTGCCCTCGAACCATTCGCCACTAAGCCGTTCGACAGCAACATCTTGCGTCCCGCCCACGGGCAATTCGCCGACGAACGCGGCGATTTCTGGGCAGAGCGGAACGGAAAAGGTGGGGCGGATGATCGGCCGCAAGGGCGCGACGTCCGTTCTGCTCTCGGAAGGCGCGAGTGGCTCGCGCCACCGGTACAAGCGAAATTGTTCGTGGACCTTTTCGATGCTGGTCCGCAGCCGCGCGAAGTCGGCTTCGACAGCCTTTACGTCCATGTAGCTGATCGACGCCTTGTCGTGGTGCGACGTGTTGAGGACACGCCGCGGCTCCGCCCCTTCGGCGAGGGCGGTATCCTCCGCGAACCGCTTGACGACCGGATTGGCAAACAGTTCGCCTGTCCCGATCGAGACGAGCCCGCGCAGCTTGTCCATCAGAGGGATGAGCGTCAGCGGCTTCGTCGATGTGGCATACGCGGGATGAGCAACATCATCGAATAGATCACCGAGCCGCGATTCGAGGAAGACGCGCAGGCCGCATAGTTCTGTGCGTCAGAAGCGGAATCGGAGTTCATATGAAACGCGTGGCGCCCGCGATCGATCTCCTCGATCGCTGGCGAGACGATGAGAGTCGGCCGCACCGCGTTCACCGGGTGGACAGATAGATGCTCAACGCGGTCGGCGGCACGATTCTCGGCAACGAGCGAGCGGGCGAACTTGCGATCGTGGGTGGTCACTAGAAGCTGAGCGCCCGCCTCGGCGAGCCCAGCCAAACCTCGCGCGAGGCGCTCGCGATTGTCGTTGTCGAGCATTCTGCGGGTCGTCGAGCACCAGCAATGACAGACCGCCGCGGGTTGTGAGGACGTGCTCGCGGAAGGCGAGAAAGAAGCCGAGCAGCGCGCCGCGCAGCGCAGAAGCGTTGGAGACATGCTGGGCAGGTGCGGTCACGCCCTCGCGGCCGACCTTGAGCTCAAGTACGCCCCGTGCGTCCATACCAGTTCCGGTAAGGTCGGGAGCAAAGCCGGTCGCGTTGCGGTAGATCGCGCGCCGCCAGTGCTCCGACCGGTTGTGCAGCTTCGCCCGTAGCGCCTCAACCTGAGACTGGGCGAGCTCGGCGAGTGGCACAAGCAGATCAAGCGCGGATACGGCCCTGCAGCAGGCGTCCATACGCGCCTGCTTCGATGCATGTTCCACGCGGGCGGCTTCTATCCGGCGAACATATTCGATCGCGGTATTAAGCGGCGCGACGCCCTCAACGATCGCGAGCAGCGATGACAATCGGCGGCCGATCGCCCGGCTCGCGTCGGCGGCACCGTCCTGGCCGCGCCGAACGGCTGGAGGAAACTCTTCAGTGCTGCGGCGTTGGCTCCGCGCCATTCGGCGAACGCCAACGCACGCACAGTGCGGTCGACTATCCGCTGCAACGCCGTCGTTCCAGTCACCAATACGGCAGGCAGCACACGAGTGTCCGGTTCTTCGAAGGCAGGCAAAGTCGCGAGGCGCTCATCCACGAGCGCCGAAGCATCGGCGCGAAGCGCCGATAGCGCACCGCGGAACGATTCCGTCCCGAACAGTTCGTCAATCAATCCAGCTCTCAATAAGTCGATGGGTGACCCTGGCAAGTCGCCGCGGGTTTCCTTCGCGAGGGTAGGCGGAAGATCTTGGAGGAGGCGACTGCACCAGTGCGACGACATTCGGCGACGGTGCGCGCGATAACCTCGCGGTCTCGCGTGGCTTCCGCTAGGTGGTCGCTGACCGTATTACCAGTAACCGGATCGCATTCCCCGTGGAGCGGGCCGACGCAAACCGGGCACATGCCGTCATCGGCATGGCCATGCTCGTGCATCCAGGCGGAAAGCCTAGCGTACAGCTGCGCCCGCCGCGCGCGGTCGGGGCTCGCAGCAAGCGCGGCCAGCGTCGCCGCCTCGGCATCGATCTGCGCCAACAGTCTGGCGACCACCGCGATCTCGTCGGCGCTCGCCGACAGGGCCGAGAGCCGCGCGATGGAGGGCAACTCGCTGAGATGCTTCGATAGCTGTTCGATGGCTGGCCGAATGCTCGCCTCGAGGTCGTCGCGGGCCTTCTTGTCCTCGGGGTTGAATTGTTCGCCCAATACTTCGCGCGCCTTGGCCAGTGCCGTCGCCTTCAGGGCCGCGAAATGCTCATTGATCTTCTGGATTCCGCCTTTGGAATCCTCAGCATCGACCGCAGGTGCATCTCCTTCGAATGCGATGGCGGGAAATTCCGCGACGGCGCCGGCGAGGTCGTCGGCAGCCTGCTGGTAGCGTTCTACGACTGATGCGTTGGGCTTCGAGTTCCTTGGTCGTGCGCTTGGCAATCCGCTCGGACGCTTTACCGGCATGCTTGGCGAGATCGACGAGGTCAGCGAGGCCGGTCAGGCGGGCGACTGCCTCGCCGAGTTGCGACGTAGAGCCGACCGCCAGAAACGGCAGCAGCGCGGGCATGGTCGTCGCAATGCGCGAGGCAATTGGGTCGATGCCGATTGCGTCGAGATCGGGCGGTGTCTCGGTGATCTTGCCGCGCGGGGTGCGGCCCTCCTGGTGGCGGAGGGGTGGCAGCGGGTCACCGTGGGCGTCGACGAAGGTTAGCTCGACCCAACTGTCGGCTGGAATCGCCTCGCCGTCCGCAGGCAGATCGCTAGCTTTGTGTGGCATAGGCGTGATTGCCGACATCGGGTGCGTCGTTACCGTGTCGTCGTTGCGCGCGGCCTCGCAAACGAACTCGGTCGGTCCCTCCTCGGGTGGGCGCTGGGAGCGGATGAGGTGACCGGTCAAACACCAGACGATGGCGTTGGCGATGGACGTCTTGCCCGAACCATCGGCGCCCTAGGTGACAGTCTTGCCAGATTCGAAGACGAACGTGTCGGGAGGCGCGGTGGAACGACCGTAAACGTGCAGCCCAGCAAACCGGTGTGCGACGACCTTTACCAGCCGCAACACTTTGACAGTGCGAGCTTGACCATCATCAGCCGCGGTCTCCAGCGTCGGCGGCTCCGTCCCAATGACGTTGATGATTGCCTCGACGTCGCCTGCGGAAAGATTACCGGCCCACTTGCCCCGATTGCGGCGATACCAATCCAACACCGCGCGGGCATCGTCTGAGTCTATCGAAAGATGGTCGCCCGCGGCGACAGCGACGGCTCGCCCGCCGATCAAATCGGCGAGCAGTGTGTCGGTAGTAAGCAGATGAATGTCACGCGGTGCCGGTGAGTCTTCGTTCACGTTTGCCCCCTTTGCCGGCACTTACCCTGTGAACGCTTATCAGTCCAGCGAATTGAAGGTCCGGCAGCGGCGATGTTCCTTGCGGATCCAAATTCAGGACCGGCAACTTGAGTACAAGGCTGACCGCGCGCGGCTTGAGGCCAACAAGATCGCTGATGCTCGCCAAGTCGTTTCGGACGACCTCCGTTGCTTGATCAAGCTCGCGGAAATAGCGGGCAATGTTGAAGGCGAAGGAATCGTAGTTGTCAATGATGGCAATCAAAGTGCACCAGCTGCTTCAGCACGAAATGCATCAAAGATCCGCTGAGCCTTGGCGAGCGTCTCCTCGATTCGGCCTCTGGGTCCGACAGCACCGTTATTCCACCGCCGGCATGAAATACGGCCAGGTCGTCGTCGATCGTGACAGTGCGGATCGCAATGTTCGTGTCCATGTGCCCGTTGAAGCCGATCGCCCCGCAATATACCTCTCGCGCCACGCGCTCGATTTCCGCAATAATTTCCATCGAGCGCACCTTCGGTGCCCCGGTGATGGAGCCGCCGACGGCGCATCCACACGACAATACATCATTGCGCGATCGATCAGCATCACGCGGCCCTACTGCGCAGGGCGGTATCACTACCGGGGGTTGACACGCAAAGATTTGTTGCACCACTATGGCCAACCGATACTAGGATGCAGACCAATCGAGCGCGGACGCGAACTTGACGATCGAAACAGCCACAATCCCCATCGTCCGGACACCGAAAACCAACGGCATCGTCCCCCTCGATCTCGTCGAAGCGATGTCAGTGGTCGCCGCCTCTCGCGCCACCCTCGCGATCATCAAAGCCTACGAAGCGGCCGGCGTGACCGGCAATGTCATGGTTCCGCTCGTCACAGACTGTCCAGTTGATCCCGCCACACTCGGCCGGGCAATACGGCGGGTCTGGAAAGCCGCATTGGAGGATGTTGGAAACGGAGGCTCCGTACGGGTCGAACTCCGACCTAGAGCGGTTCACAGATTTATTGAATCGGAAGGGATCCCGGATCTGGGGCGAATATGATTCAAGATGCTGGCTGGGCTGGAGGCCAGCATCTGATGGTCCGACCAATTTCCAACGATTTGCGTAAGCGCGCGGTATCCGCTGTTGCCAAGGGTGAGAGCTGCCGATCTGTGGCGGAACGGTTTGGCGTTGCGGTCTCGTCAGTCGTGAAGTGGTCTCAGCGTTATCGAGCGACCGGCTCGGTAGCCCCCGGCAAGATGGGTGGTCACCGCAAGCCTGTGCTTGATCCGCACCGGGCCTTCATCGTCGAGCGGATCACCGAGACGCCGCACCTGACGCTGCATGGTCTGAAGGCAGAGCTGGCAGCCCGTGGGGTCAAGGTCTCACACAACGCAGTCTGGCTGTTCCTGCGCCGGGAGGGGCTGCGGTTCAAAAGAACACTGTTCGCCCTCGAACAGGCTCGCGCCGACGTCTCTCGTAGGCGCCTGCGTTGGCGATCTTGGCAGGCCGGGCTCGATCCGGGCCGGCTCGTCTTCATCGATGAGAGTGTGCTGCAGACAGCGGAAGGAGTTCAAATGAACTAAGACCGATGGTGAAGCTGCGAGAAAGATGGGGGCGGGCCCCCGAGATCAGCTTTCAGGGGCGGGTCTCAAACCAATCCGAGCTGCTGCGGTAAAGAGCTGTGGTGGTGAGCGTCGGATCAGAAGTTCGGAATATACCGAGCAGGTGAGTGTCCGAAAGACGAACGAAAGTGAACCCTCCTGAGACGCGTCGTTATTAATTCAAGTGTCGTCAAAACCAGGACCGTCTCGTCAACCTGGGACACGTCCGCCAGATGCCTGACGACTGGGCGGGCGGCGACCGGCGTAGAGGGGGCGTGAGTCGGACACAGGCTTTCGCGTGGAACTGCAGGAACCAGGCTCTTGATGCCAAGGGAGAAGCGCAAGCGGTGCCAACCGCGAGGCGGGAGTACCGATGCAAGAGACTGGGGCGGACCGATCCGTAGGAGCGTTGAGGGCCCTGTAATGGGGACGGAGCAAAGGGATCGGGTCAGGTAGTCGTACTCTTGGACCAACTGGAAACAGGATGACTTCGAACAGTGCGATAAACAAGCCGTTCTCGATTGAGAAGCGGCGAGTGTACGAAGCGTACAAGGCGGTCAAATCCAATCGCGGAGCGGCTGGAGTGGACGGACAGACCTTCGAGATGTTCGAGAAAGACCTTGCAGGGAATCTCTACAAGATCTGGAATCGGATGTCGTCGGGGGTGTACTTTCCACCTCCGGTGCTCGCCGTCTCCATTCCAAAGAAGACCTGCGGCGAAAGGACTTTAGGTGTGCCCACTATCAGCGATCGGATGGTGGTCAAACGGATGATTGAGCCGGAACTGGAATCCATCTTCCTGCCGGACTCTTACGGTCACAGGCCAGGAAAATCGGCTCTGGACGCCGTGGGCGTCACGCGTCAGCGGTGCTGGAAATATGATTGGGTCCTGGAGTTCGACATCAAAGGACTGTTTGACAATCTCCCGCATGATCTTCTTGCTGAAGGCGGTCCGGAGACACGTGAAATGCAAATGGGCGCTGCTCTACATCGAAAGATGGCTGACGGCATCAAGGGAAAAGGACGGGAAGCTCGTTGAGCGGATCCGCGGAACCCTCAAGGGGCGTGATCAGCCCAATACTGGCCAATCTGTTCCTGCATTATACGTTTGATCTCTGGATGGCGCGGACACATCCCGACCTTCCTTGGTGTCGGTATGCCGATGACGGACTGGTGCACTGCCGGACCGAGCAAGAAGCAGAAGCCATTAAGGCGGAGCTTCAAGCGAGGCTGGAAGTGTGCGGACTTCAGATGCATCCGACGAAGACGCAGATCGTTTACTGCAAGGACAACTCACGGCACCCTTCGTCTTCGACGGCCCGATCAATGGCGAATGCTTCCGCGCTTACGTGAAGCACCTGCTCCTGCCGACCTTGCGCGAGGGCGATATCGTCATTCTCGACAATCTCGGAAGCCACAAGTCGAACGCTGTCAGACAGATGATCAAGGCGGCTGGCGCCAGGCTCTGGTACCTGCCGCCATACTCGCCCGACCTCAACCCGATCGAGCAGGCATTTTCCAAGATCAAACACTGGATGCGGCAAGCCCAGAAGCGCACCCTCGAGGACACCTGGCGCCATATCGGTCACCTCGTCCAGGAGGTCCAGCCCCGCGAATGCGCCAACTACTTCGCAAACTCAGGTTATGCTTCAATCAAAATGTGAAACGCTCTAACGAGGACGCGGTCGATATCATCGCAGGACCTGCAACGGACATCCGTCCCGACAAGTCGAGCAAAGCCAGCTTCCCGCAGCCGTCGTCCTCTTAGAATCCATACGGCCGTTCGGCCCAGCGCAGAAGCACTCGAGCATCCCGATTGGGCAAGATGACACGCTGATCGCGGAGGCCCTTGGCGATGGTTTGACCAACCTCCGGCTCGACGCGATTGCCATGCGTAATCAGAAAAAACCAGCCGAATGGAACGCCGACTTCACGGTCGATCGCTTCCACGCGGTCCATCAAGAAATGGACGGACGCACCTCCCACGCCAAGCCTCTCGTCCGGCAGATGAAGGGGACGCGGCACAAATCCAACCTCGCGCGTGCCTTTGTGGTCGTAGTCGCAAATATCGAGGGCCCAGTGCGCGTAGACGCGTTCAGCCGAGGCGCTCGATTCGTCCCAGTCCTGGAAGAAACGGTTCTCCCGCGGTACGAACTCGAACCAGTCCGGCACCAGTTCAAGAAACGGCGTCTCGGTTGTGCCCTCCCGTGTCACTTCACGCACCGCACGACGTTCCATCTCCGGCCGCTGCGCCTCGCGCCTCTCGCGCTCGAGTCGGGCGCACCGCGTAAGGTAACTCCGAACGTAGATGACGCTGCTGCCCGCGCGCCCAAGCATCCGATAGAGCGGACCCGCGATGACCTTGTTGTCGGACATCTCTTCGTGCGTGATCCATGACGGATCGAGTAATTCGTCCTTGCCCCAAGGGCGGTACGTCGATTGACGATCGGCCCCGCACGCGATTCGACTTCCCGGCCGAGACGGATTTGCACATAGTCCGCCGCGCCCGATCCAGTCGGCGCGAAGGCGTAGACCGTCTTACCGCGCCATTCAGAAGTCTGAAGATCGCTCTGGCGCAATCGCGTCCAGAGCGCGCCGATGTCGCCGTTGTTCTTGGCAAGCTCGGCTTCCATCCACGACCGGTATTCTGCGATCCGTGTCCCGTCAGCGGCGATCACCGAGCGTCTGTCGCGCCAATACTGGTCATCGATGGCCGCCGTCGAAAATGGGAATCCAGCAAACGTCTCTGTCAGCGCGGCCGCCAGCGCCGTTTCGTTAGCTCCGATCGGAAGACGGGCGAGGACCGCCTCGATCGTGGCGGGATCGGGCAGTCGTGCGGAACATTCTCCGGAGGCTCATCCATGACTTGATCCCATCATCGGAGCCTGTTTCGCCGCGCGCTCGATCTCTTCCATTGACGCCAGGATGTGCTCGAACCGAAGCCCCGCCGCAAGATCATTGGCGTCATGTTCGCATAGTCACGCGCGAGCGCGTCGATCGGCGCACGAGGCCGGTTCGCTGTCGTTAAGAAAAGATCGAACTTCTCGCCGGATGACCTCCTTGCAAGCTGCGCTGCTCACGAGCCATCCTCCGGTATGGCGTCGTCACGCTCGAGCAAGGGCCTAAGGAAATCCTGCATCCAGATCGGCATAGCTGACAGACCTGCGCGAAGATCGTCGCGAATCACCCTTCCATGCTGCGGATTTGCAAACAGTCTGTTCAGGAGGTTCACTATTGGCTGTCGATCATACCTACTTGTCATCATGTCCTGCATCCAATAGAGCGCCTGCACGACGCGCATGCCTGGACGTCCGGCCCAATAGAGACGGCTGGGCGCTGCCGACTTGAAATGGATGACCTGCTTTCCAAGGATGATCGGCTTCAGGCGGGCGTCGATCAGGACCTCGATGCGCGATGGGACGGCCCTGGTGAAGCCGAGATCATTCGCGGTAGTCATCCCGTCAACCACGACGCGGGCTTGGTCGCGGCGCGCCACGGCCTTGATGACGGCGCGATAGTCGGGGATTCCCAGCTTGCCCGTGAAATTGCTCTTTCGCGGCCGGTCGTAGAGGCCACGATCGAAGCGGCGTAGTTCGCCAGCCACGACCAGGCGCTGCAACGCCTTGTCGACGGTCGCACGGCTTCCGAAGTCGGCGAAATTGTCCATACCTCTGTGGGTGCCGCGTCGATGCGGGCAATGAGCCGCGATCGGAGGTCCGGGGTCGGCTCCTTGAGCGTGTCCGAAATATGATGTAAATTTCGGTCGGAAGCAACTCAGCTGCGATGGAATCTTTGACTGGAACTCGCCCGTTTTGAGCGGTCAAAGGACCTAAGACCTCGGACCAGTTGACGGACACCCGTCTGCACGCATACTGTCCTCAGTCCTAGGACAGAGGACATGCGCGCGGAACCCATGAAAAGTCAGGATATTGTCGTCCTGCTGAAGCTCGTGTGCTTGCAGGATCATGAGCACGCCGGCGGGGTAGGCCCCTTTGGCCAAGATGGCGAAGACCCATACTCGGTGCGGGGACTCGAGACGTCCCTCGGAATCAGCAAAACCGAAGTCGCCGCCTCGATCAAGCGCAGCCTTGCATCGGGTATGGCAATTAAGCGCCCGATGACGAGCCGTCCCGATCCCAATCGCAGGAACCTGCGCGACTTCATCACATACGGCCTGAAGTTCGTTTTTCCGGCAAGCCCGGGTCCCATGCAGCGCGGCATGCCAACGGCATTCGCCGCCCCGGTCCTGAAGGACTTACTCTACAGCGCGGGTAGCCTGATTCATGTTTGGCCTTATGCGCGCGGCCGCGAGATGGGGCAGTCCGTCGCGCCGCTGTTCAAGACTGTGCCGAAAGCCGCCGAGAGGGATGATCGCCTCTATGCCTATCTGGCTCTCGTCGACGCAATACGGCTCGGCAATCAGCGCGAAGCGAGTCTCGCGGCCAACTTGCTCAAGGAGAGACTAGGGTGACCATCCAGGGGCATCTCAAGGAAATGCTGAAGACAGTCGCCGGCGCACTCGGCGATGAGCTGCGTGCGCGATTGGTCTTCGTCGGAGGCTGCACAACCGCTCTCTACATAACGGATCCGGTCACCCTCGAAGGAGTCAGATCGACAGATGATGTCGACCTGATCGTGGATCTCGTCGGCTTCCCGGAGTGGGCAAAGCTGGTGGATCAGTTGCGAACGCAGGGTTTTTCCGAGACACCCGAGGACAATGTCATCTGTCGGATGAAGCTTAATGAACTCAAGGTCGATTTCATGCCCGACGACGAGAAGATCCTCGGTTTCAGCAATCGTTGGTACGCAAAGGGCATCGAAACAGCTGTTGAGACGCCCCTGGATGATGCCATTACGATTCGTCGCCTCACGCCGCCCTTGTTCATCGCAACGAAGCTGGAGGCTTATCGCGGAAGAGGTAGTGGGACCTTATCGGCAGCCGCGACGCCGAGGACATTCTCCTGCTCGTCGACGGGCGGGAGGAACTGCTTGACGAAGTTGCCGCCTCCGATGCAGACATTAGCTCATACATTGCCGAGCAATTCGGAGCGCTGCTCGCAGATCGCGACTTCGATCATTTCCTCGAAGGAAATATTCGCGGCCCGGTGGGGCGTGCTGACATTGTTCGCGACCGATTCGTTGCATTGAGCCAGTTGGGCAACGGCTGATATGGCGTTTGCAATCCAATGGCACAGCCAGCAGGGAACGAGGACGACCGACAACCGGGATTGCGCCGGGATCGGCATACGCCAGACGTCGGCCCTCGCCATAGTGCTCGACGGTTCGACCTCTGGAGCAGAGAGCGGAGCCTTTGCCCACGAGATTGCGCGTCGGATGGTCGATTGGTACGTGTCGACCGACGAAAACATCACCGCGGGGGTTCTCACAGCTCAACTTCGCGCGACGCATGCTAAACTGTCGAAACAGTTTCGGAGGGATTCGGCGAGTTACCTTCTGATGCATGTCGGCGCTGCTCAAACAGCTCTCGTTCTGCACGCAGGCGATTGCCTGGTTGGCCGTCAGGCGCCGGCGGGTCCGATGTCCTGGCTAACCCAGCCGCACACGCTTGCCAACTCGGTGTCGCAGATGACGATCGGCGACCTTGCGAACGATAGCGGTCGTCATCGCCTCACGCGAAGCTTCCGCTCGCGAGAATTCGTCGAGCCAGCTTTCTGTTCAATTGCGCTGGACGACACGCCAGTGCTCGTGGCGACTGACGGGTTCTGGGCCGAGCTGGATCATCGCCAGCAGAGCGCTTTCATCCATGGTCGCGTTCCGGAGAACGCCGGAGAGAGACGACCGCAGCGTACTTCAGATCACACGACTCGGAAGAGGCGGGTTGTCCAAGGTCTCACGGAGCGAGCCTCCTCGCAGAATCTACATGGTCTGCAAGCGCAAAATTGTCGCAAATTTTGCCCCTCTCGATCGAGACAAATTTCGTGGCGTTGAGACGTGACAGATTTTGTGTGGAATTGACCTGGCATGGACGAGTTTTTGGCTAACGAGATTCTAAATTTCTTCTCTTACGGTGCCCGCGGGCAATTGAAGACCGTGGAGTGTTCTGGATGTTTGCCAAGTTGATGCTTCGCGTTCGTGGTCAGCTGATTGCGGGTTTTGCAGCGGAATGTGCGATCATAGCGCTCTCATTCGGATATGCGGTTTTCGCAGTTAGCGGAGTCTCAACCACCGTCAATGAGATGGTGGGTCTTCGTACGCCGGTTGCGATCGCCAGTGCCGAGTTGGCCGGCAATACCGTAGTCTTTGTCGCTTCCGAGAAGGCTTCGGCTAACCTAGAGTCGGTTGCCTGCGCCACTGAGCAGATGAGCTCATCAGTGACCGAAATCGGCCGCCAAGTGTTGGATGCCGCGCGCATTGCGAGCGCCGCGGTTCGATAGGTGCCGTCGGCGACATTCGGCGCTTTGCCGATCCGACCAGGCTGGTGAGCTACCTGGGGCTGAACCCGAGCGTCAGGCAGTCTGGCGAGGGCCCCTACCATGGCAGGATCACCAAGCAGGGCTGCGGCCAAGCTCGCGGAATGCTCGTCGAAGCAGCATGGGCTGTAGCCCGTTCGGCGGGACCGCTGCGTGCATTCCTTCAACGTGTCGCTGCACGACGCGGCAAGCACATCGCGGCAGTCGCGACGGCGCGGAAGCTGGCGATGATCATCTGGCATATGCTGACCAAGAGCACTGACTAAATCTGGACGAGGCCGGCCCTGCTGGCGCACAAGTTCCGGAGCATCGAACTGCGCGCTGGACTACCCACCAGCCATGCCAAGCGTGGATCGGCCTATGATACAACATCCCCGCGAAGAGGGCTGAGGAACGAGCAGGCGTGGAATGCGCCGAGAAGGAGTATACGAGATTGGCGGCCAAAGCCGCGATCCCGACACAGCAAGGCTTCTGCAACATAGGGCTTGTCTACAACATCCGTGTCGGTCGGCTTGCCGGGCTGCGAGAAGTCCAGCATGACGCCGCGCTGGTAGGCCCACAGGTCAAGATCGCGCGACACGAACTCGCTGCCTTGATCGACGCGGATCGTGGCCGGGAAGCCCGCTTCTTTGCAGGCCCTTTCCAGCACCGCCACGACGTCGGCGCCGCGGAAGGTGAACCGTGGCGCCAGCGCCGGTGAGAACCGTGAGAAGATATCGACGATTGTCAGCACGCTAAGCTTGTGTCCTGTTGCCAACTGGTCATGGACGAAGTCCATCGCCCAGGTCTCGTGGATCGCGTCGCCGGCTTGCGATCATCGCGCAGCTTGACTTTGACGCGGCGCTTGGGCCTTTTTGTTGCGCAATTGCAGGCCCAACTCGCGATAGACGCGCCGGGTCTTGTTCTGGCACGGCGCCCATCCTTCACGACGCAGCAGCACGTGAACGCGGCGATAACCGTAGCGAATGCGGGCATGACAGGTCTCCTTGATCTTCTGCTCGAGGGCAGCTTGGCCGGAGCGACGGGACTTGTAGTGGTGGGTCGACCTGTCAAACTAAAACGCCGCACAGGCCCTGCGGATCGAGACCTGCCATTCGTTGCGGACTTCGTCAACCAGCTTGCGCTTCCGGCAAGGCCTCATAGCCTTCGGCGGATCACGTCCTGCGGCATCTCCTTGTCGAGCGACAGGCCCGCGACCAGTTTCTTCAGCTTGCCGTTCTGGGCCTCGAGCTGCTTCAAGCGCGGCATCTCCGTCGGCAGCAGTCCGTCACACTTCTTCTTCCAGTTGAAGTAGGTCGCTTGGCTGATCCCGACCTTGCGGAAGATCTTCGCAGCCGGGACGCCATCGTTGCCCTGCTTCAGGATGAACGCCTTCCGGGCGTCCGAGAACTTCGAGGCCTTCATCGTCCTTCGCTCCTCCCAGCCGAGGGGATTCGGCAGCGAAAACTCTAGCCAAAGTGGTCCAGCTTGCCGGCCTCAGATCATGTCGTTGAACCGACACGCACGATGGTTTCACCGAAAGGGTTAAGTGTTGGCGCCCTGCCTTCGGTCATGAAGCGCTCGAAATTGAGCGATCTTAACGTCGCTACCGTGTTGCCCCGTTGCGAGCGCTTCTAAGCCTGCTCGTTGTCGTCGCGCTCGCGCACAACCGTTCGGCGCGGCGAAGGACGTTGATCATCGAGAGGAGATCGTCAGCGTCGGCTTCAATGCGGCTCTTCACTCGCATCCCAGTCGGAAACTGAAGATGTCGGCGACCGCGTCCAAGACCTGCTCGCCATCTGTCTGGAGCCTCTGATTCCGATCCTGCGGTGTTTGAAAAGGCGGTAGGCCTGAAGCAGGTGCTCGATTACGACTCGGTCGCCGGATCAGAAGGCCTGGTGCGGCTCGAAATCGTCATGCTCGCGCATGTGAGGGGACTGCGTCGCAGGCAAGCTCGAGCGGGTCCGTGGGACCATAGGACACCGAGAACCAACAGTCAGAGCTTGGCTCTTTTCGTACCAACGCGTCGCGCTTCAGACAACGTGTCGGGAGTCGGACGACGCGAAATCATCGCTGGCAAACCAAATGGCCAACTCTTTTCGAATTCCGTCGGCTCTGGGGGCGCGAGCCGAGTGATCTAAGGGCTGGTATGGCGCTTGCTTAAAGAGAGGCGGAACCACGTCTACGCCCCCTGGCGATTAAATACCTTCGCCTGCGATGGACCTAGGAGATCGGTTCTTTAGCACGAGGAGCTAATAGCATGTCCGGTGTTGCTGCTGCGTTTCTATGCTCTTCAAGCAAGTCACGGGCGACGGTTTATGATCGGCTCAAGCACATGGTTCCGAAACTTGCATTTCGCGGTCAGGCGGGGGTCGGCATTGCAGCTTTCATGCACAAGGAAGGTGTTCGATATGCGAGAGCGCTTCAGTCCTCATGCGACTCAGTGCGCATTGAGCACGATGAACAGGATCCGAATTTTAGGCCCCATGTTGCAATCGCCCATATCCGTAGCCGATGCCGCGGAATCAGCGATGGCGGGGACCTTCAGCCAATTCACAACAATGCGGGCACCAGCCGCAGTTTGGCAATTTCTCTAGATGGAGCCTTGGTCAATGGCCGTGAACTCAGGGGAGAATTGCTTGCCCAGGGCTATAGGTTGGGCAGCAACACAGATGCTGAGCTCTTGCTCAAGTGGATTGAAGGCTCTTGTGAAAGAGACTATTGGCGGCACGGTCTGCCCGTCAATTACGAAAACATCTTTCGCGACATTGATGACCGAATTGATGGCGCTATTAGCGCGATTCTCCTGGACGGAGAAGGAAATCTGGTTGCATACCGTAATCGATGTGGTTTGCGTCCATTGGAAACTATGCAAACAGATGACGGGTTCTTGCTGGTTGCTTCGGAAAATTGTGCCTTTGCCGATCTGGAGGGTAAGACACAGCAAATCTTACCAGGGCACATCAGGTATGTAGACGGGAAAATGGGGTACTGCGTTGATCGTTCCGTGAGCAACGGGCAATACAAAGCCAAACTCTGCGCCTACGAAGCTCTTTACTTAGGAAATCCGAACACATCGGTCGAAGGCCAATCACATTTCGAAACCCGTTACAACATCGGAGCCGCCCTTGGTGGCCTTGTTGCGCAGCGACTGCAAGGAGAACTAGGCTCCACACTCACAATCGTTTCCTCCATGCCGCATACTGGCGGGCCGTACGCTGATGGTCTGTTTGCATCTCTCGTCGAATACGGCGTGTTCGCCCAGCGTCGGGAAGTAGTCTCAACGCAATTTTTTCAGCGAACTCTAATCGGTACACCCAGCGAGCGAAAATGTCTCATTGCTCAAAAGTACCGCGTATCGGAAACGAGCCTTGCTGAAGCCGCGATAATAATTGTCGACGAGGCCCTCATTCGTGGCGATACCAGTCAGGCTGTCACGAATATGCTGCTTGCCGCTGGGGCCAAAGCCGTACATTGGGCGATCGGTTCGCCGCCCATAGTGGCTCCTAACTACTACGGCATGGGTATCGACACACTAGATGAGTTGGCATTCTGGCAGATATGGAAACAATTGCCGCCTGAACAGCGCACGCAAATCCTTCGCTTTCACAAGATGGAGCCGCAAGATCTCAAAATCATCGAAAGCAATATCGCGGCATCCATCAACGCGGCCACGATAACGTATCTGCCGTTTCCACTTCTAGTATCGTTGTTGCCCTGCAGGCAAGACGGCGTCGATTTGTCACCGTTTACATTCGAGATGCCAACCCCTGCGGGGCAGAAGCGCGCGAATAGGAACTTGCGCGAATTAGCGGCCGATCTTCCCTATTCGGAATCGATCCTTGCTTGAGGTCAAATCATGAAACCGGTTCTCGTCTTTGATTGGAATGGAACGCTGCTCGATGATACGTACGCACTGCTCCAAACGACAAATGCCATACTAGATCGCTTTGGTCATGCAACAATCGACATGAGCACCTTCCGGGAACATTGCGATGTTCCGCTATCTCTTCTTTATCGCAGTCTCGGAATGTCGCAAGACGAGGTTGCGACGGTGGATCGCGATGGCAGTGCAATCTTTCACGACACGTACGAACCTCTTGCGGGTAAAGCCGATCTGCGCGAGGGCGCGCGCAGGGTGTTGGAGTTAGCGCACCAAGAAGCAGCTTCGTCCATCATCGTGAGCAACCATATAGTCGATCCTCTGCGCTCCCAATTGAGAAGACTTGGGATCGACGACTACATCAACGATGTGCTCGCCTTTGAAAACCGCACTACCCAATATAAATCGATGAGCAAGGGAGAGCGGCTTCGTCTATACATGCAGAAAAACAACCTGAAGCCGGCGTCAACCTTCATCATCGGCGATATGCCGGTCGAAACGGATATCGCGCGCAATCTCGGACTCGTAAGCATATCCATTACCGGTGGATTTGTTTCGGAGTCGCGCTTGCGCGCGGCGCGTCCTGACTACACGATTAACAACCATCATGAGCTGTTACCAATCTTACAAAGGCACGGGTTTTTTCGGAATGCATAAATCATGATTGGCGAGGAATCATCACCCAACGTCGCTCCTAAAACGGCGAAGCAGAGAATAGGCCTTATCGGAGCTGGACGCATGGGAACCGGTATCGGTATCAGCCTATTGCGTCACCAAATCGAGCTGCATATCAAAGCGAACAAAACTCGCTTCGGTGCGGATCGCTTGACTGGTGCAGGTGCCCATGAACATCCTTCGATCGCCGAGTTGGCGCGGCATGTAAACGCCGTCGTGTTATCCTTGCCTTCCAGCCGCGAGGTTGAGGCAGTATGCCTTGGGCAAGATGGGCTGTTCGTCCATATGCCCCGAGGAGGGTTGATAATTGACTGCTCGACGTCTTATCCTGCTTCAACGGTCGCACTGGCTGAGCAGGCGCAAAAATGCGGCCTAAGCTTTATGGACGCTCCAGTAACGCGGAGCCCCGAACAAGCAGAGCTAGGCCTTCTCAACGCGATCGTTGGATCGAATGAAAAGCTTTTTCCTGTCGCTGAGGGCATTCTTGGTGCGTTTTGTGAGACCGTTCTTCATGTCGGAGATGTCGGACAAGGTCACAAGCTCAAGCTTGTTTACAACAGCATGACTATGGGGATAGCGGCGGTAGCCGCGGAGGTTTGCCAGTTTGCGTGCGGCCTTGACGTCGATCTCGTAACACTCCGCTCTCTGGTTAGTCGGGGCTCCACCAATAGCGGAATATTTCAAGCCTTCGTGTCCTTTTTGTTAGGCGAGAAACCCGATGTTCTGGCAATCTCAATCGCGAATTCCGCAAAGGATATTGAGTGCGCTGTGCGCCTGGCAGGCGAGAGCGCAGTTCCGGTGCCGGTCTTGGCTGCCGCCGCACACAAATTAAATGTCTCAGTTGTTGCGGGCAAAGGCGAACTCACACTACCTCATCTGTCTCGCCCATGAGCTCCTCGGCCTATTCATAGCAATCGAGAGCGGGCTCTAACCGCGGAGCGAGTGCAGATCGTCGTTATGGAGAGGTGTAGCTGGCGGGGCCGCGGCCCTCTATCGGTCTGCGCATTTTCATCGATGCAGTGTACGCATCCGGGCAACCCTACGATTACCCACATTTTTTGAGGTGTACTGTGCCGAAAAACTTGAGTCGCCAGAAACGCTTGTGATTCTTTGACGGGTACCTGATTCGAGAAGAGGTGCTCTATGGACTGACTTCACGCGCGCGGGATGAGAAGGCGGATCGGTTGACGTCTGACGCGGTGACCTGGTTTGACCGTGAAGCAGCGCTTTGCGAATTCCATGACACTCGGCTTGGCGAGAGAATTCGCATGCTGCTGAAGCAGATCGGCGGAGACATCGGACAGAGCATTCCGATGGTGTGCCAAGACTGGGCTAATACCAAGGCGGCCTATCGTTTCTTTCTCCAATGAACGAGTAAGCGAGGCCGACATCCTGTCACAGTGCCGGCCTTTGGCATGAGTTGCATCGTGTCGAGACATGATGCATCCGCGCCACGTCCGCGTTTCACCGTATTGGCGACCGGCGCGAGTACATCTGATTGGCAGCTTCATTCCACGAGGCGACCTAAGTGCGGCAAGGCCGCCGCTTTTGTTGACCAGGCGATTGCCGGCATCTGAGCCGCTTCGCGCGAGAAGATCGGTGCTTTCCCGGTACGACGTTTGGAATTGTGCGAACGGATTGTCGGGCGGAGGGAGCTCCAGCCACTCGTCGTCGTACTCGGGACGGTCGTGCTCGAGTCCGTAGTCGAAATCTTCGACCACGTGGTGGGAGCCGGTGTTGGTTTCCTGATGGTTCTCGACGCCCTCCGGATACTCCCAGACCCTAGGGAAAGTCTTCCCAATTCCGGATGCTTAATAACGGCTTCATGGTGGAGCTCCGGTCCCATCTGTCGCTCGTCGCTGCAAACGGCGTTCCAGTCCAGCAGGTCCGAATCGATTTCGTGTATCTCGCCAAAACGTCGATGTCTGATACGGGCGGTTCCATTGCAGTAGACGTACATCACCAGCGATTTCCCGACTCTTTCCGATGGCATCATACCATCGGAGCGCGCCCGCGGTCGAAGCGGATTGTCGATCGCCGATAACCGACGAAGGAGTGCACGACCGGCGTCGAGCAATGGACAGGAGTCGGATCCCGCGCCCAACATACGGCCATGAAGAAGGTCGTGAAAAGCGATGTCATCGGACAGCAGGGAATGTCCCTCATCGAGGGAATCGTTCTCTTGGAGTTCATGTTCTATCCGACCGGCGGCGTCGAAGCGGAGATCGACGGCTTCATCGAGTTGCGTGACGCCGAAACGGGCGAGGTCGCAACTGGTAGTGTCCAGTATCTTTCGCACATTGATCAGGCGACGACTCCGGTCTCAGAGAGTTGCTGCTGATAGAGCGGTCGCATATTCATGTAGCATTTGGTCGACCACGCGTTCCGGCAATGTGCCGCAGCCGTGCCACTGCCAAGTTGAGACAGGATTGACCGTCAGGAAAGGCGCCGATGACACGGGTTCGTCGCCGGATCTCCTTCATGATGCGCTCGAGCGGATTGTTAACCGGTATGAGGATGGCGCGGTCACTGTTTCCGCTACTGGCTTTTCGAACTGGTGGCATATGCTGCGAGTATCCGGGATAGAGGCTCCGGGAGCACGAAGGTGCGGGCGGCCGGTTCGTACGATGAGCTGCGAGCTCGTTTTGTTAGGTGGCCGCCTCTTACGACTCGCCCGGTTGCGCCGAGAGCGCGAATCCGTAGTTGTCGTGTCGCCCGCCGCTCTCGTTATCAACGTGGCGGGTAGGAAAGACGGACATGCGACGCGTAATCGGAATGGATATCCACCGCACCTTCTGGGAGGTGGCGATTTGGGAAGGAGGCGTGCTGCGGCACGCAGGCCGGGTCGACATGACCCGCGTGGCACTTGAAGGCTTCGGGAGGACGCCTAAGCCGACGGACGAGGTCGTTCTGGAAGCGACTGGCAATAGCATGGCAGCGTCGCGCGTACTGTCGCCTTTCGTCGCCCGGGAGGTGATCGCCAACCCGCTGCAGGTGAAGGCGATCGCCCATGCGCATGTGAAGACCGACAAGGTTGATGCAGGCACTCTCGCGAACCTTTACGTCGCGGGCTACTTGCCCGAAGTGTGGACGCCGGACGCGGTTACCGAGCGATTGCGCCGGCTGGTGGCGCGGCGTTACCAGATTGTACGTCGTCGAACACGCGTAAAGAATGAGGTGCATGCGATCCTTGCGTCGCATCTTGTTCCGAAGTGCCTTCACTCTGACCTGCTCAACCAGCGCGGCCGAGTGTGGCTTGCACGGCAGGTCGTGCCGGCAGATGAGCAGCCGGCACTTGAGCGGAATATCCGTGAACTCGATCGGCTCGCCGAAGACCAGGCGGAGTTGGACCGCGAGATCGCACTGAGTGTCATGGGCGACAGTCCCGTGCGAAGGCTGATGACGATCACGAGCGTCAACCTAACGGTGGCCGTCGGCATCATCGCGGCGGTCGGCGACGTCACGCGAGTCAAGAGCCCACAGAAGCTGGTGAGCTACTTCGGCCTGAATCCACGGGTACGCCAGTCGGGCCTCGGCGCTGCCCATCATGGGCGCATCAGCAAGGTTGGTCGCAGCCACGCGCGGGCGATGCTGGTCGAGGCGGAATGGGGTGCTGCAAAGAGGCCTTGTTCGTTCGCATCAGGGCGAAGCGGGGGCATCAGATCGCGGCGGTCGCGCTTGCCCGTAAGCTCACTGTCCTATGCAGGCATCTGCTGACCAAGCAGGAAGACTATCTTTGGGCGCGGCCGGCTCCGGTGGCGAGCAAGATGCGCGCCATGGATGGAGGCTCAGGCGGGGCGGCCGCAGAAGAAAGGCAATCGCCGGGGGGACCACTTACGCCTATAACGTCAAGTCTCTGCGCGACCAGGAACGTCAGGTCGCCGAACTCGCCGAGAAGAGTTACGTACGATTTGTAACGTACTGGAAAGTATGTCCGCCGAGGGCGCGGCGCGCGGACGCCTCAACCCGATAAGGCTTGAATAGGCTGCCTGGCCGCGCTTCCAGCCGACACGCCGCTCTTCGCCACGAGGTCGCCCGCGCCAACCGCGGCGCGGCTCTCTTGGGTATGAATGGCCTTGAGCATGTGGCTCACCTCGCGGACCCGGGTCGACGGCACGAGGCTGAAGACATTGCGATAAAAATGCACCATGCGGCGCTGATAGCGTACCCCCCGTAGTAATCCGTAACGCTTTCGGCAAGACCTCGGCAGGCATCGGAAACCACCAACTGCACGCCCTTGAGACCACGATCGACGAGATGCCGCAAAAACGATGACCAGCCGGACTTGCCTCCGTGGCACCTTCACAGATGCCGAGGATCCCCCGGAATCCCTCGGCATTGACGGCCGAGGCCATCAGCAGCGACACGTTGCGAACTTCACCGGCCCAGCTGCGCTTCATCACAATGCCATCGAGATAGAGATACGGATGCTCGTCCTCGATCCTGCGATTCCGCCATGCCTCGATCTTGGCATAGATCTTCTTGTTCAGGTTCGACACTGTGCTCGGGCTGACCCGGGTGCCCCACAGCGCCTCCGTGATGTCTTCGACCCGGCGAACTGAAATCCCGGCCAGATACATCTCGATCAGCGCCTCCTCAACCGAGCTCTCCCGCCTCTGGTAGCGCTCGATAGTCGCCGTCTCGAAGGTTTGCCGCCGTAGCTTCTGGCCTTCAAATTGACGTCGCCCGCCTTGGTTTGCAGCGTTCGTTCGTAGCTGCCCGCCCGCGTGTCCTGCTGGGCCTGGCTCCGCTCATAGCGTCCGACACCGCACAGCAGGTCCGCTTCGGCCTCCAGCATGGCATTCAGCGTCTCTTCTACCGTTCCGCGGACCATCTCGCCCAGGTGATCGCGAATCCGGGCTTCATCTATCTGGATCACCTGACCCATGGCATTCCCATCGTTCATCCAAAGCTCCTTCATTCTAGAAGAAGCCGTCAGTGCTGAAAGAGCGAAAGATTCTGTACGCAACCTGCTCCTGCGGGTCCAGGGCAAGGCCACTGAGCGCGAACGACTGCAGGTGGAGACCGAGGAAACGTTCGAATTCGCGTGCGCCGACGCTGACATCGAATACTGGACCAAAGGCACGGCTCCCGTCCTGCTGATCGTCGTGGCTCTGAAGACGCGGAAGGCCTACTGCAAATCGCTGAAGGAGTGGTTTGCGGATCCGGAG
This sequence comes from Bradyrhizobium sp. CCBAU 53351, assembly GCF_015291745.1. NCBI lineage: Bacteria > Pseudomonadati > Pseudomonadota > Alphaproteobacteria > Hyphomicrobiales > Nitrobacteraceae > Bradyrhizobium > Bradyrhizobium sp. CCBAU 53351. The sequence goes on from NZ_CP030060.1 coordinate 50,279, forward strand.
CGCCGTAAGTCCCGCAGGTCGTCTTCGAGAAGGCGAACCTACCAACGCTAAGGGGTGTCCCAATGGGGCGATCTGAGTACAATAGGACCTATGCTTGGTGGCAGGATTAAGCCGCCACACTAAAAGCGAGGACTACGCATGCGCCCGAATTATCTTTTCGGAATGAGGCAAGCCGCGAGGCAAGCAAAGGCACTCCAAATTCCCGAAATCGCCGCTATCGAGTTTGGCGTCGCTGGCGGTATGGGACTGCTGGAGATGGAACAAGTCGCTGAGAGTCTTCAGGCTGAAACGGGAGTTCGCTTCCGACTCTACGGCTTCGATCTGGAAACTGGCTTGCCACCCTCTGACGATTACCGAGATCTGCCATACCTCTGGCGCGCCGGTTTTTTCAAAATGGATAGGGCTAAATTGGAGCGTCAATTAAAGCGCGCCACCCTGATAATCGGCAACGTCGGCGAGACGGTTCTGGCGTTTATCGAACGCTATTCGCCACCTGTTATCGGCTTTGTGTCTTTCGACCTCGACCTCTATACAAGTACTAAGCCGGCACTAAACCTTTTCAACTCTGCTGCATCTCATTTTCTACCACGGACCTTCTGCTACTTTGACGATATCGTCGGTGATCTTGATGAAGTACACTGCGAATGGGTTGGGGAACTTCTGGCAATCCGGGAATTTAACGATGCTCACGCAGCGCGGAAAATCGCAAAGATAAACGGTCTGTCTTGGAAGTTTGGCGCACCAACGCAGTGGCATGACCAGATCTTTGTGTTGCACCTGTTCGATCACCCCGCCTACAAGCAATACATCAATGAGCGGACGGACTGGCAACTGCCCCTACCAGAATAAGTTAGCTGGTCCCGGCCTTGCGGCAGATCTCCGCCACCGCAACCCCGTCACTGCCCTGCTTCAGGATGAGCGCCTTCTGGGCGTCCGAAAACTTCGAAGCCTTCATCGTCCTTCGCTCCTCCCAGCCAGGGAACCGGTGCGAAAAACTCTAGCCAAAAATGGTCCAGTTTGCCGGCCTCAGATCAGAAGATGGACGGGCAAGGTTCACGGAAGAGCAGGTTATCGCAGTGTTGAAGGAGCATGAGGCTGGAGCGACGACAGCAGGCCTGGCTCGCAAACACGGGTCTCCGAGGCGACGATCTACAATTGGAAGGCCAAGTTCGGCGGCATGGAAGTCTCCGAAGCCAAGCGGCTGAAGCGCTCGAGGAAGAGAACGCGAAGCTGAAGAAGCTGCTGGCCGAGCAGATGCTCGATGCGGCGGCACTGCGCGAGCTTTTGTCAAAAAATGTATGGTTCACCCCGTCCGTGTAAGGGTTCGTAACAACGAAAATGACACTTCCAGTTGCATAAATGTATCCGGCCTCTCGTGAGTGGACTGCTGTTGCAGCCAGGCCATGATGAGATCTGCGCACGCCGTTCCCAATAAATGGTTCGGGCACGAAGCCCGTTTTTTGCACAGGCCTTACGGCATGTTGATCCACTGTTTCGTCATCACTGTTCCCGAGCCATGCAATCGAAGCCAGCGTCAGGTGAAAGCAGGATCTCTGCGTTCGTAGAGAGCTCAAGACCACCCAGACAATGCGTGCGGATTCCGAGATGATGGTGCGCACCGTACCGACTTGATGGCGCGCAGGGTTCCGAAATGATCGCGCCCAGCATTCCGAGCATTTTCCGCGCAGCATTCGGATTTGATCGCGCGCAGATTCGGATGGTGTGAGGCCCGATCGTTGGGCCAATTCTCCGGCTGGAAGCAGCTGGGAGGATTGGATGCCGACGAGGAGGGTTATCATGCGCCAGGTGCGCGAGATTGTGAGGCTGAGCCTTGCATCGGGAGGCGTCCGACGCGATGACCTGGTTTGATCGTGAAGCAGCGCTTTGCGAATTCCAGGACGCTGGACTTGGCGAGAGATTTACATGCTACTGAAGCAGATCGGTGGAGACATCGGCCAGAGCATTCCGATGGTTTGCCAAGACTGGGCGAATACCAAGGCGGCCTATCGTTTCTTTTCCAATGAACGAGTAAGCGAGGCCGACATTCTGTCTGGTCTCTTTAAATCGACGCGGGAACGTATCGCGGCTGCGAAAGGTCCTGTTCTTGTCCCGCATGATACGACCGAGTTCACCTATCAAAGAGAGCGCCCGGATCTGATCGGGATGATTAAGCGCATCCCCAAAAGCAACTCCCGAAGATTGGACGGAAAACCCAAACGTACACGACATGCGGAATATTGATGCATTCGAGCTTTGCGGTGACCCTCGAGGGGCTTCCACTGGGGCTCAGCGCCGTGAAGTTCTGGACCGAAAGAAGTTCAGAGGGGGCGCCGCGCTCAGGCGCGAGGTCAACCTGACACGGATCCCCATTGAAACCAAGGAGAGCATTCGGTGGCTGGAGAACCTCAAACAATCCACGGAGCTTTTCGAGAAGCCACGCAGTGCATCCATATCGGTGATCGTGAGGCCGATATTTATGACTTGTTGTGCGCCGCCCAAGAGGTTGGAACGCATTTCTTGGTAAGGACCTTTGTCAATCGCCTGGCAGGCGATGGCGATCATACCGTTGCAACGATAATGGACGAGGTCGTGGTCAAAGGCCTCCACCGGATCGAAGTCCAGGATAGCAAGGGCAATCCAGACCAGTCTGTTCTTGAAATCCGGTATCGTAAAATCGGTACTTTGCTACCGATCGGCAAGCAGTCGCGGTATCCAACTTTGACTATGACAGTGATCCACGCTGATGAAAGAGGAGCGCCAAAGAACAGAAAGAAGATTGAATGGAAACTCCTGACCGATCTTCCAGTGCAATCGGCGCAGGGCTGCGATCGAGAAACTCGAATGGTATTCCCTGCGATGGAAGATCGAGGTCTTCCACAAGATACTCAAATCCGGCTGTAGGGCAGAGGAGGACTCGCAACTGCGGACTGCTCAGCGATTGACGAATCTGATCTCGGTATTCTGCATTGTGAGCTGGCGCATTTTTTGGATGACGATGCTTAATCGTTCAGCGCCAAATGCCTCACCGGATTTGTGCTGACCAAGGCTGAAAGCCAATTGCTTGATCGGCTCGTCGAAGACAAGAATCCAGTCGACACACAACGAAAGACATTGTCGCATTATCTTATCAAGATCGCCAGGCTCGGCGGCTATCTCGCCCGCGCCAACGATCCGCCACCAGGGAATCTGATCATATGGCGCGGATTATCGCGATTCATCGATATCGCAACGGGAGCGAAACTCTGACTCAAAAAATGTGGGTAATCGCAAGCATCACCGGACGGATACCATCAAGCTTGGCCCACGGCGAGTTCGGGCGCCTTTCGGCCGAGGGCAGGCTGCTCGTCAGCCGCGCCAAACGCAGCATTGCCGCTAGCGCGCAGAACGCGCCGGTCGCGATGAAAAAGAGCGGCCCTCGCAGGACTCTGGATACTGCACAGTCTTAGATGTTGTATTTCGTGTGGACGGTAAACGATACTATCCCGGCCTCGGGCGCGTGAGCCGTTAGGCCGAAGCGGGCTAAGAGAAGAGCTACCGACCTCGATGCTTGTTCTTCCGGGTTCTGATCAATCGCCAGAGCAACGACGCCGGTCTTCATCATCTGTCTGACCTCGTCGCTAAGGTCGTGCGCGATCACGATTGGTGCTCTGGCCAACCACGGTGCCACTGTGTGGGCAAGCCCATTTTTTGATCCCGCGACGTAGATACCGCTGACAGCATCCTCGGACATTCCTTTAGGGCACTCATCGCTCTCCATTATCTCGACGTGTATCGGAGAAGAAAGTTCTGCCTTCACACCGTCTCGAAATCCACTAATCCTAGAGGCCTCCGCTCGGTATTTCAGATCGGAGCAGACCGCTAAGTAGATTCCCCGATTGACCATCCGGGACATGAAGAATGCCGCAGCTCGTCCGGCTCCGTAGTGGTCAATCCCGACGTAGGCCAACCGTGGTGTCGTCGGCAGGTCTGATCCGAGAGTAATGACAGGGGTCCCCGATGAGGTCACCGAGGCAATCGCATCTATCATTTGATCTGTCTCGGGTCCGTACACTATCACCGCGTCTGCCTTGGCCGCGCGAATCAGACCCGGGACCGCTTCCGCATGCCGCTCCTCGAATAGGACGCGTTCGATCACAAGGGATTTTGTAGTTTGCGCGATTTGGCTTTCAAACGCTCGGGCAAGCCGCAACAGAAGGGGCGTCCTTTGCGAAGGCATTATTACCTTGACTCGAAAGAGCCGACGATGGGGCGATGGAAGAGTCCGACTGATCCCCAGCTGACGAGCAGCTTCGATGACTTTCAGCGCCGTCTTCGGGGATACATTAGCTCGTTCATTGAGGACGCGATCGACCGTTGCAATTCCGACGCCAGCGAGCTTGGCTACCTCGTTCAGCCCAGGTTTCATTCGCTTCGGCTTTCGTTTTGCGGTATGTTTGTTGACGATAGCCCATCGCAGGTCAACACCGCACTTCGCACCAAGATGTCATGGATGCACAGGATTATAACTGATGACTGAGCGATGCAGAATAGTCATCGTTGGAGGGGGGCACGCCGGCGGCAGATTGGCGCAACTCTTGTCTCGCGGCCCCGATCGCGTCCACGTGACCCTCGTCGGGGCCGAGCCTATCTATCCCTACGAACGACCTCCGCTATCTAAAGGAGTTCTCCTGGGCACCAGCGGGCTCGATGACTGCGTGTTGTGGAAGCCTAACGACCCAGTTTGGGAGCGTGTAGAGACCCATCTCGGCGTCGCCGTTGAAGATGTTGATCGCGTCCGGAAAAACATCCGACTTAGCGACGGTAAAGTGATTAGATACGATCGATTGGTTCTCGCTACCGGCTCTCGAGTTCGCGGGTTTCCGGTGCAAGGAAGTCAGCTCCGCGGCGTCTTTAGCCTTCGAAGTTACGCCGATGCTCAAACCGTTTCTAAGTACTTCCTGGCATCAAACCGAGTGGCCGTCGTTGGTGGCGGATTTATCGGCCTCGAAGTCGCGGCGGCCGCCGCACAGCGCGGCATCCAGCCACGAGTGATCGAAGCTTCCGACCGACTGCTTTCTCGCTTGGTGCCGCGACTGGTAGCAGATCGCCTTGCCGAGACGCACCTCCACGCTGGTGTGCAATTGACGTACGGGGCCATGGTCGAGAGGTTCGTTTCCAATGGCCATGGTAGCCTAAAGCGCGCTGTTCTCAGCAATGGAGATGCTGTTGACTGCAGTGTCGCCGTCGTTGCCGTTGGTGTTGAACCTGAGATATCCCTTGCGATTGGCGCCGGCTTGGAGATCGACATTGGTGTAATAACTAACGAGCAGCTGCGTACCTCTGATCCCAACATATTCGCCTGTGGCGACATTGCCGCCTTCTGGCATCCACTTTACCAACGGCATATACGTTTGGAGTCGTGGCAAAACGCGGAGGATCACGCAAGAATCCTAGCCGCCGTACTGCTGGGCGAAGAAGTTACGGCGCCGTCAGTCCCATTCTTTTGGTCTGACCAGTACGACCTCTCCCTTCAAATAATGGGGTTACCTCATCTCGGTACGTCGACAAGGCGAAAACCGACAGCGTCTGGAAGCGCGATCTTGCTTCACTGCGACGCACTTGAACGACTCGTCGGCGCGACCGCCATCGGACCCACGGCGCTCATCGGGCGAGAGCTGAGAAAAATGCGTCAGCTGATTGCTTCACGCGCTATCTGCAACTCTGTCACGCTTGACGGAGCCGAGTTAGAGGTCGTTGCGGGTTAAGCCCGTCGAGGTACCAAAACGGTGACCGCTCCATCCTCGATTCTCACCTCGTACGTGCGCAGGTTTATGCATACCGGAGCGCCAAGTGCCTTTCCCGTCATATAGCTGAACCGTCCAGAGTGACGGGGGCACTCCACCGTGTGGCCCTCAACATAACCATCGGACAGGTGGGCGTGTTCATGAGTGCAAATATCGTCTGTTACGAAGATTTCGCCCTTCGGGGAGCGAAATATTGCGTATGAATGCCCGTCAAACTCCCAGCGACGAACGTCTTGAAGCCGAATATCCTCTACCTTGCACGCAAACACCCATGTACGAGCGGTGTCGTCAACCATCTTCAAATCTAGGCTCATGTTGAACTTCTCTTCCCTCTTTAGAATATGCTGAACGTCTGGCGCCATCACTTTTGCACCTGACATCGAACCCTTCGTCGATCGATCCGGCGGCAAAGTCGGGCTATCATTAGGTCGACTTCTAGTTCTCCCGCGTACCCGTCGACCTCATTGCACCTTTGGATCTTCTCAATAGACCATGTATGCATGCGCCGCTTCCGGCCGGGCCCCCCAAACCGATGTCGACCAAGATCCCAGCGCTCTCATAGCTCAAATCAACAGAAAGAGGCCATCTGGATCAGCACACGAAGCGTGTATCGACGATACAACAAATCGCGATCGCCTTGATCTGGACACCTACATCTGCAGTCTACAGTTTGCAGTCTTCAGCAGCGGAGCAGTAGTGGGCTGTAACGTTTCCTGAGTTCAAGCGCTGTCGTTGTGCTCTACGCGTTGTCTTCCAGGTGGGCTCCAGACTTGTCCCAAGCCTTCCTGACGCATTCTCGAAGCATCAGGGCTTCGCTCCAGCGATCCGTTGTATCTTCACCATCTCGACCGGTTATCGCGTACGGCCGCGGCCCCAACTCGCAAGTAAACGCCAATGCCTCTCCGTCCGCCGCGCGCCGGCGCCAACTCCGAAAGCCGTAGCCCCACCACTCTAAGAACTGGTCGAGCCACATTTGGTGCTGCGGGAAGCTAATCTCGATTTGTATTTGCTCGCGGCTTGCTACCCTACCGTGGAACGCCCAACACCTATCCAAAACTTGATGGATGTGGCTGTTATTCTCCTCGGTAATTGGCCATGAGAACTCGCGCCCAACAACGAAGTGCGAAATATCCCCCAGCAGCTTGAGATCGGGGATTCGTTCAAGTAGATCGAGTGTAAAGAACAGGTCGGTCGTCATCCGGTCGCGATGTGTCTCTATATAGACGGGAAAATCGACCTCCTCGGCAAGCCGCAGCCATCCTTCTAAAAGCGGGATGCAATCATCCAAGCGACGTGGCCGTACATCTGGTTGAATCTCAAGATGATGAAGACCGAATTCCGTTGCATTTTCGAGCACTGGCTTGAGCTCATCGATGGTCTTCGGAAAACACTGGCCTTCGGCTGTCAACCCGTTCGCCTTCAACAGGCCATGCAGCTCGCGTACGTACTCCCGGCTCCGCCAATCTGCGCTAACGCCGTCATAGCCGGCATCTTTGATCATTCGGATGTTTTCCTCAAGCCCGCGTTCTGGCTCCGTCGCGCTTCGCAATTCCATGGCCCAAAGCGACTGAAAGAACAGGATGGTGTTCATGTAGTGTCTACCTTCGAACTGCTGAGAGAGCGGCTTCATGCGTTGAGTGGGCGTTGACGGCATCTGACTGCAAGAGCTTTCTCAAATCGTAGCTTGGGTCCTGCAGGACGGAAGGCGACGGGCGAAGGCGCCTCTCAATTATCGAGGTCGCGACTCGGACGATCTTTGCTACTTGCGATAGGCTACCGAACGCCGCCGTGGCCTCTAGAACGCCAAATCTGTCTAGGAGAAACGTTACTATACCCCCATCGTCTAAACTACGATTTACCTCGACCTGCGATTTGTTCGGAATGCCAGCAACTTGGAATACTTTGTCGAATTGATCAGACCACATCCATGGAACTGCCCTATAGGAAACCTTTCGTCCCAAAATGTTCAACGCGGCAGTGCCCCCCTGGTCCAGCGCATTCTTCCATGCCTCCAATCGTATCGTGTCTTTACCCGTCGACGCCGGATATCTTGCTGCGTCTCCGGCGGCGAAGATCCGAGAGTCTGCAGTTTGGAGGTATTCATTGACGAGAATGCCGTCGTCAGTGGCAAGGCCAGCCTTCTGCGCCAATTCAACGTCGGGATCCGCGCCAACAGCAACCAGAACTGTGTCGGCTACGAATTCCTGTCCTGATCTGAGTCGCACGCCCTCGACCATGTCGCAACCAATGATCGCCTCCACGTCCGCTCCGAGGAAAACCTTGGTGCCGTTGGAACGATGCAGTTCTAAGATTCTATCGGACGTCGAGATCGGCATCACGCGAGACAGCAGAGCGGGTGCCTTTTCCAAAACTGTTGTGTCAACACCTCTTGCCCGGGCAGACGCCGCGACTTCCAATCCGATCAGTCCTCCGCCGATAACGACAAGCCTTCGTGCCGGCATCAATCTCTCTCGGAGAACGGCGGATTGATCCAACGACCGCAGCGCGATCACTCCCTTCGAGCCGACGCCAGGCAACTGCGGAAAACGCGGTTTTGCTCCTGTCGCGAGCAGGAGGTAGTCATACCGAAAACGATCTCCTCCAGCGAGTGTAACGCTCTGTGCGTCCCGGTCGATTGCTTCCGCTCTGACCCCAGAGCGGAAAAGGATTCCGTTCTGGTCAAGCCAACCTGGGGCAAGAGCCGCTACGCCGCTGAAGCTCTCCTCTTGAGTAAGGACTGACTTGGACAGAGGCGGACGCTCATAAGGGGCGGACCGTTCCTCCGTTAGGAGTACAATCTCGTCGGACCACCCATGCTCCCGTAGTGCGCGAGCTGCACTCGTCCCAGCATGTCCAGCACCAACTATGACAATTCTTCGAGCCATCACATCAAGTCCGAACTGTGCGAGCTTGGAGGTTAGTCGCCGACATCTGATTTAGGCTATTCTGAACCTGATGTTTTTCCATCATGTTTACGATTCGTAGACTCGCTCGTGTGCGGGGCGCCCCGAGTCGGCGGCCTGCCGGCGTAGGATCAACGCCATGTAGTGTGGCGTGTTCGCCGTCAGCGCCTCTGAGACCAGGACTTCACGAAGGAGGATTTCTGGTTCATCGTTGCCGTACGGAGCGAAGTTGAAGCAGAAATCCGGGCCGGACAAAGCCCCGGCAGAACAAGTGCTGAAGGACAACCGACGCCAGGCACCTCGGCAGTATTCAGCGGAAAAGAATATCCGTATCGTGTTGGAAGGATTTGCGCGACGAGGAGAATATCTCCGAGCTGTGTGGCCTCGATGTATTATGGCCGGTCCAAGGAGTTCCTTGAGGCTGGCAAACGCCGCCTTGGGGGGCGACACTGCCCGCTCAGCCACGTCCGGCGAGGTCAAGGATCTTCGTCGTGAAGCCTCCGAATTGAAGGAGGTGGTCGCCGATCGTACCCTGGAGAACCGCTTACAAAAAAGAGTTGAGCGCGGCTGGGGAGGACGAGGCATGAGGTATCCTGCGTTCGCGAAGGCCGAGATCATCGCGCTGGTCGAGCAATCACCATCTGCGTGCCAGACGCACGCTCGAGAAGCTCGGCATCCCGCGAGCCGCATTTTATCGGTGGTACGATCGCTACCGTGCGGTTGGCGTTGAGGTACTGGCTGAGTATCGCTCGAAGTCGGACATGGTCTGGAATCGGGTTCCTGACGAAGTCCGCGGTCAGATCATCGATCTGGCGCTGGAGATTCCCGAGCTGTCGCCGCGCGAGCTGGCGGTGCGCTTCACCGATGACAGAAAGTACTTAGTCTCCGAGGCGCTGGGTCTATCGGCTGCTGAAGGCGCACGACCTGATCACCAGCCCCGCCTATGAGGTGATCAAGACGGCCAACGAGTTCAAGGACAAGACCACGGCGATCAACCAGCTCTGTCAGACTGACTTCGCCTACCTCAAGATCACCGGCTGGGGCTGGTATTATCTGTTCACTGTGCTCGCTGACTTCTCGCGTTATATCGTGGCGTTGAGGATGAGCCCAACCATGTGCGCCTCCGACGTTACGGCCACGCTCGACCGGGCGCTTGTCGCCTCAGGCCTGGAGTACATCAATATAAAGCAGCGGTCACGGCTTCTCAGCGACAACGGATCAAGTTACGTCGCGGATGATCTGGCCACCTGGCTCAAGGGCAAGGACATACGGCCTGTGCGCGGTGCGCCAATCATCGCCAGACCCAGGGCACTGGCATCAGACCTTGAAGAACCGCATCTTGCTGAGCGCATCAAGCGCGAGACCATCGCAATCCGTCGCTTGCGGCATCGACTGCAGGCAGCTTAACCTCTAGCCCAAGATGATCCGGAGCCTCCCTTCTCGAAATGCATGAGCGGTCTCAAATTATCTGACGACGGACACAACGCGAACATTGCGGCGCCGTGGTCGAAGTTGGCGAAGAGTTCGGCCGCGGCGGTGAAGGTCGTGTGGTCCGTTGTGAGCAAGACGCCAAAGTTCGTCGCCGGTGGCGCAGCCCTCAGCGTACAACGGTTCGCTGCTAATAACGCGAGCGACCGGTTCGCGGCGAAGTCGTTCACCTCGAAGTGGCGCCCGGCGCAATCCGTTGTGGCCGCTCAGATGCTGCATCGCGGTTCGAAAGGCAGTGATGTCTGGTGTACCGGTGTTTCGATAGCGAGCACGCTAAGTTGCATCAGTTGCCGATCTGCAATCTATACTCTCGACCGCTATACGTAGCGTGCAGGGGAGCAAACGAGCCGTACAATGACGAGCGTTTAGCGGCCGTGGCGACAATGCAGTAAGCCGTAGCTCGACATTTTGATGGATTTCAATCAACCTAACCATCGAGCCATCCAACGCTCTGCCATATACTGAAGAAAATATAGGGGTGGATTGCGCGCCAGGAGGAAGCGATGATGGAGGAAACTAAATTCGGCCGTCGCGACGAGTTTGGTCACTACGCGCCTAAGGAGCTCATCAGTTATGGGCCGTTGTTCACGTTGCCTCCGAAACCTATGGCGGTGATAAAGTGGTTGCCAGGGTACTTTTTGCCTTGGAACCTGCTGCTTATCGTGTTCGGGATCGGTTATTGGCTCTTTCTTGCGCCGTCTCTTGAACAAATGAAGACACTCGAGATCGGCTGGGTACTTTATCTCGTTCTCCTCAACTATGCCATCGTCGTCCTTTGGTATGGCGCCTGGCACTCTTGGCTCTACGTTTTGCGACGGCAGGAGACGCGCTTTAAGTACAACCCGCGTTGGCCCACGGCCAGAGCTACTGTTTTCGTCTTCGGCAAACAGGCTTTGGACAATATTTTCTGGACGATAACGAGCGGCGTTCCGGTCTTTACAGCATATCAGGTCGCGGCGTTTTATCTTTATGCCAACGGCTACGTGCCTCTCATCACCTTGTCAGACAACCCAATATGGTTCATCGTCCTGCTGTTACTCGTCCCATTCATTCATGAGGTCCACTTTTACGCGGTTCACCGCCTGCTTCATACTCGTCTCCTCTACAAGTACGTTCATTCATTGCACCACAATAATACGAACGTGCTTCCCTGGTCGGGATTAGCGATGCACCCGGTCGAACACATCCTGTATTTTTCTGTCATCGTGTTGATCGCTGTCTTCAATTCACATCCAATACATATGCTTGCCATGGTGATGCGCGCGGGCCTCGCTCCAGCAATTGCCCATACCGGTTTCGATCGAACCGAGCTGGGGGGCGAGCGCACCGTCCCATCTGGAGTCTACGCTCATTATCTTCACCACAAGCTTTTCGAGGTGAATTACGCTGATGGGGCGGTCCCACTAGACAAGTGGTTTGGCAGCTTTCACGACGGCAGCCCTGAAGCCGATGAGCGTCTAAAGCTTCGTATGGAACGGCGTGCTGAAGCTTATGCCAAGAAGGACGCTCGAGCCTGACTGGGTGCTCAACGTACCCTAGAATCCTATTGAAGAACTCAAGCCGCACGGAGAACTCCGCGGCCAAGCACCACGTCAGCAAAGGGGAAACGTTATGATTGTGGCAAGGATTGTTCGTCGCGCATTTCTCGCAGGCGTCGCGGGGATCGCCCTTACAAGTGTAGCGTTCGCAGACGGGCCCACTCCGATTCGAGTTAAGTCGGACGCGCACGCCGAGGTACCGCAAAAGTTTAAGAATCACGCGGTTAAGATCGCGGTTGTCCGCCAGCTCAACACTGGCGACGTGTATCAGGAGTGGATTGCCGGCGTTGAGGCTGAAGCGAAGAAGCTCGGCGTCAAGCTGACGGTCTACAACGCCGACGGCGACAATGCGAAGCAGGCGCTGATGCTGCAGCAGGCCGTAGCCACTCAGCCGGATGCCATCGTCATTGGTTGGGGATTTGGTGATAGTCTGCGCGACGGCATCAAGGCGGCCGCTGACGCCAATATTCCTGTCGTGACCTACTACGTTTCGGTCGAGCCGTCGGACAAGGTCATCACCGTTGATCAGGGCGACAAGCTGATGATGACCGGCATCCTTGGTGCTCTGAAGGCCCATATCGGCGGCGACGGTGCAAAGGCTGACGTCATCTATGTCTATGTGCCAGGCTATCAGGCGCTCGATCTGCGCAACGAAGTCTGGAAGGAATTCTTGAGGGCCAACCCTGGCGTCAATACGGTAGCGACGATCGGCGTCGTCAACGCCAACACTGCCGCCCAGACGGCCGATCAGGCCAAGGCAGCGCTGACTGCCCATCCAAACGTCAAGGCGATTGTCGCGCCGTATGATGAGTTCACCAAAGGCGCATCGCTAGCGATCAGCGAACTCGGTCTGGCGGACAAGGTTAAGACCTATGGCATGGACATCTCAACTGCCGACATCGCGGTAATGACGAAGCCACACAGTCCTTGGGTGGTCACGGCTACCACCAACCAGTCCAATGTCGGCTCGGTCGTACTGCGGGTGGCCGCGGCCAGGATTGCCGGCGACCTCATCGGCAACACGCTGAGCGTGCCGCCGCTGGTTATCACTCAGGAAGAGCTGCGCACGAACAAAGTCGAGAACATCGAACAGCTTGGTGCGGTCTTTCCGGATCTGAAGACGCCGGACGTGGCGAAGGCCCCTTGGATGGATAAGATGAAATGAATCGGTCCACGCAGGAAAGCCTCGCTGGAGGTTGCCCTATGTCCGAGCGAACGAGAGCCCTCGTCGAGTTCCGCAACATCACCAAGCGCTTCGGTGCCACGCAAGCGCTAAAGGGTGTGAGCTTCTCGATTATGCCGGGCGAGACGCTGGGTCTGCTCGGTGCCAACGGCGCCGGCAAGTCCACGCTCATCAAAGTGCTCTCCGGCAATTTCCTGCGCACGTCCGGCGAAATCCTGATCGAGGGCGAGCGGACCGAAATCCGCTCGCCGACCGAAGCGCGTGACTGCGGCATCGCGACCGTTCACCAGAACATCGACGATGCCGTGGTGTTCGGCATGACAGTGGCAGAAAATTTGCTGCTCGACGATCTCTCGACCGCCGACTCGCCCTTCTTTCTCAACCGCCGCAGCGTCATGGACCGCGCGCAGCAGGTGCAGCAGAAGTTGGGCCTCAAGCTACCGCTGGAAGCTCCGGTGGAGGAACTGTCAGCGAGCGGTCGGCAGGAGGTGGCGATCGCGCGCGCCCTAGTGAAGAACCCTAAGCTGTTGATCCTCGACGAGCCGACTTCGACGCTGTCGGCGCGTGAAGCGGAAAAATTGTTCGAGGCGGTGGCGGACCTCAAGCGGCGCGGTATCGCGGTGCTTTACGTCTCGCACCGCATGAGCGAGAGCCAGCAACTATGCAACCGCGCAGTCGTTTTGCGCAATGGTCAGATCGTTTCCGAGCACCAGTCACCGCTCGATACGAATGCGATAGCGACATCAATTCTCGGCGATCTGATCTTGTCGGCGAAACATGTCATCCGCCGCTCGGACCAGGTGCCGGTGTTTGTCGGACGCGGCTTGCGTGTGCGGCCCGATGCGGTGCCCGTCGACCTGACGTTCCGCAAGGGCGAGGTGATCGGTATCACCGGGCTCGTTGGCGCCGGGAAGACCGAGCTTCTGGAACAGATTTACGGTGCTATGCCGCTGGTTTCGGGCAAGATGCTGCTCAACGATCGGCCCTTCAAGCCGCGCGACGCAGCCGATGCGCTGACGAGGGGCGTGGCGATGGTGCCGGAGGAGCGCGCGAAGCAATCGATCTTCCCTGGCGAGGGCCTGGCGAAGCATTGCTCGATCGGCGCAATGGGATTCTTCAGCCGCTATGGCTTCATCGACCTACATAAAGAAGTGGCATTCACCCAGGATATCATCCGTGACTACAACGTCAAGTGTCCCGGCTGGGATGCCCCCATCGAGGCGCTGTCGGGAGGCAATCAGCAGAAGCTGTTAGTCGGCCGCTGGCTCAAGCACGGCTGGTCACTTCTAATTCTTGACGAACCGTTCCGGGGAATCGACATCGGAGCGCGCGGCATCATCTCGGACGCGCTGCGGGCTTTCTCGGAGTACAACTCGGTCGTAGTCTCGTCGTCGGACCCTGAGGAAGTGGTGGAGGTCGCCGACCGCGTACTCATTATGGTCGAAGGAGCGATCGCGGGCGAAGTTATGGCGGATGCGCTCAGCTCCGAAGAGCTTTCTGAAATCATGAGCCGGACCGGTGCAGCTCGGCAAGGCGTAAGTGGGGGCACCCTTCAATGACAATCCAAAACTCGCTCGCGCAGCCGGCCGAGCCTGGATCCACCCGCGGCAGCGCGGAAAAGCTGAAAGTCTTCATCTACCGCTACGGGCTTTTGGCCGTTCTGGTGCTGATGATTCTGTTCTTCTCCTGGCAGCAGCCGTTCTTCCGCACGTTCGCCAATGCAATGTTTATCCTGCAAGCGGCCTCGGTGGTCGCGGTGATCGGGCTTGGCGCCACGGTTTCGATGACGGTCGGCGGATTCGACCTGTCCGTAGGAGCGTCGATGTCGCTTGCGGTGATGGCAGCAACCGCGGCGATGGTGATCGGCGACCTCGGTGGCGCCCCAGCGATTCTGATCGCCGTGGCGGCGGGCGTCGCGGTCGGCCTATTCAACACTTTTCTCATTGTCTACGCCCGCATCCCCGATCTGGTGGCAACGCTCTCCGGCTTGTTCCTCATCAACGGGTTGACCTTGCTCGGCGTCTCGGGCCAGTCGATCGCGGAGGGTATGTCGTTCAACGGCAATGTCGCTCCGGGCAAGTTCTCGCCGCTATTCGGCTGGCTAGGTGGTGGGCGGCTGTTCGGTATCCCAGCGTCAGTCGTGGTCGCAGGTCTGATATTCATCGTCGTCATTGTGCTGCTCAATTACACGCGGTGGGGGCGGGCCTTCTACGCCGTTGGGGGCAATCCGATCGCAGCCGCGGCGGCCGGCATCCGCGTGGCGCGTTATCGCATGGCGGCATACCTGATCTCCGGCGCGTTGGCAGCAATCGCCGGAGTCATGTTAGCGGCCCGCTCCAACCGGGGCGACGTCAATGTGGGCGACGCGTACTTGCTGCAGGCCGTGTCCGCCGCGCTCGTGGGATATGCCGTGCTTGGCGCCAACAAAGCGAATGCCGTCGGTACGCTGGTTGGCGCGGTCTTCGTCGCCACACTAATCAACGGACTGACAATGTTCAATTTCCCGTACTACGCGCAAAGCTTCGTTCAGGGAGTGCTGCTCGTGGTCGCGTTGCTGATGAGTTACACGCTTGGCCCACGCCGCCGTTGAACTTAGTTCTTGGTCGGCGATCTTGTGCGCGGTTGACGAACAAGGAGCTGTTACGCAAGAGATCTCCTCCAATATCCAGGAGGCACACACGGGGCCCGCCGAGTGGCTTCGAGCATAGCCGACGTGAAGCGCCGCGCAACGGAGACCGGCTCGGCTTCGAGTTAACTGCTCACCTACGCGCAGATGCTGTCCAACGACAGCGCGCGGCTGAAGACAGAGGTCCGGAGATTCCTGATGACGGTTCTTGCAGCTTAAAGCCGTCTCGGCGCATTCGGAGGAACGGTACGGAAGACGGAAAACCGTGTGAAGTACTGCAGTGGAGGATTGAAACCTTTGCCCTATCGCGCACTCGAGAACGGTCATTGTGAACCTCGCTAACCGGCGCGTGCACAAGAGATTTCGGAGCCGCCACATCCCAGGACAATCGACTGTCGTTTGACTGCCGAAGCTACGAGGCGTCAGCGTCATAAGTTTGCTAATTGATCCTTGAGGATGACTGCTGCCAGTCCAGCAAATTGGTAGACAACGTGGCTTGAGTACGCCTGACGCGATCCGCGGATCACTTTCTGAACTACCGATTGTTCGACGTTACCCAATCTTACCCAAAGAGAGTTCGGAAAACCGCTTACGACGGAACAGCGGGCGCTAGCCTTGCCGACACTGCGGCCTCTCGAAGAGGAGGGGGCACGAGGTTTACGGGCCAAAGAGCTCACCGGAGGGGAATCATGCCAAGGAAGTACGCTGCTTGTCCGGACCGTTCAGCAAATTTTGCTAGGAAAGCTACCCTTATCTGCTCCACGCTTTTGGCCGGAACGGCCATGGCGCTTACCCACGCCAAGGCAGACGACATCAATTGGCGCCAGTTCGAAGGCGAGTCGATCGTCTGGGCCTCCGATATTCATCCATATGCCGATGCGGTTGCAGCCCAGCTGCCGGAATTCGAGAAGCTTACCGGCATCAAGGTGACGCCGGAGCTTTATCCGGACGATGCGTATTGGAATAAGTTGACGATCCAGCTCAGCACCAAATCACCAAGCTGGGACGTTGTCGGTACGGGCATTCAACCGGCTTGGGATCTTGCGCCCGGTCAATTGCTTGAGCCCCTCGACCGCTATCTGAACGATCCGAAACTTACGGCGGCCGGCTACGATTACAAGGATTTCTTCCCAGCACTACGAGATGCGCTGACTTGGAAGGTCAAGGAAGGCCAGATCGAGCCGGGAAGCGGGCAGGTGTGGGCCATTCCGCATGGCTTCGAGAATATCCAACTGTTCTAACGGAAGGACATCCTCGACAAGTATGGCATCAAGGTCCCTACGACCCCGCCGGAGATGTCCGCGGCATGCGAAAAGCTGAAGGCTGCCGATCCGACGATTACGCCCCTTGGCGTCCGCGGTGTGCGGTTCTGGAGCAGCATCCACACGGCCGCAATCTCGATCGCCAGGTCCTACGGGGTGCACGATTTCACCGTCAAGGACGGTAAGCTCGACACCGGCCTCGACTCACCCGAGTCGATCGCTTTCCACAAGGACTATGTGGACATGATCAAGAAGTGCGCGGCGCCCTCCTTTGCTAACGACAATTGGTACCAGGTGGTCGAAGGCATCAATTCCGGCCGCACAGCCATGGCGATCGATTCCAACATGTTTGGCTTTTGGAACGACGTTGCCGGCAAGCCAGCCTCAGGCAAAATAGCATTTGCGCCGCCCTTGCGTGCTCCGAATGCCAAAAACTTCGAATCCAACATCTGGATCTGGTCTTTGGCGATGAATGCGGCATCGCAAAAGAAGGGAGCTGCGTGGCTCTTCATCCAATGGGCGACTTCGAAGCAAGTGAAGCTCAACGGTGCCGTGGCCGGCAAGCTCGTCAACTCTCCGCGCACCTCGACCTGGACTGACAAGGCATGGCTCGAATACGCGGCAAAGCCTGAATTCAACAACTTTGTCGACACGTTCAAGAGCGTGCAGGACCGGGCAAAGCTGGCCTTTACAGCTCGCGTCGGCTTTGCCGAAGCAATGAATGCCTGGGCCGTTGCCATGCAGAAAATGGTCAACGGAGCTGACGTGAAGGCGACATTGACAGACCTCGCGGCCGAAATCCGATCGACCATGTGAAGTGCCGAGGGGGCGGCGGCGACCCGCTGCCCCTTCTTGCAATTAGAGATGTAGTCATATGGAACTTCGAGGATACGACGCAATCGTGACGCTGCAGTCTTCGGCCAGCCAACTTGCCTCCTCACAGGATCGGCGGATCAAGAGCGCTGAGGAGCCGCGTCTTGACTGGTGGAGCATTGCAGCAATTGCGCCAGCCATCGTCATACTTGTAGGATTTCTGCTTCTGTTCTTCTACGGCGTCTATCAGTCGTTGACTGACCTCAGGTTCGGTCGCCCCTTGGTCCACTTCATCGGCCTCAACAATTACGCGGCGCTGATTAAGACAGAGGATTTCTGGAATAGCATTCGCGCGACGCTGGTCTACTCTGGATCCGCCGTCCTTGCCGAGGCAGCCTTCGGTCTCGCGCTTGCCAAGCTGTTCGCGACCGAAGTCTTCCTGGCCCGCGTGATGCGGCCGGTCATTCTCCTGCCCCTCGTCCTACCCCCGATGAGCGTAGCGCTCATGTGGACGACCATGATGGACCCACAAAACGGGATCATGAATTATCTGTTGTCGCTTGTCGGGATCGGCCGATTTGCCTGGATCTCAGATCCCGTGACCGCAATGTTCTCCCTGGTCCTGATCGACGTATGGACCTACACGCCCTTCTTCGCACTCATCATCTTCGCCGGCCTTCAGGGCATCAATGAAGAGGTGAGAGAAGCCGCGCGCGTTAACGGTGCGAAGGGCTTGGCGACCTTTCTGCACATCGAGCAGCCTCTGATTGCTCCCTACATTCTGATCGCGGCGGTGTTTCGGCTGATCGAGTCTCTCAACCAGTTCGACATCATCTTCGGGACAACCCAAGGCGGGCCCGGCAACAGCACTTCGGTTCTTTCGGTACGTGCCTACATCACCGCGTTCCAGAATCTCGCTTTTGGGCGTGGCGCCGCACTGATGGTGGTCAATTGGCTGATCGTGCTAGTCGGGACGTTCGCCATGGTCAAGCTCTGGCGCTTTGTTCGCCAGCGCGTCAGCTGAAGAGGCCGCGCATGCGCGTCAATCGTTCGACTCCCGCCAATCTGATCCTCAACCTGCTCGTGGGCGTTTGCGCATTTATCCTAGCTTTTCCGCTTATCTGGATATTGATGATGTCGCTGAAGCAGCAGGCCGAAGTCATGACCTGGCCACCGACCTTTCTGTTCTCGCCGACCCTGGAGAATTTTCGCGTGCTGTTTGATGTCGCCCAGGCGGGGGCGACCAGCTATGGCACCATCAAAGTCGATTTCTTGACGCCGATCACCAACAGCGTCGTCATAGCGCTGGGCTCGGTCATCGTGTCTCTGCTCGTGGGCGTGCCGGCCGGCTACGTGCTGGCGCGGCGCGACATACCTCTCAAAGAGGACATTGCGTTCTTCATTCTTGGATTCCGCTTTGCCCCGGTTCTCCTGGTCGTCATCCCGCTCTTCAGCGTATTCCAGACCATCGGGCTATATGACACCTATCTCGGCATGATCTGGGTCTACCAGGTGGTCACACTGCCGATGATCGTCTGGCTGAGCCGCTCCTACATCGAGGACATCCCCAAGGACATCGAGGAGGCGGCTGCCATGGACGGCGCCAAACCCGTTCGCGTCGTGCTGCACATCGTGCTGCCACTGTTGAAGCCAGGACTGATCGGAGCCTCATTGCTCATCTTCCTGCTCGCCTGGCACAATTTTGCCCTCGGTCTAATGCTGAGCTCGACCAAGGCGCCGGTGACGGTCGCTCTGCTCAAGCTTCTCAATCCGGGCGTGCAGTTCTATCCCGTCATGGCGGCCGGGCTCGTCGTGACGATGATCATTCCCGTCATCCTGATCGTCATTGGCCAGCGTCACCTCGAACGCGGCCTCACCTTCGGTGCCGTAAAATGAACACCCGGCCATTGATGTTCTTCGGAACGACGAATCTCGATCTCTGCTTCAACGTCGAGCGACTGCCGACTCCAGGTGAAAGCCTGATGGGCGGCTTGACCCGTTACCCCGGAGGCAAGGGCGCCAATCAGGCCGTTGCTGCCGCCCGGCTTGGCCTCAAGCCACATTTCTACACGCGTCTCGGCGATGACGATGCCGGCCACTGGCTGTTGCAGTCCCTGATGCAGGCCGGCGTTCGCGCAGATGCCATTCAGATCTCTGCGGGCGAGGTCTCCGGTTCAGCCCTGGTCATGGTCGGCGACGACGGCTCGAACATGATCGTCATAGACCCTGGCACGAATTTGAACGTGACACCCGAGATGATCGAGCGCGCGGCCGAGTTCATCGCGCGCGATGCAATCGTTGTTGCGGAAATGGGGATGCCGATCTCGGCCCTTAATCGGCTCTTCGAGATGAAGGCGGACAAGGGTTTTGAACTCATCTTCAAGCCGGCGCCGGTCAGGCCCGGGCTTTCACCGGCCGCGTGGGCAAGCGTTGACTTCGTCACGCCGAACCAGACGGAAGCCTTTGAGCTCACAGGGATCGAAGTCCTCGACTTCCACACAGCCGCGGGCGCGGCCTTAAAGCTTCTCGATCTCGGTCCAGCTGCCGCCCTAATCACCTTGGGCGCGCAGGGCGCTTACTATGCCGACAAGAAGCAATCTTTTTCTCTGCGCGCCTTCCCGGTGAAGGTCGTGGATACCACGGCCGCAGGGGATGCTTTCAATGGCGCCTTCGCCGCTTCATTGGCTGAGAGCCTGCCCTTGAGGGAAGCCGTACGAAGGGCGCTCGCGGTGGCAGCCCTGTGCGTGACGCGCCGCGGTGCTCAAAGCTCGATGCCGAGCCGCGAGGCGGTTGGCGAATTTCTGCAATCACAAACGATCCTGGAGTTGGAATGACTGAACAGTTCTCAGTTTCGGATAGAACGGTGCTCGTAACCGGAGCCGGTGGAGGCATCGGGTCGGCCATTGTTTCAATGCATTCCGGGCGGGAGGGGCGAATGTCCTTGCCACCGATGCTAATCTCGCAAACCTCAGGGAGACCTTGGCTGGCCTGCCCCATGGCAACGGCGTACTGCCAATGGCGATGGATGTCGCGCGGGAGGACGATGTCGCAAGGGTGCTAGATGAGATTGCCAGACGTTTCGGCCGGCTCGATGTGCTGGTGAATAACGCCGGCATCAAGTCTGCCGAGCCGCTCCTGAACGGCAATTCGGAAAAGATCGAGCGCACGATCCAGATCAACTCAGTCGCTGTCCTGCGCTCCTCCAAACTGGTGGTCGACCGGTTCATGAAGGCGAAAGGTGGCCGTATCGTCAACGTCGGCTCCTCGCTGTCCTCGCAAGGTGCAGTCTTCAACTATCAGGCTGGCGGCGCCGACTACTGCTTGTCCAAGGCGATCGTCCACGATCTCACCAAGCTGCTCGCCTACGAATGCGCGCCGCTCAAGATCAATGTCAACGCAATCGCCCCTGGCATTATCGACACGCCCATGCACGGGCGTCCCCGGGAGGAGACCGAAGCCCGCCATAGTGGCCGGATCCCGCTGGGACGCGTGGGTCTACCGGAGAATATCGCGGGTCTTGCTGTCTTTCTCGCAAGCCCCGCGGCCTCATATATGACCGGGCAGATTCTTCACGTGAACGGCGGGATGCTGATGAATGGCTAATACCGCCCCGGCCCATAACTGGCCGCAAGTCAAAGGTATCATTTCGGATCTCGATGGCGTGGTTTATCGCGGCAACGCGGCGATACCAGATGCTATCCAGACATTTGGAGCTTGGCAGACGGCAGGATTGCCGTTCTGCTTCGTGACTAACAATTCCACCCATACCCCCGAAGATGTCTCCGCAAACTTGCGAGTTTCGGGCTTGTCGTCACGCCGAAAGACGTTGTCACGAGCGCCATCACTGCCGCCGAGCTCATTCGCGCGACATACAAGGATGCAACGCGCGTATTCGTCGTGGGCGCGCCATCGCTGGTGAAGGCCATCACCGAAGCGGGGCTCGATGTGACCGATCGCGAACCCGATGCCGTGGTCATGGGCCTCGATCGCTAGATAACGCATGAGAAGCTGCGGATTGCGGTCGAAGCGATCCTGAACGGTGCCGCATTCGTCGGCACCAACCCCGATCTCCTCCTGCCGACCGCAGGCGGTTTCGAACCTGGAGCAGGAGCAACGATCACAGCTGTAGCTGCTGCCACAGGCGTGAAGCCCTTGATTGTCGGGAAACCTGAGCCGCACATGATCGAGACGGCACTTTCCCGTCTCGGGACGGCGCGCAACGCCACATTGATGATTGGCGACCAGATCCAGACGGATATCCAGGCCGGAAAGCGAGCGAAGCTACCGACGGTGCTGGTCACGACCGGCGTGCCGCCCCGCGAAGACCCATCCCTGGTGCCACCTGATTTTATCGTCTCCAGCCTGGCAGAGATTGAGGTCCCGGCGGCGCTGGTCGAACGGATTCGACAGAGGAGTTCGTGATGGCCGATGTTCGTTTGGAAGGCGTCAACAAGGCCTATGGGACAATCCAGATCCTGCGGAACATTGATCTCACCATCGATCACGGCGAGTTCGTCGTGTTCGTCGGACCTTCGGGATCGGGCAAGTCGACGCTGTTGCGAATGATTGGAGGACTAGAACGAATCAGCGGCGGCCGGCTTCTGATTGACAACGAGCTCGTCAATGATGTCGATGCGGCGGATCGAAACCTCGGGATGGTGTTTCAGAGCTACGCGCTCTATCCGCACATGACTGTGCGCGAGAACCTTGCCTTTCCTCTGCGAATGGCAAAGGTTGCGAAGACCGGGATCGAGACCAGGGTCGCCGAGACTGCGTCGCTGCTACAGATCGATCATCTTCTGGACCGAAAACCCCGACAACTCTCGGGCGGCCAGCGTCAGCGCGTTGCGATTGGCCGCGCAATTGTTCGCGAACCCAAGGTGTTCCTATTCGACGAACCCCTGTCGAACCTTGATACCGAATTGCGGGTGCAGATGCGGGTTCAGATTGCCAAGCTCCACAAGCAGCTTGGGAATACCATGATCTACGTGACACACGACCAGGTGGAAGCCATGACAATGGCCGACAAGATCGTCGTACTCAAGGACGGCAACATCGAGCAGGTGGGAAGCCCGCATGATCTCTATCACAATCCGGCATCCCGGTTTGTGGCCGGATTCATCGGCTCACCCAAGATGAATTTCCTGGGCGGCCACATCGAGGCGGCGCACGAGGCGGGCATGGACGTCAGGCTCGACGCCGGGGCGACAGTCTCCGTCCCCGTGCAGCCGGATCAATTGCTCGTCGGCAAGCCGATCACACTCGGAATTCGCCCCGATGACTTCTCTCCATCTGCGGCGGAGAGGAAAGAGATCGCGATCGAACTCGACGTCGATTTCGTCGAGCATCTTGGCAGCGTCACCTACATCTACGGAAACGCTGGCAAGGAATCGGTGGTCGCAAAGGCGCCAAAGCCGGAGTCACAGAAGAGGTCTGGCAAGGTTCGTCTTGCGGCGTCGCCGGCGGACTGCCACCTGTTCGTGACGAACGGAAAGGCGCTGCGCCGGTTGCACGCGCCCGCAAATTGGAGCTAGTTTTCGCAACCGCCGTGCAGGAGGCGGGCAAGTCATGCACACGCGGACAGACCAGGCAAAGGGCGGCGGCATCAGGCGGTTCTTCCGCAACTCCCGCTCCTTTATGCTTGGGGCTGGAATAGGATCGGGCATGACCGCGCGAGCGGCCGAACGGGCGGGCGCGGATTTCGTTCTCGCCCTTAACGCCGGCCGATTTCGCGCGATGGGGGGCTCTTCGCCAGCCTCAATTCTTCCAATCCGCAATACAAACGAATTCGTGGCGGGCTTCGGCCGGACCGAGATCCTGCCCTCAACGAAATTGCCGGTATTTTTTGGCGCTTGTACCTTCGATCCGCAGCTGGATATCGACCGCTTTCTCGACCGCATCATGCGATGGGGTTTTTCAGGCGTCACCAATTTCCCGTCCGTCATCCACATTGATGACTACAGGAGATCACTGCTTGAAAGTTGCGGGCTCGGCTACGAGCGGGAAATCGAACTCCTGGTCAAAGCCGCAAAACGCGGCCTAATGACCATCGCTTATACTCGCACCCAGTCCGAAGCAAGGCGCATGGTTGAAGCTGGAGCTGAAGCCATCTGTATCAACTTCAATCTCAACCGCGCTGTCGAAAGCGGATGCGACTTGTCGATCAGCCTGTCGGAGCTTGCCGCGCGAACGAGCGCTGTTGCGCGTGTCGCTCAATCCGTCGACGTGAACGCAATTTGCCTGCTTGGTGGCGGGCCAATCACGAAGCCTGACGAACTCCTGGACATCTGCCGAGAAACGGGTGTGCAGGGTTTCATTGGCGGTTCGTCGCTCGACCGCATCCCGCTCGAAATGTCAGTTCTCGAGGTAACCTCGGGCTTTAAGACCATCCACTTATTGCGAGAGAAGGTCGATCTCCTCGAGCGCCAGCTCCAGTTGAGCGGATTCCGGCATGGCGTCATCGCGCAGTCCTCGATCATGAAGCACGTGCTTGAGACTGCAAGGCGCTTGGCAAGTAATCCCAATTCTGTGCTGGTGTGGGGCGAGGCGGGATCGGGAAAGCGAAGGATAGCGAACCTCGTCCATGCCTTTAGCGATCGGAGACACACGAAGGCCGCGCTGTTTCATTGCCGCCGAGGGCCGGCAATCGACACGGTCGGTGCGCTGTTCGGTGCCGAGAGCGCTGAGAATAGGAGGCGCCAACTGTCGCTCCTCGAAGCCGCAAGTGATTCCGCGCTCCTGCTGACGCATGTCGATCAGCTGTCGCGAGATGGGCAAGAGCGTCTCGCGGACTATCTCGAGACGGGTACTTTCACGCCGCTGAACGGCGTATCCGTTGTAAGGTCAAACGCCCGGATCATCGCAACCGCGACAGTGACCCGCGGAGCAAGCTTGGAAAGTGTTCTATGTCCCCGCCTTCTTGCCTTCTTTGCCGGGCTTGACATAGAACAACCCGCTTTGCCAAACCGTCTGGAGGACCTTCCACAGCTCATTCAGCATTTTGCCGTCGAAGCCAAGGGGGATTCGAATGCACAAACGCTGGCAATAGAGAAGTCCGCGTTCTTGGCGTTAGCGGGCCACCATTGGCCCGGAAATTTGAGAGAATTGCGCCAGATCGTCAATCAACTGGTGATGGTGAAAGACGCGCATATAACTGCTGACGTCCTCAAGCCGCTTCTGAACTCGACGTCGCCCGCTCGGCCCAAAGGAGCATTCTCCGAGCGCGAGTGGTTCATCGAAGGCCTAAAACGAAACAGGCTCCACCGTGGCAAGACCGCACAATCTCTTGGGCTTTCAAGGAAGACGCTTTACAACAAGATAAAGAAACTGCGGATCCTAGAATAGCCTACCCTCATTTCTTGCGTCGGGTTTGCTGCGACGTAGTCGCATGCAAAAACGAGAACCTTGGCATCGACGATGCCTGTTGGCCAAGGCTGATCAACCCCATTTCGTCGCAAATCCTACGCGCAAGAGCCTCTTCGGGCAAATACACAATACCTTCGAGATGCGCTCCAAGTCTCGTCTCTGCCATCGTGATCTCAGAATCCTTGGCAGCAACAAACAGGATTTTGAATCCCAGGCTGGCGAACCATTCCATACGTCGAAGTTCGAGCTCCAGTCCGGAGTTAATTGGCATGCCATCCGTAGCCTGCTCAATGATAGATGCAGGTGGGAAATTTGTGACGCCGGAGATTCTCGCCTCTTTCAGCAAGTCGGCAAAATCCTCCCAACAGGCAAAGGGATCGATCATGACCATCGCCGCGTAGGCGCGAATGGACGCTTGCTTGTCGAGGCTGCGCAAATCTCGCAAAAGACAGTCATTCCAGTCGACGACAGGTAAAGTCGCCATTACGAGCATCGAGTCTGCTGGAAAGCTCCGCAGGGACGGCGCGTAGATTTCCAAGGGCGCGCCTCTAGATGCGGCCGTTAAGCGCGTGGCAAGCTTGCAGCTGACTATACCCATTCTTACCCACCCGGAAGTATCGCCGATGTTATACAATGCTTCAGCCCGGTCTAGACCTCCTATTGTTGAGAATGCTCCGGGAGGAAATTCGTGTCTCATTATTTGGCGGACGGCCAAGCGTCGGTCCCGGATGGAGCCTCGCCTGTAAATGTTTCAATCCGTGCGTGTGAAAGCCGGCGTCACCCTTGTCGGTGGTTGGTTGAAGCTGAAGCAAAAATCACCCGCTGGATCCTTTCGCGGCCACTAAGGGGAAATCTCGCGGCCGCCAGTGATGGGAAAGAGGTGTTCCGCTTCACCGCAACCTTCAATGGTCTGGATCACGCGCAAGCGCCAAAGCCCGTGCCGACCCTCGCTCTCCGAATGCGAGAGTGGCGGCGCAAGTCTCCAGCCTGGTCCAGCGTCTCGTCCGGAATCTCTCCGAACTGGGGGGCACCAGGAAAATCTAATTCAATCGGTAATTTGGTCGCGGTGGTCTCCGGCGTCCTATGTCGATGCGTTGGGCGACCAACTATCCGATTTGTCGCCTGCTAACGATAGCCTTCGGCTCCGCTGGCAGACCGGTTCGTCTGCCTTCCTCCCTCAACTTAAGCCGCTGTTGGAGAAATCTGACAGCGGCTTTTTCTTAAAGGACACTAGGCATCTCATTCATTGAAGCGCGAGTGTCGCTAACGAGCGCGCCAATCCTCAAGGGCGGGACCCTTCCACGCTCTCGGCATTGAAGGAACACGCCCGTACCTCCAAAGGCAGTGAGATAGTAAAATTCGATTAGACCGAAGACTTTATGAGTGAGACAAATGAGGTAGAGTCAGTTCGCCTTTGCCCGAGGCAACCGAGGCGTTTAACTTGTTCGCAGCCGCAGCTAGGATCGGCACCGAAACTACGTTCTCGCCCGCTAGGCGCACAGCGCAATTAATATCCTTTGCGGAATTGGCAATTGAGACGGCCAGAACATCGGGTTTTTCGCCCAACAAAAAGGCAGCGAAGGCTTGGAATATTCCGCTGTTAGTGGAACCGCGGCTGACCAGAGAGCGGAGTGTTACAAGATCAATGTCAAGAGCCTTTGCGAATTGGCAGACCTCTGCTGCGACGGCCGCTATGCCCATAGTCATGCTGTTGTAAACAAGCTTGAGCTTATGACCCTGTCCGACTTCTCCGACATGAAGAACGGTCTCACAAAATGCAGCAAGAATGCCTTCCGCCACAGGAAAGAGCGTCTCGTTCGATCCAACGATCGCATTGAGAAGGCCGAACTCAGCTTGTTCGGGGCTACGTGTTACTGGGGCATCTACAAAACCTAGGCCATGTTCTTGAGCCTGCTCCGCCAGTGTAACTGTCGAAGCAGGATAAGATGTCGTGCAGTCAATTATCAAACCGCCACGGGACATATGGACAAAAAGCCCATCCTGCCCAAGGCACACTGCCTCAACCTCGCGGCTTGACGGTAGGGACAACACCACAGCGCTTACATGTTGCGCCAACTCAGCGATCGAAGGATGTTCACGGGCACCGGCTGAAGCAAATCGATTCGCACCGAAACGATTCTTGTTGGCTTTGATATGCAGTTCAATTTGATGACGCATCAGGCTAATACCCATTCCAGTTCCCATTCGCCCGACGCCGACAAGACCTATTCTCTGTTTCGCAGTGCTAGGACCTGCGTTTGGTGATGATGCCTCGCTGAACATGGTTCATGCACTCTAGAAAAAGCCGTGCCTTTGTAAGATAGGCAACAGCTCATGATGGTTGTTAATCGAATAGTCAGGATTTGCCGCCCGCAAGCGCGAGTCCGAAACAAAACCTCCGGTGATCGATATGCTTATGAGTGCGAGATTGCGTGCGATGTCCATTTCGATCGGCATATCGCCGATGATAAACGTCGACGCCGGGTCGAGGCTGTACTTCTGCATGTAGAGGCGAAGCCGCTCTCCTTTGCTCATCGATTTGTATTGAGTGGCGCGGCTTTCAAAGGCGAGAGCTTCGTTGATGTAGTCATGGATTCCAAGTCTTCTCAATTGGGACCGAAGGGGGGCAACGATATGGTTGCTCACGATGACGGACAAAGCTGCTTCTCGGTGCGCTAGCTCCAGCACTCTACGCGCGCCCTCGCGCAGATCGGCGCGATCCGCAAGTGGTTCATAGGTGTTGTGAAAGACAGCGCTGCCATCGCGATCCACGGCCGCAACCTCGTCCTGCGACATTCCGAGATTGCGATAAAGAAGAGATAGCGGGAGGTCGCAATGTTCCCGAAACGTCTCCATATTGATCGGCGCGTAACCAAAGCGGTTCAGAATAGCATTAGTCGTTTGAAGCAGTGCGTGCGCATCATCGAGCAACGTTCCATTCCAATCAAAGACGAGAACGGGTTTCATTAATGACCTCAAGCGTGAACTGATTGCATGCGGGGAAGATCAGCCACCAATTCGCGCAGATTCCTGTCCGCCCGCTCCTGTCCCGCCCGAGTTGGCATCTCGAATGTAAAGGGTGACAGATCGAAGCTCTCCGGTCTCAGGGGCAGCAACGATTCTAGCAGTGGGAAGGGCAGATACGTTATCGAGGCTGCGTTGATGGATGTCGCGATGTTGCTTTCGATGAGTCTCAAAACGTGGGGTTCCATCTTGTGAAAGCGAAGGCTTTGCGTTCGCTGCTCGGACGGCAGTCGTTTCCAAATCTGCCAGAATGCGAGCTCATCGAGTGTGTTGATACCCATGCCGTAGTAGTTCGGAGCCACTATAGGCGGCGAACCGATCGCCCAATGCACGGCTTTGGCTCCGGCGGTAAGGAGCATGCTCGTGACAGCTCGACTGGTATCGCCGCGAATGAGTGCTTCGTCGACAATTACTACGCTGGTTTTAGTCAGGTCAGTTTCCAGTACTCGGTACTTTTGAGAAATGCGGGACTTTCGCTCGTCGGTCGTGCCGATGAGCGTTCGCTGAAGAAACGTCGTGGCGACCACTTCACGACGCTCGGCGAGCAGCCCGTATTCCGCGAGAGATGCGTACAGGCCATCGGCGAACGGACCACCTGTACGCGGCTTGGAGGAAACGAGTGTGCAGGTAGGATCTGCTTCAGCTTGCAGTCGCTGCGCAACAATCCCACCCAAGGCAGCACCGATATTGTACCGGGTTTCGAAATGTGAATGGCCTTCGACCGACGTATTCGGACTTCCTAAATAGAGAGCTTCGTACGCGCAGAGCCTGGCTTTATGTCGCCCGTTGTGCACGGCACGACTAACGCTGCCCCCCGTCGTTCCGTCCACATACGTTATGTGGCCCGGCGAGATCTGCCGCGTCTTACCCTCGAGAGCGGCAAAGGCACAATTTTCAGAGGCGAAGAGCAAGAACCCGTCATCTGTTTGCATGGTCTCCAACGGTCGCAAGCCGCTTCGATTGCGGTAAGCAA
Source organism: Bradyrhizobium sp. CCBAU 53351 (assembly GCF_015291745.1). Taxonomy (NCBI): domain Bacteria; kingdom Pseudomonadati; phylum Pseudomonadota; class Alphaproteobacteria; order Hyphomicrobiales; family Nitrobacteraceae; genus Bradyrhizobium; species Bradyrhizobium sp. CCBAU 53351. The sequence continues at coordinate 79,237 of NZ_CP030060.1, forward strand.
TGAGATTTCCGTCTCCGTCCAGGAAAAGCGCGCTAATAGCGCCGTCAATACGATCGTCAATCTCTCGAAAAACGGTTTCGTAATTGGCCGCTAGACCGTGGCGCCAGTAGTGTCGTTCACAACAGCGTTCAATACACTTGAGCAAGAGCTCAGCATCTGTGTTGACGGTTGATCGTTGCTCCTGGGCAAGAAAGGCTCCCCTGAGTTCACGAGCATTGACCAAGGCCTCATCCAGAGAAATGGCCAGATGGCGGCTGGTGCCTGCATTGTTATGAATTGACTGAAGGTCGACGCCATCACTGAGTTCGCGGCATCGGCTACGGACTTGAGCGATTGCAACATGAGGCCGAAAACGCCGATCTTGTTCGTTGGGATCAATGCGCACTGAAGCGCTCGATGACTGAAACGCTCTCCCATATCGAATACCTTGTTTGTGCATGAAAGCCGCAACGCCGACCGCCGCCTGGCCACGAAGCGCAAGTTTCGGGATCATGTGCTCGAGTCGATCATAAACATCCGCCTGCGAATTGCTTGAAGGACAAAAAAACGCAGCAGCAACGCCGGACATGCCTTTACCCCTCTTGTCGAAGAACCGATGTCCCGGCTCGCATCATTGGCGAATGCACCACGGCGTGACGACGTGGCTCTGCTCTCTTTAAGCAAGCGCCGTACCACTCCTCAGACGAGCTGGCTCGCGCTGATGCAACAACGAAGGTCGAGATACGCAAACAGTTTGGCGACCCGCGATGAGCTCCGTGTCCGAATCCCGACATTCTGTCTAAGGTGCGACGAGCTCGTCCGAAAAGTGTCAGGCGCCGACCGTTGGTCTGAGACTCTCACGCTCGCGCGTGGGTACGAGGCAGTGTCCTCACATTAGCGAGCATGACCAATGCGAGTCGCGCCAAGCCGGCCGCGGGGCTTTGCTGGCATCCAGCAGAAGGAAGTATTGCCCGGATGAACTACCAACAATAGTGATTGATCAAGAGATGGTTTCTTGGCAATGAACGGTGGGTAACTGCTGCGGATCACGCGCTGATCGCAAGGCAGATGGGAGGAGGTCGGCAATTAAGATCAACCACAATCGACTATCGTCAACGGGCTAGTCGAGGCGGCAAGGCGGGTCGCAGAACGATCACATGGAGGTTGTGGCGTGTTGAGGCTGAACGCTGCCATGCGCTCGTTGATGAAGACAGGAGCTTCGGCAAGTTGGCAGATGGCACGACTCGTGGCGCGCTCACCAGCCCGCATTGCATGGTGGCGTCCTGCCGAGCGACATCGGGGTCCAAAAGTCGATCTGTTTGTTCCCAGCATTATCGCCGTGCCAATACTACTGAAGGTCGGCTGCGGTTGGCTCTGGTCCGCGTCTTGTGCGTGTTCGGCTTCAATTCCGGAGTAGTCGCAACCACGTGTTGTGCATATTGAGAAAGGGCTTGGTGGTTTCGGTGAACTCTCGGCGGTTGGGAAGAGCTTGTTCAACCCGAAGAGCGATATCTCCGAAACAGATCAAGGAACGTCCGGTCACGCGGCTGGGATCACTTCACAAGCGCGACAACTTTGCAGGAGAGCGCCTATGCCGTCGCGCCCGATGTCCTTCCTTTCTAGATCCCGAAAAGCCGGCCACGACTTAGCCACGGTAGCTGTGATTGGGCGCCGGTTCATTGATCTGGCAACCGACGAAATCGTCGTCGAGCCGTCCTCATCAGTGTGCGAAGGAGCGATGGCTGCGGTCAACGCCGAAGCGAACCGCTATGTCGATCTCATTGGGCTTACGCCCCTTCGCAGGGCCGTCGCCGAAAAGCTCTCGGTCGAAACGCGCGTTGGTTGGAGTGCGGAAGAGATCGTAATCACTACGGGCGCGCAGCAAGCGCTGCTCTATGCGGCCGTGACTGTCCTAGCGCCGGGCGACGAGGTTATCATTATTCGCCCCTGGCGGCCGATATTGCTGTCCCAGGTCGTTCTCGCTGGTGCAGCACCAGTGTTCGTTGATGCTCGCTGCCCGAGATATATTCCCGATATCAGTGCAATCCGAGTTGCTGTCACACCGCAGACGAAAGCTATAATAATCAATTCGCCAAATAACCCGACCGGCGCAGTCTACAATCGAACGATACTACAAGATATCGGCGAACTCGCTATCGAACGCCAGATATGGATCATTTCCGATGAGTGCTACTCGGGACTGGTATTCACTGGTTTTCGTCACCACGAGTCGATCGTCATGGCGCACCCCCGGGTACGTTCGCGGACGATCATAGTCAAGTCGTTTTCAAGGGAGTTGATGATAACCGGCTGGCGCTTGGGCTATTTCGCCGCGCCCGCGCAGCTCGTTTCCGCGGTAAGAAAGCTTCAGAGCCATGCAATCGCAACTCCGAATGTAATCGCGCAGCAGGCGATCCTGCACCACCTTCAAGCCAGCGATGGCAGCTTTGAGGAGCAGATCTATCAGCGTCTTGTCGACGCTCGCAACATAGGTCTTCACATCCTTTCTGATCTACGCGATGTAACTCCATCCCGCGCCGATGGTTCGTTCTGTTTTTATCTCAATCTGAGTCGGCTTTTGTCTGCTTTGCGGACTGAAGGCTCAGTGCGATCTGCCGATGACATCGCACGAGTGCTCCTCGAAGAAGCTAATGTAGGATGTGTTCCAGGCGACGCTTTCGGCGACGCGAACGGCCTACGTCTCTCCTTCGGTGCTCCACCGGAGCTATTGGAGATGGGGCTCAAACGCATCGTCGAGGCGCTCAACGGTCTAAGGCGCGGGCAGCCAGGGACCTAACCGCATCAGAAATGAAGGAATTTGAGCTGAGTGTCCGTCGTTCACCTCATCCATTGCCGCTAAGCGGCGGATAGGGCTTTCGATATCTTGTTAACGGCGAGATTGCTCTATTTCAAAATTAAGCCCTAGCGATGCCGCCACTTCTGGCGATCAATCTCCTGATCTGGTCCGTGATAAGGGCATCGCTGTGAGTCTCACTCAAGAGTCGAGCTCAAAACGTCTAACGTGGGCCAGTCATAAACTGCAAAATCGAACTCGATCCGAACCATAAGAGTCCTTACTAGCGGCGGCGGCTTGTTCCAACGGGGAGCGCAGAGGAAGCTCTGGTGCGGCATAAGCCACGCTCGTTCAACATGGATGGCAATGTAGGGTTAAGCGGTCCTCTGGTTTGCTGCGGCCACAGACAGGTGCAGCAGGACAATCGGCGACGACAGGATCTTCGAGTGCGGACGGCAAGTGAGCTTGTTCGCTTACGATCCGTACATGGTCGGTCGCTGGCGGGGGTTAATCGTGAATCAGGTCTGCCGTCAATTTGAACTGTCACTGCCAGCGCGGCCCAGACGTGCTTTCGTTCATCGGCAGGAGGGATGCTGACCAAGGGACGTTGTCGGTCACCGAGGCGCCGCGTTCGTTCTCGATCCGATCGATGGTACTACCGAAGCACCGAAGCGCGCGAACCCGCCACCTCAACACCATCGCCGAGCGCGCTATGCGAACTTCATTCGTATCAGGTGTCATCCTCTGAGGTCGGGGATCCAGGATGCCCACTCGCACCCTGCTAAGCTCATAGGCCGTTGGTCCTGCGACTGCTGCACCCGAAAAGCAGCCGTACTCTTTTCGGACTCGGATATGCGTCAAGCCATTCCGAACACATCCGCTTACTACAGCGCGTGGATTGTGCTGATCCCGGCCAAAACAGTTGGCGTTTCCCTTGGCAAGCGAGGCCACGTGCGTATTGCGTTGCACTGTCAGATTGCGGCCATGCCGCAACTCTAAGTGATCACGTTGGTGTACTCGTGCCGCCTTACAAAAACTAATCGCTCGCGCCAACTGCGACACAAGTCAAATCCTGGCGGCTGGATGAGGGCGACGCTCAGGGAGGCTGCATTCGTCGCCGGAGCCGCTCTACCGAGTATTACTCAAATTGCGTTGTGCGCCCTCTAGAACAGGCTATTATAGCGCGACAATCTGGTTGGGAAGCACTGTCACTGATTGTCGCGCCGCACGGTTATCGAGCTTTGGTCCACAGTATGCCGTCGCCCCATACGTGCTCGACGCGTCCCCACTCGCAGGCTGCTGCGACATGCGGGAAGAACCCACGTCCATGGTGGTTTGCACTCGTATTGCAAAGCAGCGGAATGCCTGTGAGCTTTTCGTATTCGACGAGAAGCTCGGCGACTTTGTGCTGAGAGGTCCTGCAAATCGTCTGCAATCGCGCCGATCCATCGAGATGTACAACAGCGGGGATTTTGTCCCGCCATTCTGGTCGTGTCTGGTGATCGAAAAGCATGTAAGGGTCCGGTGTTCCGGGACTAAATATATCCGGCGCACGATCCTCTAGGCATATCGGAGCCACTGGCCGGAAGTGTTCGCGAAGTTTGATGTCGTTGAGATAATCCTTCATTCGCGGCGAGGTCGCGGGGGCGAGAATGCTTCTGCTACCCAACGCCCGAGGCCCAAGCTCGGCGCGGCCGGTAAGAAAAATCACGGGCTTGTTGCCGGCAAGAATGGTCGCAAGTTCATGCAGACTACACGGCGCGGCCTTCCATTCGGGGGGTACATCTCGACGTTGCAAGGCTGGACCACTATATACCGACCATTCCAACGGCGAGAAGCCTTTTTCCACCACCATTGCGCAGCAAGCGGCACCGATTGCCGAGCCACTGTCATTCGGAAACGGGGGCACCCAGACGGCATCGAACAGGCCTGTCGCACGTAGTGCGCTGTTCCATTTGATATTGAGACCGCAGCCACCTGCTACGCACAGATTGCGCGCCCCAAGATATGAATGCCGCTGCAAAGCAAGCGCCATTTTGCGGACGAGGAGACGCTCGAGGAAGCAATGAAACGATGCCAGCACATCTTCGGGGGCCCTGGCCTTTAGGTGGCGCGCGCTGGCGTCGAAGAAGTCATGCACAGCCGCAAGCGCGGACTCCATGCTCTCAATGTCTGTACGGAAACTGGCAAGTTTCGTGTCGGCCGCAAAGCGCTCCTGGTAGAGTTCCTCAAAGACCGTGACAATGTTTTCAATGACAGACCCGAGCGCGATATACGCCATCAGCTTGCCGGCTACACCCAGGTTAAGCTTGCCGGCACCGCCCGGGTCCACCTTGCCGGGGCCACCCAGGTCCCAGTTAGCGCGGTTCGCCTGCTTATACGGTCCAAAATGAAGTCCCGCGGCGGCATAGACATGCCCAATCACCGGGAACAGGCATTCGATGAACTGAGCGCCTCGATGTTCTACGTGATAAAGACGTGGAAAGGTGCCGCCGTCCCACACGAGGCAGAAGGCGGGCTGTCCAGCTTTGGCAAAGGGGCTGGTGCAGTATGCGGAGGCTACATGGCCTGTGACGTGCGGATAGCTTCTATAAGGGAAATCGCTGCCATCGAGCCTAAGACCAGAGCCATCGCACGAGGTGAGAAGGCCGTCGGCATGGCGTTCAACATAGGGCGCCCCTTTGAGAGTGATCGGTGTCGTCCCGCTGAGAACCTGGAACTGCGACTCCGCCACCCCCGCCCAGCCATCGATGACGAACTGATCAACTTCTTGCGGATCCAGACCGTGTTCGGTCAAAGCGACGACGATTGCATCGAGGTTGTCGATTGTTTGATACCGCGGATTGTTGCTCCGTTTCTCCTGCTCGATACAAAAGATAAGCCGTCCGTCCTCAACAAGAGCAATCCCGCCGTCATGTGTCAGCTTGATACCGCAGATGCGCATAGTGCCTCCTTGTCTGATGCCGGCAATTCGATTGACAAAGACCGAATCGAACTTAGAAAGATGCGAATAGGAAATCGTCGTGGATCGATTCTGGCACCGCTCGCGCTCGACGTCGGTCTAAGGTTGCATTCCACATACCCACGACCGTCTCGGCACTAGCAGCGTGACCCCAGCGCGGCGATCCGATTACTAGATGCCGCACGTAGCGCAGTGCACGATCTAGACCAATGCAAATCGCAGGAATCCCTCGCGGTTTCTCGGCCGACTCTCGCGTTCGCAAACTGCTTGGCGGGTTCCTGACATCAGACGAGTGTGTTTTCGGACAGAAGCATGCGCTACGCCAATTGGGAGGTGCTATCCGACCTACCGCCGCGAACTGGACTCGGCGGTCGGTTTGGCTTCTCCGGTCAACAGCGGAAGTACCGCAACACGCAGATCATTGATGCATCGATCATCGAGAGCTACCGCGTGCAGGCCAAGCGGACGAAGGAATTTGGCCGACTCGGCGCGATGTTGACGTCGACGGGCGGCTCGAGGTGCGCAGCCTCTCCAAATTTATTGTCGTCGTCGGCGCACCTGTCGAGGCCTTGCGTGACGTGTCGCTCATGGCCAGCGAATTCGTTGTACAGCCTGGCCTTGAAGTCCGTAAAGAGCCAGGGCCTCAATCTAACGTTGTTGTCGAGAAAGCTTGGCGATCGTCGATCAAGTAGCTAGACGGCCCGCAGCTTGTAACTCCAACACAAAGACTTCGAGCCGCCGTATCGCGCGGCAGCGAGGCACGGGAATTGCCAAGCCGCTCCAGCCAGCAAATCACCTCTATCGCCATTTTTCCACCATTGTGAACCCATTCATATTTCTGAGATCAACATTTTAGTGGTCTCACGTGCGCGAGCGAAGACCGCCGACTAGATAGGCATGTTGGTCGCGGGAAAGTTCGGTTGACTCTTTAGTACTTTTCAAATCCCACCATTTTCATGGTCCAGCGGCTGACACCCCCCTTGTCGTCGCGATGAATGAACATCTTCCTGATTGTAGTCTCGAGGTTTCTACGCTCGATCGCGGGCAGGAACGGAATGTCGAGCCGACGTGTCTGAGCGAATTTCTCAACTACGGTCTCAGTTGAATTGCAGGAAGGCAATCGTGCGGCAATCCCGTGCGTGGTATGTAGATCCTCGATAAAGTAGAAACCGCCAGGCTCGACGATGGGAAACAGCTTCGCTAGAGCAAGCTGCTGGTGATAAGCTGCGTGCGAAGCGTCATCAATGATGATCCTTACGGGCGGGAGCGAGTTCGCTAGGCGTTCCAGGGCTACCGTATCGCCCATGTCAAGGCGCTCGAAACGGAACCGGTCCATCTTAAAGGCGCTGAAATCGGCAACGTCGCATCCGATGATCTCGGCTTTGGGAAAGAACTCCAGCCACATCTTAATAGACGGAATGTCGTCAACCTTGCGACCGACCACTACATCGGGATCGAGAGAGCCGTTTCCGTGTTGTAATCCAATCTCGACCATCGTGAAAGGTTGCTGGCGGAATTCTTCGAACAGAAAAGAGTAGAAGCTGGTGTAGCCGTGGGCGTCGCCTACCTCATTCCCCTTGTCGGTTCCGAGGGCATTAGCTCGCTTGGTCAAATTCGGTGCGCTCATTGCAGCATTTCCTATTCTCGGATGGAGCATTACACGGCGGGTCAGCTTCTGAGTTCAAGAAGCATACCAAAACCGTCAGTCTGAGTTTCCTTCTTATTCTCATCTGGCACGTGTCTCAGGTAGAACGGGTGTGTCGTGACTCCGACAGTGCGCCGCATGCTCCTTCTCGGTTCTTTAACGCGTCCCCCACGTGCAAATGCGGCGGCTGATGGTGACTCCGCCCACCGCCCCGACAGCGGCAGTGTGGTAGCCTCTCCCGGCATCTGCACCCCTCGCTACGGCTCCAACAGCGCGATGGGATCTCGGGGGATCACGAGTCACGTACTGGCGTTTGCGCTGAGTGACCGACGGGCGCTGGAAGGTCACAAGTTATTCCAAGAAACCGGTAGCCGCTTTGAGATGTATTACTGCAACCGCACAGATCCGCGCGAACGAGTAAGGTCGACGGTCGCAAATGCCGCATCGTCTTAGTCGCCTTACGACTGAGCTTCGACTGGCTCGCCTCAATCGACTAGATCCAACTGGGCACCCTCTTGTCTGAAGCATATACGGCGCGGCGGTCTGTATTTCTCCTTCCTAGCAGTCCCGATATTCTCAGCCGGGACAATCGTACCCAGAATATCTAAGTACCGATGCAATTCGACCATTGCGACCAGAAGCAAACCGGCGGCCAGCTTTAGCTCAGAGCGACGCGGTTGCGCCGCCGATTGAACTCGTGGCTCTCGCCGGGAGCGAAGATGACAGGGTGATCGAGACGATCAACGATGATCCGGCTAGGCCATCGTAGCTTCCAATGCCTCAGCACCACAAGCAGCCCGACGGCTCTCGTGCGGCGCTCGCAAATCTGCTCGCTTTGTATTGTGTTCCTAAGAGCAGAATTCTGCAAAGGGGTTCTATTTCCCCTGGTAATTTGGGGGCCGCTTCTCGAAGAAAGCGTCCATCCCTTCCTGCTGATCAGAAGTGGTGAAAGCAACCCGGATCGCTTGCCGTTCAAATTCCACACCGGCATCGAGGTTCGTTTGATAGGCGGCCAGAACGGCAGCCTTCGCAAGCTCCGTCGATCGAGGCGGCTTCTGTGCGATTATTTCCGCAATCTCGAGCGCGCGTGCCCGCGCCTGGCCCGTTTCTGTAACCTCGGAGACCATTCCTGCCTGCATTGCGGCACGGGCCGAAATTGATTGGCCAGTGAGGATCATCAGCATGGCAAGCGATTTGCCCGCCACGCGTGTCAACCGCTGGGTTCCGCCGTCACCCGGCAAAACGCCGATGTTGATTTCAGGTTGACCGAAGAGCGCGCCTTCGCCTGCGATAATGATATCGGCCAGCATTGCAAGTTCGTGACCGCCCCCAAGACAAACGCCCTCTACGGCAGCTATGATCGGCTTGAGACAGTTGGTGAGGTCGCGCCAATCATTGCGTCGGGCGAGATTGTTAATGGCCTCGAAGCCGCGTTGTTGCATCTCCTTGATATCCGCGCCCGCGCAAAAGAACGTGTCGGTGCCGCAAAGCACGATGCAGCGGACGTCCTCATCCAAAATTGCGTCTCGGCAGGCCGATGCAAGTGCCGCGATAAGCTCATTGCTCAGGGCATTTCGCTTCGCCGGCCTGTTCATGCTCAGCAGGCGGACGTGCGGGAGAGGGGAAGTGGATAGCACGAGTTCGGATTTTTGGATCACGAGAGAATTCTTCCTGGAGAATGGGAGAAGAACCAGAACTTCTTCTCGACTTGGATCGGGATGCACCTTGCGTAAGCTGGCTTGCAGCGAGCTTCGGAGAGATCATTGCGTTGCACACAATTCGCTGCCATTCATCCGGGCAAGCTGCCGAGGACCCGAGGTTGATATGGTTGCTATCGTGCGAGCAAGGCCAGGAAAAACAGACACCACATTGTGGTTTGGGCGGGCTATCCGAAAGCCTTTCTGCTTCGAGCCTCCTGAATCGCCTGCTCCGAGAAGCCAAAGGAAGTCAGGACCTCCTCGGTAGCGGCACCGATCGGCGCGGGGTGAATCCGGACGGCTGGAGGTGTGCGTGAGAGCCGGACTGGCAGTCCGGCGAGCGAAACGACTCCTCGCCCGGGTACCTCAACCTGCCACATGATGCCGTTTTGGCTTGCCTGAGGGTGGCTGATCGCTTCTGGAATTTCATTCACAGGTGAGCAGAGCAGATCCACGGAAGCCAGACGATCGAGTACCTCCGAAGTGTTCAAGGTCATCAAAGCCGGCGCACAATATTCCTGAATGGCGGTCAGATTTTCGATCTGCTTTTCGCGTGTAGCGAGTTCAGGCCGCGTGCTTATGTCCGGTAGATCGAGCGCCTGGCAAAGCAGGCCAAGCGGGTTGTCGCGAAAGAGCATTACAACGGCTACCCAACCGTCCGCGGTCCTGACGAGCATCGCCTGACGCGTCCAGTCGGTTTTCACACCATAGATGCTCTCGCTGGCGATTTCGCACAGCTGCATAGCGAGCGAAACATCGAACAGCGACGTCGACACCAGTTGTCCCCGGCCCGAGGTCTGGCGTTCGATGACGGCGGCAAGAATGCCCTGGACGAGCGACATCGCCGCGCCATAGTCGACAATAGGAGAGTTCGTCAGCTGCGGAGGCTGGTGCTCCTGCAGTCCTCCCCGTGCCAACCCGCTAAATGCCTGCGCCAGCATGTCCTGGCCCGGACGATCTGCAAGCGGACCTGTTTCCCCGAAACCAAACCCCGCAGCATAGATGAGACGGGGATTGCGTGTGCTAAGATCCTTATAGCCGAGGCCCAGCCGCTCCATCACGCCGGGGCGGAAGTTGTGCATCAACACGTCAGCGCGGTCGACCAGGGTCAGCAAGATCTCAAAGGCGGCCGGGTTCTTCAAATCCAAGGCGAGTGTCCGCTTGTTTCTGCCCATCGCAGCGTAATACGCGCTCATCCCGCCGACGCGGGTGGCCTCAAAATCAAGCCCGCGCGTGATGTCACCTTGGGGACGTTCGATCTTGATGACGTCCGCGCCAAAATCCCCCAACACCTGTCCTGCAAGCGGCACCTGCATCACCATGCCGACTTCCAGAACGATCAAGCCGTCAAGGGCGCCACGCGCTACGGAGGCAGTTGCTTTATCGCTCACGACAGGCCTTTCCCTCAGATTGGAACGCTCGATACTATGCCGCGCGATCGTCGCCGTCAAGATTACTATATCCCATTATAAAATTGATATATTGCAATGCGCTGCGAAACCGGCTTTGAATGCGATTGCCGAATCGAGGCGCCGAACAGGCGTTTGGGCCAGCACCTGCCGGAAAGGGGATCACTCCCTGCCGCCGAAAAGCAGGTGCCGACGCAGTTGGACGTCCTGAGACGTTCTGCAAGGCTTGGTGACGGGGGGCCTGATGACGAAGAACTACATCGCCGGTGAATGGATTGCGGCAGCCAAGGCAGTCGCGAACATCAACCCGTCTGATACTCGCGACATCGTAGGCGAGTACGCCCAAGCCTCTGTAGAAGAGGCGAAGCGTGCGATCGATGCGGCCCATGGCGCCTTTCCGGCTTGGGCGCGTTCGACGATCCAGAGCCGCCACGACGTTCTGAAAGCCGTGGGTGACGAGATATTGGCCCGCAAGGACGAACTCGGACGCCTGCTCTCACGTGAGGAAGGAAAGACCTTGCCGGAGGGGATCGGCGAGGTCGCTCGCGCCGGCCAGATCTTCCATTTCTTCGCGGGTGAGTGCCTGAGGCTGAGCGGCGAGAAGCTGCTCTCCGTGCGAGCCGGCATAGACGTTGAGATGTCCCGCGAGCCGCTCGGCGATCACGCCATGGAATTTTCCTATGGCCATTCCGGCCTGGAAGATCGCCCCGGCACTGGCCTATGGCAACTCCGTCGTGTTCAAGCCTGCAGAACTGGTCCCCGCCTCGGCAAACGCCCTTTGCGACATCATTGCGCGCGCCGGCGTTCCCCCCGGCGTCTTCAACCTCGTCATGGGGAGCGGCTCGGTCGTGGGCGAAACAATGCTCGCCAGTACGAAGGTGGCCGCGATCTCCTTCACCGGCTCGTTGTCGACCGGCCGGCGCATTGCCCAAACCTGCATTTCTGCCGATCCCATGAAGAAGATGCAGTTGGAGATGGGGGGCAAGAATCCAATGGTGGTGCTCGACGACGCCGACCTAAAGGTGGCCGTCGAATGCGCGATCAACAGCGCCTTCTTTTCGACCGGCCAGCGCTGCACGGCCTCATCTCGCCTCATCGTGACAGATGGCATTTACGACGCCTTCCTGGCAGCTATCACGGAAAGGATGGATGCGCTGGTCGTGGATGACGCCTGCAAGCCAGGAACGCAGATTGGGCCGGTGGTTGATCAGAAGCAGCTGGAGCAAGACTTGATGTACATCCGCCTCGGCCAGGACGAGGGGGCCAAGCTCGTCGCTGGGGGCGAGCTATTGAAACGCGATGCGCCCGGTTTCTACTTGTCGCCCGCGCTGTTTGCAGAAGTCGACAATCGGATGCGGGTCGCGCGCGAAGAAATTTTCGGCCCGTGGCAGCACTGATCCGGGCGCGAAATTATGACGAGGCCCTTGAGATCGCCAACGACACCCCATTCGGACTATCTTCCGGAATCTGCACCACAAGTCTGAACTATGCCAGCCATTTCAAGCGCAACGCGGAGGCTGGCATGGTGATGGTCAACCTGCCGACGGCGGGCGTCGACTATCACGTGCCCTTCGGCGGCCGCAAAGGTTCGTCCTATGGATCACGTGAGCAAGGGCGCTACGCTGCAGAGTTCTATGCGACTGTGAAGACAGCCTATGCGTTTGATGGAGGTCCACCATGAGCGTGATGGCGGCCGCCTGAAAGCGCCCGAGTTGAACAGTTCTGCACGTTCAGATGATTGACATGCTGGCTTCGTTGCCGACTTCGAGCGAAGCTGCGACCTGGCGGAGCGCCCATTCGAGATCTTCGATGTTTTCGGGAACGCCGATCGATATCCTCAGCCCCGAGATCAAGGAGGGATCAACCACGAGCGCCGAGGGCGGCGTTGTGATGACGCCCCGTTGCAATGAACGGGCTGCCACCTGTTGAGCAATGTCGCTTGGCAGGTCCATCCAGATGTGAAAGCTGGCCGGATGATCTGCACGTATATGCGGCCGGAGGATTTGGGAGGCAAGCTTCACGCGCTTCTTCGCCTCCTGGACCAGAGACTGCTTCACGCGCGCGGCTGTTCCCGTGCGGATCCATTCGGATACGATGAAGGTTGAAATCGGCGAGGCCATCCAGCAGGTCGCGCGCATAGATTGATGAATCTGCGAAAGATAAGGCTCGGGCGCGACGAGCATTCCGATGCGCAGACCCGGCGCCAGGCACTTCGACAGCGTATTGACATAGAAGGTCCGCTCCGGCGCCAATGAGGCGAGCGGCTCGCTGGTCTCGTCCAGGAAGCCGTATGCGTCATCTTCGATGATCAGGATGTCCCGCTTACGCGCGATCCGCACGATCTCTCGCCGGCGTGCCGCGCTCATGATTCTCGCGGTTGGGCTCTGGATGGTGGGAATAGCAAAAAGCACCCGCGCTGCCCCGCTTGCCGCCGCTTTGTCGAAAGCGCCCGGCAGCAATCCTTCGCCATCCATCGGCAGCCCGATAAGGTCGAGCTTTGCGAAATGAGCATAGGACTTCATGCCGTGATAAGTGCCGGCCTCGACGAAGACTTTGTCACCAGGCTGGCAGATCGAGCTGAAGGTCAGCGCTATCCCGTGCTGTGCTCCATTCGTAATAACGAGGTTGTCCGGATTGGCTTCGAAGCCCGATTGACGAAATAGGCCGGCGAGCTGGGCCCGGTGTTCGGCAACACCAGAGTGGGAGAGGTATCCCACGTAGTCGGAGATGTCAGCCGTTGGAAACGTAGATGGGCTCTCAGCTAGCACCTTGGGCAGTAACGCCGGCCCTGGGATGTTGAGGCTGAGATCGACAACCTTGCCACCGGACGCAGGGGTCGGCCTCTGTGACGCGACAAACGTCCCGCGGCCGACGTGCCCCAGAAGCAGGCCGCGCCGTTGACCTTCTGCATAGGCCTTGATGACCGTTCCGACGCTGAGGCCGATCTCCTCTGCCAAATCACGCTGGGTAGGCAGCCTTGTTCCTGCCGCAAGAGTTCCTGCCGCGATGTCGTGTTCGATGGCCTCGACGAGCCGGACGAACAGGGGAGCGGTGCCAGCCCGCAGGTGAGGGTGCCATTTCTGCATTTTGATTGCTTATCTCAGAATACCGCGCTTTCGCTATCCCAATTTTTGGTCCACCAGATCAAGCTCATAGCGGCCGCACCCTCACGATCTCTGTTTGCTTTTCCTCGATGAGCGAGTTGCGCAATGGCCGCCCGAAAGCCGGAGATTCGATCTCGAAAGCGTCACCGCCGCGCAGCTTGACGCCGGCCGAAAAGCTTAAGGCGCTCGCGCCGAAGAAATAGACGTGGACGTCGCCGGGCCGACGAAACGCGCGGTATTTGAAGTGATGGTGCTCAAGATTCTCAATGGAATGAGACATGTTGTTCTCGCCCGAGATAAAGCTTCCGGACCAGATCGCTTCGCCAGCTCGCAAGACGCGGACCGTTCCGGATACCTCGTCCGGAAGATCGCCCACGAGGAGTTCGGGACCATAGGTGCACTGGCGCAGCTTTGAATGAGCAAGGTAGAGGTAGTTTCGCTGCTCCATCACATGATCGGAGTATTCGTTGCCGAGGCAGAAGCCGACACGCAGTACGTCGCCTCCCTCGCCAATGACGTAAAGCCCTACAATTTCGGCCTCCTCGCCCCCGTCTTCAGCATAGGACGGCAACGTGAGGGGTTGCTCAGGTGCGACTGCCCAGGAGCCATCACCCTTATAGGCCCACTCTGGCTGGACCCCGATGGATCCCGGCGGAGGCTTTCCACCGTCCAGGCCAAGCTTGAACATCCGCATTGAATCGGAAAGTTCGCCTGCGGCCAATTTCGCGTGCATGGCGTCGCGCGACTCGGCGCTACCGAGGTGCGTAAGTCCAGTCACCGCGATCATGCAACGCGAAGGATCAGCGTGGTCGAGAGGCGGCAACAGCCGCTTCTCGCGGATGATCGCATCGTAATCGACCTTCTCTCCGAAGCCGCACCTTTGGACGCATTCGGCAAGCGATAGCCGGGAGCGGGCTGCCTCCAAGGCTAATTCGCGTACACTTGTCCGATTGTTCACGAGCACAGGGACCCCGTCGCCCGCCTGGAGCGCAGCGACATGACGAGAACCGTTCAGAGATACAAATTGGATGAGGCGCACGAGATCCATTCCAGGTGAGAGCCAGCCGCGCTGATTGCGGCAAAGCCAGACTGACATTCAAATTGAGATAGGTCAATGTGCTTGGCTAATCGGGGGTGCCAATATTTCATGAGCGATTTCAGTCGTATAGATGTATCAATCCTTCAGCTAGAATGATGGCTACCAGATTGATATATCCTAATTGTATTTGAGATAGTCTATTGCTTGACATTGGCCCGTCATTGTGATGGTCTCGCTCGATATTGGGCTAGTGCACAGAGATGCCGGCCGTCATGGGAGACGAAGCGGTGGAGGCGATTTACTGGTTTCATGGGAGGAGCGGCTGGGCTGGCGATATTGCAGTCCATGCCAAGCTTCTCGCCAGCCCGCGCCCTTTACAACCATCCCTCTCGCGCTCGCGCGAGCCCCTTTGTCTTTCCGCGCAAGTCCTTGTGATCCAAGCGGCGGCCCCGAGACGATCTCATCATTCACCTTTTCCAGGTCAGTTCGGCTTACGTAAGCAGATACTCGATCAGCTCGCATCGTTTGCGCGGAAAAGTAGGAAACGTTCGCCTCGCCAAGCCGAGCGGACGTCTCAGCGCGGAGGAGTTTGTCCGCCTGCCTTGAATCGAAAAACTTAAGCGTCCCGCAGAAGGGCGCATTGCTACAGGAGGGACCATGGAGTTGGGACATAAGCCCGCCCGCGGGCTGTTACACAGACGATTGGAATGAAGGAAGCCCGATCAGCTGCCTTCGATCGCGCCAGCGTCCATTTACGGGCGTGCCGCCAGAAATCTCAGCGCCTTGAGCAGGCCAACAAGCGACAGGCCGGCGCGCATTCGCGCTTGCCGCGCAAGGCTTAAGCAGTCTTACCCAATGAGCGGAAGCAGACCCATGCAAACAATGGCCCAACCTTCTATCGATTTCATTCAGCCCGAGAAGCAAGTTGCAACGAGATCAATGACTATTGGTCTGGGCGGAGGCGTCGCGCTGGAGTGGTATGACTGGCAAGTCTACGGCTTCATGGCGGCTTTTCTATCTCCCCACTTCTTCCCTTCAAATGACCCGGTCGTTTCGCTGCTGGGAGCATTTGCCGTATTTGGAGCCGGATTCATTGCGCGGCCTCTGGGAGCGGCTTTGCTTGGTCCTATCGCAGATCGCATCAGCCATAAACGCGTCATGATGATCGCTGTTACGGTCATGGCGCTATCTTCGTTCCTGATTGCGATCTTGCCGGCTCATAAGGACATCGGGACCCTTGCCACTGCAGCGCTGGTCATTCTTCGACTGATGCAAGGGCTTGCCACTGGCGCAGAGGCGGGCGTCGCCAATGCAATCGCCATCGAGTTGGCACCACCAGGTGAGGAGGGGCGGTATCTCGGCTTGATCAACGGTACATTCATCATGTTGGGTTCGATCGGAGCAAGCCTCGTCGCTTTTCTGGTGAGCGCGGCCGTCGCCCCCGAGGTCATGCGCGAGTGGGCTTGGCGAGTGCCGTTTGCGGTCGGAGGCCTGCTTGGCGTCCTCATCTTCTTCCTGCGCCAAGCAATCCCGGAAACATTGATCGCCCGCGCTATGCATCATGACGAGATGTCGCGCGTTCAGAAAACCACCGGCGGCGTTTGGAAGGCGCTCTGGAATGTGCGACTGTCGCTTCTGGCCGTGATTTTGGTGATCGGCTCGGTGCAGCTCGCCAACTACACGTACAACGTGGGCCTGCCCAACATCGCCAATGGTGTTTTCAAGGAAAACAGCACGTGGGTGTACGGCATCCTGACCCTCATGGGATTTTGCTGGATGGTCTTTTCACCTGCCATCGGTGCGTTTGCAGACAAGATAAAGCCCTCGCGCGCGTTCATCTTGATGCGCCTTCTGCTCATCCCAGCATTCTTCCTGACGCTGCTCTATTCACACCAAAGCCTTCTGACCTACGCCATGGTGATGCTGGTTGGCGGGGCCATGGTGGGCTGCAATATGGCTCTCTACAACTTCATAGCCACAACCTTGATGCCGCGCACAGTGAGAACGACAGGCGTCGCCCTTGGTTACGCAATCGGTGTGACAATTTTCGGCGGTACCACGCCCTACCTGCTGGTATGGTTGCAACGCGAGGACATGGCATGGATGTTCCCAATCTACGGGTCGCTCGTCGCTTTGCTCAGCGTGGTCGTATATCAGATCGCTAAAAAGCGCGGCTGCATCTATGTAGGCGAGTGATAACAGTCTTGTTAGGGCACTCCAGAGAGGTCCGGCCGATCGGCGGCTCCCCTCTGGAAAGGCAATGGTCTCAGTGGAACAGCGGCTGAACAAGAAACCCTTGATCTCTCCAGCCGTCAAATGCGCCCCTAGGTCCGTTCCAAGCCGCTTTAAGGATTTCGGCCGGGGTAACGCGAGAGTGACACAGAGAGCGCTCGCCGCTGGCCTTCGCCAGCAGCGAGTGCCATTTTAGATTTCTTCAGGCCGCAACCTGCCGGTTAGCAAATGAAGCGCCTCGAACAAGTAGTAGCTACCAAAGATCAATTCGGCATTACTGACGTAGTCCTCGGCTCTCGAATCCCCGCGCTTGTTGAAGCATCCTTCCACCAGCATGCCGGCTGGACGGCTATCGTTCTTATGAACCGGAGTGAGATATCGTTCGACCAGCGCCAAAGCGGTGCGTTCTCCGGCGCTACGGTATTGCCGCCGCTTACTGTCAGTCGGCGCAATCGAGCTCAATTTTAGAAGAGCCGATGCCATAAAAGCGGTCGCCGCAGTGTCCCGCTCGACGTTGGGCGCTTTAGGAGCGTCAAAATCCCAGTACGACACGCAATCATCTGGCACATGGGCGAGCCACCAGTCGGCCCCGTTCATGGCGGCTTGACGCCATCGCTCCTCTCCGCCGCCGGAAAAGTAGCTGATCGTCGAGCACACCACGCCCCACGCCTGTGCTCTTGCCCAAACGCTGTTCTCGCTGAAGCCCTTGTGTGTGTAGCGTCGGAGAACCTTGCCGGTCTCGGGATCGAGGGAGGAGGACTGGATGAAGGATCCGTCCTCACGCTGATGGACGGTCAGAACTTTATCCGTATGATTGGCAGCCACTTCGCGCATCGCGCGGTCGTCTAGAGTTCGAGCGGCCCAAAACAGCAGCAATGAGACGACCAAACTGTCGACGCTGCTTGCAGTGGCTCCCACGTCAGCGCCCTCCTCGGCATTCGCGCCAAGGGGCACAAGACCAAGGTGATGGTTGTAGCGTTGCTTCAGATCTCGTGCCGCCGCAAGGCCGAGCGTCCGCGCGCGGTGACTTCCGGTGAGCAGCGAACCCAGTCCGGCCCCGTAATAGAAGGTCGCAGCCTTGAACGCGGTATCGGCCGAGACGCGCGGTTCAAGACGCTCGCAACCTCGTTCTGCAAGATCTCTGAAGCGCTCGCCGCCGTTACTCCGCGAGGCAAGCCAAAGCATCCCCAGCCAATAGCCGCCGGTCCAGTCTCCGTTTGAAGTTGTCGTCCAGGTGCCGCTCTCCGGATCTGCCCAATGTGGATAGGCGTCGCCAACTTGTTGAGCTGTATTCTCGATCCGCCGCATCATACGTGCGATCGCTTCTTCCCAGTCTATGCTCATCAAAGCTCCTCGTGAAAATGCAGGATGGTTCCACCTGAAAGCGGGTTCTCACCATTGCTTCACTTGAGAGCTTCTCATGATTATTGCATTATATCAATCTGAAATTGGGATAGTGTATTTGCTCAACGAGGTAGGTCTTGCTACATTCAATCGGGCTCCCAGCGTGATGCCGCCAGGTCCCGAAAAGCAGCGCATGATGTTCAGCGCGGTATCAAAGTAGTCTGCGTTTGCTTGCAGGGATATTGGCGCACAGTGGAGCGCTGGCGCGCCGGCCCGAAGTTGATCTATCGATCGAGCCTTCTCAACGGTCGTCCTGGCTCGACAAACGCCGCATCCAGCCTCTGACGAGGGATTGCCGCTACGCCCAATGGGCGAGCATTCGGTAGCCCGCGTGGCGCATGTCCTTTTGCCAGGTGACTTGCTTGCCGGGTGACCTGCGCCGCGGCAGTAGTCACTAAAGAAGCTGCTTCAAGTTCAGCGCCGGATTAGCGAGCGCCTCTGCCTCGACCTTCAGTTCCCGCCTAATGATCGTCTCTGCAACTCGGATTTCCTTCGCAACGGCGCCGAGGCTTCCAAACCCACAAGCAGCCACGAGGCGCCCGCCGTCGACAAGGGAGAATAGAAGTTGGCCCCTCGGGCCTAGGCTTCTGACGACCGGGATTTCTCCGCCGCAGCAGAGGCCGACCATTTGCAAAGTCTCATCGTATTGGTCCGACCAGAACCAGGGGAGATCGTCATACGGACGATCCTCGCCCACCATATTCGCCGCCGCAATCACCCCTTGCCGCTGCGCGTTGCGCCAAGCTTCCAGCCTGATCCGCTTTCCGTAAAGGCGATGTGGAAAGGAACAGCAGTCCCCCGCTGCGAATACGCGCGGATCCGATGTGGCCAGCATTTCGTCAAGCGCGATGCCGTTGTCGACAGCGAGCCCCGCCGCTTGCGCCAGTTCGACGTTGGGGGTTGCACCGACCCCCACGATCACGAGATCGGCAAGATGTCTTTGGCCCCCGGCCAGTACCACGCAGGAGCGTCCTTCACAAAGCTCGATACGTTCAACGACTGCCGTTGTCTCGATCCGTACCCCAGAACGCTCGTGCTTGGCCCTGATCAGTTCAGCTATGCCAACTGGCACTGCCCGGGAAAGTATGCGCGATCCTGCTTCGAAGACGATGACCGAAGCGCCTCGCAAGATCGAGCTCGCAGCAACCTCGAGCCCGATAAAGCCGCCGCCGATCACAGCCATCTCGCAGCCTTGGCCGATTAACTCGCGAAGGCGTGTGGCATCCTCATACGACCTAAGCGTTGCGACCCTTGATCCCTCAGCAATTGGCACGTTCAGGTCACGCGGACGAGCGCCAGTGGCCAAGAGGAGGCGATGATAGCCTATCTTGGCCCCATTCGAGAGAATCACCATGCTGGCCGTGCGATCAATCGAGACCACCTCACAGCCGTGGCGATAATCGATCTTCAATTCGGAAAGCCGCTCTGACGTCACAATCGTCTTCGGCCCAGGCCTCGTCTCATCGACCAGAACTGCTTTGGAGAGAGGAGGGCGCTCATACGGGAGACTGCTTTCGTTGCCGATCAACACCACGCTCTCTTCCCAGCCGCGCTCGCGCAGCGCCAGGGCGGCTGCCGTGCCAGCTTCGCCGGCGCCAACAATGGCAATCGTCGAATGAGTACTCAAATGGCCACCCCTCTTGCAGGCAGAGCCTGCTCCTCACTGGCCACGCTATCGAAGAGGTCACGGACTAGGGACCTAAGAAGAAGAGCTTCCTCCCAACGATCCGTCGTGTCCTTGCCTTGCCGATCGGTGATCGCATAGGGCTGCGGGCCAAGTTCGCAGGTAAAACTAAGGCAGGCACCCGTGCCTGCGCGCTTTCGCCAGCTTCGGAACCCGTATTTCCACCACCCCAGGAACAGATCCAGCCATATCCTGTGCTGAGGAAACGTGATCTCAACCTGAATTTGCTCGCGAGATGCAACCCGTCCATGAAACGCCCAAGCGCGATCGAGCACCTGCCGCACCAGCGCTTCATCCTCGTCCGAGATGGGATACCAGAACTCCCGACCCAGCAGGATGTGCGACAAATCGGCAAGGATCCGCATCCCGGGCACCTCGTCCATCAGATCGAGAGTAAAGAGGAGATCCGTGGTCATCCTGTTGCGATGCGTTTCGAAGTAGATCGGCATGCCTGCCTCTTCCGCCACCCTGATCCAGCCATCCAGCAGCGGGATACAATCGCTGACCCTGCGCGGACGGATGTCTGGCTGGACGTTGAGATGCAGAACGTTGATCTGCTTGGCGAGGTCGATGGCAGACTTCAAGTGATCGATCGTCTGCGGGAAGCACATGCCCTCGACTGCAAGCCCGGAACCGTTCAAAGCGCGTGCGATCAGGTTGACGCGTCCTGGATCATTGCAGGACGTAGAGATCCCGTCGAACCCCGCTTGCTGTATCATCGCCAGGTTTTCATCGAGAGAACGTTCGAAACCGTCAGGCTGCCGCCGCTCCATGGCCCAGAGGGACTGCAAGACAAGTAAACGCTGTGAGGTCATCCGCAGCTCTCACCCGCTCAGACCTTGACCATAACAATGCCATTCTCGATTTTTACCTCGTAACTCTGCAAGTCGACGCATGCGGGCAGCGCACGCGACTCGCCCGTTCGATAGTCGAAGGTGCCGAAGTGTTTCGGGCATTCGATAATTCCGCCATCGACAATGCCATCCGCAAGATGGACCTTCTCGTGTGAGCAGTGGCCGTCCATCGCGAAGTAATCGCCCTCGGGCGAGCGAACAATCACAAACGTGCGGCCGCCGTGATCGAGGCGGCGAACCTCTTCAGGCCTCAAAGCGTCCGCAGCGCAGGCCGCCACCCATTCAGCTTGTTTAGTCATATCTAGTCCTCAATCTTCAACTGGCGGCGATCAATCGGCTGTGGCTCAGTCGCGCAGCGTGCGCCAGTACCGTTGCGGCGCAAGGGCTGCCTCAACGTGACAGGCCTTCGGAGCCTCCCCGCTTCGGCGCTAACCGCCGCGCACCCACTTCTTGGCCTTTATGCGCTTATACATTCTCTCGTCGGCCTCTGGAGAGCCGTCGTGAGCCGTGCCGAACCACTCGTCGAGCGGGATGCGGCGTTCACCGTAGTTCACCTCGAAATACTTGTGGTGCAGGTAATGGTAGAAGTTGTCGGTGCTGATCGCCTTCGCATCATCCACGACCACGCGGTCGAAACCGGTATGTGACTTTGCGGGGGACAGTCCCGCGTGCATCAGCTGAAACATTGCGTGCAGCGGATGGGACGGAAGAACGAAATGAATCAATACCCCTGAGAAGTAAGCGATGTGTTCCAGTGTCGACGCCGAGAGGCCGGACCACGGCCCCGGATTGACGTTCTTGTGGTGGACCTTGTGGATGAGATGGTACAGCGGCCCAATATGGATGAGGCGGTGAATGAGGTAAAAGTGCAGTTCGCGCCACGCCGGCATCACCAGCACGAGTGCAGCACAATATAGCGGATGCGCTGCGAAATCGACGTAAGGCAAGCGGTCGTTCGCGTACATCCACCAGGTGAGCGCCTCATATGCACTCCATACAGGCACGGCGCTGCACATGGTCCAGAATATGTTCTCGGCCGTCTGACTTCCGAACATGAAGGTCGGGTTGTGCGCATCCGGCCACTTTGCATTGTATTTAAACGCCGTCTGCTGACGCCGCTCGATATAAAGAATGAAATGGAAGGTGCCGTAGAGGAGGAGAGTCAAAGCGGTGTTACGAAGCAGAATGAGCAGTATCCAGTCGGCGTGGAGTTCTCGCATCGTATCGAGCGATGGAGTGAGATAAGTCCACGATACAAGAGAGATCAGGAAATAGACCGTATTCCAGGGCAGGAGATAGCCCGGTAACCAGCGCAGTATTTTCAGCGGTTGCACCGGCCAGACAAAAATCGGCGCACGTTCGGGCTTCTTCTTTGGTACCCAATTGCCCCGCTTATCGCGCGTGCCGTACAATGCTTCGTCCATATTGCACTCCATTGCCGCTTCAAGGCAGACAGCTCGTGTGTTAGATCCTTCGCCGGCTGATTGAGATCAGCTCTCGTCGCCGTCGCAAGAGCTTTAGATCAATCGCCAAAGCCCGAGTCTTTTAGTCTCGACACGAAGGCCGCATATTCATCGTCGGCGATGTCCGATATTTCCTGCGGGCCTGGAAAGCCATTTGCGGTGACGTCAGCACGGAATGCGCTGAGAGCTTTCACGCGCTCCTGTTTGATGCGCTCCTGCAGGGCCTGAAGATCTCCATAGACCCGAGCGTGCCGGGGCCGCCGGCCTTCGCCACCGCATATGTCCTCGGTGAATAGAAAGATCACGTCAGCATCCGGTCCGGAGCCGAGCGAGACGGTCACCAGTCCGATCCGCCGGCGAATTTCCGACATGACCCGGGCTGGGATGACCTCGCATTCCACCGCAAAAGCGCCGGCTTCTTCTAGACGTCGGAAGCGCTGGAAGAGTGCCAAGGCTTCCTCCGCATATTTGCCGAAGGCGCGAAGCCTTCCGAGCCAGGTCGATTTTCTGGGAACGAGGCCCAAGTGACCGACAACCGGAATATCCTCGGCCGCGAGCATTGAGACGGTCGCCATGCCGCGTGCGGTGATCACCGCATCGGCCCCGTCGCTTAGCGCCTTCAAGGCGGTACGAAGGATGTCGTCCTGTGTTACAGCATCGGCAAAGCCCAACGCGGCGGTGACGAAGAGGTGCTTTGAGCCCCTCCGTACGGCTTCCACGTTGCGGGCGCGGGTCACCAGCATTTCAATGCCGGCCTGCTCCGCGGCCGCTGCCTCCTCGGCGGTCTCGGCAGTGACCTGAGTGTAGCGCTTGCCCGACTTTCGGGAAGCGCGCAGGTCGGCCACCGTCACCGTGCGCTCGGCCTCGCGCGCCGCCCAATCGTAAATCCGCGGCATATCGTTCCAGTTCTCACTGTTCGCGCCCAAGGCGCATTGATTTCTTGTTGCTCTCTCATTCTGCAGCCGAGGCGCGCATTGTGCGATACATCTCGTCTGCTGCGGCGCGCCTCGCCATGCCGGGAATGACCCCTAGCTTTGTGCAGACCAGGGCACCGCAGCACACCCCGAAGCGCGCGGCCTCGATCACATCCCGCCCTTCCGCCAGAGCCACGGCGAAGCCGGAATTGAACGCGTCGCCAGCACCCGTCGTGTCCACTACGTCGACCACTGCAGCCGGAATGGTGGTATCGACCTTGTCGGTGACGATCAGTACACCACGGTCGCCAAGCGTCACGATCACGTTGGCGGCCCCGCGCTTGCGCAACAGATCGACCAGCTCGCGCGAGGGCCGCGGATCATCCGGGCGCAGACCGAGCAGGATGCGAAGTTCGCTTTCATTCGGCGTCAGGAAATCGACCAACGGGAAGATTTCATCCGGCAGCGGTGCGGCCGGCGCCGGATTGAGAATGGTTTTCTTACCGTATTTGCGACCGAGCTCCATCGCCCGCATAGCCACCTCGACCGGCGGCTCCAGGACCGCCATGACGAGGTCGCTCTCGCGAATGCGGCTCTCGGCGCGATCGACAAAAGCCGGATCCATGGCGTTTGTGGCGCCATAATCCATGATAATGAAGTTCTCGCCTCGCTCATTGAGGATGATGAAGCCAACCGCCGTCGGCTTCTCGGTGATCTGCTTGACATGCGCCGTATCGACGCCCTCGGCCTTGTACAGATCAATGCCAATATCTGCGAATTGGTCTTTGCCGATGATCGCAACCAGCGACGAGTCCGCCCCGAGCCGCGCAGTGGCAACAGCCTGATTCGAACCTTTTCCGCCCGGGCCCATATCGAAACTGCTGCCTAACATCGTGACCCCGAAGACCGGGATGTTCGGAGCGCGAATGGTCAGTCCTACGGCGAAGCTGCCGACGACGGTAATTCTCGGTTTACTCATCAATTCCTCCCCTGAAAGTGCCTGAGATCAAGGCGTGGCGTGGAATGCCTCCACCACGTCGCCACAAGGGCCCTGCGCGCGGTGGCGCAGTTTCGTGGGCCGTGAGCATCGGCACCGGTCCTCCCTGAGCTCCCTCAGCGATCTCTATGGATACAAAACGTGCATCCGGGAGCCTGATCACGAGCTCATTTGTTAGTCATTGACATCGAGCCTAGATGCAGAAAGCCCCAGCGGGAATGGACAAAGCACGCTTCAATTTATATAAAACGCGCATGGCCGGCTTGCCGCAGCGCACACTTTTTCCTGAGAGCCATCAGTACGTCCTCCCTGATGCTGCCTGGACCCGATGCGCCTTTACGGTACTTAGGGCGGGCAAGGCCATCACCGCACGTGATCATCACATCGCTCGAGACAATTATCCGGGCCAGGACATTCTATACTGCTCCGCTGGGCGCGGCTTTGTAGTCAGCGAAGGCAGGACATCGACTGTTGAGCGCGGTCAGTTGATCTGGATTGCCAACGAAACGTCGCATGCGCACTGGCCGGATGAAAATGATCCCTGGACTGTTCTGTGGGTGCGGATCGACGGGCCCGACTGTGCGGCCATTCGGCGAAAGGTGTTCGGCACCGGAGCAACGCTAGCAACGATATCAGTGCCGAACGAGATCGAACGGTGGTTCGCAAGACTATTTGATGTCTTGCGCGCCAGGGATGATAACGTCGATTTGGCACTTAACTGCCTCGTGGCGGAACTGCTTCACCTCATCGCAGCACCTTCCTCGAAGCACGGTGAATCCCGTCTCCCGGCCCCATTGCGAGCCATCATTTTAAAGATGCGGCAGTCCCCGGAGCGATCCTGGCACGCCGATGAACTCGCCTCGGTCACTGGCCTCAGCGCCGCACAGACGCGGCGGCTATTTCAAGGGCATCTGCAGATCAGCCCAAGGCGCTTGTTGATTCGAGAGCGGATCATGATGGCGCAAAAGCTGCTCTTGGAAAGTGACGCTGGGCTCGGCGCAATCGCCGAACGCTGCGGTTTTTGTGACGTCTATCACTTCAGCCGTGAATTTAAGCGCAGCACTGGCACCAGTCCCAGCACCTGGCGGCGAGCTGAGGGAAGATAAGCCGGTGTATCAGGGCTGCGTCGTATACGCGGCGATCAAGGGCTCGAAGCAGCGACTTCACGTCGCTGCCCCTGATCCTCTGCGAACACTTCTGAACTCGGTCCGTACTTGTTGAGTTCGCGCCAATTCTTTTGCGGCCCCATCACCAATTTGGTGTGGACCCGGACGGGGTGGCGAAGGTACTGCTGGCTCGCAATGAGAACATAATGACCGACAAGCTGCATAGAGGAGGCGAGCTTGCAAAAAACGTTGCGCTCCGCTGACAAGCAGCGACCTCAACAAGATCGTGGATGAGCGCGCAGTCGGAAGCATGAACGAACGGATCAAAAATGCAGTGCATATGCAAGAGGTTTCCTTATATCAGATGGTAAGGCCAACCCACTCTTATCGCTTCCGGTCGCCATTTCTCCGCTGAAGAGGCGTTCATCGTGAACAACGACAAAGTTGTGCTGGATGTGCGTGCCTTCTTGGAAGCTTGGGCGCGAGCGTTCAACTCTGGCAAGCCGGAGTATCTTGTTGCGTTATACGCAGATGATGCCTTGCTTCACGGTACGTCTAGTTCCACGCTCTACATCGGTGTCGCAGAAATACGCACCTACTTCCATGGCACCGCAAGGGTAAAATTTGACGTATGTCATTGCGTCAGCTTGGCGGCTGACATTGTTATGGCCGTCGGAAATTATGTCTTTTCTGAAACGCGGCATGATCTGCAAGTGGCGACACCCGCCCGATTTACGTTTGTGCTGCGCCGTCATGATGCCTCCTGGAAGATTTTACACCATCATTCATCTACCACCCCCCTTTAGGTGGATTAAGGTGGTGGCGAATGCGCGTACGATCGTGAGCTTGGCGCGCGGCAGTTCGCGCCAGTTAGGGGAAGCGCGTGATCGCCGAAATTGGCTGGTTGTTACTTTGAAATGCTTAGGCCTCTGATGTAATCCGCTGCATTGTCAGATCCGTGCCATATTTCAACTCTAAGGTGACGAGACCGGTTCACTTGTCGCCTTACCAGCCCGTCAAAAAGACCTAAGGGCTCAAAGACAAGCCGGCGAGGCAGGACAGATCGGCGAAACGCCTGCACTGGCAGACGCATTCAGCGTCGTTTTACCCAATATTACCCAACTTGCGTTGCGCACCTTCTGGGGCCGAGCGCCCTGCTGCGCTTTACCTACGGCTAATCTGATAAGCGGCCACGACAGAAGAACGCCGCGTGTCCCAATGACGGGATCAACCTTTCAGGAGAGCCGCGTGTCAGTTTCCCTTCCGACTCCCACCCAGCTTCTCGAAGTTGCCAAGCAGTGTGGTCTTTCGTTGACCGACGAAGATGTCGCCTCGTTCCGCGGTTTGATGCGGGGCTCGCTGGACGCATACAATCTCGTTGCCGCGATGCCCGACGAGTTGCCCGTGGTCAAATATCCGCGGACGCCCGGCTATCGGCCATCGCCAGACGAAAACACTCGCAATGCTTGGTACCGCAAAACCAACATCAAAGGCGCCGGCAGCGGAAAACTGAAAGGCAAGACCGTTGCCTTGAAGGACAACATTATGTTGGCCGGAGTGCCTATGATGAATGGCTCGGCCACCCTCGAAGGCTACGTACCCGATTTTGACGCCACCATCGTTACACGCATGCTTGATGCTGGCGCCGAAATTGTGGGCAAGGTTCACTGCGAAGCCTTCTGTCTCTCTGGCGGCAGCCACACCAACGCGACTGGCCCGGTCCACAATCCACACAAGATGGGCTATTCGGCCGGCGGTTCTTCCTCCGGAAGCGGGGTTGTGGTCGCACTACGCGAGGTCGACATTGCGATCGGCGGCGATCAGGGCGGTTCGATCCGAATGCCATCCTCATTCTGCGGCACGTACGGTATGAAGCCGACTTGGGGTCTCGTTCCCTATACAGGAATAATGCCGATTGAGATCTTTATCGACCACACCGGGCCGATTACGGCAACGGTGGCCGACAACGCCCTGCTACTCGAGGTGATCGCCGGCGACGACGGCTACGATTCGCGCATCAAGGCTCCGAAGGTGGATGAATACACCAAGGCCTTGGGTGCGGGCATCAAAGGGATGAAGATTGGTATCCTCAAGGAGGGCTTCGAGCAGCCGTCCGCAGAAGCTGCCGTGAACGAAAGCGTGCGTGAGGCCGCAAAGCGCTTCAAAGATCTCGGCGCGACCGTAGAGATCGTCTCGATTCCGATGCACCTTCTAGGCGCGGCGATCTGGACCCCCATCGGAACTGAGGGGGCTGTCCAGACCATGATGTTCGGTGACGGCTATGGTCTCAGCCGAGGCGATCTTTATCCAACCTCCCTGATGGATTTCCATCGCGGGTGGCGGCAGAAGGCGGACTCATTGTCCGAGACTAACAAGCTGTTTATGTTGTGGGGGACCTATATCAACAACACCTTCGGGTCCAGGTTTTACGGCAAGGCGCTCAACATCTCCCGCCGCCTCGCTACGGCATATGACAAAGCTCTCGAGAGCTATGATCTCCTCCTCATGCCGACGACGCCGATGAAGGCAACCCCGCTGCCGCCATCCAATGCCAGTCGCGAGGACTACTTCACGCGCGCGATTGAGATGTTCACCAACACCGCGCCATTCGACATTACGCATCATCCAGCTATGTCGCTGCCCTGCGGAATGGTCGACGGCCTGCCAGTGGGCCTAATGCTGGTCGGTCGCCACTTCGAGGAATCCACCATCTACCGCGCCGCCCATGCCTTCGAACAGATAGGCGACTGGAAGAAGATGTGAGGCCGAGACGATAGTGCGACTGGATCGCGGCATATGACTAGTGCATTCATGGCGGCATTCGAGATCCTGAGCTTCGGTGCGATTATCGTGTTGATCGTGCTTGGGCTAGGAATCATCGCGAGCATGATGGGCATCTTCAACTTTGCCCAGGGTGAGTTCGTCCTGCTCGGCGCTTATATTACTTATCTCGCCTATAGTCATGGTCTCCCGGTTTGGCTCGGTATGGCGGCGGCACCGATCTTAGTCGGATTGCTGGGTTTCGTACTCGAAGCGCTCATCATCCGCCGCTTCTATGCCGCACCGATCGTTGCAATGCTCGGCACCTATGCGCTCGGTCTTATCATCCGGGAGTCTGTGCGGGGCCTAATTGGCGGGTTTTATCTGACGGTTCCGGAGCCTATCGGTGGATCCATAGATATCGCCACGATACACATCTCAGCTTGGCGCTTTACGATTCTCGTGATCACGGCTTTGGTGATGGGGGGCTGCTTTCTGCTCCTGTCCCGCACAAGCTTCGGCTTGCGCGTTCGGGCGACCCTGGAAAATCCGGCGCTAGCGCGCGCCTCCGGGGTTTCGACGAATTTCATCTATGGCACCACCTTTGCCTTCGGCGCAGCTTTGGCCGGGCTCGCCGGGGCGCTTATCGTGCCGGTGTTCGATCTGTTTGCAGATCTCGGAATTCGCTTTCTGATCCAGGGATTTGTCGCCGTCATGCTTGGCGGTGTCGGCTCCTTTATGGGCCCAGTGGCAGGAGCCGGTATCATCGGCGCTCTCAGCGCGGCGCTGCCCTGGGTTATCCCTCCGGTCCTCGCCGATGTGCTCGTCTTCTTGCTTGCCATTGTTTTCATCAAGTGTCGGCCGCAAGGCCTCATCGCGCAAGGGGGAGTGTAGTCATATGGCTGTTGATCGACTCAATTTCACACGCCGTCGTTTCCTTTCGAACTTTGCCTTCACGGCCGGTGCAATCGCCACAGGAGCGAGTAGCTGGGTGATCCGTCCCGACTGGGCCAATGCGGCCGAAGGTCCCATCAAGGTCGGCATCGCGATCGATCTGACCGGCCCGATCGGCTTTGCCGGAAAGGCGGATGCCAACGTCGCCAAAATGGTCATCAAGGAGATCAACAATTCAGGTGGTCTTTTGGGCCGGCCGATCGAGCTGTACATCGAAGACACCGCCTCCAATGAATCGGTCGCTGTAGGCAACGTGCGCAAGCTGATCCAGCGGGACAAGGTGGACATGGTCCTAGGCGGCCTCGCGAGCTCAATGCGCAATGCGATCAAGGATGTGATCGTTTCTCGGGGCAAGACGCTCTATATCTATCCGCAATTTTATGAAGGGGGGGAATGCACGCCATACCTGTTCTGCAGCGGCGCCACACCGGCGCAGCAATGCGACACATTTATCCCGTGGCTGATCAAGAACGGCGGCAAGAGATTTGCCCTTCCAGGTTCCAACTACATTTGGCCGCGTAACCTGAATGCATATGCTCGCAAGTTAATCGAAGCCAATGGCGGCGAGGTCGTGTTCGAGGAGTATTATCCTTTAGACCAAGTGGATTTCTCCGCCACTGTCCACGCGATCATGTCCAACAAGGCCGACACCGTCTTTAACACCGTTATTCCACCCGGCGTCGGTCCTTTGTTCAAACAGCTCTATGAAGCGGGCTATCTGAAGAACGGCGGACGGCTTGCTGCCGTCAACGAGGACGAGAATTATCTCAGCCTCCATCCGGTCAATGAGATGGAAGGGCTTGCGAGTTGTCTCGATTATTACAAAGCCGTCGCCAAAGATGACCCGGTCTCCGCCAGAATTCAGGCTGCCTATGATAAGGACTATCCAGGCGATTCTCTATTTGCCGCGAGCAGTGCCGCTCCCAGTACATATCGCGGGCTGAAACTTTGGGAAGCTGCCGTCAAAGAGGCCGGAAAGGTCGATCGCGAGTCGGTTGCTGCGACGCTCGATCACGCAAAGATCGCGGAGGGTCCGGGCGGCCCCGCCGAGATGGTGCCGGGCAAGCGGCACTGTAAGATGAACATGTACACGGCCGTGTGCAAGAGCGGGGTTTTTCAAGTCGTGCAACGCAGCAATGGGCTTGTCGATCCCGGGCAATGTTGACGAATCACTGTGAAAGCGACAAGCGCGGTAGAGAGGCCATCGGTGCCCACGCTAGAAGTGAATTGTGCGACGGCTGACATGGCTGAAATCGCCTTTGCAGGACAGGTCAGTCGTGCACGACGTGTCCTGCTCATCATCGAAGGACTAGTGCTGATTGGAGCACTAGTCCTTCCGGTGATGCTTCACGACTATCTTACGGTGTTTGCCACTCGCGTTGTGATCCTGGCGCTCTTCGCTCTCTCGTTCGATCTGGTCTGGGGCTATGCCGGAATCATGAGCTTTGGGCAGGCCCTCTTCTTCGGCTCCGCAGGCTACGGCGTTGCGCTGCTTGCGCGCGACCTCGATATCACCTCAATCCTTTTGGTACTGCCGGCGGGCACGCTGATTGGCCTCGTATTCGCGCTGCTACTTGGTGGGTTCCTCCTACTCGGACGGCATCCGGCCAGCATGATCTTCGTTTCGCTCGGTACGCTCACCGGTGCCTATGCGGCGGATCGCCTCGCGCGTGGCTGGTACTATCTCGGCGGCCAGAACGGCATTCCCTCGATTCCGCCGATGACGCTCGGCTCCTACGAATTATCGGAAGGGTCGAACTTTTACTATCTGGCACTAGGGCTTCTTGTCATCGTCTACGTTGCATGCCGTTTCCTGGTGCGCTCGCAGTTCGGTCTTGCACTCGCAGGCCTCCGCGAGAACGAGCAACGCATTGCCTTTTTCGGCTACCGGACACAGCATCTAAAAGCCATAGTGTTCGCGATCGGTGGCGCCATCGCAGGCCTGAGCGGCAGCCTCTATGCCTTCCACGAGGGTTTTGTGTGGCCCAATATGATTGGCGTTGTCGTCTCCACGCAAGTCGTGCTCTACGTTCTGTTCGGCGGTTCCGGCACGCTGATCGGTGCGGTGATCGGTACGGCGATTGTCGAAGGTCTCTCCTTCTGGCTGTCGGACAATTACCGCGATATCTGGCCGATCATCCTGGGCGTGCTCCTGCTCCTGGTAATCCTTTTTCGGCCGCTTGGGCTTATCAGCCTGGTGTTGACGGAGCGCGAGCGGGTAGGCAGTTTCGCCGCCAAAGCGCAAGACAAGAAGAGGGCGCAGCATCATGCCGCTTCTTGAAGCTGCAGGCATTCGAAAGATCTTCGGCAAGCTCACGGCAGTCGACGGTGCGGCGCTCACCGTCCGCGAGAACGAGTTCCACGGGTTGATCGGGCCGAACGGCTCGGGGAAAAGCACGCTGATGAAGTGCATCGCGGGGGCGGAGGTACCGACGCAAGGCAAAGTCCGATTCATCAACACTGATATTACCACATTCACCCCCACCGAGCGCGCGCGCGCTGGCATGAGCCTGAAGTTCCAAATCACATCGGTTCTGCCATCCCTCACCCTCTACGACAACATCCTCCTTGCCCTGCAGGGGCACTGCTCTCTTTTTGATCTTGTGTTCTCGCGCAGCCGCAGACAGCTGCACGACCAGGTCATGATGATGCTCACCCAGTTTCGTCTTGCCGATCGTGCGTTCGATGCAGCAGCAGCGCTATCCCATGGCCAGCAGCAATGGCTGGAGATTGCGATGGCGCTCGCGGGAAAACCCCGGCTCCTGCTGCTGGACGAGCCTACCGGAGGCATGAGCCTGGAGGAGCGTCGCGTCACTGGCGAACTGTTGCGACCAATAAAGGAGCACTGCTCCCTCGTTATCGTCGAGCACGATCTCGATTTCATCCGCGACATTTGCGACCGCCTCACCGTCCTCGACCAGGGCCGTGTGCTGGCGACAGGAAGCGTCGCTGAGATCCAGGCTGACAAAAGTGTCCAGGAGATCTATTTGCGCCGTGCTTGAACAACGCTTTCTCGACATAAGACATCTCGACGCCGGTTATGGTCGCAGCCAGGTGCTGTTTGACCTGAGCCTCGACATTCCGTGGCGTGGTGGTACCGCCGTGCTTGGGCGCAACGGTGCAGGCAAGACCACGCTTATGAAAGCTATCGTTGGCGAGCTACCAAGCTGGAGAGGCGAGGTAGTCTTCGATGGCCACGATTTCAATCGGCTCCAGACCGAGCAACGCGTGCGCGCCGGCATCGGCTATGTGCCGCAAGAGCACTCAGTGTTCTCACGCCTTTCAGTGCGGGATAATCTTGCAATGGGCTCCCTCTTCAACACCGACGCTTCGGCGATCGATCGGGTCCTGGCGATCTTTCCCAAGCTCGGCCACCGCCTGGACCAGGCGGCTGGTACGCTTTCTGGTGGCGAGCGTAAGATGTTAGCGATCGGGCGCGCCCTCCTGGGGAACCCAAAGCTGCTGCTGCTGGATGAGCCGACCGAGGGCGTCTGGATCGGCGTCATCGAAGAGATTACCGAACGTCTCATTGAACTCGCCAAGGAAATCGCGGTCATCATCGTCGAACAGCACCTCGATCTCGCGTTGCGCGTGGCGAGCAAGGCCTATGTCCTTGATCGCGGCCGTATCGCACTACAAGGCGCTGCAGCCGATATCCGCACGAATCCGGAACTTCTGCGCTACCTCGCGCCTTAAGTGGCGCGTTCCAGATTGCTTTGACGGCCGACGCTAATCGTAGACCGGTTCGGCTGACTTCTCCCTAGATTTGAGCGGCTGTTTGGAAAACTCCAGCAGCGGAGTTTGCTGACTTGACCTCAGCAACTTGACGCGCCCGCTACGGGCTCACAGGCGCGCTGGGCCCCATTCTGCGTTCGAAGCGAGCCGACATTCTCGTCCACTTGAAAGTACGCCTCCGACGAGGACCGTCTTGCGTGACGGGTGGTAATTCGCGAAGCGTGTGACCTTAAGTCTAGCTTTAAGGTCATCAGGCGATGCGGGTCGAAGTTTTGGGCGGGCTTGAGCGGCGGCGGCGTTGGTCGCAGGACGACAAGGCACGGATTGTCGAGGAGACGCTAGTACCGGGCGCGAAGGTAACTGAAGTCGCGCGGCGCAACGGAGTAGCGGCCAGCCTGGTGTTTACCTGGCGTCGACAAGCACGGACATCGGAACAAGTTGCACCATCTTTTACGCCGGTGCAGATCGCCGCCGTAGCGGCCTCGGCTGAAGAAACTGCGAAGCTTTTGCCTACGGTTGATGGCCGAGTTCGCTCGGCGGCAGCCGCACGTACTGGATTGATAGAGATCGATCTCGGCAACCGACGGTGCATCCGGGTGGATGCGCACGTCGATCCGGAGGCGCTGGCGCGGGTCCTCGATGTGCTTGGACGCCGATGATTGCTGTACCAGGGAATGTGCGAGTGTGGCTGGCGACAGGCTACACGGATATGCGCAGAGGCTTCCTGTCGCTGGCCCTCCAAGTTCAGGAGGTGCTGCGCAAAGAACCGCTCAGCGGTCATTTGTTCGTCTTCCGCGGTCGCCGCAGCGATCTTGTGAAGGTGATCTGGCACGGTGTGCTGCAGAGCATGAAGGAGGTGAATAACCGAATTTGATGCGTACAGCTTTATGAGAGATGGAGGACGGCCCTCCTGCATCGGCGTTCCAGGCGCAGGTGCAAAACCACGACACTGTGGCTTCGTTTAAAAGGCGCGGTCATCAGCAAGTGTTGCAAAAGTCCCGGGTTTACGGGGCAGGTAAGTATCCAGAAGGCGAGCGAAAGCAAATCTTCCGATGACGCGTCGAAAATTACTAAGGCGTCGCCAAAATCAGGGGCGCGTGCCATCCCTGAGATCAATCCGTGAGACGCCTGGATTACTGCGCGGATGGCGACCGGCGTTTAGGGGACGCGATCTGGATACAGGCTCTTGTAGAGAACTGCAGGAACCAGTCGTTGTGATGCCAAGGGAGAAGTTCAAGCGGCACACACCGCGAGACGAGAGTACCGAAGCACAACACTGGGGCGGATCGGCTCGTAGTAGTGATGAAGGTGCTGTAATGGAACTGGAGCGAAGGGGCCGAAACAAGTGGGTTGCGCCCATATGCAACTGTGATGAGCAGGAGGACATGTGAGTGTAACCGGACGTAAGCAGTACGATATCGACAAGCAGACAGTGATGAAGGCCTACAAACTGGTCAAAGCCAATGCGGGCGCGGCCGGCGTGGATAAGGTATCGCTCGAAGCTTTTGAGAAGGACTTCAAGGGCAACCTTTACAAGGTCTGGAATCGAATGTCTTCTGGCAGCTACTTTCCACCTGCCGTTCGGGCTGTCCCCATTCCCAAGAAGAACGGCGGACAACGCATTCTAGGCGTGCCGACAGTAGCAGATCGCGTGGCGCAGACGGTCGTCAAGCTTCAGATTGAACAAGTACTCGAGAAAATCTTCCTTCCCGATTCCTACGGCTACCGGCCCGGAAAAGCCGCGCTGGACGCCGTCGGCATCACCCGGCAACGGTGCTGGAAGATGGACTGGGTGCTGGAGTTCGACATCAAAGGCCTGTTCGACAATATCAGCCACCAGTTGCTTATGAAAGCCGTCAGGAAGCATGTGCAAGACGAATGGGCTCTGCTCTACATCGAACGCTGGCTAACAGCGCCGATGCAAGGCAAAGACGGAGCGATCACCGCTCGCGACCGGGGTACACCCCAAGGCGGCGTGATCAGTCCCGTCCTTGCCAATTTGTTCTTGCATTATGCGTTCGATATATGGATGGCGCGAAACTTCCCGCAGTCACCGTGGTGTCGATACGCGGACGACGGGCTCGTACATTGCCGAACCAAGGCTGAAGCGGAAGCCATCAAGGCGGCGCTGCAGGCGAGGTTCAGGGAATGCGAACTCGAAATGCATCCCGACAAGACCAAGATCGTCTACTGCAAAGATAGCAATCGCCCGGGTAGCCATGCCAGTCAGTCATTTGACTTTCTGGGATTTACCTTTCGACCGCGCAGGGCAAGAAACCATCAGAAGAAAGAAAACTTCTGTACGTTCTCGCCAGCGGTCAGCAGGGCGGCAATGAAGTCTATGCGGATGACGATCCGGCAGCTCCGGCTCAGGCTTCGCTCGCAGACGGAAATCGACGCAATCGCCTTGGAACTGAACCCCGTCCTTCGTGGATGGATGCAGTACTACGGCAGATATGGGCGGTCAGAAATGCATAACCTGTATCGATACGTCGACGAATCTCTAAACCGCTGGGCGCGACGCAAATACAAAGGGCTGAAGAATGGAAAAGTCAGGGCCTCCACCAGGCTCAGGCTGATCCGCTGCCGTAGGCCGAAGCTGTTCGCTCATTGGACGATGTTAGGTTCTGCTTCGTTACTTGTTGAGAGCCGTATGACGTGAGAGCGTCACGTACGGTTCGGAGAGCGGCTCCGGGTGCAACTCCCGGGGCCGACTCACCATGGCCAGGGAGCATGCCTGTTCACTAAGAGACTTGAGAGAGGAAGGTTCGTCTGGCCATCGGTTGCGGGCGAAGCGGTGACGATCTCATCGGCTCAGATGAGCTACCTGTTGTCCGGAATCGATTGGCGCAACCCTCAAGAAACTCATCGTCCGACGCGTGTCGGATAGCCGTTTTTGGTTTGAATCTGCGGCTTGATCTGATTCAATGGCTTCATGACATCGAAGCCGGACGATCTTCCGTCGGATCTCGCGAGCGCCTACCTTGCGCTGCTGGCCGAGCGCGAGGCGTTGCAGGCTGAACGCGATGTGGCAGTCGCGGATGCCGCCAACGCGCGGGCGGAGCTGTCGGACAGCGAGGTGCTGATCGCTCATCTTGAGCTACGGATCGAGAAGCTCAAACGCGAACTGCACGGGCTGCGCTCCGAGCGCACGGCGCGGCTACTCGAGCAGTTGGAATTGGAGCTCGAAGAACTCGCCACCACGGCGACCGAGAATGAGCTGGCTGCGCAGGCTGCCGCCGCAAAAACCCAGAGCGTAAGCGCCTTCACGCGTAAGCGGCCGGTGCGCAAGCCGTGGCCGGACGACATCGAACGTGAGCGCGTCGTTATCGAGGCTCCAACGACCTGCGCCTGCTGCGGTGGATCGCGCCTTGCGAAGCTAGGCGAGGATGTGACCAAGACGCTGGAGGAGATTCCGCGTCGCTTTAAGGTCATCGAGACGGTACGCGAGAAGTTCACCTGCCGTGATTGCGAGAAGATAAGCCAGCCGCCGGCACCGTTCCATGCCACGCCGCGCGGCTTCATCGGTCCGCAATTGCTGGCGACAATGCTGTTCGACAAGTTCGGCATGCATATCCCGCTCAATCGCCAGAGCGTGCGCTTCAAGGCTGAGCGGATCGACCTGCCGCTGTCGACGCTGGCCGACCAGGTCGGCCACGGAACCTTCGCCGTCATGCCGTTGTTCCAGCTGATTGAGCGCCATGTCCTCGCCGCCGAGCGGCTGCACGGCGATGACAGTGTTCTGCAGAAGCACACAGAAAGGATGATCAAAATGATCTGAAAATCTGTGCGCGCAAGCTGTGGCAGCGATGAGGGTAGGCCCCTCGGGATCGACTTTCAGGAGTAGGTCTCAAATCACTTCAAGCGGCTTCGCTTAAGAGGCGCGGTCGTGAGCGTTGAAGCTAACGGTCGGGGGAGACCCGAACGGATACGCGTCCGAGAGACGAATGAAAATGAACCCGCCGATGAACCGTCGTAACGTGGAAATCGTCGTCAAAACCAGAGGTGTGTCGTCCCTCTGGGATGAGCCCGCCGGGAGCCTGATGACCGGGCGGGCGGCGACCGGCGTTGAGGGGGCGTGAATCGGATGCAGGCGCTGCCGCGGAACTGCAGGAACCAGTCGCTCCGATGGAAAGGGAGAAGCACAAGCGGAGAAGACCGCGAGGCGAGATTACCGACGCGGAGCACTGGGACGGACCGATCCGTATTAGCGACGAAGGCTCGTAATGGGGCCGGAGCGAAGGGATCGGATCAGGTGGGCTGGCCATCGTCGCAACTGGCAACAGGAGGACGTCGATGAACCAGCCGAGCAAGCCGTTCAACATCGACAAGAGAGAGGTGTACGAAGCATATCTGCAGGTGCGATCCAATGGTGGCGCAGCCGGTGTCGACGGAGTGACGATTGAGCAGTTCGAGTCCGACTTGAAGGGAAATCTCTACAAGATTTGGAATCGAATGAGTTCAGGCGCTTACTTCCCGCCGCCTGTTCGGGCTGTCTCCATTCCAAAGAAGAGTGGAGGCCAGAGGATCCTCGGGGTGCCCACCGTGGCGGACCGCGTGGCACAGACAGTTGTTAAACAACTGATTGAGCCGGCTCTTGACGCAATCTTTCTGGCGGATTCCTATGGCTACAGACCCGGAAAATCGGCTCTCGATGCCGTAGGCGTCACGCGACAGCGGTGCTGGAAGTATGATTGGTTTCTAGAGTTCGACATCAAAGGATTGTTCGACAATATCGACCACGAGTTGTTGCTACGGGCCGTCCGGAAACATGTGACGTGCGCATGGGCGCTGCTCTACATCGAACGATGGCTGACAGCGCCGATGGTGCAAGAGGATGGAACGATAATCGAGCGAAGCCGCGGCACCCCACAAGGGGGCGTGGTGAGCCCGATCCTCGCCAACCTCTTCATGCACTATGCATTTGATCTCTGGATGGCGCGGACGTTCCCCGATCTCAGGTGGTGTCGGTATGCGGATGACGGGTTGGTACATTATCGGAATGAGATGGAGGCGCAAAGCGTTCGCGAAGCGCTCCAGGCTCGGCTGGCGGAGTGCCATCTGGAATTGCATCCTACGAAGACGAGGATCGTCTACTGCAAGGATGATCGACGCCGAGGTAAAAGCGAGACGGTCATGTTTGACTTTCTCGGTTATTGCTTCCGGCCACGATCGGTCCTGGGGCCGCATTCGCAGAAGATGTTCTGTGGGTTCACCCCGGCGGTCAGCAAACCAGCGCTGAACGCCATGCGGGCGAAGGTCCGAGGCTTGAAACTTCGCAGGCGAGCCGAGGTGACGCTGGACGATATTGCTCGCGAGCTAAACCCGATGGTTAGGGGGTGGATCGCTTATTATGGGCAATACACCCGCTCAGCGCTTTATCCGCTGGCGCGCTACATCAACCAGACGTTAGGTATTTGGTTGAAGCGAAAGTACAAGCGCTTCCATCACCGTTTAGGACGCGCGCGTCTCTTCCTGGAGAAGATCGCGCGTGAGAACCGCAGGCTCTTTGTGCATTGGCAACTCGGCGATGGCGGCAAGATTGCCTGATGGGAGCCGGGTGAGGCGAGAGTCTCACGCCCGGTTCTGCGAGAGGCTGGAGGTGAAATCCCTCCGGCCTACTCACCCCACCATCCGGATCCTGGCGAAGGGCAAATGCACGACCGGCCGGATCTGGACGTATGTGCGGGATGACCGGCCGTTCGCCGGGCCTGCGCCGCCGGCGGCGGTCTATTATGCCTCGGGCAACCGACGGGGCGAACATCCTCAGAGGCATCTGGCCGCCTTCGCCGGCATTCTGCAGGCGGATTGCTATGGCGGCTTCGAGCCGTTGTTCGATCCAAAAAGGAAAGCAATGCCGATCACGCCGGCATTTTGCCTGGCCCATGCGCGGCGGGGATTCTTCGAGCTGGCTGACATCGAGAAAGCCGCCCGGGAAGGCAAGGGCAAACCGGTCTCCCCGATCGCGCTGGAGGCGGTCAGGCGTCTTGACGCCCTGTTCGAGATCGAGCGCGCCATCAACGGCCGTGGTGCCGACGAGCGGCGTGCTGTGCGCCAGGAGCGGAGCAAGCCGCTGCTCGACGACATGCACGCCTGGCTGCTCCGCGAGCGAGAAAGCCTCTCCCGCTCCGCCGAGGTCCTGAAGCCCATGAACTACATGCTCAAGCGCTGGGACGACTTCGTCCGCTTCCTCGACGATGGCAGGATCTGCTTGACCAACAATTGCGCTGAGCGTGCATTGAGAGGCATTGCCTTGGGAAGGCGCAACTGGACCTTCGCTGGCAGCCAACGTGGCGCCGACCGTGCCGCTATCATGCTGACGATGATCACGACCTGTCGCCTCAACGACGTCGATCCCAAGGCTTGGCTCGCCGACGTCCTCGCCCGGATCGCCGATCTTCCCACCTCGCGTCTGCGCGAACTGCTGCCCTGGGAATGGAAGCTCCTGCACCAAGCCGGCAAGTCCGCCGATCAGCAAGCCGCCTGACCTTCACGCAACGCCATCGTAGAACTCGCCGTGCTCGCGCGCATGCGTCAATCAGGCGGCCTTCGTCGTATGCGTACACTTGAAAAGCCCGCGCGCACGTAGCTCGAACTTCGGGAGGAGGCTACCCAATCTTACCCACTTAGACGCTTTGCGGTCTTATACGCCGATCCCGCTCGGTCTAGACCTCGCGTTGGTCAGAATGATCTAGGAGAAAAATCGTGTCTCACCATTGCACGGACGGCCAGGGGGCGGTCCGGGATGGTAGCCTGTCCGAGCTTTCGAACGCAGTCGCGATTGTGGCTACGCTCGATACCAAGGGCCGCGAAGTCTCCTACTTGGCCGATATCATCTGTAAGTGTGGCCGCAAGACCGTCCTGATTGACGTCGGCACCTCGAAGATTGCGCCCCGGACGAATCAAGCAGGCGGTCATAGCGTTCGCGTCGCCTCGCCCGCCGAGCTCTTGAAAGAAATCGCCGCAACAACACGCGGGAAAGTTCGCGATCTGCTGGCATCAGGGGCCATCGGCGCGATCGTCGGGGTCGCCGGTGGGAAGGGGAGTGCGGTGTTCGGCGAAGTCGTATCTGATTTGCCTTATGGCTTTCCCAAGCTGCTCGTGAGCAGCGCAAGGCCAGCACTTCTCGCCGAATTGGCGGTCCACAACGACATCATGCTCTATCCGACATTGGTCGATCTCTTCGGGATCAATGCGTTTACCGAGCGGGTCTTGCAGAATGCAGGACAGGCCATCGCCGCCATGCGCTATGCGCCCGCCAAAGCTGCGCGAAAGACGAAGATCGTTGCGATCACGGCCTTCGGAGTGACGACGCCGGCGGCAACTCAGTGCGTTGGGCGCCTCGGCAAGGCCGGGGTCGACGCGATCGTCTTTCCTGCAAACGGGGCGGGCGGCCGCAAGATGGAGCAGCTGATCGCGGCCGGCGAATTCGATGCTGTGATTGATCTGACCACAACCGAACTCGCCGACGAAATCGTGGGTGGCACCGCGAGCGCCGGGCCGGATCGGCTCAAGGGAGCGGCAGAGCAATCAATACCGCATGTTATCGCGCCTGGCGCGGTGGACATGGTCAATTTTGGTGCGCCATCCAGCGTTCCTGATCAATTTCGCGGCCGGCTATTCTACTCCCATACACCGTACACGACGCTGATGCGCACAACCCTCGCCGAGAATACGAGCATCGGCCGGCTTACGGCCCAGCGGCTGTCGTTGGCAGAAGGGCCTGTCATGGTCCTTTGGCCGGCAAAAGGCGTCTCCGACTATGACCGCGACGGCGGCATCTTTCGAGATCCTGATGCGGACCGCGCGTGGCTCGATGCGCTTAAGGACAATCTGCCGCCCAAGGTTACGGTCCGCGAATTGAACTGTCACATCAACGATCCCGAATTTGCGGAGGCGGCTGCGAGATGGATCCTCAAGCAATTGGGCAAGAAGGCTGATGGCGATGCGAATGTTTGAGCGAACCGAAATCCTGGCCAAGATCGCAAACCAGGTGGCGGAGCGAAAAGCCATTCTTGCCGCGGGCAGCAGCTGTGGTCTGGTTGCGAAATGTGCAGTGCTCGGGGGCGCGGACATGCTGGTCGTCTACAGCACCGGGCTGTCGCGCCTAATGGGACTTCCGACCAGCCGGATCGGCGATTCCAATGCGCGCACGCTCGAACTTGCCTCGGAAGTCCGCAACGTCGTTTCTTCGGTGCCCGTGATCGGCGGCATTGAGGCATGGGATCCCCTCCGGCTCGATCTTGATGCCCTGCTCGACAAATTCTGGTCGGCCGGTTTCTCCGGCGTAATCAACTATCCGACCATCTCCACGATGGGCGACAAATGGCGCTATCGCCGCGGGCGCGTCGGACTAGGCTTCGAACGCGAAGTCGAGATGATCGCGGCTGCGCGCAAGAAGGACATCTTCTCGCTTGCCTATGTCGCGAGCCCTGACGACGCCAAAGCGATGGCGGGCGCAGGTGCGGACTGCATCGTCCCTCACGTAGGAGCCACCCGAGGCGGGCTCGTCGGCCATGAGGAAGGACAGCCCATCCAAGAGGCGATCAGGCGCATCAACGACATCAGCGACGCCGCAAGGAGCGTGCGCTCCGATGTGATCCTGCTTTGCCATGGCGGTGCAATCGCGGAGCCGGAGGATACGATCGTGGTGTACCGATCAACGCAATGCGTGGGTTTCGTTGGCGCCTCGTCCATCGAAAGAATCCCGATCGAACGGGCAGTGAAGGCGGCGGCTGAGGAGTTCAAAGCCGTCCCGCTTCCGCGGCATCACTGACGTCAGCTCCAAGAGAACACTCGCAGCGAGGCTCGAATGAATAACCCGATGGGCCAATCAGGCAAGGGAAAGACCGTCGCACTCGCCCGAGAGGGGAGGCCGGAGCACAATTGGGCAACCGACGTTCTCGTGGTCGGTAGTGGTGCGGCCGGGCTTTCGGCTGCGCTCTATGCAGCAAAGGCAGGACTGCGCGTCACTGTCTGCGAAAAGTCGGCGCGGCTTGGCGGCACGACAGCTCTCTCCAATGGAATGATCTGGGTTCCTTGCTCGAACCAAGCGCGCTCGGCGAAGATCGACGACTCGCTTGCGAAGTCGAAGACCTACCTGCAACATGAACTTGGCACATATTACCGGTCAGGCTTTGTTGATGCCTATCTCGAGGACGGCCCGGCTGCGCTCGCCGCCCTTGAGAACGGGACTGAAGTCAAGTTCACGCTGGCCTCGGCCCCCGACTACCATTCAAGCCAGGTCGGCGGAGTCGATAAGGGCCGGGCACTGAGCCCCGCGCCTTATGACGGACGGCTTCTTGGCAGCGACTTCGATCTGATAGGCAATCCCATCCGCGTTGTGCTCGGCGGAATGATGATCTCATCGAGCGAGGTGAGAAGCTTCCTCAATCCGTTTCAATCCTTTGCCTCGCTCAGGCACGTCTTGCGCCGCGTCAGCCGCTACGCGCGTGACCGGCTTGGCCACAGGCGCGGCACCGAGCTCAGCGGAGGCAACGCCCTGATCGCGCGCTTGCTTGTGAGCCTGCGCAAGTACGGCGTCGAGATATGGCCGGAATCCCCGCTCGTAGAGTTGATCAAGGAAGAAGGCCGCGTCACCGGCGCGGTCGTTAAGTCGGCCGATTCCGAGATTCGCGTGCGCGCTTCCCATGGGGTGATCCTCGCAACGG
Source organism: Bradyrhizobium sp. CCBAU 53351 (assembly GCF_015291745.1). Taxonomy (NCBI): domain Bacteria; kingdom Pseudomonadati; phylum Pseudomonadota; class Alphaproteobacteria; order Hyphomicrobiales; family Nitrobacteraceae; genus Bradyrhizobium; species Bradyrhizobium sp. CCBAU 53351. The sequence continues at coordinate 121,640 of NZ_CP030060.1, forward strand.
GCGGGTTTGCGCGTAACGCGCAATTGAGAGCCGAGCTCAGTGGCCCCCACCAGCACGACGACACGCTCGCCCATCCCGATGCGACAGGCGACGGCATCTCTCTTGCGACAAGGCTCGGAGCGGCAATCGACAACAATGTTGCCTCTGCCGGCTTCTGGACGCCCGTATCGATTCTGAAGAGCGGCAGTTCCTCGCAAGTCGTTCCCTACGGCTGGCTCGACCGCGGCCGTCCCGGCGTCATTGCCGTGGGGCCAGATGGAAAGCGTTTTGTCAACGAATCCAATTCCTATCACGACATCTGCTTGGCGATGTTCAACGGTGGGTATCCGGCAGACAAGCGGTTCTATTTCATCTGCGACCACGACTTCGTACGGCTGAGAGGGATGGGGCATTTGCTGCCATGGCCATGGACCTTGAGCATCGGGAAATATGCGCGCCTTGGCTACATCAAGGTCGCCCGGACGATTCCAGAGCTTGCGAAGCAGCTGGGATTGGAGTCCGCCGCGCTTCAAAAGACTGTCGAAGAACACAACGCGCATGCGTCTGAGGGGCGCGATCCGCTGTTCAATCGCGGTGAATCGGCTTTCAATCGCACGCTCGGCGATTCGGCCGTGGGCAAGAAGAACCCAAACCTTGGGCCAATCAAAACCGGCCCGTTCGTCGCACTCCCAATCGTTCCGGCAACGCTCGGCACTGCAACCGGATTGGCAACCGACACTTGCGGGCAGGTATTGGACGGTCAGGAAAGGCCAATTCCAGGACTCTATGCTTGCGGCAATGACATGACCTCCCCGATGCGTGGGATCTATCCCGGAGCAGGCATCACCATTGGGCCAGCCATTGTGTTCGCGTACCGGGCCGTCAACAGTATCGTTTCCTCGACGCAGCAAGAGAAAGCTGCTGCCGCTTCGGGAGCGTGATGTCGACTTGGGAATGGCGCGGGCGAGGCGCGTGATAAACCCGGTATTGGCAACAGCTATGAGCGCCGATCCCTAACGTAGCCCATTGCACAGGATTCAATTTTGATGCGTCGTTCGCGCCACGCCAAGATCGTCGCAACCCTCGGTCCGGCCACAACCGAGGCTAACAAAATCCGTGATCTCTATCTTGCAGGCACAGATACCTTTCGCCTGAACTTCAGCCATGGCAGCCAAGACGACCACGCGCGCGCGTTTTCGGCGATCCGCGCGCTCGAGCAAGAGTTCGGCCGTCCCATCGGAGTGCTACAGGATCTGCAAGGCCCGAAAATCCGGATCGGCTTGCTTGAAGAGGGCAAGCTATGCCTGCATGCTGGAGAGAGCGTCCGCTTTGTCCTCGACGGAGCAAGAGGTGGAAAGCAGGCAATCCCTCTGCCGCATCCGGAAATATTTGCAGCTGCGCATCCAGGCCAAAAGCTGCTCATCGACGACGGCCGTGTGCGCCTGAGCGTCGAAAGACCGGGCGATCGCGAAATGGTCGCGCGCGTCATTGTCGGCGGCCCGATCCGCGATCATAAGGGCGTAAACCTGCCGGGGGCGTCGCTCGATATCTCGCCCCTCACCAAGAAAGATCGCGCCGATCTCGCCTTCGGCCTGGAGCTCGGTGTCGACTGGGTTGCGCTGTCATTTGTTCAGAAGCCTTCAGACCTGATCGAGGCGCGGGCCCTCATTGGTGAAGCAGCGGGCCTCGTCGCCAAAATCGAGACGCCCATGGCGCTTGATCGCATCGACGATATCATTCAGTTGTCAGACGCTCTCATGGTCGGGCGCGGTGATCTCGGGGTCGAAATCCCCCCAGAAGACGTGCCTGGCCGGCAAAAAGAACTCGTCCGCGCCTGCCGGCTGGCCGCAAAGCCCGTGATCGTCGCAACCCAAATGCTCGACTCTATGGTGGCGGCGCCGACGCCAACGCGCGCGGAAGCCTCAGATGTTGCGACCGCCATCTATGATGGCGCCGATGCCGTGATGCTGTCAGCCGAATCGGCAAGCGGCGCCTATCCCATCGAGGCCGTCGCCATGATGGATCGCATCATCAGGAGTACAGAGCAGCATCGTCTCTACCGGTCCCTGATTGAGGCCTCACGAGTTGACGAGGAGAATACGCCTCCGCATGCGGTCGCTGCCGCGGGTGCAGATCTTGCAGCCACCATCGAGGCCAAAGCCATCGTCGGCTTCACAGCCAGCGGGACGACCGCGGCCCGCATCTCGCGCAAGCGGCCGCCGGTTCCGATCCTTGCTCTGACGCAGGATGAAAACGTGGCGCGGCGCATGTGCCTGTTGTGGGGCGTACACAGTGTGGTGGCCAGCGATCCCTCTGGCTATGAGGAAATAACCCAGATCGCCGCCGTGGCGGCCCAGCGGGAAGGTTATGCGCGGTCGGGCGACCTGGCGGTGGTGGTTTTTGGCCTGCCATTCGGACATAGAGGCGCGACAAACAATCTCCGCGTGGCTGCCTGCTAAGAAGGACAAGGTCATTTGCCGTGAACCGTCGGGCGAGGCGTCTTGGTTGCGGTCGGGAGGAGGGCGAGGCGTCAAAGATGATCGCGCGCGAGATGCACCGAACTCGGCCCCAGGTCCGGCCAGGAGCTCACATTGCCTGACTTCGAGAGCGGCCTCAGCCTTGCAAATGTCCTTCCATTCTTGGAAGAGAAGCTCTCTGTCGGACTGTGGCGCAGCGACGGCAACGGCCAGATGCAATGGTCCCGTGGCCTTTATGAGCTATTTGGGCTGGATCCGCGTCGAACTACGCCAGCATACGCGGAAATCGAGAAAAGGATTCATCCCGATGACCGCAGCAGCATGCGCTGTTTCGGCGCACGGGAGCTCAATCGATCGTTGCTCGAGGGTGAATTTCGTGTCATCCGTCCGAACGGAACTTTGCGCTGGATCCACGGCCGGGCCGAACCGCTGCTCGATGAGGCCGGCAAACCAGAGTGCATTCTTGGGCTCGCGCGCGATATCACTGAACAGCGCAATCTCTTGGACGCGCTCAAAGTAGAAGCGGAGCGCTACAGGGCATTGGCTGAGATCTGTCGGGGTTTCCCATGGACAAGCAGTAGCGATGGTCGCCTCACTGCAGTTTCCAATGCGCTAGAGACTGCCGAAGATCATGGATCACGTTTCAAGGACTGGATCGGTCTCATCCATGAGGATGACCGCGAGGCAGCTCTAAGAGAGTGGGCGGTCTCGGTCGAGACAGCGCAGCCTTATAACGTCGAATGTCGCTTGCGCCGGCCGGACGGCATCTATCGCTGGCACCAGGGCGCGGCGGTGCCCCTCAAGAACAGCGAGGGTGGCGTTCGAGAATGGCTCGGCACGTGGAGCGACGCACACCATGATATACTCGCGCGGGAGCGAAGAGGGGCCTCAAAGGTCACGGGGAGGCAACTGCGTGCAGCGCGTGGAATGTTAAACTGGTCGGTAAAGGAGCTAGCGGAGCGAGCGGGCGTGTCTTCCGCGGTCATTCGGCGGCTGGAGGAGTACAATGACACTCCCCAGATGTCTGATGAGCTGATGGAAACGTTGCGGAAGACGTTTTCTGAAGCGGGAATCGAATTTACGTTCCCTGTGGTTGGCAAGCCCGGTGTCCGGCCGCGATAGCCGGTGCAGACCCAACGGCCTCTGATGACTACTCCCCAGCTCTCTTTCTCGTCTAGCTACCCCGAAACTTCGGCGAACGCTTCTCAGAGAACGCGTTCATTCCTTCCTGGTGGTCGCAGCCATGGTGAAGGCATAGCGGATTGCCTGCTGCTCGAATTCAATGCCCTATCAAGAAAGGTCTGAAATGTGGCGAGAAGGGCCGACTTGGCGAACTACGATAGAAGCTTGGCGCATCAAGGTCGGAAATGTGTTCGAGAAGGATACGCGAATGGGGGACAACTCGCCAATTCGCGGCTGGCCGATGCGATGGAGAGCTTCGTTGCCGGCGCTGTCAGTCCAGCGCGGCGCATTCTTGCAGACCGATGGCAAGCGCATTGGCAACGAAGGGTTCTTCGTCGAGTCAACGGTCCTGACGGGGACCTCGCCCGAGGCGTGTATCATGAATGAAGAGTCGTTTGGCCGCTCGCGCCAGATCATTGCATTCAAGAGCTACGACGAGGTCGCCGAGGAGGCCAATCGACGGCTTGTGCCTTCGGGGCCGACCGCTTGAAAGCGGTATGGTGTCCATCAAATACCTAGCTTGGCGCTTTCAGAAGTCCCGTTCGGAAACATCAGGGATTCCAGCTACGGTTCGTAAGGCGGGGTGGAAGCAATCGAGGGATATCTCAGTACTAAGTTCGTGATCCGGGCGAGCACCTGATGTGGTCAGAAGCCGTCTCGGACTTGAGCAAATCGAAGAAGGGGCGGTCGGTTCTCGACCACGCGGCCATGGACAATTTTTCGGTAGCTCCTCCTGATATGAATGTGCCGCTCAGGGTGTTTCATGCTTGCAAGTCTCAGTCTTATCTTGCTCTGCCAACTCGCCGGCGAAGTCATCACCCGGGGCCTCGGCCTACCGCTGCCAGGTCCCGTGCTCGGGCTCCTGCTCTTGCTGATTCTGCTGCTTGCCCGTGACAGATTTTCAAGCATCGCTCGAGGCCCACTACGAAATAGCGGCGTGGAAACAGCAAGCAAGGGGCTGCTCAAGCATCTGTCGCTCCTGTTCGTCCCAGCCGGCATTGGCGTCGTGGAAAAGCTCGATCTCCTCGCGACGCACGGGCTCGCTATAATATTGATCCTTGCTGTCTCGGTCATGGTGACTTTGCTTGCGACGGTTCTGACGTTCCGCCTTATCAGTCGGCTGTTCAGCGAGGCACCGTGAAGGACAATCCGTTCTCCCTCTGGGTCTATCTCTCGCAATCCCCGTTGCTTTGGTTGACGGTCACCTTGCTGGTCTATGCAATCGCGGATGCCGTGTCGCTTGCGCTTCGCCGTCATGCCCTTGCCAATCCCGTGCTGCACGCGGTCTGGATCATCGGCGCGTTTCTATTCGCAACTGGCACGCCGTATGCGATCTATTTCGGCGGAGCGCAGTTCGTGCATTTCCTGCTCGGCCCGGCAACCGTCGCGCTCGCGGTCCCGCTATACGAAAATCGCAAGATTGTCCTTGCCTCGATCGTGCCGATGCTGGCAGCGCTCGTTGCGGGCTCGGTCACGGCCGTCTTCTCGATTGTGCTGCTTGCGGAGGCTGCCGGCCTGCCTCGCGAGGTGATCCTGTCCCTTGCCCCGAAGTCGGTAACGGCCGCGGTCGCAATGGGCATCAGCGAAACGCTGCAGGCGGATCCGTCTCTGACGGCAGTCGCGGTCATCCTCACCGGGATCATGGGAGCGACCGTTGTCACGCGATTGATGAACCGTACCGGCATCACCGATTTTCGGGCTCGTGGCTTTGCGGCAGGAATCGCCGCGCACGGGATCGGCACCGCGCGAGCATTTCAGGTGGACGAGGTGGCTGGCGTGTTTTCTGGAATTGCTATGAGCCTAAACGCACTAATCACATCTTTCCTCGTACCGCTAGCGCTCACAGTGCTAATGAGATGAGCGTCGGGTTTTTGTATCGGCTCCGCACTAGCTCGCTATCGATCTTGATGGTTGATAGCGTCACTGGCCCGATCTTCACTGGGCCGGGGCAGTCCACCCTACGCACTCACAGAATAGGTTCCTTGAACCCAATCGCGTAGGAATGGACGCCCCGGCGCTGTGAGCGCAAGTGCGGCTGCCTCCTGAACCGGATATTTGCCACACAAGCCTGCAATTTGAATTTACTACTCGTGGGCAACGATTGGTACCATGCAGCGCCCGACGCCACGGAAGCTGTCGTTGGCTATCGCCCCCGCCCATACGGCCATAGTGCTGGACGCATTTACTCGCCGTCAGGGACGGTTTGCAGGGATTCCGACGGCGACAGTTCCAACTGAAGCTGTCCGATCTTGTCGACAAGTCCTCACGAGATGGCTGAAGGCCTGGAGGTGTCGCGCCATTGCCCGTTTGCCGCCCGGAGTGCACGCACTTCATCGGACTCGCACGAGCCGGAGAGTGACAACTACATCGTCCTCAACAAGGGATTTGATCTTCCATGGCAGAATTGGAAAGTATAAGACCGGCGGGGATATCGCAGGTATGCAGGTATGGCGCGACAATCAGGATGAGAGCGGCGCGTCAATCAAGATGAGACGAGGCGGCCGAGTCAGAAGATAATTGACGCTGGCTGCGGGCTTGGCAAGGCTTGATTGACGCTGCGCGACAATCAAGCGGCATTGCCAGCGTCAGTCACCGCCTTCTCGAGTTCATTTGGAGTGGCGTGAACCGGCGGCCGGCCTGGACCGCGCCTGCGATCGAGAGCAACTTTTCGACGGTAGCTCTCGACGTTCATCTCGAGGATCGTGGCGTGGTGCACCAGGCGATCGATCGCCGCCAGTGTCATCGCCTGATCGGGGAAGATACGCCCCCATTCGCCAAATGGCTGATTGGCCGTGATCAGCAGCGAGCGTCGCTCGTAGCGGGAGGCGATCAGCTCGAACAATACGCTGGTTTCCGCCTGGTCCTTGCTCACATATGTGATGTCGTCGAGGATCAGGAGGTCGTAGCGGTCAAGCTTGGCGATTGCGGACTCCAGCGCCAGCTCGCGCCGGGCCACCTGCAGCCGCTGCACCAGATCAGTGGTACGTGCAAAGAGAACGCGCCAACCGTCCTCGACGAGAGCCAGGCCGATCGCTGCGCCGAGATGGGTCTTGCCGCCGCCGGGTGGACCGAACAGCAGCAGATTGGCGCCGGTCTTCAACCAGACGTCACCGGCGGCGAGCGCCATCGCCTGTGCCTTTGACAGCATAGGCACGCTCTCGAACTCGAACGTGGCGAGCGTCTTGCCGGCGGGCAAACGCGCTTCCACCATGTGTCGTTCGATGCGGCGGCGGGTGCGATCGGCTGCCTCGTGCTCGGCAAGGGCCGCAAGGAAGCGGGCGGCGGGCCAGCCTTCCTTGTCCGACTGCGCGGCGAGCTTCGGCCAGATCGCCTTGACGCCGGGCAGGCGCAACTCATTGAGCAGCAGCTCGACGCGGGCGGCATCGATGGAGGTAGCTCCGCTGGTCATGCTGCTCCTCCCAGGTTCGAGTGGGCCGACACGACGCTGACGGAGGCCAGCTCATCGTAGACGTCGAGCGACGCCAGCTTGACGGCGACACTCGGGATCGAGGCCGCCTCGGGTCGGAAGCGATCGCGCAATGCCGCAAGATCGGGTAACCGTCCGGCATCGAGAGCGGTCGCGATCGCCTCGGCGAGCTCGGCTTCGCAGGCTCGCTCATGGGCCAGAGCCAGAAGCTCGACCGTCACCTTGCAGGCGCGCCGGTCGTCGCCATGCTCCCGCAAGGTCTCGAAGAGGCGCTTGTAAGCCGCGCGCGGGAAGAGCTGATCGCGATAGACGAGATTGACGAGCGCCATCGGCTTGCGCCGCAGGGCATGGATGACGTGCCGATAATCAACGACATGCCCGCCGTGGTTCTCCGACACAGGCCGCCCGCGCCGCAGCGTCCCGACCGGCGTGACGCCGAGGAAGCATTCGAGCCGGTCGTCGAAGATGCGCACACGCAGGCGATGGCCAATCAGTCTTGAAGGCACAGTGTAGAACACGCGCCGCAGGATGAAGCCGCCTGACGACGTCACCGGGATCACCTTCTCCTCGAAGTCGGTCGTGCGGCCTTTCGGCAGTGGCGCCAGTGCTTCCTTTTCGAGCGCGATCCGCTTAGCGAGGTTGGCGTTGCGCCGGCCGACAATCTCGTCGACAAAAGCCCGGTAGGCATCGAGACTGATGAAGTCGCGCGTGCCCCGCAGCAACAGCGCATCCTCCAGCGCTCGTTTGAGATGACCGTGCGCGCTCTCGATCGAGCCGTTCTCGTGTGCAATGCCCGCATTGTTGCGCGTTGGCGCCATGCCGTAGTGGCCCATCAGCGCGGCGTAGCGCTGTGTCAGATCCTCCCGCGCGTCGGCCGCCAGATTGCGGAATGCTGCCGACAGGCTGTCGCTGCGATGCTCCCGCGGAACGCCGCCGAGCGCCCACAGGGCGTTCTGCAAGCCCTCGGCCAGGGCGACGAAGCTTTCGCCGCCGAGCACGACATGGGCATGCTCAAAGCCGGAGAACGCCAGCCGGAAGTGGTAGAGCCGGTGATCGAGCGTCTCACCAGCAATGGCAATGCCGAGCGGGCTTGTATCGGTAAAGTCGGACAGACCCAGACGACCGGGCTCGTGCTCCTGGCGGAAGATCACGTCCTGTTCAGGGCCATTGAGCGCCCGCCAGGCATTGATGCGCCGCTCCAGCGTGCGTCGGATGTTGGGGTTGAGGTCGGGATGCCGACGGCGCAGCTCGTCCAGCACGCCGATCACGCGGATGCCGGGCGCAGCCTTCAGGATCGGAACGATCTCGGCGTCCCAATAGGGCACGAGCGGATCGGACCGTCGCCGGCCTCTCGGCACCTTCTTCTGCGATGGCAGGCGCAAATCGTCCTCGATCCGATACGCGCTCGCTTTCGAGAACCCCGCCTTGGCCGCCGCGGCCTCGGGAGACAATGTCAGTCGGTAGGTCATGTACAGCCTTCTGTGGTTGCCGCCCGCAATGCAAGAAGTTTCTGACCCTTTGGCGTGTGATCGAGTGCGGTCTTCTGTCAGGCCTTCCTTTACGGCATTTTCAGAAGCCGCTGGCCGGTATGGTGATCCGCGGACCAGGTCCAATTCTCATCTCCGAGCACGTCGGCTCTTTGGCTCTAGCTGGTTTCCTGATCCAGATCTGTTCGATCGTTGCGCCCATTCGGGTCGTCGCCTTCTCACACCCCCTTCGCCAACGTCAGGCTATTTCGTGCTGCATGCAGTCATGCCGTCACTGCCTGCGCTGGGTTCCGATAATCCTCCTTCCGGGTGAGCATGGCCCAAATCGTCCGAGCCATCTTGTTCGCCAAGGCGATCGCCACAAGCATGCGCGGCTTCCTCGCCAGCATCTGCGCCAGCCAGGATCCGCTAGGGATCGACTTGCGCCCGAGCCAGTTCAGCCGCGACATCGCCCCAACGATGAGCAACTGGCGAATGTCCGCCTGTCCTTCCTTCGAAACGCGTCCGAGCCTTTCCTTTCCCCCTGAGGAATGTTGCCGTGGGACCAAGCCGAGCCAAGCCGCGAAGTCTCGGCCACGTCGAAAGGCCGCCATGTCGGGCGCGAAAGCCTCGATCGCGAGTGCGGTCAGCGGGCCGACCCCCGGCATTGTCTGCAGCCGCTGCGCCGTGACCGTCCGCGTCGCCAACTTCTTGAGCTGCTCTGCCTTGGCATCGATCCGCTCCGTCTTGTAGGCGATCTGATCAATGAGACTCCGACATTCCTCGCGGACCAGTTCTGGTAGATCGCTGTTCGGATCTTCGAGGATTGCGTCAATGCGTTTAAGTTGTTCGATTCCTTGCGGGATGATATGGCCGAATTCGTAGAGAACAGAACGCAGCGCATTCACCAGATCGGTGCGCTGATGAACAAGGCGCTTCCGAGCCCGAAAGAGCACTGCCCTGGCCTGCTGTTCTTCCGATTTCGGCTCGACGAAGCGCATCTCGGGGCGCTGTGCCGCGATCACGATTGCTTCGGCATCAGCCGCGTCGTTCTTTTGGCGTTTCACAAAAGGCTTCACATATTGCGGAGCGATCAGTTTCACTTCATGGCCGAGCTTGACCATCTCCCGTGCCCAATAGTGGGCGCTGCCACAGGCTTCCATCACCACCACTGCCGATGGGTGGCCCGCCATGAACTTCCGAAACTGAAGCCGCGACAGTTTCTTTCGAAATTTCAAGTGTCCCGCCATTGACGCCCCGTGGAGCTGAAACACATTCTTGGCTAGATCCACTCCGATCACCGTATCCATCAATTTGCCGTCCTCTTCGCTTCGGGGTTCAAACACTGCGTTCTTGGCACATTACGATGCCGTCTGGGGAGGGCGGCAACCATCCCATCTCATCTGGTGGTCGGTGATGTGAAGGCCAGGCAAGGCATCGATTCCCTCTTGTCGAGACGAATCAACAGCTTGCACCAGCCGCACCCAGCCGCCAGACCGGTCCGAAAAACGCGACGCCGATGGGAACGGTCCTCCGGTCGGGCTACGCCCTCCCTTCGGTCCGTCCCCATCCGCGCAGTCTCATCCTGATTGTCGCTAAGGTCTCACCTTGATCGCCGCCGCCCATGCAGGCGAGGAACCATGATCTTATATACCTACTCACGCGAGATTGAGCCGAACGAAGATCGCTGGAAAGACACAGGAATCCAGAGTTTCTTTTTTGCAGAGCTGGAAGAGGTGCGACAGATCGTTCTCGAACTCCGCGAGGAAATCGCCTCGGATGAGGACAAGCAGCCTTCATGGAGTCCAGTTCGCATCGAGCGGATTGAACTCCTCGCTCCGACAACGCAGAACGTCCTGACCCTGCTCAACGAGGGGATCGGACCGCTGATCCGGCGCTATGAAATCGTGGAAACCATTGCTTAAGTCGAGAGCTATCCGGCCAATTCACACCCGCGCAGTTGGCAGCCTCCCTTTTTTTGCAGTCGCGTTGCAACGACTGTTCGCCAGATCGGTGAAGTAAAACTCTAGTGTCCTGAGTCACAAGTTCGCAATCGTAGATTCGCATTAGATTCGCGTCGCTGTGCCAAAGATGGCGGCAAACAGCGACGGAGTCTCCGATGGCGGTCCAGCAACTTGCCCCCCTGATATTGAGCGATGACGAGCGCGCCGAACTGACGTCGCTGACGAAGCGGCGGAAGACGGCGCAGGCGCTGGCTTTGAGAGCCCGGATCGTGCTGACCTGCGCGGAAGGTGGTCAGAACAAGGACGTGGCGGCCAAGCTAGGCCTGGAGCGGGGCACAGTAGGCAAGTGGCGACGACGTTTTGTGGAGCAGCGCGTGGCCGGGCTGCATGATGAGCCGCGCTCCGGCGCGCCTCGCACGATTGACGACGCCCGCATCGAAGCCGTGATCGTGAGAACGTTGGAGAGTTGCCCTGAGAACGCCACTCATTGGAGCTCCCGGGACATGGCGAAGGCGAGCGGCCTATCCGTATCGACGGTACAACGCATCTGACGGGCCTTCGGCCTCCAGCCGCACCGGATGGAGACGTTCAAGCTCTCGACCGATCCGAACTTCGTGGCCAAGGTGCGCGATGTCGTAGGCCTTTACGTCTCGCCGCCGGCACACGCCATCGTTCTGTGTGTAGACGAAAAGTCGCAAATCCAGGCGTTGGACCGCAGTCAGCCGATGTTGCCAATGCGTCCCGGCCAGCCGGCCCGAAGGAGCCACGATTACAAAAGACACGGCACCACATCGCTGTTCGCCGCCCTCGACATTGCGACCGGACGGGTTATCGGCAAGTGCTACGGACGGCACCGTGCCGCCGAGTTCCGCAAGTTCTTGGACGAGATCGAGGCCGCTGTGCCCCGCCAACTCGACGTCCATCTCGTCATGGATAACTATGCCACCCACAAGACTCCGCTGATCCGGAAATGGCTGGCTAAACGGCCGCGCTGGCATGTGCACCTGACCCCGACCAGTTCGTCATGGCTCAATCAGGTCGAGCGCTTCTTCGCGCTTCTTACCGATAAGAAGATCAGGCGCGGCGTCTATCGCAGCGTAGCCGCCCTCAGGGCAGACATCGCCTCATTCATCGAACGACACAACGCCGATCCGAAACCGTTCCGATGGACCAAATCCGCCGACGACATCCTTGCTTCCATCGAGCGCTTCTGTCGTTACAGCGCCCCGGAAAAACAAGACCCGATGTTGCGAACTTCTGGTTCAAGACACTAGGATAAGACCTCCTTCAACGCTTCGGCCAACCTCGTCATCGTGTGGATGTCCGGCGACCGTCTTAGCAACCAGACATCACAGGCATGAAATAGCCCCGTTAGAGGCCGGACAACGCGGAAATTCTGACACGGAACCGCAGCGCGACGCCAACAGAGCCCCCTAAATTGATTCCTCCCATGATCGAGCGCTTTGTGGCGACCGACCGCGCCTTGCGATGTCCCCAGCGAAGTGACACTCATTCCGTCCCTCGAGCGGCCGAGAGATCCGGTTAGCGCTCGCGAAGCAGGTCGAGCAACCTGCGCAGCGATGAACTACCTTTTAAATCAACAGCTTAGAAGGCGTTGGGGCGCAGAGTCGCCATTTCTGATCAGTTATGCAGAGGCTCTCGGAATTTCCTGTTCTACCAAACGCAACAATCGGGTGTTGCGTATCCCCGCAACTAACGGTTCTTGCGAAAGGCAGACACTCAAAAGCTCGGCTTCGGAATGGACGCAGGGCTTCTGTTCGCGGCGAGCCGGCGCAACCCATCACCGTTCAATTTCCGATAAATGTCGGCTGCCGACTTGTGGTGAACGCCAGGGCGCTTTCAGCGCATCTTGCGTGCTTAAGAGGAAACCGATTGAACAACTGCTCTACTCGGGGCCGTTGGTAACGCGACGTCCCTGGTGCGAACGGCAAGTTCCTTTGACTTCGCGTGATCGACGAGCGAGCTTGAGAGGCTGGCGACGCCATGGGCACGACACGCCCCTCCTGTGGATCGTCAGCCCGAGCACAATCGAGCTTTACAACGGCTTTGGCCGGCCGCTTGCACAAGGCGATGCGGAAGCTAACCGACTCCACACGTTCAAGATCATCGCTAGCGAGCTAACCGCGCTGGACGAACTCGCCGGGCGCCTCGCAATGGAGAGCGGCCAATTCTGGCTTCGAAACGATTCCATCAATCGGAAGAATACCGTCGATCAAAGGCTTCTGTCCGATCTAAGCGCTCTCGAGCGGGACCTCGTCGCTGATGACCTAGAGCGAGGCATCGCTCAAGGTCTAATCGGCCGAGTAATATTTACCCAGTATCTCGTCGACCGCGGTATCGTAGATAAGCGCAAGCTCAAAAAACATTGCGGCGAAGACACGTTGCCTGACGCCTTACGCAATACGACGTCTTCGCACGCGTTATTTGCATGGCTTCGCGCCACGTTCAACGGAGACATGTTTCCAGCCTCCATGCCAATGAGCCGCTTGCGCCATAAGCACTTTGTTCGGTTGCGGACTTTCTCGAAGCCATTGACCCGGAGACTGGGCAGCATTCGCTATTTCCATACCGCTTCGATATCATCCCCGTTGAGCTGATTAGCTCGATCTACGAGCAGTTTGCTCACTCACACAACGACAGCTCACGCGGCCCCCGACACTAGCGCACGAAAGTTAGGTGTTCACTACACTAGACTTCCCGTCGCCTCCCTCTCGGCGGTGAGTGTCGCGGTCAGTTTGGCGGGCTCCAACGCGGCAATGAACGCCCGGGTGATGGCGTCATCGACCTGAACGCCGCCGATATTGAGGCAGTAAACGCCTCGGTTCTCGACCAGCACTTTGCCAGCACAGTGATAACCTGGCGAAGAATTGCGTCCGCGATAGTGGGTGTGCAGGCGGCGGCCGCAATGGCCGCAACTGACAAGACCTTGCAGGAGGGCGTTGCCCTCTCTCACGGCGCCGCCGCCCTTGTGCGGCTGGGGTCGCGTGTTCGCGGCGAGACGTTGCTGATTTGCTTCATAGGTCTGCCAGTCGATGAACCCTGGATGATGCTCGGGGATGAGAACCTGCCATTGGGAACGCGGCAAGAATCGAATCCGCCTCTTGCGGGCACCAGTGCTAAAGAGAATCGTCTCTTGACGCGTTTTGCCATAGATATAGGCGCCGACATAGACGGGATTGGTCAAGACCTGGTGGATGGCGGTGTAGCTTGCCTCGACCCAACGGATCTGGGCACGGGCGTGCAGCTGCAGCGGGAACGTGAGCCCCTCGGAACGAAACCAGAGCCAAACGCGACGCGCCGATCCCATCTCGGCAAAGCGTGCAAAAACACTGCGAATGGCGATGACGACAGCTTCGTCAGGATGGAAGCGGACCTCGCCATCAGCCTCGCCCCAGACGAAGCCGACCGGCAGCCCGCGGCGCAGTTCACCCCGCGCCGCCTTGTTGCGGATTCGCCGTTGAGGCGAGCCCGCAGCACGTGCAGTTCGGCTTCGCTCATCGTGCCTTTGAGCCTCAACAAGAGGCGATCGTTGAAGACGGCCGAATGATAGATGCCGTCGGCATCGCCGATCAGCGTGTCGGTAAATCCGGCCAGATCAATCAGGCGGTACCATTCGGCGTTATTGCGCGCGAGCCGCGAGACTTCGAGACCGAGCACCAGGCCCACGCGCGCGAGCGCCACTTCGGCGGTGAGGCGGGCAAAGCCCGAACGCGCCACCGAGCCCAAACCGGAGAGGCCAAGATCCTCGTCGATAACGATGATGCGTTCATCGGGCCAGCCGAGGTCACGCGCTTTGCCGGCAAGCGCATATTGCCGGTCGGTTGATTCGCGGTTGTGCTCGACCTGTGCGGCGCTGGATTGGCGCAGATAGACGAAAGCCTGTCGAGAGAGATGACTTGACGTAATCTTGACGCGCTCACTCATCGCTTGCCTCCATCGCCAGGTCGTCCGGGAGCAGGCGTGCAATGAGGCGCGCCAGAATCTCGATTGCCGCCATGCGGGCGGCTTCGTCGATTTGGTCCCACGCTGCTGGCGCGCTTGGTGGAACATCGGGCTGATCGAAAAACTCCAGGTTCAATTGCATGGCGACTCTCCTTGCACGGCGCCGACTCGGCACCCCCGATGCAAAGAGCGTCGACGAGCTTGCGCAAGTGGAGCAAATCACCGAGCCTGCCGAGATCGTGGACAGCGTCATCGGTCGGCGGCGTGCCTCCAAGCGGCTCAACCTTCCAATCGGTCCAACTCGCCGGAATCAACGACCGACTGCCATCTGGCAGAACTGTGAGGAGATAGCGGACGCCGCGCCGCCTAATGGTGCCGATCACGGCCAACGCCTGACCTTCGAATGCGTGACGCTTGCGCGTGATCGTCACCGAAGCTGGGATATCATGGCGATGGGTAGTGTGTGGCCGCTTCCTTCGACTCGGTCGACCACGAGTGGCTGTTGCGGATGCTGGCGCACAGGATCGCCGATCCTCGCATTCTACGGCTCATTGGGCTGTGGCTGCGGGCCGGTGTTCTGGAGAGCAGCGAGAAGCAAGAAACGGACAGGGGTACTCCGCAAGGGGCGGGCATCAGCCCGCTCCTCGCCAACGTCTTCCTGCACTACGTCCTCGATCTCTGGGCCCACCAATGGCGCCGTCGCCATGCACGCGGTCGCACCGTGCGCTATGCCCGACGACTTCGTCATGGGCTTCGAGAGTAAGGCGGATGCGCAGGAGATGCTCTTGGCCCTCAAGGTGCGGCTGGCCAGCTTTGGCCTGATGCTTCATGAGGGCAAGACGCGGCTGATCGAGTTTGGCCGGTTTGAGGCCCTCTCGCGTCAGCGGCGCGGCGAGCGGCGGCCCGAGACCTTCGCCTTCCTCGGCTTCACCCACTACTGCGGGCGGACCCGGGACGGCCGGTTCATGGTGAAGCACAAGACGGACGGGAAACGCCTGACGCGCAAGCTGACGGCGTTGCGCCAGGACGCCTGGCGGCTCATGCACGAGTCACTGGCCACGCAGCACCAGTGGTTCGCCGCTGTTCTGCGTGGACACTACGGCTACTACGGCAGGCCGCACAATTATCCAGCGCTCAACGGCTTCTACCGCGAAGTGCGTCGGACGTGGATGCGCTGTCTGAGACGGCGTAGCCAGAAAAGTCGGCGCATGGGCTGGTCGGAGTTCGAGACCCTGACGACACACTTCCGTCTGCCCGGTCCGGGCATCACTCGCACTTGGGCGCAGGCGCGGATATGACGCGGGTTACTCTCGGGAAGAGCCGGGTGCGGGAAAGCCGCCTGCCCGGATCTGTGAGGGCGAAAGCCAAATGGCTGAGCTACTCGACCACGATCCAAACAGGCCAAGTAAGATCTCGATCTAGAGCCTGTTGTTTCTCCCGAATCGACATCGTCAGAGGGGAATTGTCTGATTTAATCCTATGCTGAGGAGGAGCGAGCTTGGATGATGCAACTCTATTCGGAAGGTCCTCGCCCTAGCGGAGGCGAGGCCTGTTCGTTACGGCGCTCATCAACCGGTTCCGAGGCATGGCGCCGAAACTGTACTCGCTGACCAGCACCGCGCAGCAGCAGGTCCCTTCCATTTATAGGCTGGTGTCAGAGTATGGACAGCTTAGGGGTCTACGAGTGGGTTGGTCAGCGGCCCGACACAATGCAAGACATGTGAACCATAGGAGAGTGCTCATCATGTACGGTCGAATCAACAATTTTTCCGAGAACGAAACTTATTATCGGCAAGATGCGGAGCATTCGAATTGCGAAAGCCAAGACTTCGCGGACGCGTTCGCTAGAATGCAGTTGCAAGATTCGGCCGGCAGCTCATCTTCGCATCCGCAATATGCCCTCCTTGCAAGGCCACCCGTGGTTGAGATCGATCAAGCGACATTCAGGAGAGAGGCGCGGAACTATCATGGGGAAGCTATCAATCGAATCGCCAACAATCCTCACGAATACTCTGAGCTTGTATCTGAAAGAGCAAGGCGCACGGTAGAGGTTGCCGAGAAGTACGCCGTCAGAAGAGATTCCGAGGACGCCCGATACTACAGCTACCAGTTAGGAAATATGAGCGTCGGCCTGCAAAGGACTGAACGCGGATTCAGCATGACTGAGTTCGAAAGCGGTAGGTGGCGAGACCAGTTCCCCGGAAGAAGTGAAGTCACCTCAGTTGTCGACTTTCAGGTGGCTCATCCGCTTGTCACGAATGCTGGCGATATTCTGCTCGAGCACCAACTTCGGCAAGACGGCGAACGACCGTTGGTGAATTGGCGTCCTGCTAATCCAGAAGCGAAAGCCCGCGCGCAAGCAATGGGGTTCGTTGAAGTGGATGAGGACGACATGGTGCTCGATCCCACCCAGTCCGGAAAGTGGGAGCTAAACAGCGATGGTGAATGGCAACGTGCAACTAGTTCTCGGCGCTATCTCTCCAAAGCGGACAGTGATACTGAAGCTGCAGCAGATTCCGACGAGGACGGTGACTTTATGTAGCGCGGATCTGCAAGCGTTCGTGTCGCGGCGGGCGGTGGAGCAACGTAAGTCGACATTGTCGGCTTACGTTGAGTCCTCGGCGGGTCGAAGCCGACCGCTTTGACCGGATGAGATCCCTGGTAACAACCGCACCGTGGTCTATGAGAGTTGCGCGGCGATGATAGCTCAACAAAAGCCCCGGCTTCGAGCCGGGGCTTTCCATTTGCATCCGGAGAGGAGGAATCATTCGCGGATTGACGCCATGGGGGCCACGCGTCATCGTGCCGGTTTCCAGCCCAGTCGCGGTGTGCGCCAATGTCCACCATCAGAACGGTCCAAAGTGATTTCCGTTTGAGGAGCGAATCTGATGGTGTGTCTTCGGCCGTTTCGATCGAAGACGCCAAATCTGGAGAGATGTCGAGCCACCTCGTGCTGAGCATACCATCAAGTTGTTCGTCGGCGGCCGGTGCGACAAGCAATGCGAATTGCTTGCGTCGTGCGTAATGTTTCTTCGGCGTTGCTGTAGAGAAAAACCAGCAAATGCTCTCTCCATCGCATACACTAGGTCGCTGGAAGACAGACATGAGTGTCAGAACCAGCACACGCAATCCCAAGCCTCGGGGATAAGAGAGCATCTGCACATTGACTCGCGACTAACCCGTTAGCCGAAAAAGGACCCCAGCGGATGCAGGCTGAGCCGTGCTCAACCTACCAAACCCTGCAGGAAATGTATCGTTAGCGAGCAACGGCGCTAGCGAGATTGCGCCCCCTGATGGGCGGCTAAAACTGCTGTAGGCTCGCGCTTCCTGTTTTGGCCTTCTCATTAAGTACGAGCGACAGCTTTAAGTTGTTGCGCAGCATCGGATTATCGAGGGTCGTTGCGAGAGCTTGCCGATATAGCGCTTGTGCTTCACGGTGACGTCCTTCACTGTCAAGCACAACTCCCTTCGCAATTCAGGGCGCGCAGGTCTGCAGGGACCGCGAGCAAGACCTTGTCGAGGACATCAAGCGCCTCATCCGGGCGCTTGCGCACCAGCAGGGCACGCGCCAGAGGAATCGCCGCATTGACCTTGCCCGGTTGTTGTTTCAACGTTTCGCGAAAAGTCTCCTCGTCAGCGTCCGCTTGGAGAGCGTAGGCAATGCGGTCGCGCATAGCAGGATCGATATCCTTGTCGCCTAGCGTTCTGGAGCGGTCTCTTGCTGCGATGAAGGACTGGGCTTAGGCGAGCTCGCGCAGCCTCCGAGTAGCAGAATGGCAAGCGGAGCGAGGATGGCTGAGTATAACTTCGGATCAAGTGAGAACAACCGCCGCCAGACATTCATTTTACATAAATTCAACTGCTATCTCACGACCACTGCTGTGCCTTTGTTAGCTGGTTGCGGCGATCGGGTCACGACGCTCTCCTGGGGAAGTCTTATGTTGTGAAGCCTCTAGCTTGACGGATCCAATCGGCTGAACCGTAAAATCCGCAGCGAGATCCTGATACGAAAGAACAGGAAGGTCGATCCCGTTGCGGGTGAGAAAACCCCGGACGAAACGCCGGATATCCATCGAACCCAGAATGACGGGTTGGCTCTGACCGCGTGCGATGCTCGAATGGATCTTGCGAAACTGCGAAAGCAGCATCTCGCTATCGCAATCGTCCAAAACGAGATAAGGACCCACGGCGGTGTCGCGCACCGCACCGCGCACGATATCCTCGGTGTGGCGCTCTACGATAAAGGCTGCCACGACACGGTGGGCGTTGGCATAGCGATGACAGATCTGCCGTTTCAGACCGGAGCGAACATATTCGGTAAGCAACACAACATTTTGTTCGCGCTCACTCCATTCTGCCAACACCTCCAGGACCAAGCGAGTGTTGCGAATTGGGATGCCCTCGTCCAGTAAGCGGCGCAGGACATCGGCGATCCGGGGAACCGGCATCGTGCGCAGCACCTCCTTCACCAGATCGGCATATTCCTGCTCCATTCGGCCCAGCAATTGTCGGGTCTCCTGAATGCCCACCAGGCGCTGTGCATAGCGCATCAATGTCGACTGGACGCGCAAGGCGACGACTTCGCTCGGACGGTGATACCCTATCCCGGCTGCTTTGAGAGCCGGCGCATGAAGTTGTTCGATCCAAATCCGATTTGTCTCTACGTCTTGCCGAAAGGGGATACCGCTCAATTCAATATTCGCTACGTCGTCGTTGAGCATGAGTTGCGTCGGATCCACAAAATCTCGCCCAACGGGCACTCCCTCAACGTCTACCCTGAATTGCGATTCAGGTAAAAGCTGGTCTATCTTGGTTGGTATGCGCGGAATTGTGATACCAAGATCAGATGAGACCAGTGTCGATATTCGCACGATTGCCTGCTCGAGTTCCTCTTTGTCGATTGCACCTGCAAGGTTTGGTGCGAGGAACAGCGCGATTGGAAGGGCCTCTGCAGGCAAGGTCTGTTTCTGACCCTGCGATGGAGCTTGAGGCGTACCGGCGCTACTGACCTCCGTCTTGGCGGCGTTCTTGGCGCGCTGCACGCCAACATTGACAAAGCTCGCCGCGCCGAAGAGTACGGCCAGCATGATGAACGGAGGCAAAGGGAAACCCGGTACGAGCCCCATCACAATCAGGACGCCGGCGGCCAACCGCAGCGCTTGCGTGCTGGCCGTCAGTTGGCTGACAATATCGCCACCCAGATTGAGCTGCAAAGGACCATTGACACGAGTGACAATGGTTGCAGCCGTAATTGACAGCAGCAGAGCCGGGATCTGCGAAATTAGCGCATCACCTATGGTGAGGATCGTATATTGATGCAGCGTCTCCTCCAGGGGCATGCCCTTGGAGAGCAAGCCGATTGTGATGCCGCCCAGCATGTTAATGCAGATAACTATGAGCCCGGCGATGGCGTCGCCCTTCACAAATTTCATAGCGCCATCCATAGCGCCGTGAAGTTGGCTCTCTTGCTCCAGCGCCGCTCGCCGACGGCGAGATTCGTTCTGATCGATGTGCCCGTTGCGCAGTTCCGCGTCGATTGCCATCTGCTTGCCCGGAAGCGCGTCGAGCGTGAAACGCGCCGACACTTCTGCGACCCGTTCTGCGCCTTTGGCGAGAACCATGAATTGCACCATGGTCACAATGAGGAATATGACGATGCCAACAGCGATATTGCCGGATATAACGAAATCGCCGAATGTATGTATGATGCTGCCGGCATCCCCCTCCGCAAGAATCAACCGCGTCGTCGCGACGGTAAGCGCTAGGCGAAAGACGGTCGAGATCAGGATGACGCCTGGCAAGGACGAAAAGTCAAGCGGCGTCTTGAGATACAGGGCCACCATCAGCAGCAGTATGGCAAAGCCGAGGTTGAAGCCGATCAGCATGTCGATCAATACGATCGGGATCGGCATGATCATCATTCCGATCGCCAGAAGAAGCATCAACGCGACCATCAAATCTGGGTTAGCTGGTGCGCGCACGATGAGACTATGCAGGGTATTGGCCATGAGAAGCCTGTTATTGTTTGATTGGAGCAGCGCTCCGCAATGAAACATAGCTCTTGAAGAGTGCGCGTGCCTCGGCCATGCGGCCGGCCTGACGAAGCGCATGACTGCGCAAGACCATCAAAGGCAGGCGCGAAGACGGGTCGTCGTCAAGCTTGTCTAACCTGTCCAGTGCCGCCAATGCGTCGTCACCGTGGCCCTCCGAGATCAGAGCGTAGACCAGAATGCGGAGCAGCTCGACGTCGTAAGAATGTTCGTGAGCTACGATTTGCAACAGAGCCAGGCTCTGTGCGCTCTGACCGCAGGCAAGATGGACATACGAAAGCGCGCAGAGCAAATCACGCTCCCTTCTTGTGATGTGCAAAACCTCACCGGCACGTGATAAGTGTGGCGGCGGAGCAGGTGTGAGGTGTTGCTCTCCGTCAGGCGCGGCCATTGCTAGCCTTTGATTAAACCGTTGTCATTCTGCCGGAGCAGAATTAACCGTCGCAGCTCCAACTGCACAATCGCGAGGTCTTCACGAGACACCGAACTCTCTGGCGCGGCCGAGAGCGTAT
Organism: Bradyrhizobium sp. CCBAU 53351; assembly: GCF_015291745.1. Lineage (NCBI taxonomy): Bacteria > Pseudomonadati > Pseudomonadota > Alphaproteobacteria > Hyphomicrobiales > Nitrobacteraceae > Bradyrhizobium > Bradyrhizobium sp. CCBAU 53351. The sequence goes on from NZ_CP030060.1 coordinate 142,660, forward strand.
CGGCCAAACGCTCGAGAAGAATGCCCTGCTTCTCTGGGCGCAAAACATGCGAATGAAATAGGCGCGGCGTGACAAAGGAGAGCAGGTTGTCCGCGAGACTGGGACCATTAAGCCAAGCAAGTTCTGAGCCTGGCTTGATCTCACCAATCTCGCCGCGCGCCTCGTTGACATTGACGCGCGAAACGGGATCAATAGAGGTAAGGTCCAGTGCGGTTACGATCGCGGAGACAACAGGCAGATCTTGCGGGGGATCATCCTGGAAAATCGCGAAGCTCTTGCCACCATTTGCATGAGTTCTCTCGATTGCGGATTCCGTGGCTCTAGCAGTCGCCGGCGTAATAGCAGGTGGGTTGTCGTCGACCTTGAGCTCCTCAAAAGAGGCGCCGGGCTCAAGCGAATGCTCAGACAGCCTAGTCATGAGTCTTTCCTCCTTATTCGCGGGCTGAAACTCTAATAGGGGAGGGCAACAAGCCGGCCGTTCCTGCTCAGCAGCAGACGTCGTTCCTCAATCCCATTGACGGTCCATCCGTTATTCAACAGCGCGCCCACGAAATACTTTTGACCAGCGATGACCAGATATGGCTCACTTCCTCGCCAAACGGCTTCGACGGAAATCGAGGACGGCGTCTTCTCCTCCCTGATGGCGACTGCATTGACGAGAACATATGCGTCCTTTCGATCGCGATCGAACCATTCTTGAACTTCCCGCCACTTTGGGAGAGAAGCGCGCGTTACGGTACCGTCAGCAGCGACAACACCCGGCTCAGATCGGACTTTGATATCAAAAAGGCCCGCTCGATCAACTTCCTCTTGCAGCCGTGTGGCAGCTGCTTCGGCGGTCGGAGCATCAGGAGCGTTGGGCGCCAGCTTAGGTGCAACGTCGACGTTACGGTGCAAGTCGGCGTTCACGTCAACAGCGCTGTCCGTCTCGACGAAACTCGTTGAGACGGCGCCGACCGCGACGGAACTGATCAGGACAGAGGCGAGTACCGCGGTCGATCCGAGCCAGCGGCTGATGGAGCCAGCTTGTTTGGAATCCTCTATGGAACAACGGATGGACATCTCGCCCGCATGGATGACGGCGGGAAGAGAAACAGCAACGCGCTCGTTCGGGAGAAGTGCCCGTTGTCCCTCTATCCTTACTTGCGGCGCAAGAGGCTCGATTTCAATCGAATTGTGATGGGGGGTGATACGAAAGTGATGACGTTCGAGCCCTTGTTCGATGAAAACCAAGTCAGCATCCAGGTCGCTACCAATCAGGCTCGATCCAAAGCCCAATTTGCCGGTCAGCCCGGAGTAAAGCCCCGACAGCACCTCGAAATGCAGGGAGTGTGGTTCATTCACGGTCGACGGTCTCCTGAACAGCGAGAGAGCCGTACGGCTCGTTGCGAGCTTTGCAGCTTACGCAGGCGAAGAAAGGTGGAACGACGACGTCGTCCCACCTCCTCCGTTACTGCACCCGCTCGTCGGCGACCTTCTTGATCGTCGTGAGCTCTGTTGAAACGATGCGAAGTTGCACATCCCTCTCAGTCGCTTTGGTGGTTTCAGCAGTCAGAGCGGCGATTTGGGCGTGCCAAGCGGCGTCTCCGGTGACTTCAGCAGCTGCAGCACCAACTGCGGCCGTAGCGGTGCCAGCGGCCCCCCCTGCGACCGAGGCAGTAGTCGCACCAATTTTAGAAGGCATATTGTTCTCCTGTGTGTTCGGGTGTCGCCGCTCCTGGCGGCTCCTATTTCCCGACGCCGCAACATCCGGCGTCAGGAATCCTCCTCGCTAATGGCCTCATGGAAACGAGCCATTGCATTACTTGCCATTTGGACAGCCGCGGCTCCGAGAGCGGCGTTGAATGCTTGGCGCAACGCGGCCTCTTGCGAGCTACTGTCCGGAGTTGACGTGCCATTTCCAGCGCTGCTTGTACCAGGCGATTGACCATGATTGTCATTGTCGTCGGGTGTGCGGGAGCCGTTCTTGTCACCACGAGCAGCATGGAAGTCAGGAGCAACGCGCGCAGTGGCGCTTGAACTCGGAATGCGCATTAAAGGCGTCTCCTATGTCAAGGTGGTCATGCCGTCGTGGCTTTCCTCACTGTGCGAGCATTAGCTTTCGACAAGCTGACGGATCTCAGAAATTCAACCGGTTTTGGCGGATTAACGAATTCGACGTGATTGGTGCATCGGCCACGTGTGGAGATCAGACAGTTGGCACCAAGAAAGACGATCATGTTATGAAGCCGGTTGATCGGGCGGTCTCGTTGATCATCAGGCTTTGAGGCCGAGATGCTATAACGTCCCGCTCGCCGTCGCCGGCGGCATCTCCATCAGGTAAGGCATTAAGACATTTCTCCCTGCCAAGCGCAGGCGGCGATGTGCCTAGATCGGATCAAACACGACCTGGAATGTTAAGCGTGCTGAAGCGATTAGAGCGTCAAGGCAAATCCGCCAAGTCTGCTAAGCCCTCAGCGTCATCGAGCACTTTCCCGCTGAGCGGGCAAAGGGCAAGCCTCGAGCGGTCGCCCTTGGTCTCATTCGTTCTGCCCTATTGCGCATCTCAGTGCGGCGTGTGCCTTCTCGTCGACATCATCTCGTTCTGTCCCGGTGTTAAGAAAGTCGACAAGTTCAGCGTCGGCTGTTGGAACCGGACGGCCGCCTATCGAACTGTTGCGACGACGTGCCGCATTTGGGGCTGCTCTCGAAGCACCGGTCGAGTCCAGCCAAACATAAAGCGGGCCATGGTGAAAACCGGCGAAGCAAAGTCGTCGGATGTGGGTAAGGAGCTCGAACATGCTGGCAAAGCTTGCGAGCCCCTACCGGTTTGGAGTGGAGACCCAACCGCACGAGGGCTGCGCAAGCTCGTCTAGCCACGCAGTTGTGAGCCGAGAGCCCCAAGTCACTCTGACTAGCTGTAAACGCCTGCAGCTTGCATGTCCGCGGACTCAATCCGCTCCTTTAGGGAGTTCAAATAGTCCTCCGCGTAAGATTGTGCCATCGAGACCGGAAGGTTGACGCCGGCCGTCGCGGCTTCTTGAATTGCCTGCTTCGTCAAGCCTTCGCGCATGGCTAGTTTGACCTCCGGGCCGCCGATACAACCCACCGCCTGTGCCGCAAGATTGAGTCCCGCTTCTTCCAGCGCCTGCTTTATGTTGCCGCCTGTGATGGCTGTGTGCAGAAGATTTGCTGCTTGCGCCTCGCTCTCGAGTATCATTGACGCGAGATCGGTCAATTCCCCCAAACCTGGAATGAAGCCGAGTACACCAACTGCCGTCGCAGCCCAGTCAAGCACGTTGGAGCCCACCTTGAGCACTTCATCAAAGGCGTGCATGAAGGCACCTCCGTTTTTCTTGGGTGACTTGACGTCCGGCTGGTCCGCCACGCCCGTCATCATGTCCTTGACGGCCGCCTGGTCGGCAGCCGGCTGAACAGCGTGCTGCTTCAATTGGTGAGCGGTGCGGTTCGCGCCGGACATGTTGCTGAAGAAATGGGTGAAATCGTTACTGCTGATGTTGCCGGAATCGACCGTATGGCCGCCGCCGAAGTCGAAGAACTTGTGGTGGGTCTTGTAGCCTGTGATCGAGTTGTTCAGCAATCCGAACAAGAGAGGATCCGACAACAGCTGGGAGGCCGCCTTTCGCACGTCCGGGGCGAGACTCTTGTCATCGACCATACTAGTGAGCGTCTCCCGGGTCAGGTCACCCTTCCCGAAAAAAGCCGCTTGGTTCTTATTGATCGTACCTAGCGTATCCAACTCGGCATGCGTGAGGTTCATCGATGACGAAGCCATCTGCAAGAAGTCCTCTTTGTGGACCTTATCTACCGAGCCGCCATACAACTGTTTCCATTCCTCTGGATGATTGAGGAAGTATCTCGCGGCTGCGAGAACCTGAGGTGGGCATTTACCCGTTTTAGCCTCGCCATCAACGATCTGCCTGAAATCCGCGAGGCTCAGGTTCTTGGGCAAATTATCAGAATAGCGATAGAGCTCACGCAGTGCGTCGGTCTGGGTCATAACGCAGGGCTGGCCGTTTCCGGTGCCGTCCGACGGAACGTAGTTATGCTCGTAGCGCCGCGCCTGCTGCTCCTGGAATGCAGCCACTTGTGAGTGATGATCGGAGAAGCCGGAGAGATCTCCTGCCTTGATTGTCCCCCCGCAGCGGCCATCGCCTTGTGAGCCTATCGCATAGAAGAGCTCCGGATCCTGCTGCAATGCTTCGATCGCCGTCTTCAGATCCGGCGGTGTGGAGGGGTCCGTCGCCAAATCTACGAGCGACTTCCAATCTAGGGGGCATTTATCTTTATGACGGTTCAGCACCGACACAATCTGCAACTCGGTGTCAGTCAGAGTGCCACTGTTCCATGTAATCCGTGAGCTGGGTACTGGCGCCGCTGCAATCGCAGTGGAGGCCGCAGCAGAGGTTGACTGCGGGGGCTGGCTATACGCTTCTGCGTCCAATGCAGCCCTAACGTCGGGTGGCACGATATTCCCCGTCAGCTGTATGAGCTCCTCCGTCAGGTTCTTAGTCGACTCCGAGGCCGAATCCTGTGGTGCGGAATGATCGCCGGTCGTGTCATTTAAGGCGTAGCTCGCAAGCACCGCCTCGAAACTTGACAGCTCTTGCGCCGGAGTGAGCCCGGGGGCAAGCCCGGACAAAGCCACGTTCGAGTTGGCGGCGAGGGATAGGTTGTTGACTGACATTATACATCCTGTGCTGTGAGATTGCGCCACCGTCCTGTCACACCGTGCAGCCCGAGTTCGCGACGAACACCAAGTGTTGATGGGCAGATCCAACAACTCCTGGCGGCTGCTCCCGGCGGCTGAGTGAGCGTCCAGTGCTCAGGTCCCGATCAACAGGCTCATTGCCTGCTAGATATTCACCCCCTTTTATAGTAGCGGGAGTTAGCTTTCGAGAAGCTGACGGCGCTCAGCGGAATGCGCGAACGGACATGAATGCGGTGTTGCGCAATACCCGCATCCCCCCAAAAGTGTCTGCCACTCCGTCGCGTCCTCACGCGGCAGATGGCAAAAATGGGAACTCGGGCCTGCAATCCGCGGAAGATCGGCGCGGGTTCGTGCAACAAAATTAAATGATACTGCCGCGTCGTCTGGCGATGGCGAGTGGGCGCGCTTACGGCCCGTTACGAGAGGGTTAGCGTCTGCTCCGTCAGCGCCATGAAGCATTATGGGATCAGTCACCGTTTGCCGGCAAATGTACTCAAACGGTTGAGATCGTCGATCGTTGAGTGGAGCTAAAGCCGTAGCCAGCGCAAGAATGATGCTGCCCACCTTTCCAGTTGAAGGCATCACCGTCTAGGTCTCGGGCTCTCATGCCGACAGCATCAGCTTTCAACATGCTCACAAAGAAAGCCGCGACCGCATTGAGCGCCGTTGTAAGCGACTTTTGCTGTCCAATTCATCTCTGGCTTGGGCCGGGCGCGTGAGCCACGTTATCTTGATGCGTCGCCTCGGGCAAAACAGGTCCCTCCGGTCGTCCATCACGAATAACCGTACTTGAGGAGCCCCGAAACAACATCAAGACCGACGCGGGCGCCGGCTTTGCGGTTGTCGTAAGAGTTCGTCGCGCCTGGGCCTCCGCCACTAGGCCGTTGAGCATTTGGTCGACGAGCGCGATGAAGCGAGGCGGACCAGAAGCGAAGACCAGTCCATCTTCCGGTGCGGCTCTCACGACGTAGCGTTCATCGGAAATTTTGAGTGCATCGAGTGCCGCCTTGAATGCATCGAAAGTGACCGGGTTTAAGACAAGCAGGCGACTTTCCGCCTCGTGCGCGTCGGATACGTACAGCACCAGCCCGTCATAGTACCACTGAAGATTATAAAGAGTGGTCACGCGTTCGAGGAAATCTCGCGGCGCGAGATCCGGCATGCGCCCGCGAATCCGCCCCTTTACATGGGTGCTGACATTGATTCGAATATTCAAATTGTTGCCGAACTCCTGCAGTGCGGCCGCGAGATCCTGATCCAGAACTGTGTAAGTATAAGGCGTGGATGGCAGCTCTAGAGTGGCGCCGAGCGCCCTAACCGCGCTCAAGGAGATGAAAACACCAACAATTAGAATGTTCTTCAACGTGTGCAGCCTCGTGGTGTGGTTGAGTATTCCAGGCGGTCATGCGCTGGTACTCTTCCAAAGTTGGAAGACGAACTTCGTCGCAAATTGGAAGCCAATCGTGATTTTTGGATGACGTAGCTCTTGATCCACGTCAGGTTTTGGTCAGCTCGGCTCGCTAGGGTGCCGAGCCGTTCCCGGCAACGACAGCTAATAGACGCGAGAGCAATGATTCCTTCCGTGATGTTTGGCGCGATGCCGATCTCTGCCAACCTCGGCGAGTGTCTCACCGAGGGGTGTTCATCGGCGCCGGGCAACTTTCATGAGCATCTTGCAAAGGCGGCATCGAAACAAGGCGCCGCCTCTTTGGTGGCCGACAGCGCGTTGGCGCCACCTGTACCGGAGGTTCAGCGTGCAGTCGCGCAGACAGGTCCACTGGGCGATCGCATTCTGCAGAATCTTTTTGGAGCGCACTTAGGCAAACCATATCCTTCGACCGGACTCCCTTCGATCGGCGAGCCGGGCCCTTCGAAGAGCGTCCAGCTTGGGCCCGCCGCGCGGCCTATCTCGCGCTTGGACGGAGTCGATGTCCATGTTATCGGAAAACCAGAAGGTGCCGACAATTTCGAGTCGACGTTGCAGAATCTGCGGGATGTTTACAACGGCGTCATTCAGGTTTCGCTCATCTCCAAGAGTGCTGGCGCCGTCGGTTCATCTCTGAATAAGCTGCTATCAGCGGGCTGAGCGGCGGTTGATGGTTCTTTTCGCGCAAAGAAAGATCGGTCGCGGCGCGACTTCTGGAAGGCAGGTGCATGCCGTTCTCCTATTGCCGCTTGTGCTGTTGCTAGCCGGCTGCAAGGCCGATCTCTATACGAAAGTTCAGGAGCGTGAAGCCAACGAGATGCTTGCCCTTCTCCTTAGTAAGGGTGTCGATGCAGTCCGTGTTGTCGCTAAGGACGGTAGCAGCACGATTCAGGTCGAAGAAAAGCAATTGGCCGTTTCGATAGAACTGCTGAATGGCCAGGGCTTGCCGCGCCAGGTGTTTAAGAATCTTGGGGAGGTGTTCAAGGGATCCGGCCTGGTTGCGTCCCCAGTTGAGGAGCGCGCTCGTTACGTTTATGCCCTAAGCGAAGAATTGTCGCGCACAATCAATGATATCGATGGGGTTCTCTCCGCCCGGGTTCATGTTGTCTTGCCGAAGAACGACCTTTTGCGACAGGATGCGACCCCGTCCTCGGCGTCGGTCTTCATTCGACATGGTTCCAATGCGAACCTCTCAGCCTTGTTGCCCCAAATCAAGATGCTCGTCGCCAATGGCATTGAAGGACTATCATACGACAAGGTGGCCGTCGTTTTCGTGCCGGTTGAGCGAGCGCAGCATGAGATGTTCTCTGCACCAGCAGCTGCTTCGATCCACCCGACCAAGTTCACGTCAGCCACCTTTCTTGCGATCGTGGTCGGGGGTGTCGGCGCCGCGGTCGGCATTCTATCTTACGTGCTGCTGAGCACACGTGTGCGCCAGCTAGGTCAATTCTGGCGGAAAGTGCCGAATATTGACACAGCGGCGAGTATGCCCGCCGTCCTAGCCGCTGGCAAAAAGCGGAACTCCGATGCGAGATAGGCCGAATGCAATGTCCGCAACGATGACATCCAACGAACCAAATCATTTGCTCAACCAACATTCCGGTCGGCCGCGGGAGCTTGCTGCGATAATCCATCCAAGCCGTTTTGCTGAACGTCTTGATGCGTCGCTGGCGGCGTCTACAGTGCTGCAACTGCAGAAAACTCCCAGACTACAGGAAAGACTAGTCGAACTGCTCCTAGGCAGTGAACTGGTCTTGAAGGGAAGTAGCTGGGGAAGGGGCGCTTTGCTTGGGCATGATCCGCATCGTGCGGCATTGCTCGCTGGCGGCATTTGGCATGCCCGTTCGGTACTGAAGCTGGTGTCAAAGCATGATCTTGCTCCACTGATCGGAAATATTGGTGCGGAAGCACATGCTTTCGCTATCCGACATGTATCCAGCGCCGTCGAAACCCAATTGATTGTCGATCCGGAGCAACTTTCGCAGCGGATTGCACATGACGGATATGCCTGCCTTGGCGCTTTCCTCAAGCGAGCCTCAGAACTCGACCGTACGCGCGTGCTTCTCTGCTTGCCTGTCGGGACTGCCGCGGAGAGTCCAGCCGCCGAACATCACAAAGCCGCGGGCCAATTGATGTCTTTGGTGATGACCCATTTGGCCGCAGAGACACGGCCGGCATGACCGCGGGTGAGCCAGCATTGCCAGAACGCCCGCAGATACGTCCGGTGGGTCCAGTCATACCAGCCTCGGAACTTGGGATCTGGTGCGATGTGGTACAGACGCGCGCGCTAGCTCAGCGGTATCTACAGCAGGTTCGCAACTGGGCAAGGAACGCTTATCATCGCGAGCAGGCGCGCGGGCACTCCGAAGGCCTGAAGACAGGCTCGGACGAAATGGCGCGGCTGGTTGCTCGAGCTGCTTCTGAGCTGGCGCGGCGAAAAGCCGTGCTGGAACAGGAGCTGCCACAACTTGTCATTGAGGTCCTGAACGACTTGGTGGGCTCGTTCGATCCGGGCGAGATGTTAGTGAGGTCGGTTCGTCACGCTATCGAGCAAAGATATGGCGGTGCGGAATTGCGCCTTCATGTGTCTCCTGTGAACGTCGATGCCATGACATGCGAGTTCGCGTCATTCCATGGAACGCATGGGCGTCCGAAGGTCAGAATTGATCCGGACCCGGCTCTAACGCCGGACCAATGCGTTTTGTGGAGTGAGTTTGGTAATGTCGATCTAGGACTTGCCGCGCAGCTCCGCACACTGCGCCTCGCCCTTGCTCCGCCTGTTCAGGAGGACGAACAATGACTTCCCAAAGGCCAAGCTATGGCAATGCGGCTGCTGAAGGCGCGGTGCACGCAGCATTATCATCTCTGAAATCTACGGCAAAGCATGTCGATACGCGTGCTGTGCGCGGACGAGTCACCCGAGCCGTCGGCACCTTGGTCCATGCCGTGCTGCCCGGGGCCCACGTTGGGGAGCTGTGCCTATTGCAGGATCACAGTACGGGATGGTCACTTGATGCGGAGGTGGTCGGTCTGCTGCCGGATGGAGTATTGCTCACGCCAATCGGCGACATGGTAGGCATGTCTAGCCGTGCGGAAGTGGTTCCGACCGGGCGAATGCAGGAAGTTGCGGTCGGTGCCGATTTGCTGGGCCGCGTCATCGATAGCTTCGGCCGTCCGCTCGACGGGAAGGGGCCAATAAAGACGACCCACACTCGTCCCCTACGCGGCAGGGCACCCAACCCAATGAGGCGGCGGGGGATCGAGCAGCCTTTTCCGCTCGGCGTCCGCGTGCTCGACGGACTTCTGACGTGTGGCGAAGGCCAACGGATCGGAATCTATGGAGACGCTGGTTGCGGCAAGTCGACGCTGATGTCGCAGATTGTTAAAGGCGCGGACGCTGAGGTCACCGTCGTTGCGCTTATAGGAGAGCGCGGACGTGAGGTGCGTGAATTCATCGAGCGCCATATTGGCAATGCCATCGATCGGACGATCGCTGTCGTTGAGACCTCCGACCGGTCGGCAATGGAGCGCGCGCAATGTGCTCATACGGCGACGGCACTCGCCGAGTACTTTCGTGATCAGGGACAGCGGGTCGTTCTCATGATGGATTCGTTGACGCGCTTCAGCCGCGCGATGCGTGAAATCGGCCTAGCCGCGGGAGAACCTCCGACGCGGCGAGGCTTTCCTCCCTCCGTCTTTGCGCTGCTGCCGGCTCTGTTGGAACGTGCCGGTATGGGCGAGCAGGGCTCGATCACGGCCTTCTATACCGTACTTGTCGAAGGTGACGGGACAGGCGATCCAATCGCCGAAGAGTCGCGCGGTATTCTCGATGGTCATATCATTCTCTCACGCGCGCTCGCATCGCGAGAGCATTTTCCGGCCATCGACGTGTTGTCGAGCCGAAGTCGCGTGATGGATGCGGTCGTCTCTGTGTCACATCGAAAGGCCGCCTCTTTCTTTCGAGATCTTCTTTCGCGCTATGATGAGGCCGAATTTTTGATCAAGGTCGGTGAGTACAAGCCAGGGGGCGATCCGCTGACCGACCGAGCAATCGCGTCGATCGAGGACTTGCGGAATTTCTTGCGCCAGGGGCAGGATGAACCGTCCAGCTTTGAGGAGGCCATCACGTGGATGTCGCGTCTTACCGACTGAATCCCAGCCAAGCGTCGAAATTGCGGCTGGTGAAGGACATGAGGGAGCGAAGTGCGCTTCGTCAATTATCCAATACGCAAGCCGAACGCCAAATTGCGGTTAAAGCGATGGAGAAAGCTTCCAAGAATGCCGCCAGCGCCGAGAAACGCCGCGCAAGCCTCGAAGCTGAACTTTATTTAGAACTCGCATCGTCTAACAGGATGTGCGTCACCGAACTCGACCGTAGGCTTCATCTCGTCATTGGACGCCTCACAGCTGAGATCGCAACTGCACGCCAGGTGCTTGAGCAAGCGCGCATCGCTCAACAGCAGGCCCAGGCGGCGGTTGTTGAGGCGCGGGTCGTGTGGGCCAAGCGTTCGGCGGCGAGCCAGAAATGGCAGCAGATTGAGTGCGATGTGCAGCGCTCGACCAACGCTTGCTCGGAGTGTGCAGCTCAAATCGAAACGGACGATGAGGTCTTGCTCCGGTATCAGAGTGGCTCGCGAAGCCAGGCAATTGGCGTTTTGATTTAATGGCTGCTTCTCTTATGTCGGCGCGAACTGCCGACCCCGTGAACATGAGCGCGGAAAATGCGGTCGGTGAACCGGCACGATTCGTGCCGCGGCTAAGATTGTCGCATAGCGCGGTCTCGTGCCTCAATTTGATGGCCCCCCGGCGAACGGTTCTGAAGAGCCGCCTTGGCGATACGCCGGTCTCGATATGTATTAACCGGCTTGTGTGGCAGGCGCAGCAATCGACCGCGCCGATGCTTGATTGTGTATTTCGCGTCGGAGCCGAAATGGCCGTCTTGTCGGTGCCGCGCCAGTTGGCGGAGGCATTGATTTCGACAGTGCAGCATGGCCTTACGTTACCTTCGGACCCAGCCCGCTCTTTCGTCCTCGAACTTGCGCTTGAACCATGGTTCACTCGAGTAGAGCATCTGCTAGCGCAGGATTTGCAAATTATCCGCATCGACGAAGCAACGATGGAAGGTCCTTATCTGGAACTCGACATCGTCTACGGGGCGCTCGTGGGCAAGGCGCGGCTGTTCCTATTCTCGTCTCTTGAGGGTCCGGTTCCGGCTGCCTTCTGTAAGTTAGGCGAGATGCTTGGCCAATTGCCCCGAGAAATGCGCAAGCTTTCCCCGGAGTTGCCCATCATGGTTGCCAGCGAGATTAGCTCGCTGCGCGTGTCCGTCGGGCTTCTTCGCCAAGCACAAACTGGCGATGCGCTGTTGCCGGACGTCATTCCCTTTGCGAGCGGTCAGGTCATCCTGACTGCGGACAAATTGTGGGCGCCGGCGGAGATTGCTGGCGACAGACTAATCTTGCGGGGACCCTTCCGCCTGCAACCCCACCCTCTCAAGAGTGCATATATGACAACACGACCCCAAACCCAGCCATCGACCCTGCCCTCGGAAACCGACATCGACAGCATTGAGATTACGCTCGTGTTCGAATGCGGCCGTTGGCCTATCCCGCTGGGTACGTTGAGGAGCGTCAACGAAGGGCATGTCTTTGAACTTGGCCGTCCCGTTGACCGTCCGGTTGACATTGTTGCCAATGGTCGATTGATCGGCCACGGCGACATCGTGCGTGTCGGGGAGGAACTGGCCATCAGGCTACGTGGTGGGTTGGCGGTCAATGACTGACATTCAGCCAGGCATTCCTGCACTTCTTGCAGCGACGGTCGGTCTCGGTCTGCTGGCGTTCGCAGTTGTCACGACGACGGCATTCATAAAAGTTTCCGTCGTTCTCTTCCTCGTGCGCAACGCGCTCGGAACCCAATCCATACCCCCGAACATCGTTCTGTATGGCGCTGCATTGATCCTTACGGTCTTCATTGGTGCTCCAGTGCTGGAGCAGATCTACAACCACGTTACCGCCCCGCAACTTCACTACCAAACGCTCGATGACTGGGCGACAGCCGCTAAGGAGGGAAGCGAGCCGCTGCGCGCTCACCTGAAAAAGTTCAGCAGTGAGGAGCAGCGCACGTTCTTCCTGTCATCCACAGAACATGTTTGGTCAGAGGAGATGCGGGCAAACGCTACAGCGGATGATTTTGCGATTCTTGTACCGTCCTTTCTGATCTCGGAATTAAAGCGTGCCTTTGAAATCGGCTTCCTTCTCTATCTTCCATTCATCACGATTGATCTGATTGTAACGACGATTCTGATGGCCATGGGCATGTCAATGGTATCGCCCACAATGATATCTGTTCCTTTTAAGCTCTTTCTGTTCGTCACGATCGACGGATGGTCGCGGCTCATGCACGGGTTGGTGTTAAGTTACGCCACGGCCGGAGGTTAATATGGACGAGACCAGCATCCTCACGCATTTGACCCGATCGCTCGTCCTCTTCATGATGTGGGTTCTGCCACCGCTCCTAGCAGCTCTCGTGGCCGGCTTGGGTGTTGGCATAATACAGGCGGCAACGCAGCTCCAGGATCAAACCTTGCCCCTAACCGTGAGGCTCCTCGTCGTCGTCGCCGTGCTCGTTCTGTTTTCTCGGGTGCTGAGTGCGCCGCTTATCGAACAGGCCAAACATATCTTCACGGAGTTCCCCTCTCTCACATCGAGGTATTAGTGAGGAACCGAAGGCCGAGTTTGTGAGGACAAAACCGCCCATCGACATCACCGGTGAATTACCAAAGTGGCTGGCCAGTTTGTCGAGCGAGCATGAGAGTATGGGGATCGACGGCCTACCCTGCGGGCTCGCAGTGCGGCTGGTGCTCTCGTTGAGCGCTATTAGAACGAACACCGCCGACTATTTGCGGCCTTGGCGTCAAACATTAAGGCACGGCGAGCGGAACCGGTTAGATTAGCTGAGGCGAACAACGAGCGCCGCGAATGCATGCTTTGTCACCCACCGAGGCGCAAGCTCTAATTCAGAGTGCTGTCGAGTTCGTCGTTGCAGCGGGCCTTAGCGCTGCGCGGGCCTTAGGCATTATGTTGGTGCTTCCCGTATTCACGCGGCCGCAGATTAGCGGGATGATCCGCACAAGCTTGACGATCGTGATTGGACTGCCATGCCTTGCGCATGTCAAGGCCGGTCTGCAGACTCTAGATCCGGCCACCCGTCTGGCCGCGGTCGCGTTCCTCGGTCTCAAAGAGATATTCGTCGGCCTGCTGTTCGGGATGTTCCTAAGTATACCGCTATGGAGCATCCAGGCAGTTGGCGACATCATTGACACGCAACGGAGCGTTTCAAGCCAGTTGGACGATCCTGCGACGCGCAGCCAGGCCTCCGCCACGGGTCTCTTTCTCGGAACTGCTGGGGTTACTATTTTCGTTGCGTCTGGAGGTCTACAGACGATGGTTCGGTGCCTGTATGGCAGCTATCTGATCTGGCCCGTGTACCGGCTACTACCTCCTCTGACAATGCAAGGGGCAATGGAAGTTGTAGCGCTTCTCGATCATATCATGCACACGGCCCTGCTATTTTCCGGACCCGTGCTGGCTCTGCTGCTCCTGATTGAGATATCCCTCATGTTGCTAGGGCGGTTTGCGCCGCAAATTAAGCTGAACGACCTCTCCCCCACCATCAAGAACGCCGCCTTTGGCATCATCATGGTGAGTTACACCGTCTTCCTCATGGAATACATGGGAACGGAGATTATCCAGTCCTACGGAGTGCTGGAGTGGCTCGGGAAGTTCCTAAAATGAGCGACTCGAGCGAAGAGAAGAAGCGTCCGCCAACTCCCAAGAAGCTACGGCAGGCGCGTAAGAAGGGACAGATCCCGCGCAGCGCCGATTTTGTGAGCGCGCTTAGCATTTGCGCCGCATTCGGCTGTCTATGTTTCCGAGCGGGCGCGATCGAGGGCGTATGGCGTGAGGGGGTGCGGCTCGTCGACAAGCTGCAGGGGCAGCCCTTCAACAGTGCGGTCCAGCAGGCACTGGTCGGATTGATCGAACTTTCGTTGACGAGCGTTGCCCCAATCATTGGAGCGGCCGTGGCTGCAGGCATTCTAGCCAGTGTCTTGGCTGCTGGTGGGCTGACGTTCTCCGTGGAGCCGCTGAAACCAAGCCTTAAGAAATTGGATCCAATCAAAGGGCTCAAACGGATTGTCTCTCAGAAGTCGCTTGTCGAGCTTGGTAAGTCGTTGATCAAAGTGTTCCTTCTCGGCGTAACGCTGTTTTTCACCTCACTCGCAAGTTGGAAGGCGCTGGTGTACCTGCCTGTCTGCGGTTTGGGTTGTTTCAGCTTTGTATTCAAAGAGGTCAAATTCTTAATTGAAATTGCTGCTGGGGCGTTTCTGATCGGCGGCTTGACCGACCTGCTAATTCAGCGCTGGCTATTCTTGCGTGACATGCGCATGACGGAGAGTGAAGCGAAGCGCGAGTCTAAGGAGCAGGAAGGCAACCCACATGTAAAGGGCGAACACCGCCGGCTTCGTCGGGAATCGGCGAGTGAGCCGCCGCTCGGAGTCAATCGGGCCACATTGATACTGACGGGCCCCGCGATGTTAGTTGGACTGCGCTACGTTCGTGGACAGACCGGAGTGCCGGTTTTGGTATGCCGCGGTGAGGACGAACTTGCTTCACAGTTGTTTGATCAGGCGAGGGCGCTGCATCTGAGCATTATTCAGGAACCTGCTTTGGCGCGTCAGCTGATCCGAAAGGGAATAATGGGCAAGGCCGTTCCGAAGGACTGTTTCGAGGGGGTTGCAAAGGCAGTCTTTGCCGCTGGCCTGGTCTAGCTTGGCGCGGCAATGCGATGCATTCGGGCGTGTTAGTCAAAGACGTCCAGTCGCTACTTGATCTGTAAGTCACGTCGTCTGGAAAGGCGGAAGCAGATCGTGGCGTCTGCGGAAGTTGGCCGCCAGAGTATCGCCAATGCTCTTGCCGCTCAGCCATTGAGAGTGCTCATTGGGCTTCTGACGCAATGCGATTATGAGTGTCACTTTCCAAGTGGCTCTTGTTGCCTGCGGCGAGACCTCCCCGTGCGGTAAGCGGAAGCACCGCACGGTCACCACTGGTTGGCAAGATAGCTCTGTTCTCGAGCAAGTCGCCGGGATCGTTGACCGTGACCGCGAGGTTATTGCGGATCGAACAGCCGAGCGTTGGATTGAAAGAATTGTCGTCTACTGAAGGGCCGATGATTGAAAGGGATGGACAGAGCGGAGGACGTGCTTCGTAAATGATCGCCTCGATTTGGACACCGAAATGGCTGGGCAGATCTACGGGGGAAGCGGACCGGCGAATATTATAGGCGGGAACGCCCATCTCGCGGGCCTCATGAGCCACCTGCGTAATGAGCCGGGGCGAACCACTGACGTCCAGATGGAGTGCATCCCGCCGACCGCGGCTGGCGTTCGCAATGAAATTACGCAGACCATACCTCTCGGCGCGACGAAGGCTCTGTAGTCGCAAGATACTGGTCTTCTGCTCCACTTGAATCGCTTGATCAGTCGGCTCAGAATAGATCGCAGCATTATGTGTGCATCCGCCTACGGTTGCCGCTACGGCAATCAAGTGGCCCAGGTTTCGCAAGGTCATTAGCGGTCCTCATTCGATAACAAAGCCGGCTCCGCCGGTCGCGTCTGGTTCGGTGCGGGAGCCTCGCGGCTTCGCGGGGGACGCGCCAACGTATTCGTTAAAATGCGCCCCCCGTCTGATGGCGGCCGGAGGCGGTCAGTCGGCGCGCTTATCTTGGCGGCAGATGATGCTGGCCGCACGATGTAAGGGGTAACGACGATGACAAGCTCCGTCTCCTGCTTCTGAAATGAGGAGGACCGAAACAGTGCACCAAGGATCGGGACATCGCCTAACCCGGGAAACGTGCTGATGTCGGTGTTGAAATTGCGTCTTATGAGCCCGCCGATTGCAAAGCTCTGACCGCTGGCAAGCTCGACAACAGTACTGGCACGTCGCGTGGAGAGGCCAGGCAGAGACATTCCGTTGATATTGACTTCACCTTCTTTGGATAACTCACTGACTTCAGGCTTGACGTGGATATTGATCTGATTGTTGCTGAGAACGGTCGGAACGAACTCCAGACTGATTCCGAATTGACGGAATTGAACTGAGAGTTGACGATTGTCCTGCATGACCGGAATTGGAAATTCGCCGCCTGCCAGGAAGCTTGCTGATTCGCCGGACATCGCGGTAAGAGTTGGCTCCGCCAATACCGACGCGAGATGCTCGTTGGCGAGGGCGTCAAGTACAGCACTGATGTTCGTGCTGCCAACGCCGACTCCGACACTTGCCGTGCCGCCACCCCGGCTCGCACCGGAACCGCCAGGCTTGCCACTGCTAAACCCGAAAATGACCGCTCCGTTTTGGCCCGATGCAGAGAGGTTGATGCCAAGCTCCTTCACGGCGCTGCGCGAGACTTCCGCCACGCGCACGCTAAGCGTCACTTGCAATGAGCCGGCCACTTGGATGTTGTTGACGACCAGCGCGCCCGCGCCCAGAAATTGCTCGGTAATCTTCTTGGCGCGCTCAACGACGTCGACACTTGGTGCTGTCCCTCTCAGAATTGCGCCGCGTGGCGTATAGGTGACTTGGATCGGATGGTCCCCGAGCTCAGCCTTTAGTGCAGCACGCAAATCCTCGATAGGCTGGGTAACGACAACACGTAACTCGGCTAACGCTTCTCCATTGTCGTTCAAAGCAAATAGGCTGGTCCGTCCCGACTGTTTTCCAAAGACGAAGATGGTTGTATTCGATGGGGCCTGGTAGTCGGCTATCGTTGGGTCGGCAACGAATATGCTGGCCGCCGGCGCCGGAAGATGAATCGTCTGGCCCTGAGAGGAGGAAAGATTCAAGACCCCGCTAAGGCTGTCAGTTGTTGACCGTGGCGACGCCTGATTAGGGTCGCGCTTTATCTGAGCTGCGGTAGTGGGCGGCAGCACGAGAGGAAGCGAGCAAACGACATACAGAAGGCGCGAGCGAATAGCTGAGGTGACCGCCGTCGGCCATCGGCAGCTGCGAACATCAAGGGGGAACTTCAACTGAGCGTCGTTTTCAAGTGTGGCGGCAAGGCAGCGGATCGTTCTTCAGTTCAAGCGCGTAGCCGACGCCGCGCGCGGTTTTGATTCGTAGCGTTGTGCCGGACTTGCTCAAATGTGTGCGCAATCGATAGATCCCGACTTCTAAGGCATTGGTCGAGACTTCATCGTCAAACGCATAGAGGCTTTCCTCTAGCAACGCTCGCGGCACGGTGCGGCCTGCTCGGCTGAGCAGATGTTCGAGAATGCAGACTTCGCGGCGCGCAATTCTGAGTGGCCGACCGTCAACTGAGACTTGCCGGCCAATAGGATCGAAATGTAAGTTCCCGAAGGTGATCACGGGTGCCGTCAATTGCGTCGATCGTCGCAAAATGGCGCGCATTCGAGCAATAAGCTCATCGATAGACACCGGCTTAGGAAGAAAATCGTCGGCGCCACCATTGAATATCGCGATCCTGGTCTCAAGATCGCTCAGGCTGCTCATCATCATGGCAGGCATTGAATATCCTTCACGTCTCAACTGTTTCAACCAGTCCAATCCATTTCCGTCCGGCAGAGCCAACTCGAGCAAGAGAATGTGATAGCTGGCACAACTCAGCGCGGTCTCCGCTTCGTCAAGAGTAGAGATGAGGTCCACGGCAAAACCGCGAACGAACAGGGTTTTCTTGGCGGCTCGCACGAAGGCGGCGTCCTGATCGACCAGTAGGATTCGCATTGTGGTCGCCTATAGTGCGATTGTGTCGAGGCCTGAGCGCATCACTGTCGGCACGGAGCTACGATGATCCCCCCGCCTGGTCGAGCAGCTGCAATTGTCGAGCATTTGACTGAAGAGAAAATCGAACCGCACGAGTAGCTGCGTCCTCCTTGTAAAGAACGGATACGACTTACGAGGCTTCAGGTAGGATCGAAAAATCAATTTTCTTGATAGTGTTCATCCAAGCCGCGAATAGGTTGCAAAGGGAATGCACGTAGCGGCGCGGAGAGTCAGCGCCTAGCTCGCCGCGAGCCGATGAATAAGCGGAAGCAGCAACGCTCTTATGCGTTGGCTTGCCGCGTCGAAAAACAGAACCGCGAGCATCGGGCGTCGCTGTTGACGCGCAGGTTGGGTGCCGGCGCTCGATTGTGCGTCAATGTGTTCCGCTATGGCCCAGGACGTCCCATCGGCTCAACGCTTTGAAGGAGGGGGCCTCGAACGTCTCGTCCTCTTTCCGCTTCGGCCAGATCGAGGAGCCGTAATAATCGTATCGCGGCGCCGGGGATTTCGTACAGCAACGCGTGCAAGTCCAAGCTGATCAGCTTGTACGGTCAAGCCGAAGCGGCACGACGCGCTTGCTGAAGGAACTCAGCTTCTTAGGGCTGACACCCCGAAAGGGATCGACCCCTTCAAAAAGTACCGATGGAATTTGTGGCGAATCTGGCCGGAAAGCGGTTAAGGCCGTCACTCAAGGCCCTGAAGGCGCCGGCGGTGTGACTAGGGAACCCGCAGCGTTAGCTCTTGAGACTGCGGCTAATCGCCAGCGCTTCGCTATCTAACGAGTGGTCTGCTGCTCAGCTCGTGCATCCTTCTGCGGACGGAAGCGGCATTCGGGCCGTCGAGCGGGAAGCACGCGAAAGCGCCCTGAATCGGAGCCGGTGGTGCCCAGTGCCAAAGCTGCTTGCCAGCGAGGCGTCGTGATCGTCTGCTCAGCTTCGATTCTGTTGCGATCCGATCGAACGCTTCGCCTTCCTCAGTTTGAGGTTCATGCGGGGTGAACATTCAACTTCGCCAGGTTAGATACAAACTCACGGTCCCAGCAGTCGGTGTCAAGAACCCGATGGCCATGCGACCCGAAGGTGTGCCCTGCAGCATTCCGTGAGCCGATCCGAATGCGGCGATATCCAGATATGCCGAGCGAAAGTTTCGTCGAGGCATCGAGCCGTTTAGCTTTCGACAATAAGCACGATCGTACTTGTCGACCCGATTTCACACGGCTAGTCAAATTCCAATCATGACACGACTGGCAGGACAAATTGAAAGGATGCGCCCGGCTCTTGCTTCTGGACGATCGACAGGCGGCCTCCGTGAGCTTCTACGATCGAGCGGCAGATCGACAGACCCATTCCAAGGCCGGTAGATTTGGTGGTGAAGAACGGATCTAAGACTCGGATCCTATCACCCTCAGCGATGCCGACGCCGCTATCAGTCACGGAGAGCTGCACGCGGCTCTCATTGTCTCTGGATGACTGAATCATCAGTTCGCGCGCTCTGTCGTCAACAGCTTGCATGGCCTCTACTCCGTTCATCACCAGATTGATGATTACTTGTTGCAGCTGAACCCGGTCACCGAGAATTTTGGGAAGTGATGGTGCTAGCTCAGTTCGCAAGGTCACTTGGTGGTTAATCAGCTCACGCGTTACCAGCGCGATAGAGTCGTTCACAACCTCATTAATGTCTAGCGCTACCATCTCGATATCACCGTTCCTCGCGAGTGTGCGGACCCTGCGAATCACTTCGCTTGCGCGCATAGCGTCATCAATGATCCACTCTACGGATCTGTGCACGGCGGAAATGTCGGGAGCTTCGCGACGTAGCCAGCCAAGGCACGCATCGGCGTTGCTGATTATGGCCGTGAGCGGTTGGTTCACTTCGTGGGCGATAGAGGCTGTTAGTTCCCCCAGCGCCGTCAGGCGCGTCACATGCGCAAGATCCGCCTGTGCCTTTCGCAGTCCTTGTTCAGCCTGATCGGCGCGAACTTTCGCCGTGATATCAGTGGCCACGCCTCGGTAGCCGAGAAAATGGCCGCTTACATCAAATAAGGGCCTGCCGCTGCTCTGGAAGTAGATTGGTGACCTGGTCCTCCCCACGGTACGATAGACCAGATCGCGAAATGGAAGATGGGCATTTAGCGTTATTTCATGCTGCCGCCACTTCTCGGGCTCTTCTTCAACGTCGCTCGCAATCTCCCAGCAACGCAGGCCGATGACCGCTCTTGCCAAGAGGTCCGTAGCGTTGGTGTGCTCCGACAAGGTGTACCGGTGATCCGGCCCGGTCTCCCATAACCAGTCAGAAGCAGTTGCGGCGTAGTCACGAAAGCGCTGCTCGCTCTCGCGTAGCGCAGCAAGAGTGTCTTCCAATTGTTGTTTGGCTGCGTGCTGCTCAGTGACATCCATGTGCGTTCCGACGAGTTCGACAGTTGAGCCATCGCTTGCCAGCACGGCGTGCGCAACAGCATGTATGTGTCGTATCGCGCCGTCGGGAAGACAGATTCGGAAATCGTATTCAAAATTCCCTGTTTTTTGTTCAATGGCCTGACGTTGGATTTCCTGTTGCCGCGGCAAGTCGTCTGGATGAATCCGCGATCGGATGGCCTCAATGGTCACCGGCTCATCCGGGTCAAAGCCAAATAGACGACTGACTTCGGCGGAGCGATAAGCAAAACAGCGACGGTTGCAGTCCCACGACCAGGTGCTCGTGCGACTGAGCTGCTGCGCGTCGACCAGATAGGCCTCGCTACGGCGCAGTTGTTGTTCCGTCTGCTTTGCTGTCGTGACGTCCGTGGCCGCCCCGACAAACTCGATATTCCCGGACGCGGTTCTCGTAGCACGTGCCACCGCGTGAATGTACTTTATCGAGCCGTCGGGCATCAGCAATCGGTATTCGTGCTCGAAATGCTCGCCTCGAAGGGCCCGATTCAAAGTGTCTTGGACAGAAGTCTTGTCTTCTGGGTGAGTGCGGTCAATGACGTGTTGCGCCGTTACTTTGGTCTCTGGATCATACTGGAATATCCGAAAGCTTTCCTTCGACCAAAAGACCTCGCCGGTGGCCACGTTCCAGCCAAAGCTGCCTGTGTGGCTCAATTCTTGCGCCTGAGCCAAATGCGCTTCGCTCCGCTGAAGAGCAAGAACCGTCCGCTTCTGTTCGGTGATATCTTCGCAGGCAATGAGGACGATGGGCTTATCGTCGGCCCACAAGATCGCCTTGGCAGTCTCGCGCACCCACAGCACCGAGCCGTTCCTACGGACTTTCTGGATTTCCCATGTACGCGATTGGCCGATATATGTAAGGCATCGCTCGATGGATTTGCGAACGACCTCGCGATCGTCTTTCAGAAAGACTCTGAACACCGATTGGCCGATCAGTTCCGCGGGCGTATAGCCGAGGTGGATCGCGCCGAAACTATTGACGTTCAGGACGGTTCCGGTTTCATTGACCATGAAGTACATGGCCGGGTTATGCTCAAAGATCTCGCGCCAGAGTTTCTCTCGGTTGCGCAGATCGTCCGCGCTGTGCCTTAGCTCGGCGGCGACCTCACGCGCTGCTTCCTTTTCGTAGCGGAGTTTTGCGATCAGGCGCGTTCCGATGATGGACGCAGTAAGGAAAGCGATAATCACCAAAAGCTCGTGAGGGGCGTCGATCTGGGGATTGAACGTGAGGACGTAAATTAAAGCGCTGACGGCGACTATGGAAAGCGCCAACGATGCGACGAAAGTGCCAATCAGCGAAAACACCAAAATCACGACCAAATAGACAAGCGCTGTGGCTGCGAAAGGGCTATGAAGATACAAGGAAGCTAGCGTCAATGCCGCGAGCGTAATGCTAGCCAAAATAAATTGCGCCGATGAACGTCCAAACGCGATGAGCCAATTAAACATGCTTGTATCCGTCCGGCCCTTCTGGCGGGATGATTAAAATGCAGGAATTTGTTCGAGCCGCCGGACAAGCGCTCCTGAGCGCTTTCTACGTCGGCCGCCGAAATCAGCATAGCCAAAAAAAAAGGCGCATTACAAACCTTCGTATAGTTCTCTTACATGGTAGAAATCGTACGCTCACATAGTAAATCAATGGCGTATCGTGCTTTTAGCGGTCCTCCTCGTTGGCGGCAATGCTACAATCTGGATTGCCGCGGCGAGTGGCAGAGGAGTGCAAAACCAAACGGTGGACGGATGGCCGCGGGGCATTGCTGAGTCTCAGGGATTTTGAGGAGGCCGTGTGTCGTTCCGGAAAGGGCCGGGCGAAAGCCTTTTGAGCGGCTCCTTCTGATGGAGAGGAAGAGGGTGGACGGGCTAGTGTGAGCCAATCGCGAGAGCGTGCCGGCGGTTCGATCCGGATCGCTCTCCTCAGGTTTGTCATGTGCTCGAGCCATCCGATTGTAAGGCTGGTGGCTGTCCTAACGTTCTCGTCCACAGCGCCCCTTCTGCTCTCCGTATAGCTCGCTGTCTACCTGCAAGCCTTGACGCTCGCCGTAATTTTAGGCAGCGCCATGGAGATTAATTCGGTCTTGTCGATCTGCTCAAGGCAAACCGCCTAGATGCCTCCGACCAACTGAAGTCCAATTCCTTTGTTGAATTGGCTCGCTCATTCGGGCCAGAATTTGATTCACGTTTCCTATATCGGCGATACCCCGGAGCTTCTCGGGATTGGTAGCTGCCTTTGGGAAGGTAGCTGGCAACGTTTCTAAGATGTGTACGCGTGCAGACAGCTCGAGTTGCACAGGAGGGGTAGCCGAGCGTTGGACGCCAGCCGCTTGACTTGGCACGTGCCGCTATTGTCCGTCCAACGGTCGGCGCCAAGGGAGCCATAGAATGGTCGGCCGACGGCCTCGCGCAAGGGGGCGCCAGCAAATGGACCGACGCTGTCAAGATGGAGACCTCCTCGACATTATCCGCGAAAGCTGGCGGCTTGGCGATGTCGCGAAGTCGCAGATGCGGCACTGCTTTCTCAACTTGCCTCGATCGGATCGAGGCCTATCAGCCAAGGTACCCACAATAGGTCACTAGCCAGCTCCTCCGCCGGCGGCGCGCCTCGTCGCCATGTCGCAGCCGGGCGGGTTCGTCGTGCAAGGGGCGGAGCCCAAGCGCTGAAGTTCACAAAGGCCGATTTTAATGACGCTGAATGCGCGCAGCAGGCGAGTGGACTGATATGCTGTATTCTCCTTGCAATAGGCGGGAGAAGACGGTTTGGCCAACATTTTTGTGGGCCCGCGCAAGTGCGCTTGGGGCCAGCGCCGTGGCCGTTCGTCTAATCAAGCCGTCAAGGTCCGCTGTGCCCATGTCAAGATGCGCCAGGCTTTAGACTTCCGAACGGAAACGGATAGCATCGGGGCTGGCGACCCTAAGAACAAGCAATCTGGATGCAAATTGGTTAGTCGCCTTCAAGAAACCAGCCGCTAAGGCCGGCTTTCTGTTTGTCACATAGCGCTTTATGTCCGGACCACTTGGGTGTTCGCAAGCGTTGTCGAAATGCATTCAGGTGCATTCGCGAGGCTGGATGTCGTGGACGAGGTGAGCGATGTGGCGCCAAGTGTCCTCAATGTCACGCTTCTGAGCTTGCCGCGTCTAGTGGGGCGTCGTGTCGAGAGGATGCAATTTAGGGATCAAGAGAGCACGACGGCTGACCTCCGTATCGTTACTCGACTTACGGGATCATGAATCGTCTCGCGTCAAGCACGAGCGCGGATGCAGAGGCTAATCTTCAATGCGGAATTAGGTAAGTCCCCTGGCGCTGACATAGAAGATCATCGACCTCGTCGTTTAGTGCGCGTGCTGCCCTTCGCCTTTCGCCGGATTGATAGTGCCGAACGATATTGCAAAGTGTGTGCCGCTCGTAACACTTACATAGTATTCCTCCGTTGAGGGCCGCCTTGTTTGACGGAGGCGAACGCTGCAGGTCCTAGGGGTAATCCTAGGAGAAGCGCTATGACGATTTCGAGGGCGGAGGTGATCACATCGGTCGAGCGGCGGCGCCGGTGGTCGCGGGATGAGAAGGAACGGCTAGTTGCAGCATCGCTCGAGCCCGGAGCCAATGTTTCCGAGGTGGCTCGCACGGCCGGCCTTCATGTGAGCCAGCTGTTCCGGTGGCGCAAAGAGCTTTGTAAGCACGGTGAAGCGAGTATAGCGGCCGTTCGTGCCGGTCGAGAGTCGGCCGTCTGTGCCGCCGCGGGAGGTTGCCGAAGCCCCTTTGGCGACGACATCGGGGCGTCGACGGAAGAGCCAAGGCATCATCGAGATTGATCTTGGTACCGGACCCCGCATCCGGATCGATGGCGAGGTTGATGGAGTGCGCATTCCAGGGATGGTGATGGAGACGCGCTGCGTCGTGTTCTCGATGCTTTGGTGCGCCGATGATTCCGGTTCCGGCGGGTGCGCGAGTGTGGCTGGCGACCGGCCACACGGATATGCGCCGAGGCTTTCCGTCCTTGGCGCGCCAAGTGCAGGAGGTGCTGCGCAAGGACCCGCTCAGCGGTCACCTGTTCGTCTTCCGTGGTCGCCGAAGCGATCTTGTGAAAGGTGATCTGGCACGGTGTGCTGCAGAGCATGAAGGAGGTGAATATCCGAATTTGATGCGTACAGCTTTATGAGAGATGGAGGACGGCCCTCCTGCATCGGTGTTCCAGGCGCAGGTGCAAAACCACGACACTGTGGCTTCGTTTAAAAGGCGCGGTCATCAGCAAGTGTTGCAAAAGTCCCGGGTTTACGGGGCAGGTACGTATCCAGAAGGCGAGCGAAAGCAAATCTTCCGATGACGCGTCGAAAATTACTAAGGCGTCGCCAAAATCAGGGGCGCGTGCCATCCCTGAGATCAATCCGTGAGACGCCTGGATTACTGCGCGGATGGCGACCGGCGTTTAGGGGACGCGATCTGGATACAGGCTCTTGTAGAGAACTGCAGGAACCAGTCGTTGTGATGCCAAGGGAGAAGTTCAAGCGGCGCACACCGCGAAGCAAGCTGCTGCTCGACGACATGCACGCCTGGCTGCTGCGCGAGCGAGAAACCCTCTCGCGCTCTTCCGAGGTCCTGAAGCCTATGAATTACATGCTCAGGCGCTGGGCCGACTTTGCGCGCTTCCTCGACGATGGCAGGATCTGCCTCAGCAACAATGCCGCCGAAAGAGCGCTGCGGCATCGCCTTGGGAAGGCGCAATTGAACCTTCGCCGGCAGCCTGCGCGGCGCCGAACGCGCCGCCATCATGCTGACGATGATCACTACCTGTCGTCTTAACGATGTCGATCCCAAAGCCGGGCTTGCCGACGTCCTCGCCCGGATCGTCGATCTTCCCGCTTCGCGTCTGCACGAACTGCTGCCCTGGGAATGGAAGCTCCCGCGCCAAGCCGACGAACCTACCGATCAGCAAGCTGCCTAACCTTCACGCAGCGCTATCATAGCGCTACCCGGCCCCCGCGCGCATGCGTCAATCAGGCGACCTTCGTCGTCTTTCAATTACCCACGAATGCTTTATTCGATTGCGGTAGCCCTGATCGAAAAATCTTGAATCGGATGAATCGCTTGTGATTCATTGTCGAGCACCTGAATCGCGACGGCGAGGTGCCTTGATGTGTTCAAGTGGAACGACATCTCGTTGGTCGGCCGGCCCGGATGGTCGCCAGGATGATGGTGATGAAAGCGCCGTCGAACACTGGACGGAGCGCGAGATCGACAAGACAGCTTTCAAGGATGCTCGTCTTGGTCAACGATTTGGCGAGCTGTTGAAGCAAATTGGTGACGGTATGGGCGGGAGCATACCGTTCGCGCGTCAGGACTGGGCGAACACGAAGGCGGCCTACCGCTTCTTCGCCAACGAGCGCGTGGAGGAAGCCGACATCCTCAGCGGCCACTTCGCCGCCACACGCGCACGTTACGATGATTGTACAGGCCCAATTCTCCTCATTCAGGACACGACGGAATTCTCCTATCAACGCGCGAACACGAGCGCCATTGGCCTAACCAAGAGCGTCAACAGCGGTCGGAACAAGGACGGTCGTTGGCGCCATCACACGGTCTGCGGAATGCTGATGCATTCCAGTCTCGCTGTGACTGTCGAGGCTTGCCGCTGGGATTGGCGGCGGTGAAGTTCTGGACACGAAAAAAGTTCAAAGGCAGGGCGCAGCTCAAGAAGAAGATCAACCCGACCCGCGTTCCGATCGAGAAGAAGGAGAGCGTTCGCTGGCTCGACAATCTCAGGCAATCGATCGAGCGGCTCCGACAGCCGGAGCGTTGCATTCATATCGGTGACCGTGAAAGCGACATCGACGAATTGTATTGCCTGACGCAAGAGCTTGGCGCTCACTTCCTTGTCCGCGCCTGCGTCGATCGGCTGGCAGGCGATGGCGGTCATACGATTGCAACCGAGATGGAAGAGACCAGCGTCAAAGGCTTGCATTACATCGACGTGCGCAACGACAAGGGCGAGACGACGAAGGCCGCGCTGGAAATCAAGTTCAAGCGGATCGCGGTCTTGCCTCCCATCGGGAAGCAGAAACATTATCCAGCCCTCGACCTTACTATAATCCATGCCACTGAGCGCGGTACGCCAAAGGGCCGTAAACCGATTGAGTGGAAGCTCATCACGGACCTAGCCGTCCGCAGGCGCTCGGAGGCAATCGAGAAGATCAACTGGTACGCCATGCGGTGGAAAATCGAGGCGTTCCACAAGATCCTGAAATCGGGTTGTAAGGCGGAAGACTCAAAACTCCGGACCGCGGAGCGACTTGCCAATCTAATGGCAGTCTTCTGCATTCTCAGCTGGCGCGTCCTCTGGCTCACCATGCTCAATCGCCTCGCCCCAAACGCGTCACCGAAGCTCGCACTGACAGACACCGAGATCGCATTGCTCGATCAACTCATCAGCGGCGCCAGCCATCGACGATGTCGGCCTGGAACCCTTGCATTTTATCTTACCAAACTTGCACGATTAGGGGGCTACTTGGCCCGGGCAGCCGATCCGCCACCGGGAAATGTTGTCATCTGGCGCTGTCTCTCGAGACTCACAGATATCAAACTCGGTGCCGAAATTGCAGCGGCTGGAAATGTGGGTAATTGAAAGCTTCGTCGTATGCGTACCTTACATACGAGATTGTGACGTTAGGTTTGCGTTCGCAACCACTTGCGTACGGTAGTAGCGCATGCTGTTTATCGCAACGGCGACGTTCGCCTGACGTTCGGTGCCCGCCAAAGTCTCCGAGCACGAGACGAGACGGGTACTGCTACGTATGTGAGTCTTGTATTGGAGAAGAGCATATGCGGCTCAATATCACATGTCTAACGAGACTGTCTTCCTTGCTTTTAGTGGCAAGCGTAAGCACGACAGCGAAGGCCGGCGAGCCTTCTGCAAAATATGTAGACGTGCTAAGTGCCCTGCGGGCCGGCAAGGTAGTAACGCTAATACTAGATCTCGATCGTTGCACAACCGTTGATGGCGGTCAGCCCGGACCAGCCATGCAAGGTGGTCTGATTATCAGCGCCTTCAGGGTTAGCGCGCAGAACGGAATCAGCTTCGCCAATGTGCATCAAACCTTGGACGACTCAGGACACCCTGTTACCGAATACATCCGCCACAGCCTTAACCGCGAAGGCAAGCTCAAGGTAAAGGCCTCAAAGTTGGTTGCTGGCGCGGCCGAAGCCGTGATCCAGGGTGAATTTGTCTGCGAGCTGCCAGACGGCGCGAAGTTCCTTTGGTAAGGGCAATAGCCGCCGTCGAGGGGCCGAGCTGCCGTTCGGCATCGGCCACCCGGGGCGTCAGCAAAGAAGCGCAACAGAGATCGTGATCGGCGCGATCTCAAGAGATTTGCTGACCGGAGCAGATGAGAACGTGGTTTGCAGCTCGACTTACCCGTTCGGAGTCGACTGCCGCTGACTGGTCGCAAGCCGGAGACGCGAAGAGCCTCGCCATCACAAAGGCCGAGGTGTGGAGCAGCCAAGAAATGAAAGCTCAATTGCGCTCGAGTTGAGCTCCGCGTTGTTACCATTTGGCTAAGCGTCACCGAGTCAACCTAAGGAAGTTACGGCTGGAATGAAGAACGTTTGGATTATATCGGCGATCGTCCTCGCCCTCGCGCTGGCGGCGACGTCTTTCGTCTACGTCGCAAGACAGCATCTCAACGCCGATGCACTCGGAGCCGGACCATCAAGTCCTTGCGTCGGCGACCCTAATGGATGTGAAGATCTTGCTCCATATCCATTTGGCCAGTATGTTTGCAACAGTTACCCGGGGGCGTGCCGACACTAGGGGGGCCGCTTACGCAGAACGTTGTGGTCAGAACGTCGCGAGTGCCGGGCCAGTGCGCCTTGCACTAGGCGGCGCAAGGCGCCATGCTAAACGTTCGCAGGAGTATATATCCCGAGATGGTAGTCAGGCTCACGACATGGGTGATGGAACTCTCTCGGGGAAAACTGCTGGTCGAAGCCGGCCTCATCGCTCCAAGCGGTAAAGGAATAGATTGATCTCATCGTCATGGCAGGAATTGATTGTAAGACCGCATGTCCGTCTCTGCCGGTGGGGTCGTTCGCCCTACACTGCGTGTCCGAGGTTGCTTAGGTCCGAGCCGAGGCGCCGTGGCGGATTATAGGGAAGCATTTGTTGGAATCGTGTCGCCAAACTGAGAAATGCCGTCGCGATTGCGGAGGCAGGCTGGGAGGGAGGGGTTCGCTTCTTCGGTGAAGTCGATGCTTCGGACGTTAACGTGCGCCGTATTGTATTATAGTGTGGATTCGCCAGCCGGTTTAATCGCATCCACTTCTGTTACGAGGCCGGCCCGACGGGCCATGGCCTTTATCGTCTGATCCAATCGCTCGGCCACGAATGCACGGTGGTGGCGCCATCCACCCTGATCGCCGCGCGACAGAGAGAGCTCGGATCGTCGCCGAGAGTCTGTTGCCCGGTGCTCAGGTGTCCGAGGTGGCGCGCAAGCACGGAGCGACGCGCTGGCAGATCTACGATTGGCGAGGGGGTTGCGACAGCGAGACATGTTGCCGCCGTGCGAAGCGTCGCAGCCGACATTCGCGCCGCTGGTCGTGGAAGGTGCGTTGGAGGAGCGTCAGGTTCCGGCGATCAAGCTTGAGATCGCGATCGGCGATGTCGTGCTGCGGACGGATATGGCCATTGATGCCGAGCAGCTGTCCCGGGTAATCCGTGCGGTGCGAGCGTCACGATGATCGCGGCTGGTGCGGATTTGCAACGCGGCCGATCGACTTCCGCGGCGGCCATGATGGGCTTGCGACGGAGGTGCAGGAGATGCTTCGTCTCGACCCGTTCCTCGGCGCGGCCTTCGTGTTCCGATCGAACCGAGGCCAACGATTGCGGACGGCGTGATGCGGATGTCGCGGGCGATGTTCGCGGCCTTTTTCGAGGGGCTGGATTGGAGGTTAGTCCGTCCGGAAGAAGCACGGCGCCCGCAGGCGGCGGGACAACTGCGGCAGAATGACTCGAAAGCTACTTTGAACGTAGCAGGCGCGGCCGCGATATGCTCGAAATAGCGCATGAGCATCGCGGCGCTGCGCGACGATCCGCGCGATCGAGGCGTACTTATTGTCGATGCTCGTGCCGCCAGGCGAAGGTCGATCTGGATGCGCTGGCCGGAGGGGAGCGTGGCCGTGTCGTGTTTTAGCGCGGCGCAAAGCAGCGACGCGAACACAGTCGGGATCAATACCGCCCTGCCGCAAGGACGATTCGGAATGGACACTCTGATTGACATGAGCACTGGTGGTCATCAAAGCGAATGTCGTGATCTGGGCCGACCTATGGCGTTCATGAAAGCGGGGGATAGTCCAAGCAAAGCGCCCAGAACTTGCTGGGCTTGACTTGACGTTCCAAGTTCGCTCGTTCTAATTTTGTTCTCCTGGGGTCCGATTCTGCCGGTCCGTCCCTTTTCAATGACAACAGCAGCGCCACGATCCGGCCAGGAACCATGCACGAGATCATCTGTCCCCACTGTGACAAGGCCTTCAAGGTTGATGAAGCCGGTTACGCGGACATCCTGAAGCAAGTCCGTGACGCGGATTTCGCTCAGCAGCTCCACGAACGGTTGGAGCTGGCCGAGCGTGACAAGCAGAGCGCCGTTGAATTGGCCAAGGCCCAGGTAAGCAGCGATCTGCAGAAGACCACGGCTGCTAAGGACGCTGAAATCCAGGAATTAAAGTCCAAGCTTGAGGGGAGCGGCGTTGCCCAGAAGCTCGCGGTTGCTGAAGCGCTCAGCGCCGTCGAAAAGGAGCGGGATAGACTCGCGAACGCGCTAGCTGAGTCCGAGCGCGAAAAGAAGGCGGCCTCGGAGCTTGCTGACGCGCTCCTGGCGAGCGAGCAGCACAAGATTGCTACTGCCAAGGAAAGGGAGATCCAGGATCTGAAGGCGAAGGTTCAGGCAGTTGAGCTTGAGAAGAAGCTCGCCGTGACTGAAGCGGTAGGTGCCCTCGAAAAAGAGCGTGATGAGCTGAAAAGCGGCATCAGTCGAGTACAGCTCGAAAAGCAGCTCTCCGAGCAATCGTTGAAGGATAAGTACGAAACCCAGATCAAAGATCGCGACGACGCCATCGAGCGTCTCAAGGATATGAAGGCCCGCCTCTCGACCAAGATGGTGGGCGAGACCCTCGAGCAACACTGCGAGACTGAGTTTAACCGGGTCCGGTCGATGGCTTTTCCGCGCGCTTATTTCGAGAAGGACAACGACGCGCGGACCGGCAGCAAGGGCGATTACATTTTCCGCGACTCGGACGAGGCAGGCACTGAAATCATTTCGATCATGTTCGAGATGAAGAACGAGAGCGATAAGACCGCGACGAAAAGCAAAAACGAAGACTTTCTCAAAGAACTTGACCGGGATCGCATCGAGAAGGGCTGCGAGTACGCTATCTTGGTCTCATTGCTTGAACCGGACAACGAGCTTTACAATGCCGGCATCGTCGACGTCTTCCACCGCTACCCAAAAATGTATGTCATCCGGCCGCAGTTCTTCCTGCCTATGATTACGCTCCTAAGGAACGCGGCAGTCAATTCGCTGAAGTACAAAACCGAGCTTGCGCTCGTGAAAGCGCAGAATGTCGATATAACCCAGTTTGAGAACCAGCTCGAATCGTTCAAAACCGCATTCTCAAAGAACTATGATCTTGCTTCCCGGCACTTTCAGACGGCTCTTACGGAGATCGACAAGTCGATCGATCATCTGCAGAAGACGAAGGATGCCTTGATCGGTGCGGATCGCAACCTGCGTCTTGCCAATGACAAGGCACAGGACGTGACGATTAAGAAGCTAACTCGGGGCAATCCGACAATGGCTGCGAAATTTGCGGAGCTTAAGAGCGCGCCTGCCGAAGCCGCGGAGTGAGGCGGTCGAAGTATTGAGTCTGCGCGTAAAATCGTGTTTTCGAATTCACGATGTCACGGCCTGACTGAAGAAGGCGGGCCGTTAGCCGAAGATATGACCAAAAACAAGGCGACGATTGCCGCAATGGCGGCCGGCGGCGCGGTCGCAATCACATTGTCCTTAACTTGTCGTCCGTTAAGAAGCCGATTGTAGCGATGAGCGGTCGCTGGCGGCCGCGATGAAGGTGGTCAGGATCAGGCACCAAAGAGCCCTCAGCCAGGCGAGGACCCGGCGGAAGTTGTGACCGACGGCGGAGAGGATGACGTTAGCCGCATCGCCGGGGCGGCCTTTGAGGTAGCATCGGCCGAGGTGACCATCGGTCTTCAGGTGTCCGATGATGGGCTCGATGGCGGAGCGGCGGCGCAACTCGCGCTTGATGACACCGAAGACGCCGCGCTTCTGGCCGGAAATGAAGACGCGACGAGGATTTTGCGCGTCATGGCCGCGGTATCCCTTGTCGACATAGGCCCGCTCGATCGCACAGCCGGTGAGTGTCTCGGTGCGGTCGATGACGTCCCGCAAGGTGTGACCGTCGTACGGGTTATCGGGTAGCGCCCTGGCGTGCAGCACGAACAGGCCGCCTGGAGCACGGCGGTTGTTGGTGACGATGGAGGCTTTGACACCGAACTCGTAGGGTGCGGCGGCCTTGCCCTTGCCGATGCACTCGACCTCTGGAGCATGGAAGGAATACAGCTTCCAGCCGCGCTGGCGCTGCTGCTGCGAGCGGATCTGCGAGGCCCTGCCGAGCGGCAGGGCGAAGGCGTTCTCGAGCACGGCCTGACCTTCGATCTTGCGGCGGATATCGCGGATGATCCGGCCCAACCGGCTGCGCAGGATGCGCAACTGCCGCTGATGCCGCTTGAATTGCTTGGCGTGGGCGTAGCGTCCCGCCATCATCGCCGCGGTCTTGGCAATGCGAAGATAGGACTGCCGCAGCTTGACCCCGTGCTTCCTCGCCAGGCGGTTGAGCCCCTTGATTGCCGCGTGCAGCAGCTTGGCATCGGTCGGGAAGGTGATGGCCTTTGGCTGCACCGTGGTGTCGACTGTGACCCGCTTGAGGTCCTGGCTGCGTAACGCGCCGGCCTCGTGCGCCACCCGCAGGCTCTCGGCCAACAGCAGCTCCAGCTTGTCGCCGAGCCGCTTGCGCCAGTGGCTCAGGTCCGAGCGCTCGTGCGGGAAGGCGTGCTGGAAGAACTCTTCGCCGGTGAAGTACTGGAAATACGGGTCGTGGACCCAGCGCTCGCACACCCCCTCATCGGACAGGCCGTAAATGTGCTTGAGCAGCAAGAGCCCGATCATGAAGCGGGTCGCGATGCCCGGCCGACCGTTCTCGCTGTAGAGCGGCGCGATCTCGCCGTCGATCCAGTCCCAGTCGACCTTGCCGGCGAGCTGAACCAGCTCGTGCTTCATGTTGATGATCTGGTCCAGCCTGGCCCGGAACAGATCGCCCGATCCCGTCGCTTTGGGCTTCTTCGGTCGCATCGCCACCTCCGATGCGAGGACGGAATCATGACTGGCGATTCGATGGAATCCTCAAAACGAAATTGCAGGGTTCCGATGCCCGAAGCATCAAAACCCTGCAATCCCAAAACAGGCAACAACGAATAATGCGATCCCAGCTCAGTCGTTTAGCCGCTCTTCACGGACGACTAACTTTTGCGACGAACTGCGCGAGTAGCGGCTTGAGGTGCGTACCCTGGGCGCCCGCAACAACCGACCTACTTGAGCCCTGAGCAGAACCGCTGAATGCGTGCACAGGCATCAAGGAGAACCTCGGTCGAGGTCGCATAAGACAATCGGAAATTCGGCCCCTGGCCGAACGCGGCGCCATGCACGACCGCGGCGCCTTCCTCCTCGAGGAGTGCCGCGGCAAAATCCTCGTCGTTCCGGAGGAACTTACCGGAGCGGGTGCTCCTTCCGATCGCGTCTGCACAGGACGGGTAGACGTAGAAGGCCCCGTCGGGAACCGGGCATTTGAGATGATCCGCCTCGTTCAACAACGACACGACGAGATCGCGCCTCTCCTTGAAGACAGAACGACTCTTGGCAATGTAATCCTGCGGGCCGTTTAGCGCTTCGACAGCCGCCCATTGCGCGATCGAGCAGGCACCCGACGTCTGCTGGCTCTGCAGCTTTTCGAGCTCCTTGATCAGCCTCTCGGGCCCACCCGCGTAACCGATGCGCCAACCGGTCATCGCGTAGGATTTCGAGACGCCATTGACCGTGAGGACTCGGTCGCGGAGAGCCGGCTCGACCTGCGCCATGGTGGTAAAGACAAAATTGCCGTAGGTGAGATGTTCATAGATGTCGTCCGACAGCGTCCATACGTGCGGATGCCGGACCAGCACCTCGGAAAGAGCCTTCAATTCATCGCCGCTGTAGGCGGCACCGGTCGGGTTCGACGGCGAGTTCAGAATCAGCCATTTCGTGCGCGGTGTAATGGCCGCCTCGAGCGCCGCCGCGGTCACCTTGAAACCGTCAGACAGACAAGTTGGCACAAAACTGGCCTGCCGCCAGCAAACAGGACGAGATCCGGATAGCTGACCCAATACGGCGCGGGAATGATGACCTCGTCGCCCTTGTTGAGCGTCGCAA
This sequence comes from Bradyrhizobium sp. CCBAU 53351, assembly GCF_015291745.1. Taxonomy (NCBI): domain Bacteria; kingdom Pseudomonadati; phylum Pseudomonadota; class Alphaproteobacteria; order Hyphomicrobiales; family Nitrobacteraceae; genus Bradyrhizobium; species Bradyrhizobium sp. CCBAU 53351. Next base: position 176,584 of record NZ_CP030060.1, read on the forward strand.
GGAGCGCGTTGAAGATCACGTTTTTGCCACCCGTCCCGACGATGGTTTCGCTCGGCTTGTAGTCGATCCCGTTCTCCCGTTTGAACTTCGCGGCAACTGCCTCCCGCAGCGCCGGCACGCCGGGCGTACCTGGGTACTTGGTCTCGCCCCTATCGATCGCCGCCTTGGCGGCCTCCTTGATGTTGTCCGGCGTATCGAAGTCGGGCTCCCCGACGGAGAGGAAGACGACATCACAGCCGGATTTCTTCAGTTCGCGCGCCTTGCGCGTGACGAAGATAGTGGCGGAGGGTTGAATGCGCTCGAGCGCGTCGGACACGAATGACATCTTGCTTTCCTGGAAAAATCCTTTGATTAGGGCGCTGACGATAGAATCAGCGCCTCTCTTTCGCGTAGCGTTCCTTGGTCGCATCGTTCGGTGGATATAGACCGTCGAGCAATGCTCCCGCCTTCACCTGATCGTAGACCCACTCCTCGAAGCGATCTTTCTCGAAGGCTTCGACCGCAACGGCTTCTGCGATCGCGGCCGGCACGACGACGGCACCGTCGTCGTCCGCAACCACGATGTCGCCGGGAAATATCGTAACGCCGCCGCACGCCACCGCGACCTGCGTGTCGGCACAGAAGAACTCGGACGGCGAGGGCGGCGCGGTGGTGCCGTCCGCCCAGATCGGCCAATTGAGTTTCTTCATGCCGACGAGGTCGCGTATCGCTCCGTCGGTGACAAGACCTGCGATGCCTCGCGTCTGCATCCGAGCGCAGATGATGTCGCCGAACACGCCGGCCGACCGCAGCCCCATCGCATCCACGACCACCACGGCGCCGGCGGGAATCTTCTCCATGACCGTGCGCGGCGACGTGGGGCCGGCTACGGCCATGGTCGTCGTGATATCTTCGCGCGCCGGCACAAAACGCATCGTGTAGGCCGGCCCCGCGATGCGCTTCTGCCCTTCCACCAGCGCCCGCGGTCCGCGCAGCGAGACACGGGCGAAGCCCTTCTGCCGAAGGACAGTCGAGACGGTCGCGACGGCCGTCTTTTCGAGGGTTAGCAGGGCCTCAGTCGAAATATTCGTCATCGCCGCTCTCTTTCGATCATGAAGCTTCGCGGTCGCGGTGGCCGTAAAGACGAGCGGCCGCTTCCTGCGACAGACGTCCTTCGAAGACGTCCCTCTCGATCAACGCCGCCGGTCGTTCCTTCGGGTTGCCGAGACCACCACCGCCGGGCGTATGGATCACCAGCCGGTCGCCCGCCTCGATCGTCTGAAGCCCCTTGCCGGCGATCGGCCGTCCGGACGCGAGGCCGACATAGCCCGCCCCGCCGTTCTCGCCGCCCAGGCGTCCTCGCGCCGGATTCTTGACGCGCTCGAAGGCGGCGCTGAGCCGGAACGCGGTGCCGTCGGCGTTCTCGACCTCGATGATTTGGCCGAGACCACCGCGCGTGCGCCCCGGACCGCCGCTGTCTATGCGGAGCTCCTTGCGCCAGAACACGAAGGGGATCTGCGTTTCCGCGATCTCGATTGGCATGCACTGGATGCCCGTTGGGAACGCTGTCGCCGACAAGCCGTCCTTTGTGAAGCGGGCTCCCATACCGCCGCTGGTGGTAACCGTCAACGAGTAGTTGCGCCCCTTGCGCTCTCCGACTGTGAAGGTCCCGCGCAGTGCGATATTCCACATGCACGAACTGCCCTCGGCGGGGATGCGCTCCGGCAGGATTTGCAAGAGGCAGCCAAACACCAGATCCGGCAGCATCTGGCCGATCACGTGCCGCGCTCCGACGGGCGAGGGCTTCCTGGCGTTGACGATGCAACCCTCCGGCGCGAGGACCTTCAACAGGGACAGAGATCCGGCATTGTTGGGAATGTCGTCAGCGATGGCGCAACTGATGGCGAAGGACGTGTAGGCGGTCGCGTAAGTCAAGGGAACGTTGATGCCCTTAATCACCGCGGGGGCGCTGCCGGCAAAGTCGACAACGATGCCGTCCTCGTTAATCGTCAGTGCGGCCCGGAGCGTCAGCGGCTCGTTGTAGCCGTCGACGATCATCTCGTTTCTCCAAGTTCCCTTCGGAAGCGACACGATCTCCTTAAGCACCGCTTGGCGGGAGCGCTCGAGAATGAAGTCGGCGAGCTCCGAAAGATCATCGAGGCGAAACTCTGTCATTGTCTCTTGAAGCCGCCTGACGCCGACATCGTTGCACGCCGCGAGCGAGTAGGTATCCCCGATGGTGTCGACCGGAAGCCGCGTGTTAGCTTCGATCACCGCCATGAGCGTCTCGTTGACCGTGCCGGCGTCGATTAGCTTGATCAACGGAATGTAGAGACCTTCCGCAAATACGTCCGGAGCTTCAGTCCCCGCGCCCAGCCCGCCAATGTCCATGAGATGGCTGGTGCAGGCGAACAGAGCGACACACTTGTCTTTGTGGAAGCAAGGCGTGACAACGACGAAGTCGTTGAGGTGGCCGGTTCCGAGCCACGGGTCGTTGGTGATATAGGCGTCGCCCGGCTTCATCGTTGTGGTCGGAAAGCGACCCAGAAAGTGTTTCACGGACTCTGCCATCGTGTTCACGTGGCCCGGCGTGCCGGTCACGGCCTGCGCCAACATCCGGCCGTAAAGGTCGAATACGCCGACCGAGACGTCGCCGCAGGCGCGGACTAGTGGACTGAAGGCGGTGCGGATCAGAATCTGCGCCTGCTCCTCAACGAGGGCCAGCAGACGATTCCAGAGGACTTGATGGTGGATCGCGGAATTTAGATTTCGGGTTTCGACCGCCTGTTCCGAGGCGGCGATCCGCTGCATGACGATGCTGCCGTCCCCGTCGATGGAGGCGGAGAAGCGTGATGTGATGAAGGTCGTGGTCTCGTCCTCCACGATGAGTGCCGGGCCGCGGATGGTCAATCCATTTGCCATCTGCGAACGATTGTAGGCGGGGACAACGATGGACTTCGAGGCCGTGCCATCAAAGACCTCGCGCACGCCTGCATCCGATGGCTCGCCGATGTTCCAAATGAGAGCTGTCGGTTCGACGGATTTGCGCGTCGTCGAGACAGTCACCGACCAGCTCAGGACCTCGATGGCAGCGCCCGGAATGAACCGGGTGAAGAGGCGTCCGTAGAGATCCTCAAACCATTCGCGCAGCACGGTGCCCGTCAGAGGCTTGGACCGGTCCGGCAGGACAACCGAGATTTCATGACCCTGGCCCACGTAGCGCATGTGCGCCACGCAACGCTCGACGAGCTCTGCGCCCTCGGTCTTCACCAGGGCGATGGTGTCGGCCGCCAAGGCGTCGAGAAAAGCGCCGATCTCGGCTGGATCGACGGAAGCGAGATTGACGTGCTTGCTCCGGATCAGTTCAAAGGAGATCGGCGCCTCTAGGAATCCGACCGCCGAGCCGACGCCCGCGTTGCGCGGCACGACCACCTTGCGGATGCCGACCTTCTCGGCAACCCAAGCGGCGTGCAGTGGGGCCGCACCGCCGAATGCGATCATCGTATAGTCGGCGATGGGCTCGCCGCGTTCGGCTGCGTGCACGCGGACCGCGCTCGCCATGCTTTCGCACACGGTCTCGGTGATGGCGAAGGCCGCCGTTTTGCTCGAAAGGCCGAGCTTCTTGCCAACGGCGGCGTCGAGCGCACGGGAGGCTGCCTGCGGATCGAGTTGAACTCGTCCGCCCGCGAACGCGCCGGGATCCAAGAGCCCTAGCGCGAGGTCGGCGTCGGTCACTGTCGCCCCGGACCCACCACCCGGGTAACAGGCCGGCCCCGGCTGCGAGCCCGCGCTCTGCGGACCGACGGTGACCCTGCGGAGCCGGTCGACGCCTGCGATGGATCCGCCGCCCGCTCCGATCTCGACGAGCTCGACGGCTGGGATCCGCAGCGGCAGCCCGCTGCCCTTCATAAAGCGGTGCGTCCGGTCGACCTCGAACGAGTTGGCGGTGACCGGCTCGCCGTCCTGAATTAGGCAGACCTTTGCGGTCGTACCGCCCATATCGAAAGAGACGACCCGCTTGTCCCCAAGCCTGCGGGCGCGCTGTGCGGCGTAGATCGCTCCGCCCGCGGGGCCGGACTCGACCAGCCGGATCGGATAGCGTTTGGCGGTCTCGATGGAAGTCAGACCGCCTCCGGACGTCACTAGGAAAAGCCGACCGGTGAAGCCCGCTGCCGTGAGCGCCGCCTCCATCCTTTCAAGATAGCCGTTGATGAGCGGCTTCACGTAGGCGTTGGCGGCCGCTGTTGACGTGCGTTCGTACTCCCGGATTTCCGGGCAGACGTCGGACGACATTGTGATCGACAGGTCGGGCATCTGCCCGGCGAGGAAGCGCGCGGCCTTCCGTTCATGCTCCGAATTCGCATATGAATGCAGGAAAGCGATCGCCACGCTCTCGACAAGGCTTTTCCTGAGTTTGTTGACGATTTCGGCGAGCTCCGCGAGATCCAGTTCGAGCTTGACGTCGCCCTTTGCGTCGATGCGCTCGGCCACGGTGTAGCGGCGCTCTCTGGGTATCAGCGGCAGAGGCTTGGTTAGTTGCAGATCGTACTGGTCGTAACGCCCCTCACTGCCGACTTCCAACACGTCGCGGAAGCCAGCGGTCGCGATTAGTGCCGTCTTCGCGCCTTTACGTTCGAGCACCGCGTTCGTCGCAAGCGTCGTGCCATGGATGAAGACGTCGACTTTCGAGAAGTCGAGGTTGACCGTCGCGAGAAGCTGCTTCGCGCCGTTCATCAACCCGACCTCGGGCTGCGCAACCGTAGTGAGGACCTTGCGGGTGACCCTGCCGAAGGGGCCATCGAGCACCACGTCGGTGAACGTGCCGCCGATGTCAATGGCAAGGCGGGTTTCGATCTTCTTGGTCAAGGAATGTCTCCGACAGATCCGGTGCTCATATGAGAAGCGACTTCAATGATTCCGCTTTCCGTCCGCACAATCCGACGAAGCGGTCGAATTCGTCATTGGTCAGCGTAGGCGATTTTTTGCAGTTGAGATTAAGCGTTCCGAAGATCGAGCCGTCGTGCCGATACAAAGGGAACGCAACTGTGCGCCATCCCATGACGAACTCGTCTTCCATCACGCTGTAGCCGCGTTTGCGCGCGGCCATGATCTCGGACTTGATGACTGCTTTATCGGTCTGCGTCGCCTCTGTCTGTGCGACCGGCTTCAGTTTCGCCAAGTAGGAGGTGAGCTCGTTTTCGGTCTTCTGGCCCAGCAGCACGCGACCGGCCGCGGTGCAGTAGGCGGGAAACCGCGTGCCCACCCCTAGCGATCGCGACATCAGTTGTTCGGGCATCGTGTAGGCGACGACGAGCACCTCTGCGCCGTCGAGGACGCCGACCAGACAGGATTGTCCTGTGATCCGCGAGAGCTCTTCACAGGCAGGCTGCAGCACCTGGGCGTGACCGCCGCTCGCAAGGTAGGACGTCGCAAAACGGACGACCTTTGGCGTCAGCCTGAAAGTACGACCCGAAGTCTCTGCATAGCCAAGCGTGGTCAGGGTGTGCAGGATCCTGCGGACGCTCGGCTTGGGAAGATCCGTCGCCCTTGCCAGATCGCTGATAGTCGGAGGCTCGCGATGATTGCCAAGTGTCTCGATGACGCTCAGGCTGCGCGATAGCACTTCGAGGAAATCGGGCCCGCGGCCCGCTGCCTGACGTCTTTCGGTGTCTTCGGCTCGCAACTTCGTCATATTGCATTCTCCGCGGCTGGACGGAAGCCCCGGGTCTCTGCCGCGTCGGCTACGACGATCTGCGGCGTGCAGTGATTCGGCAGGTGCCTGCATGGGTCGAAGCTGACGTCTGACAACCAGCCAAAGTCCATTTTGCGCTCGTGGCGTTCTACGAGATTACGGAGTTCACTCCTGGCGGGTTGTTGAGTTTCAGTTAATAACCAGGCCAAGCCGCGAGACAAGACTTGTCCATGCTTCTTGCGTCGCGGCGACCTCGGAGGCGGCATCACGACCAACGCTTGGCTTGCCGACGACGAAATTCTGCTTCATGATATTTTGCATCGCGCTGGTTGAAACGATCTTGGTAAAAGTCTTCTCGAGGATATCCGTTATCTCCGCGGGAAGCTTTGCCGGACCAAACAGGCCAATGAAGCCGCCTCGCCAATCGAATTCGGCAGGATAGCCCAGGTTCTTAAATGTCGGAATGTTTGCAAAGCCGTCGACTTCATCGGGCGATAGCATCGCCAAAGCTTTGACCGTACGGGCCTCGATTTGAGGCGCTATCGTGCTCATCGTGCCCATTGCGCAGGCCACTTGGTTACTCAACAGATCGTTGAGCATCGGCGCTTCGCCCTTGTAGGGCACATGAACCATCTCGAGCTTGTTATAGTCGGAAAATAGCTGCTGAAAAGCATGGCTCGTGGTGCCGGCGCCAAAAGTGCCGTATGCAAGTCTTTTGCCGCGAGCGTAGGCGACAAATTCTTCCATCGTGTTGGCGGGAGACAGGGCGGGGACCACGAGTGGCATCACGGTCCGGCCGAGCGAGCCGATCGTCGTGAAATCGTCCACCGCATCATAGAGTTTCTGGGCGGCAACGGCCGGCGCCTGTACAAGGCTCGACGAATTGAAGAGCAAGGTGTGGCCATCAGGGTTAGCGCGCGCGACCTCTAAAGAGCCAATCATGCCCCCAGCTCCCGCGCGGTTATCCACGATCACCGTCTGGCCAAGCTCGGTCGAAAGGGTTTGTCCTAGCGACCGAGACAGCACGTCGACAACGCCGCCGGCAGGGAATGGGCAGACCAACCTTATCGTTCTGGTCGGATAACTGGCAGACCGGGCAAAAGGCGCATTGGCCATGACGGCCGTCCCAATAACGCCGACGTGGAATAACCGTCGCGTAATCATGCTGTCTCCGCTCGTACGTTCAGCGTACATTTGTACGTAGTGGAGCACAGATTGCACGAGATCGTCAAACTCTAAAAACGTCGTCCCGTGCCCGCCCTGGTATGCCGACGTCGCCCGAGAATAGAATCTCGGAATCCATTTCCAGGATGAAGAGGCTGAGCGAAGTATCGAGATTACGCACAGTCCTCGCGCGCATGCCGACCTCCGCGCTGTTGGTAGGAGCGGCGATAGCGCAGCTTCTTCGCCGGTCGCTCAGATGCCGACACGATCTCGCTACAATTCCGGGATGCTGACGGAGAGGTTTGCGATGCGCCAGTCGCGTGCGGCCGGCGACAAGCTGTTCGTCGACTGCGCTGGCGACCGCGGGGGTGATCGAGGGATTCGCCGGCGAACGGCGCACCGCGCCGACATCGCGAAAGCGATCAACTTGCTGCTGAACCGGTGGGCCGCGTTCACCCGCTTCCCTCACCAACAACGCTGCTGAACAGCGCGAGGGTGTCGGCCGGCAGATGAAACTCGACCTTCGCCGGCTCAGACGCCGGTAATCACCGTGCTAGAGGGCGTCTACACGATCATCGAACCTGCAAGATGACCGATGATGATCCCAAAGCGTGGCTCTCGGACGTCCTGCGCGGCTACTTGTGCGTCCAGCCAACAGAGTCGCCGACCAGCTGCTGTGGAATTGAAGGCCTCTCAGCAAGCCATCGTCGCTCCCTGACGAGCGTTACCTGCGCTATCTGGGGTCTTCTGGATGCGCACAGAAAAATCACAGCAACGACGCATCAAAGAGCGGCCCCAGCGGAGCTTTCGATATCCGCCGATGCTTGCCTGAAGGCGCTCGCACGCTCTTTTTCTTAGATTTGCGACGTCTCCTTCAATGGCTTCGTCATCGGGAAGTTCAGTTCCGATAGCTTAAAAGGCCAAGATGAGTAGTTGTAGCAGAGCCACGTCTGAAATCCGCGGGCGAGATCGCATCATGAGCTCAGACCCGATAGCGTTGACACATCGCCAAATGATAGTATTATGCACTACTACCATCATCTTTGTGGAGCCTTTCGATGACCTCTGTGTCGACCCCCCAGCAATCTGAGGCCCTCATCGGCCTAACGATGCGTTTCGCTGAGCACGTTGCTTTGCTCAAGTTCGAGGAAATTCCCGCTGACGTCAGCAACAAGGCGAAGCTGATCCTGCGCGATGGCGTTGGTAATGAAATTGCTGCATCCGCTATCAGCGAGCCAGCAAATAAAGTCATCGAGCTTGTCAAAGAGTGGGCCGGCACGCCGCAGAGCACCATCATTGGCCATGGCATGAAAGTGCCGACGCCCAATGCTGCGCTCGTTAATGCGATGATGGGGCACGGAATCGAGCTGGACGACGCGCATGGCTCTGGATTGATAAAGGCCGGTTCCGTTCTCGTTCCGGCAGCCTTTGCAATTTCGGAACTGTCGGGCGCTTCAGGTAAAGACGTCCTCACGGCGGTTGTTGCAGGCTATGACGTGGCAATCCGAATCGCGAAAGCGATCAATCCCGGTCACCGCCAGCGCGGTTATCACACGACTGGAACCGTTTCAGCCATCGGTGCTGCTGCTATGTGCGCGAAGCTTCTGGGCTGCAATGCTGAACAGATCGCCTGGGCCATCGGATTGGCTTGCATGCAGTCGGCGGGCATTCAGTCATATCTCGACGATCCTTGCATGGCAAAACCCTTTAGCCCCGGTAAGTCCGCCTTTAACGGCGTTCTCGCGGCGATCATGGCGAGCCGCGGCTTCAGCGGTCCTAAGAAAGTGCTAGAGTCGCGCGAGGGCTTCTTGAATGCCTTCACGGACAGTGTCCGCCTCGACGACTTGCAAGACAACCTCGGCAAGCATTTCGCGATCATGGAAGTCGGATTCAAGCCACATGCGGCGTGCCGATATGCCCACGGCCCGATCGACCTCGCGCAGGATGCGTTCGCGCTCGACGGCGTGCGTCTCGACAATGTCGATCGTGTTACCGTTCATATGAGCGAGCTTGCGATTCGTCAGGCGTCAAAGCCAAAAGTTACCAACCTCAATGCGGCGATGGGCAGCACGCAATTTAGCATCGCGCTGGCGTTGGCCTCCGGAAAGAATGGCCTGAAGGAATATTGGGACGGCTACAAGCAGGCGGCTGTCCACGAGGGCATGGGGAAGATCGAGTTGCAGAAGGAGGCGGCCTATGGACTGGGCGGACGTCAGGCTCAGATCGACATCGCGCTGAAGAACGGCAAAGTCGTGACTCGCAGCTCCCTCGAGCCGAAGGGTGAACCGTCCAATCCTCTCACCTCCGACGAGCTGGAAGCGAAGTTCTTGGCGATGACGACTATGGTGATCGAAGAGAAGCAAGCACGTCGAATCAGCGACCTCATGATGTCGCTCGAAAAGCAACCCAAGGCCGATGTCGTTCCTCAAGCTGCCGTGGTGGATAATGGGCCGTCGCTTCGAGCAGCATAACGCAAACGTCGATCCGGTCATGCCGTCCGCAATGAATGCGGGCGGCGGAGATCAAATCCCGATCCGCTGCACATTTATGCGCGGGGGATCCAGTCGGGGGGGCGTGTTCCTGGACGACGATCTGCCGCAGGATGAAGTCCAACGGGCTGCCGTCCTGCTCGCGGCGTATGGATCGCCGGACGACCGCCAGATCGATGGTATCGGTGGCGCAGATCCACTGACCAGCAAGGCCGCCGTCGTGAAGTTGTCGTCGCGCCCGGATGCCGAGATCGAGTATACATTCTACCAAGTCGGCATTGATAATCCTTCGGTTTCGACAGGTGGCAACTGCGGTAACATGCTTGCCGCGGTCGGGCCGTTCGCTATCCGTCGCGGTTTGATCGATGCGGTCGAGCCAGAAACGATTGTGCGGATATATAACACCAATACTCGGCAGGTCGTGGTATCCCGCATTCCGGTTCGCGATGGTGAGCCGCTGTCAGACGGCGACTGCGCAATCGCCGGTGTGCCCGATACGGGGGCGCCGATCCGTTTAGATTTCGGCAATTGTGCCGGCGCCGTATCAGGCAAGCTATTGCCCACGGGGCGCGCTCGCGAAGCTATATCGATCGATGGCAAGACCATTGAAGTGTCACTGATCGACGCGGCCACACCATTCGTTTTTGTCAACGCGGTCGATGTCGGGGCAGTCGGCACCGAGTCGCCGGACGCGCTACGCATCAACGAAATGCTAATGTCCCGCTTGGAGCAGGTTAGGGGATGGGCGGCTGTTAAACTCGGTCTGGTGACAGATCAAGCCGAGGCCCGCACCAAAAGCCCAAACATTCCGCGTGTAATAATGGTCTCGCCGCCGAGGTCCTATTCGGCTATTGGTGGCCATGAGGTCGCGGCATCGGACATCGATATCTGCGTTCGGCAGCTCGCCATGCAGCGCCCCCACAAGGCGCTCGCCGTCACCGGTGCGGTGTGTACCGCAGTGGCCTGCTCGGTCCCGAACTCGGTAGTTGCGGCAGCCATCGGCAAGCCGTTGCAGAACGTCCGACTTGGCCATCCGAGCGGCGTGCTGCGAGTAGCCTCGAGTATCGCTCAGGGAGCAAGTGGCCCGATCATCGAGAGCGCGCAAATCGAGCGTACGGCACGGATCATTATGGATGGGGCCGTGTATATTCGCCGACGGAAGTTTGAGGAGCTGGCCGCTGCTCTGGCCAGAAAGATAGCTTGATGAGTGAGATGCAATCGCACGACGATGGCTTTGTTCCCCCCGCGCGCCAGGGGAAACCCCGCAAGCGAGGGATGACAGCGGTTATCGACTACGGTCCGGACGGCTTCGGTTGGACGGGAGAGCGAGGCGTGGCCGATCTGCTTGATTGCGCGGCCGAGTATATCGACTTCGCCAAGATCTATGCGATGAACGCACTGCTTTTGCCAAAACCGGTCGTGCAGCGGATCGTCAAACTGTACCGCGACTCGGGAGTGAACTGCTATTCAGGCGGCATTCTGTTCGAATATGCTTATCAGCGCAACGAAATCGATCGCTTCAGTAGTCATCTGTGTTCGATCGGCTTCACTTCTCTGGAGATTTCGGAAAATTACATCACGCTGAACGACAACGAGCGTCTTTCGTTCATCGAGCGCTTTCAGCGCCTTGGGCTTTCGGTTATCTACGAATTTGGGCGTAAGAACCCCGAGCAGCCGATGCGGATGGAAGAACTTGAAGGTCTCGTCACTTCGTTAACCAATCGAGGCGTCGACCATATTATCGTGGAGCAGTCCGAGATAGACATGGCTGCAAAAAGCGCGCCCGATCTGCTCAAGGCGCTGGCGGCCGCGCCTTGGTTCGAACGAATTTTGATTGAGGCTGATCCGTACCGCTACCCAAAACAACATGTCGGCCTGCTGCAGGATTTCGGCCCGGATGTCAATCTTGCCAATATCGCGCCCGGGCAGGCCCTGAGACTGGAGGGTTTGCGTCGCGGGATAGGTCGCGCTGTCAATTATTCCATTCTCGCCGAGTGATACGCTTAAGTCACAGCATCACTGCGAACAAAGTTCAGCGACGGCAAATGCGGCGCGCAGGAAATTGACGTTGTTTGCAACGTAGGGCCGAGTCCTCGGCGCATGAAGGTGGCGACGTGCTCTATCGTCGCCGCCATTCCGTGCTCCACGCTTGAATGCGTTAGGCTTAGTCGCCAGCTCGGCAGATCGCGCTGTGGTTATCTCCTTGCCAGCCAGGCTGTAGATCGTGTTATTGTCGGGTTTGGCCTCTCGCAGCATGCCGTCCACGATCTGACGTACGCACTCGGAATCTGCGGCGGCCAGCCGGTTTGACTGCGCGCGCAATGGGTGGCGGTCAGCTGCGGAACTTTTGCGAGTTCGTCCCCGTTTGCCAGATAGTGTGCTGGCCGTACTAGTGTCTCTGCACAATTATTATGACTCTTTGGAAGTGTCGGGATAGGCGCGGCCCATTTTGGCGCGGGCCCTGTCTGTCGTGAACATCCATTTGATGCGGGAGCGTGCGGCATTCCTCTGGCGTTCCCAAATGGCGATTTCGCGGCGCAGCCGCTTGGGGTCATCGATCCTGCGATCGAGGCACTGTCCCCGCAAGACGCCGATCTCGATCTCGACCATGTTGAGCCAGCTTGCGCGTTTGGGGGTGTAGTGGAACTCGAGCCGCCGCAAGATCCGTCGGGCTTCGGCAGGCGGGAACGCCTGATAGAGGGCGCCGGCAGAATGAGTCGATAGATTGTCCTGGACGACCCGGATGGTCTCGGCGTCGGATAATGGATGTCGACGAGCTCGCGCATGCATTGGGCGTAGTCTTCTGCCGCGCGCCGCTCGGTGACTTTGACCTTGCGCCAGGGACGATGCACGTCAAGCAGGACGAAGAGACTGACCGTACCGTTGCGACGATACTCGTAATCGTAACGTTTGAGCCGCCCGGGCTCGGCCGGGATTGGCTAGCGCGCCTCGCCGATGAGCTGCACCGGGCTTTCATCGAAGCACACCACCGGCCGCTCGGGATTGGACGGCTTGGCGTAAAGATCCAGCACGTCCTCCATGCGGGCGACGTATTCGCCATCGATCTGCGGAATGCACCACATGTCCTTGCGCCAGGGTTTGAGGTCATTTTCGACCAGGCGCCGCCGAACCGTCTCGTGCGACAGGCTCTTGTGCTCGGTGAGCTTGACCAGCGCACCTGCCAGCAGCTTGAGCGTCCAGCGGGCACGGCCCTCCGGCGGACCGGCACAGGCGGTGGCCACCAGCAAGGCTTCTTCCTTGCCCGTGAGTTTGCGCTCCGCCCCGGGACGCGGCTCTTCGCTCAGCGCCCGCTCCAGATTGCGTTCCACGAAGCGTCGCTTAGTCCGGTACACGGTCGAGCCGCCCACGCCGACACTTCTGGCGATCTCCTCGTCGCCGACCCCGGCATCGGCAGCCAGCAAAATCTGCGCTCGCTTGAGCTTGCGGGACGCATGCTTGCCGCCGCTGAGCAGGGTCTTGAGTTCGGTGCGCTCGACTTGGCTGAGTTTCCTTGATCGAGGCACGCACGTACAACTGAATCGGATGGCCGGCGTGAGTCCTTCGGCAAAAACCTTCACGCCCAAACAGGGGCAATACCTTGCCTTCATCCACCTCTATACGCGGCTGCACCGCAGGGCCCCGGCGGAAACCGACATGCAAGAGTATTTTCGCGTCAGCCCGCCTTCGGTTCACCAGATGGTGCTGACTCTGGAACGAGCTGGCCTAATCAGACGGCAGCCAAGGATACCCCGCAGCATCGAGGTCCTCGTTGATCCCAAGAGCCTGCCGGAGCTAATCTGACCGCCGGACGCGCAACACGTCAAAATCACTGTGCAGAGCCACTAGACCTTCCGGCTTTTTGGCTTCTCGTCGCAATGAGACGCGCTTGATCTGCGAGATTTGAAGCGCAACATTCTGAACTCGTCGACATGGCGGGAGATGTAAAGCAATTTGGAAACCAGGACCAGCAACCAGCGTTTGATATCATGTGAGATCTCGATCATGCTTTGATCTGCGACGAATGGCGCAAGACGCTCTTAGAAGCCAGCTGCGCTCTGAGTTAGCTCAGCAAAAATTGTATCGTACGCTTCACATGACCAACCGAAGTTGCTTTCCGTTTTAACAATGGGAATGCCGATGGGAGCATATGCATTGTGCTGGCGCTTACTCACGCTGCCGTCAAGGGACAGGGCGAGGTCAGCGGTACCGCACTTTGGCCGATAGCCCGCGGCCCTCCCATGGCCGAAGCGGTTCGGTTTCTTTGCCAGGATATACGACAATGCAATAGGGCGCATGCACTAGACACCTTCGAGGTTTCGGCAACCCCCTTCCGCATTGATAATGATGCGAGCAGAGCCAGAAGCAGGATCGCCCGCTTGCTCAACGCTCCTGTCGCTTCGCTGGCTGCGCAAGCACCCTTACAGATCCTGACCGCACTGATCGCCGACGTCTGCCTGTCCGGTTACACGGAAAGGAAGGACCTGCGCTTGCCGAGGACCGCACCAACCTGTCCGAGCCGGACTCAAAGCTGCACCAGCGATTTTAGGCAATCCACGACTACTCGGATTCGGAGTTCGTGAGGAGAACGTCGCGCCTTTCATGCCATAACGCCGGAGGACATTCAGCGGCGTCTATGCCAACGCGATGAAGGAAACCCACTGACCTTCCTACACCAACTAAGCGGCGCTGCTGTCGAGGTCGAACTTCACGACGGGAGCTCGCCGAACGTCGAACCGACACCTTCATCAACCTCGAGCTCAAGACGGTGGAGAATCCTGCTACTTCTCTGAATTGCAAGTCCAGGGCCAAGCCAATAGAGCAAATCTTCCTGGTATTTCCACGGCTTCCGCAACTTAAGCCGGACCAGGAGGCGGCGCAATCGCGCTTTGGCAGGTTTGTGAGCTTGCGGACCGGGTCGACGCCAGGATCGTGCTGTGGACCACGGGCGCGAACGTCTACCCCTACTATAAGCATCCGGCCTTATGCAGCTGCACCATATGCCCTATGACCCAAGCATGGCGTATTTCCGCCGCGAGCCGATCGCGGCGGATGACAGGATGGTGGATCTGGGTGGCAGAAAGTCAAAAAGGCGCATCCATTCGGCAACCGGTAATCCTAATCGACTCAGCAGTCTTAGCTCTGGTCAGCCTCGAGACGATCCGAGTTCGCGACTTGCTCATGATGGTGCGACGCATCTTCCAGCACGTATCGTGGTAGGGAGCTTTCATATCCTCGTGAACGCAGCGGACACTGTTCAGTTACACACCGCGCTGTCGCCGCAGAAGAAGAGAGCAAAACGGTCCCGTTCTAGGCCGCGCTCTTCTTGATCGATATCGATCATTGTAGCCGATGCTGCAAAGGGGACGTTGAGCTTCCGACCTATGTCGTAATGCTTCGACCGCTAAGGGGACGCAAATCGATCGTCCGCCCTTTCTCAATCATTTCCTCCCGCCTGATTTTCTCAACCCCCCATTGGCATGGGGCTTGCTGTCTCGGCATTGCGATCTGATCTTGATACGGAGCGCCTCAAACATGAGCCACGATACGTCAATAAAGCTATCCGAGCGCGAAAAACAATGCCTGCAGTTCGCGGCAGAAGGGAGATCGTCTTGGGCAATTGGGAGGGAACTGAAGATCAGCGAGAATACGGTCAATTATCATAAGAACGCCCTGCGAAAGCTTGCTACGAGGACCCGCGTCCAGGGTATCATCAAGGCGATACGCCTCAAGCTGATCCCAGATCCGTCGCAGGAAACGCGACGAGGATAAGGACTAGCGCGACGTCGAGCTTTTGCGACGTCCTCAAGTCCCGGGAATGTGAACCTCCTCCGATCCCCTGAGGCACGTTGCTCGCCAATGAGCCAAGCTTCGTCGCCCGGGAGATGCTGCTGACCCTTATCCCAAATCCGCTGAGGAGGGCCGTCGGCGGTGCGGACACGGAGAGCAGCAAAGCGGGCTGTCAGCCGACCTTTGGTCCCGCTGCGCCAGCTCACGGCTTTCCATTTGGCGCTGGCCAGCATTTGTTCTGCGCCAATCGACAAGATATCAGGCACGTGGTGCTTTCGTGGTTTCCCGCGGGCTTTGGTAATCGGCCAAATGAGCTTCACATCGACCGGGTACACTTTCAGGTGCCGAGGGATTCCGACAGCCCAGACCAGCCCGCGCTCTGTTAGCCCTAGTCGAAACGGTACGCTGAGACCGTATCCTGCACCGCCAGCACATATCCAAAGCGCACGTTGGCTGCTATCGCGCGGTCAATCTCGGCCAAAGCAATCTCCGGCTTGGACCGTGGCGTTCGATGTTCGACTGGCACGCGAGCGCGCTTCAAACGAGATACGTCGCTTGTCCAACTGTCAGGCAGAAAGAGACGTAACGCGACCATCACGGGCACTTCGCCGCTCGCAAGCGTCAAAGACACCAGTGTCTGGCAATTTGCCGTTTTACCGAGTGCCGAGGCGTATTGAGCCCCAACACCGACCGAGCGCTCACCCTTCTTGGGAAGTGAGGTGTCATCAATAACCAGCACCGCAGCCCTGCCGCCGACAAGTCGATCCGCCTGGTTGAGCAACTCTGTCCCCAGCGGCGTCGCGTCCCAGACACCGTCCGCAATGAAATGGTGCAACTGGTCGTAGGTGCTGGTGGCAAGGCGTTCCGCCATCGGCTGAACGCTCTTACGATCGCCGGGACCGATCAATCCCGCAACATACAGAGGACACATCCGCTGCCGGGTCTTATGACCCAGCCGGTCCAAGAACGGCATCAACCAGCGTTCGAGTTCGTCTTCCCATCCTGGCATGGTCAGCCCTCCAAGAGCCGACCACCCATGAATCATTGAAAAATTGATTCGGGAATCTTGAGGGTTCTGTGAGGTCGCGTGGCAGGCGCGAGCCGCGCGCTCGGTCGTGGGTGCGACCTCATAGAAGCCGGATTGAACGAAGCTGCGGAGTTGTGGGCGCTATGGGAATAGTGCAGCGGGTGCGGCTGCGGGGAAGGCGCGCCTGTGGTCGCCGGGCGTCGGCGAGACGTTCATCGGATGTGAGCGGCCGGATTGATCGGGCCAAGGGCGCGATCCAGCGAGCGATTTGCTGCGCTGGGATGCGTGGCCGAACGATTGGCCGGGTGTTCGGAGACGAGTGCGGCCACGGCGACTTCGGACGTTGCCACCGCGAAGGTGATCACAGAAGAGGTGGATGGTGCAGGCGCTGGTCATGACGTATCACAACGAAACGGATGGTCGTGGGCACGGGCTCGCGGGACGACATCGACGCGGCGCATGGTGCCGCCGCAATGCGGGCAGACGGGGATCTGACATGTGGTGAGGGGATCGTCGCCGGCTTCTTGATCAGTCGGCGCGTTGCGGACAGCAAGGAGTTGACGGCAGAGAGCGATTTTATCGTTGCGTCCGCCATTGGCGAGGAAGCCATAGTGGCGGATGCGATGGAAGCCGTCCGGCAGGGTGTGTAGCAGAAAGCGCCGAATGAACTCATCGGCATCAAGCGTCATCACTTTGGCTTTACGATTCTGCCGATAGTCCTTCCAGGGAAAGCTCACCTTGCCGTCGGCAAGCGAGATCAGCCGACTGTTGGCGATGGCGACGCGGTGCGTATAGCGGCCGAGATAAGCCAGCACCTGTTCGGGCCCGCCAAATGGTGGCTTGGCATAGACGACCCAGTCGGTCCGTCGAAGTTGATTAAGGCGCGCGGCGAATGCAGCGGGATCGGTGAGATGGGCGAGAGCGCCAAAGAAGCTCAGCTGGCCAGCCGCGTAGGCAGCTTGCAGCTCTTGCAGAAACAGGCGGCGGAACAGCCGGGAGAGGACGCGCACTGGCAGGAAGAAGCCGGGCCGGCAAGCGACCCAGCGTGTGCCGTCGAGCGAGGGTCCACCGCCCGGCACGACGCAGTGGATATGCGGATGGTGTTGCAGGGTCTGGCCCCAGGTATGGAGGACGGCAGTCACGCCGAGCTGAGCGCCGAGATGCTTGGGGTCGGCTGCGATGGTGGTGAGCGTTTCGGCTGCGCAGCGGAACAGGATGGCATAGACGACGGCCTTGTTCTGGAAGGCGATCCCTCCGGCGAGGGCCGGCATGGTGAAGACGACGTGGAAATACGGTACGGGAAGGAGTTCAGCTTGCCGTTCGGCGAGCCATTGCGCGCGCGCCGCGCCCTGGCACTTCGGGCAATGCCGATTGCGGCAGGAGTTGTAGGCAATGCGTGTGGCGCCGCAGTCATCGCACTGCTCGACGTGGCCGCCGAGCACAGCCGTCCGGCATGCCGTGATCGCGCCCATGACGCGCCGCTCGACGCGGCCCAGATGCTCGGCACGGGCTTGTCGAAACACTTCGCCGTGGCGGCGGAAGATATCCGCCACTTCCAGAACCGGAGCCATGGCGCCCGCTCAGCCGGGCGGCACGACCTCCAGGTGGAGCCGGTCCAGCGGACTTGGCGTATTGCTGATGGTCTTGGTGGCGACCTGGGTATAGCGCGCCGTGCTGGCCAGGCTGGCATGGCCGAGCAGCACCTGGATGATGCGCACGTCGGCCCCGCTCTCCAGGAGATGGGTCGCGAATGTGTGCCGCAACGTGTGCACCGTCACCGACTTGCTCAAGCCGGCCGCCGCACAAGCTGAACGGCAGGCGGCGTGCAGCACGTTCGGGACGAGCGGACGCTCGTCGTCGCGGCCGGGAAACAACCATCGCTTTGGCCGAGTGAGCCGCCAATACGTCCGCAGAATCCTCAAAAGCTGCGGCGAGAGCATAACGTAACGGTCCTTGCCGCCCTTCCCGTGCTCGACCCGGATCAGCATCCGTTGGCTGTCGATGTCGACAACCTTCAAGAGGACCAGTTCCGATACGCGTAGTCCGGCGGCATAGACCGTGGTCAGCGCGGTACGGCTCTTCAGGCTCGGGACTGCTTCCAGGAAGCGCACGACCTCGTCGGCGCTCAGCACGACCGGAAGTTTGCGCGGTTGGCGCGCATAGGCGATGCGCTCCGGAACGGTGTCATGACCAAGCGTCACACCGTAGAAGAACCGCAGCGCGCACACGATCTGGTTCAGCGCCGGCCAGGACATCCCCGTCGCCACCAGATGAACCTGGAAGGCACGGATATCCTCCAGGTCAAGGCGGTCGGGAGAGCGACCGAAATACCGGCTCAACTTCGCTACGGCGTTGAGGTAGGATTGCTGCGTCGCCGGTGACAGATTGCGGACCGTCATGTCCTCGATCATGCGGCGGCGAAGTGGGCTGATCTCAGCCATCGGAAAACCTCCTGTCTGAAGGGTTGGGCTTCGAAAACCCGCAATCCTCTCAGACAGGAGGCAATCCTTGCTATGCCTCCCTACATGCCGCGCCAGCGGCTTCGTTCAATCCTATAAAACGCGGCAAAATCAACAATCTGCCAAAGTAGTGCTAGGCGCCGTCGATATAACAGTGGCCTGCGCAGGAGCGAGAGGCCTTTGAGGTGGTCGCGGATGGCGTTTGGCTGTTCTGAGACACCAGCAGACTTTAACTTGCAGGCGTTTCTCGGTCGCCTCACCAAGCTTGTGGAGCGGGGTTATGAGAGCGCGTCGGTCAGCTCCGGAACCGCCTGGTAGAGGTCGGCGACCAGGCCGTAATCGGCCACCTGGAAGATCGGCGCGTCCTCGTCCTTGTTGATCGCGACGATCACCTTGGAGTCCTTCATGCCGGCCAGATGCTGGATCGCACCGGAAATGCCGACGGCGACATAGAGCTCGGGGGCCACGACCTTGCCGGTCTGGCCGACCTGCCAGTCGTTCGGCGCATAGCCGGCGTCCACCGCCGCACGCGAGGCACCGACGCCGGCGCCCAGCTTGTCGGCGAGCGGCTCGATGTATTTGGCGAAGTTCTCGCGGCTCTGCATGGCCCGGCCACCAGAGACGATGATCTTGGCCGAGGTCAGCTCGGGACGGTCGCTCTTGGCAACTTCCTCACCGACAAAGGTCGACAGGCCGGGATCGGCCGCGGCAGCGACGCTTTCGACCGGCGCGTTGCCACCGGCAGCTGCCGCCGCAAAGGTCGAGGTGCGGACCGTGATGACCTTCTTGGCGTCCTTCGACTTCACCGTCTGGATGGCGTTGCCGGCATAGATCGGACGCTCATAGGTGTCGGGCGCGACCACCTTGGTGATCTCCGAGACCTGCATGACGTCGAGCAGCGCCGCGACGCGCGGCATCACGTTCTTGAAGCGCGAGGTCGCGGGCGCGACGATCGCATCGTAGGACGGGGCCAGCGAAACGATCAGCGCGGCCAGCGGCTCGGCCAGATCGTGCGCGTAGGCCTCGCCTTCGGCGACCAGCACCTTGGCAACACCAGCGAGCTTCGCGGCGACCTCGGCCGCAGCCTTGGTGCCCTGCCCGCCGCCAGCGACCAGCACGTGGACGTCGCCGCCGAGCTGGGACGCCGCGGTCAGCGCCTTGTTGGTGGAGTCCTTGAGGACCTCCTGTTCGTGTTCAGCAATCAACAACGCAGTCATCAGAGCACCCCGGCTTCGTTCTTGAGCTTCGACACCAGCTCGGCGACGTCCTTCACCTTGACGCCGGCCTTGCGGCCCGCGGGCTCAGCCGTCTTCAAAACTTCGAGGCGCGCAGTGACGTCGACACCGTAATCGGCAACGGTCTTCTCCGCGATCGGCTTCTTCTTGGCCTTCATGATGTTGGGCAGCGAGGCATAGCGCGGCTCGTTGAGACGCAGATCGGTGGTGACGATCGCCGGTCCCTTGAGCTTGACGGTCTGCAGGCCGCCGTCGACTTCACGGGTGACCTTGAAGTCGGAGCCTTCGACCTCGAGCTTCGAGGCAAACGTCGCCTGCGACCAGCCCAGCAGCGCAGCCAGCATCTGGCCGGTCTGATTGCTGTCGTCGTCGATCGCCTGCTTGCCGAGAATGATCAGGCCGGGCTGCTCTTCTTCTGCAACCTTCTTGAGGATCTTGGCGACGGCGAGCGGCTCGACGGTGCCTTCGGCCTTCACCAGGATGCCGCGATCGGCGCCCATGGCAAGACCGGTGCGGATCGTCTCCGACGCCTGCGCCGGTCCAATGGAGACCACCACGACTTCGGCCGCCTTGCCGGCTTCCTTCAGGCGCAGCGCTTCCTCAACCGCGATTTCGTCGAAGGGGTTCATCGACATCTTGACGTTGGCGAGTTCAACGCCCGATCCATCGCCCTTGACGCGGACCTTGACATTGTAATCGACCACCCGCTTTACCGGCACTAAGACCTTCATCAGGGTTTCCTCAACAATTGCAGCAGTTGACATCTGTTGAAGGATAGTATCTCATGCTACTACCATATTCCAGGAAGCAGGGAAGGCGGAATCTGCGAGCCCAAGACCCCGCCAGGAAAGAACTCGTATTATGCCTCGTGAATTCGACGCTGACGTCATCGTGGTAGGGGCAGGAAATGCTGCCGCTTGTGCGGCCATATCCGCCAGCAATAATGGCGCGACTGTCCTCATGCTTGAGGCGGCGCCTCGGGACGAGCGGGGAGGGAACTCGACCTATACGGCGGGCGCCATGCGATACGTCTTCAATGGTGTGGAGGACGTGCTAAGCGTAGTGCCGGACATCAATCCCGATACGTTAGCCAATACTGATTTCGGCACTTACACCGAGGACCAATTTTTCGATGACATGTTTCGCGTGACGCAATTCAGGACCGATCCTGACTTATGCGAGATTTTAGTCAAGCGCAGCTTGCCGACGCTTCGGTGGATGCGAGAGCAAGGCGTTAGGTTTCAAACTAGTCATGGGCGGCAAGCCTACAAAGTGAACGGACGGTTCCAATTCTGGGGTGGGCTCAGTGTGGAAGTGTGGGGTGGTGGTCCCGGTCTCGTGGACATGCTGCTAGAGTCCGCGGAAGGGAAGGGTATCCAGTTTCTTTACGAAACTGCCGCGGTCAGTTTGATCAATGACAATAGCGGGGTCGTTGGAGTTCGCGTCCGGCATCAAGGCAAGGAGCGCGATCTGCATTCAAATGCTGTCATCCTGGCGTGCGGAGGCTTCGAGTCTAATACGGAAATGCGCGCGCGGTATCTCGGACCAAACTGGGACCTGGCGAAAGTTCGTGGCACACGCTTCAATACCGGCGCTGGAATCCAAATGGCGCTTGCGATTGGTGCAATGCCATGTGGACATTGGTCCGGAGCACATGCCGTCGGCTGGGACCAAAATGCTCCGGCGTTCGGCGATCTCGCAGTAGGGGATGCCTACCAGAAGCACAGCTACCCATTCGGCATCATGGTCAATTCCCGAGGCCAACGCTTCCTTGATGAGGGAGCCGATTTTCGCAATTATACCTATGCCAAGTATGGTCGCGAAATCCTAGCGCAACCCGGCCAGTTCGCTTGGCAGGTATTCGATGCTAAGGTGCATCACCTTTTGCGCGACGAATACAGGATCCGGCAAATCACCAAGATTACGTCGGATACCCTGGAGGGTCTCGCCGACCAACTCGAAGGCGTTGATCGCAACGCCTTTCTCAAGACCGTCGCTGAATTTAACGCATCGGTGCGGCAGGACGTTCCCTTCAACCCGAATGCGAAAGATGGCCGCTCCGCGGAGAGTTCGCCGCGCAAGTCCCATTGGGCCAACACGATTGATACAGGACCATTCGAGGCTTATGCCGTCACGTGCGGTGTCACCTTCACATTCGGTGGACTCAAGATTGACCAGAGCGGTCAGGTGCAGGATACAGCCGGCCTTCCGATTCCCGGCTTGTTCGCAGCTGGAGAGCTGGTCGGGGGGCTGTTCTATCATAACTATCCAGGTGGCACGGGGCTCACTTCAGGCGCTGTATTCGGGAAGATCGCAGGTGAGAGCGCTGCTGCGGCAGTCGCTGCAAGCAAGAGCCGTTCAGCGGCCTGATCAATAAGTTGCAGAACAAACTGCATCATAAACTGCCGACAGGGAGGCACAAAAATGGCTCGCTCAATCCAAAACAAGTTGCGTCGTGTAGCATTTGTTGTGGCATCCTGCGTGATGCTGATTCCAGCGCACGCCACGTCCAAAGATGCGCTGACAATAAAGATAGGTCTGCAAGCCGTTCCAACCGACGACGTTTATCGCACCAAGGATTGGGGCGCAAAGTACAACCTTAAGGTTGACATCGGGAGCTATAGCTCTGGAAGCGAAATACTCAAGGCGTTTGTCGCCGGGCAAATCGATATCGGCAACGGAGGCTCAGGTCGACTAATCACTATGGCTGCGATGCAGCCCAATCTGTTCTACATTATTGCCGCCGATCAGTATGGGGGCGATCGCTACGGCGTAATTGTCGCGAACCATTCATCTGTCAAAGCGGTGGCTGAACTCAAAGGAAGGAAGATCGGCGCGGTTGCCGGATCCGGCTCTTTCAGCACTTTCCGTGTCTTTTTAGACAAGAACGGGATGAAGGAAGGCGACTTCCAGATCGTCAATATGAAGGTTGAGGACCTGCGAGCCGCCGTGCAGCAAGGTGTTGTCGACGCTGCAGTGGCATGGGAGCCGCATGTTGCGATTGGCGAGACGATGGGCGTGGTAAAGCGTATTCAGTCGATGAAGGGCGTAAGTGAATCGCCGAACCTTGTGCTGGTGCGCCGCAAGTTTGCTGATGAGCATCCCGAGGCCGTGGCGCGATATCTTGCCACGTTGATCGATGCCGGCACGTACATGAAGACGCAACCGGACGATGCCGCCAGCAAGGTTGCAGCCGATATCAGCAAGCAGGGCGTGGACATCGATCCAAAGGCGCTGGAGCTTGCCTTGACGCGGATCAACGTCGATCCAAAGCTGACCGACGCGATGACCGACGAGCTCATGCCGGTTGCCGAGTCTATGAAGGCGGCCGGAAAGATTCCCAACATTCCGGACTTCAAGAGCCTCGTGCGCAATCAATTCTATGAGGAAGCGGCGAAACTCGCGTCATCTACCAACTAAGGGCTCCATCATGTCTAACGCGACGCCGTCGGCGCCGTTCGCGGGTGTTGCCGACGAGCAGAGGCTGCGTAGCATCTTGTACCGCGGGGCGGCATCGGCATTCTTGTTCGCGCTGCCAATCATCGTCTTCCTGTTAATATGGGAGACAACGGTACGTCTCGGCTGGATCAATGCGACGATCCTGCCTTCGCCATCAAATATCGCGCGGCGCGCGTGGGTGCTGCTTGATCCAGCCGATCCCGCCAAGAGCATATTGCTGACGCATATTGTCGTTAGTTTGTGGCGTGCGCTGAGTTCGTTCGCTCTGGCATGCGTGCTGGCCATCCCAATGGGCCTCTTCCTGGGCCTCAACAGGACGGCCTATCTGATTGCTTCCCCACTCCTGAGCCTGTTACTGCCGCTACCGGCAGTTGCCTGGGCTCCGATCTTCCTGGTCATTTTCGGTCAAGGCGATATCACGATCATTGCTGTCTGTTTCCTCGGTGCCTTCTTTCCGATTCTGTACAGTACTATCCAGGGCGTGCGCGCAATCGGCCGACACTCCTTGTGGGTCGTGCGCAGCATGGGCGCAAGCCGGTTTGATATCTTTCGGCGTGTGCTGTTACCCGGTGCGCTGCCGGCGCTGATCTCGGGGCTGAAGCTTGGAATGGCGCATTCGTGGCGCACGCTGGTCGCGGCCGAAATGCTAGCTGCGTTGACCCATGGCCTCGGATTCATGATATTCGCGGCGCGTTCCTATATGGACGTATCCACGATGTTCGTCGGCATCGTATGCCTGGCCCTGATCGGTCTCCTTATCGAACGTGGCGTGTTTGGCTCGCTCGAAGCACTTACCATTCACCGCTGGCACGGTAACGGAAAAGTGGGTAGCCATCGATGAGCGTGGACACATCCGGCATCCGTCTGCAGCGATATACTCGGTCCCCAGCCTCGTCCGGTCTCGCGATACCGATGGCTCGTATCGCGCTGATCCTGGTGCCGCTGGTGGCTTGGGAGGTGTGCTCGCGGTTAGGGTTGATAAACGGCTTCTTGTTTCCGGCGCCGTCCGCGATCCTCAACAAGCTTTGGGTGCAATCCGGCCCAAACGGAAACCCGCCATATGCAATTCTGTGGCACGTGGCAGACAGCATGCTGCGCTTGCTCTCGGGATTATCACTTGCGGTAATCATAGGTACCCTGCTCGGGGTTGGACTTGGCATGAGTCAGCGGGCGCGGCTGGTGTTTCAGCCAATCATTAGCATCTTGATGCCTGTGCCGACGCTAGCATGGACCCCCGTCCTGCTGTTGGTCATGGGTATCGATAACCGCACGACCATCCTAGTCGTATTTCTCGCAGCGGTTTTCGAAATGATATACATCGTCGCGAGCGGCATCGAAATGCTGAACGTCAAAATGCTTTGGGTGGCTTGGTCGATGGGCGCGAGCCGACGGCAGGTATTTTGGCGCGTCATTATTCCCGGCATTTTTCCTTGCCTGATCACCGGCACACGGCTCGGTACAGGTTACGCCTGGCGCGCTCTGATCGCCGCCGAGATGCTGGCCGCCAGCAGCTATGGCCTGGGTTTCATGATCTATGACGCCTCCGAATACATGAACATTGGCGTCATCTATGGTGGCGTGATGATGATTGCGGCGCTCGGCTATCTTCTTGAGAACGTTCTGGTTGGCAAGATCGAAGCTGCTACCATCGAGAAATGGGGAGTACTCAATGAGCGTTGAAACGGCAAAAATACTCCCGCTGCGCGACGGTGCCGGTACCAAGCCCAAGATTGTCGCCAAGAATGTCCAGAAGTATTTCGGAAACGTGCTGGCGATGGAGGACATTTCTTGCACGATCAACGAACGGGAATTCGTGGCTATCATCGGTCCAAGCGGTTGCGGCAAGTCGACGTTTCTGTACCTGATCGCTGGATTCGAGAAGGCAAGCCAGGGGGAACTGCTAATCAACAACGAACTCGTGGTGGGGCCAGGACCCGACCGTGGCGTGGTCTTTCAGGAGTTCGTGCTGTTCCCCTGGCTTACGGTGTTGCGTAATGCGACGCTGGGCCTGGACATCAAAGGTGTGCCACGGCAGGAAGCTGAGGAGCGGGCGAGGAAGTGGCTTCGTCTGACAGGCCTTTCGGGGTTCGAGAATGCCTATCCATCGTCTCTGTCGGGCGGCATGAAACAGCGCGTCGCCATCGCTCGGGCACTTAGTTACGATCCGGAGGTGCTGCTACTCGATGAGCCGTTCGGCGCACTCGACGTGCAAACAAAGAACTACATGATCCAGGATCTACAAAACCTCTGGGTCGAGGCCAATCGAACTATCGTGATGATAACTCATAGTGTATCAGAGGCCGTTCAGCTTGCCGATCGAGTGCTTATTCTGAGCTCACGGCCCTCGCGAATAATTGCGGACGTGGCGATCAAGCTACCCCACCCTCGGGACTTAAGGGACCCGCAGGTCCGGCGATACGAAGACGAGGTTACGGCTCTTCTGTCGGCGGAAGTCGACAAGGCGATGAAGCGCGAACGCCAGACGTTTGCTGGCCGCTCATAGAGCGCTGTGAATCAATAGCCCAGATTACCGCAGGCCGACACTCTAACGCTCTGATCAGCTTGCGTCGGCACGCCGGTGGCGCCGCGCCCGCTCCAAGAGTTGCCGGGCACGTTCGACGACGGGCTCGTCGACCATCCTGCCTTCCAGCGAATAGGCGCCGACGCCACGTTCGGTTTGCTGACGGGCGGTCTCGATGATCAATTGCGCCCTTGCGACATCAGCGTCGGACGGTGCAAAGGCATTGTTTAGGATCGGTACCACTGAAGGATGGACACAGGTCGCACCCGTAACTCCGTGACCGAATGCCTCCTCCGCTAGCTCGCGCATTAGTCGGACATCCTTGTAGTCCGCAACGGAGCCGAACAATCCGAACGAGTATTTTCCGGCTCCGGCAGCGGCCATGTGAACCAGCATCTTGGGTATCTTAAGTGCCTCATGAGTGGGATTAGCTCCCATCGATAGCGCTAAGTCCTCACTACCGCCCATCAGGCCTATCACCCGCTCGTGGGCGCGTGCGATGTCGTCCGCTTTGGCCAAAATCTTGACGGACTCGATGACTGCGATCGCTTGGAGTGGCTCGCGACGGTCATGATCCCGTTCGGTTCGCTCAGCAACCTCTAGAAGCAACCGCACGTGCTCGGCGCCCTCGACTTTTGTAATCAGAATGCCCTTGGCACCACCGAGCACCGAAGCCTCGATATCTCGGACGGCAGCCGACAGAGGTCGATTAATACGCACCCAAATGTCAGCTCCTGCGGCAGCGCATCGTTTTATCGACGACGCAAGCCTATTGCGTGCCCCCTCCTTCTGTGCGGGCGCGACGCTGTCTTCAAGATCCAGGATTATGGCATCGGCGCCACAAAGCGCCGACTTTGCAATGAAGCGCTCAGATGAGGCGGGGACATAAAGCAGAGATCGGTACACTGGTGTCTTCCGGTCGCCTACGGGTCATTGGGATGATGGCTTAGCCTGCACGATGACGCCAGCCTCGCGCAGTTCTTCCAACCGGGCCTGCGTGATGCCGAGGGAGCGCAGAATCGCAAACGTGTGTTGACCGAGATCCGGAGCGGGCATCCGAATCCTTCCGGGCGTAGTTTCGAGCCTCGGGACCACGTTGTGCATTAAAACCGTTCCGAGTTCGGAGTCCGGTAACCCAACGACGATTTCGCGAGCTTGAACATGGGGGTCATCCAAGAATTGATCGATGTCGTAGATTGGTGCAGCAGTTACGTCTGCCCGCTCGAATATACTCATGTTATCTTCAAGCGTCCGCGCGGCAATGAATTCCGCGATAGGCTCCTCGCAAGCATCGGCGTTTTTGATGCGATCAGAGTTCGTCAAAAATCGGGGATCCACGATCATGTCAGGGCGACCGATAGTCCGGAACAACCTCTCGGCCACAACTTGCATCGAGGCGGAGATTGCGATCCAGCGAGAGTCGCTGGTACGGAATGTGTTGCGCGGCGCTCCGGTAAGCGATCGACTGCCGGTCCGCGGGCGTACCTGCTGTGTTAGTTGATAGATTCCGGCTTCGGGACCGAGGAGGGAAAAAAGCGGATCTAACAAGGGCAAGTCGATAACCTGGCCGTTACCCCCGCTCACTTCTCGATGCCTGAGCGCAACCATGGTTGCCCCAAATCCGTAAATGCCCGCGACCATATCGGCGAGCGTGGCGGGTGGCAGCAGCGGAGGTCGATCAGGGAATCCGTTGCGGGAAGCGAAGCCTGACATGCCTTCGACCAGAGTGCCGAAGCCGGGCCTGTCCCGATAGGGACCGGTCTGCCCCCATCCCGAGATTCTCACGATGATCAGTCCTGCATTCTGTGCTCGAAGGACCTCGGGCAACAAACCCAGCTTTTCCAGACCTCCGGGTCTGAAGTTCTCGACCAGCACGTCCGCCGTCGCGAGCAGATCCGATAGGATCGTCCGACCTCTCTCGTCGCGAAGGTCTAGCGCGACACTCTTCTTGTTCCGGGCGTAGGTCTTCCAATGGATGCTGACATCGTTGACCCGCCAAGCGCGCAGAGGGTCGCCCGAGACGATGTCCTCAATCTTGATGACTTCGGCTCCGAAGTCGGCGAGCTGCAGGGTGAGCATATTCCCGGCGACCAGACGCGAAAGGTCCACGACACGGACGCCGTTAAGCGCGCCAGCAGCCTCTGGCTCGAACTGCTTAGGTACGGCCTTCATTGCGCCGACTTAACGATGCAAGGCGGAAGTAGTGCCTGTACAGTACCCGCGGAGGTCCCCATCGATCCTCAACAAGCTGACTTGTATGGGGTAGTATTAAGTGATACGACCACATCCTGCAACATCCTTTCGGTGAACCCGATGTTCACCGCAGCTGGCAACCCGAAGTTAAGCAGAGAGTGCCCTCACTTGAAGAGTTGAACCAGGCCGAGGCTCATCGCGAGCAGAAGTATCAGAGACAAGGTCACCGCAATCGTGACTTTCCCGCCGGCCTTCGAAAGCACCCGGATATCGACACCCAGCCCGAGTGCGGACATGGAGACTACGGTTAGCACGCTGGCGAGCTTCGCAACGGGGGCGGCAACGCTGCTGGGTATGATCTGCAACGAACGAAGGCCGGCCAGTACCAAGAAGCCGATGATGAACCAAGGTACCAATTTGATGAGGTTAATGCGCTTGCCGGGCGCGACTTCGCCACGCAGGCGTGGTGCGACAAGCGACAAGCCGACCACCAACGGCCCTAGCATGAGGACCCGAACGAGCTTCACCACGGTGCCAATTTGAGTGCTGACGATTCCTGCCGGAACGGTCGCGGCAAGCACCTGGGGAACGGCGTACACGGTGAGGCCGGCGAGAATCCCGTACTGAGTAGCCGAGAGCTCCAAGAGTGGAATGAGCAGTGGAAGCCCGAGCACCATCAGCACGCCAAGGACCGCGGTGAAGGAAATCGATGACGCGATATCATCGCCATCTGCCCCTATAACGGGGGCGACCGCGGCGATCGCGGAATTGCCGCAAATGGAATTTCCGGAGGCGATCAGGAGCGAAAGCTTAGTGGGTAGGCCGAGCATGCGGCTGAGGCCGAAACTCACGGCAAGCGTGACCGCAACCGTTCCGACGATCGCGGCAATCAGAAATAATCCGGAAGGCAGGATTGCCCCAAAGCTGATCGAGGCCCCGAGCAGCATCACGGCCACTTCGAGAAGTTGTTTCGCGCTGAAGGCGATTCCGACCTTCCAGCGCTCGGAAGTAGTTGAGACGCTGCGGATCATCATCCCGAGCAGGATGGCGATGACCAAGGCTTCAACATAGGGATGTTGGAAGATGTGCTCCTCGGCCTCCTGGATTCCAATCGACAGCAGCGTCAGGAGCACGCATAAGAGGATGCCGGGAAGCAATGCAACCAAACGACCGGCAGGCGCGTCTACCTTGCTCGATTTGGGAAGATCTTTGCATGGAGCCATGAGTCCCTCGCCAGCCGACAAGGCTATGCCCGAGAACCAAGGGCTCATAACAGTAGAATTTTGATCTAGGCCGATAAGCAGGCGTTATGCCAATGAATTTGCATTTCCTCCGCTTCTTTACCACCGTCGCTGAGGCTGGAAGCTTTTCGCGAGCAGCGGACATCTTGCGCGTTAGCCAGCCCGCGGTCTCGAAAGGAGTACGCGATTTCGAACTGCAAGTGGGCTGTCGCTTGCTGGATCGTACATCGAAAGGAGTACGTACGACCCGCGAGGGGCGGGCACTTCTCAGGCACGCAGAAAATCTGTTCGCTGCCGAGCGGGCCGCCGAAGAGGAACTGTCGTCGCTGCGCAACCTCGCGAGCGGATCGCTTCACATCGGGGCAAGCACCACGATCGCGACCTACATGATCGCTGAGTACATAGGCAGCTTCCGGCGCAGGTATCCGAGCATCGATGTGCATCTGGTAAGCGCCAACACGCGGGATATTGCCGGAATGATGCGCGCGCATGAAATAGAGATCGCCCTCGTGGAAGGACCGGTCGAAGACGATGATCTCGTCAGTACGGCCTGGCGGACGGACATGATGAGCCTGATAGCAGGTCCGACTCACGCCTTCGCATTATCGGAAAATCACGTGTATGCGGCGGCCCTCGAAGATGAAATCCTGATCGTTCGGGAACCAGGCTCCGGCTCACGGGAGATCGTCGCGCAGGCGCTGTTGAACCATGGCGTGCGGCCGCGCAAAACCCTCGAAATCGGCAGCACGGAAGCGATCAAGCAAGTTGTCGCATGCGGTCTTGGTGTCTCGATCGTCTCAACATCAACCATTGGCGATCAGATCAAGCTTGGCCGGCTCAAGGCGATAAAAATGAAGGATCTGCAGATATCGCGCACGCTTTGGCACGTGGAAGTACGGGGACGAACCAAAATTCCTGCCGCGATTGCCTTTGAGCGAATCATAGGTGTCGCCCCATGACATCAATATGATGGAGTCGCGGGATCGTCTCGTCATTCGGAAGGCTTTGCTGGACGTGACGGCGGATCAAAAAAGGCGAGCGGCGCGAGATAAACCCAGTTTGCGTCAGCAACATCCAGAGAGCAACTTATCCGATCCACCATAGATAGCGAGACAGTTCGCCAGATGTCTGCTGCACTGCAATCCGATCAACGTCCGAGGGGTCCGTAGTCAGGACATCCCATCGCGGTTCTTGTGCCGACGCGCAAATTATTGGTGGTTGGCCGTTGGATGCAATGGTAGCGAGGTCTCGTTTTGAGCGGCCGTAATGGGAATATGTTCTCCGAGGGGGCGCCCCGACAGGATATTTTGGGCAGGGTCCTCTGTTGCTTGGAGGCTGAGACTGTGCCCCCAGTCCGCTCTCCGGAAAATCTGGCGAGTCGGGTGGGCCTGATTAGGTCGATGATTGTGGCCATCTCATCTCGAGCGCTCGCTTTGGCTGGCTTTGCGATCGGCTGGTCGCGATCTGGTCGAACGCGCCATCGCGATCAAGTCATGCACTTGACACGAAAGCCATAGTCATAAAGGCTGCTACCCATGTTAGTTTCGCTTTGCCCGCTGGATATCAAAGACTTGCGCTTCTATCAAAATTGAGCGCCGACGGCGTCGAGCGGCAAGGAGCTACGTCGGAATGGTCAGCTAGGGCGTGACAATCAAGCTTCGAAGGCGAATTGATCAACTGAGGCAAAGCACTTCTTGTCGACGGGTGGGGGCGCTGCTTGGCTCAAATCAGGAAAAATCGGGTGAGCGGCGATAAGCAAGCTAATCTAAGTGAGTTGATGCCAGACTTGCTCGCTCTGGGTTTTAGCGAGTACGAAGCGCGTGCCTACCTCGCGCTCTATGAGCTTTCGCAGGCGACTGCCTACGAAGTAGCCAAACTTGCAGGCTTACCCAAGGCGAACGCATATTCTGTCCTCGAGAGTCTGGCAAAGAAGGAGGCGGCTCAACCGATCTCCGAAACTCCACTGCGGTATGTGGCGGTAGCGCCCAAGGTTCTGTTTGAGCGAATTGCGACAGCGACGAGCAAGCGCTGCGCAAAGTTGATCCGAACGATTCCGGCTGTTTCACAGTCCAACGACGGTGGCTACGTATGGACCATTAACGGCGAGGACGCGATCGCCGCCAAGATGGAGGCTATGATCGACGGAGCGAAATCACACATTTGGGTAAAAACAGAAGAGAAAATACTGCTGCCGCACCGCGACGCGCTTCGACGTGCTGCAGACCGCGGGGTTGCGATTCTCATCATCCTTTTCGGGACTCAAGTCGAGAAGTTTCAATTCGGTGCGAAGTCGCGAACTTATCTCCACGAGGGAAACGGCATTCCCGTGGGAATCGCACCGCATCTTGTAACCCTTACAGTGGATTTCGAAGAAGCTCTGGTGGCGGAGATTCGTGCGCAAGGCGGCTCCTACACGCGAAATAAGCCGATAGTTAATCTTGCTGACTCCCTATTGCGGCACGAGATCTACTTCGCGGAAATATTCGAAATGTTCGGGCAACCGATCCAGAAGACGTTCGGCCCCGCTATTATCGAGCTTCGAAGGAAGTATCTTCCCGCACCGCAAGTTGCGGCGCTGGAAAGCCTTCTAGGGCTTACCGCGAGTCGAGTTGAGAAAAAATCCAAGCTGAAAGAAGAAAAGATCTAACGCGTCTGTCGCGGCGATTGGCACGCTTCGCCGGCGTGTTTCGCGCGCCTGCAAGGAGCAGCAATCTTAAGGGGGAGTTGGCTTTGAACCTTCAAAAGTTGCGCGCGCTGCATAGTGTAATCGTGACCGGTTCGGTCACCGGGGCCGCAACTCGACTTCATTTGACCCAACCAGCGGTAAGCCGTTCGCTGTCTGCCCTTGAAGCGGAGCTGGGATTCAAGCTCTTCAACCGGCTTGGTGGGCGCCTGGTTCCGACTCCTCAAGGAGAAGCCTTCTCGCGGGAATGCGAGCGTATCCTGCTGGATATCGACGATCTTACCCGCATCGGCAAAGAAATCCGCGCCAATCGAGGCGGTCGCCTTCGGATCGTGGCAATGCCACAACTCGCCCGAAGTCTACTCGTGCCGGCACTGGCCCAATTTTCGAAGGAGTTTCCGAGTGTTTCGATTTCTTTGGAAGTCAGGGAAAGACGCGAAGTCGAACGTTGGGCTTCGGGACTTAGGTTCGACGTTGGGATAGTAATGCTCCCGACTCAATTTGAAATGTTGACGTCGCATTCCTTCGCCGAATTGGTTCCCGTTGCGGTGCTTCATCCCGATCATCCACTTGCGGCGAATAAGACGATTCTCCCCAGTGATCTGATCGAGGACCGTTTTATTGCGCTGGACCGGACGACGTTGTTGCGGCAGATCGTTGATGGAATGTACGTACAAGCTGGCCTTGCCGCGAACATTTGGGTTGAAGTGTCGTCGGCGTTCATCGCGTGCCAAATGGTGGGAGCCGGAATGGGTGTGTCGATATCGGATCCATTCAGCGCAGCGCTGCTAGCAGAGCGAGATGTCGTGGTTCGCCCTTGCAAGACGTCGGCAAGGCTCAACTATGCTTTCGTCTATCCGCGCCATTCGAAGAAGACGGCGCAGGCGGTCCGGTTTTCCGAAATCGTGAGGAGCACTCTGGAGAATTTGATGGGGCGGTTCGAATTCGTGCAAGGGCAAACAATTCGATAAATTGCACTTCTTCCGTGCAGTGCTGTAGACGCGCGGGTCGCGGCGGTACGCACAGCCAACTTGACCACGTTTTCCTGAGGAATCGGGAGGATCCGGCAAGTCGCGCGTCCTCGATATTACAGCAAGTAATGCATCCATTACGCTAATTGAATTGCTGCGGTTCCGAATAACCCTTCAGATATGTAGGATGCGAGTCTGGCTCAATCCAAACTGAGCAGAAGCCAAAAGAGATGCCGGTGTGTCAATGGCGACGCATTCGAGACAGATGAGGAAACACATGCTACGAACTTTGCATATTTTTCTAGCACTCGCTTTCCTGACTTTCTCGTCATCGAGTTTTGCCGGTGCCAGGCTGGACGACGCAAAGAAGAGCGGCCTTACCCTCGGCTTCAGCAACGAGCCGCCCTTCGCGTTCAAGCAGGCCGATGGATCATTGGCCGGGTCAGACTACGATCTCGCAAAGCTCGCATTCAACCGCCTTGGAGTAGAGCGGATCGAAGGAACGGTGGTTGCGTTCGGATCGCTCATCCCGGGACTTCAAGCCAAACGTTTCGATTTTATCGCGACCGGACTCTATATCCTTCCCGCGCGCTGCCTTCAGGTTCTCTTCACCGAGCCCAACTTCACCGTTCAGGAAGGTCTTCTCGTTCGCAAAGGCAATCCCAAGCAAATCCATAGTCTTGACGACATCGTCAAACACGAGGACATCAAGGTTGGTGGCAACATAAGTGGCCAGCCGACACAGAATGCAGTCAAGGCCGGCGTGAAGGATAGCCAAATCACGCGTTTTCCGGACATCCCCTCCAATGTCGCGAGCCTGAAAGCGGGCAGGATCGACGGGGCATTGCTTATATCGGTAACTGCACGCTGGAACGCAAAGAACGATCCGACCCTGGAAGTCGCCGAACCATACACGGGCCTGCTCATAGATGGCAAGCCGAAGCAAGACTACGGCGCATTTGCCTTCCGTAAGGAGGATTCGGAGCTTCGGGACGCATTTAATGCCGAGATGCTCAAGATCGTGCATTCTTCGGAATATGTTGAGATCCTGAAAAAGTACGGCATGACGCAGAACGAAGTGCCGGCGGCCGACGTCAAGCTCGATACTCTTTGTAAGCAGTAGGACTCGTGCCCGAAGCGGACGGTGACAGATGTCGGCGCTCTACGAGGGTAGATGGCTGCTCCTTTCTGGTGCGGTAACGACGATGGCCCTTTACGCGCTCTCGACAGTATTGATGTTCGCTTGCGCGCTCGTTTTCGGTATCGCCAGGACATCCAAGAGCTGGTGGATCCGAACCATCAGTTTGCTCTATGTCGAGATCTTCAGGGGCATATCTCTGGTGGTCGTCCTGTTCTGGCTCTACTTTGTTTTGCCGTTCTTCGGGGTTGCGATTTCCGCCTTTTGGGCGGCCACACTCGCCATAGGCATGTGCTTCGGGGCTTATGGAGCTGAGGTCGTCAGGACGGCGATCGGCGCTATCCCGCGGGGCCAGTATGACGCCGCCTTGGCGATCAATATGGTGCCATCAATGATGATGCGCCGGATCATTCTTCCTCAAGCAATGCTGTCGATGATACCACCTCTCGGTAACCTCAGCATCCTGGTATTGAAAGCCACCTCGGTTGCCGCCTTGGCGACCGTTCCGGAACTGACTTTTGAAGCCTACTCTCTCAATATCAGAACCTTTCAGACCGTGCCGATCTATCTCGTTGTCATGATCTTCTATGTGGCTGCGGCGCAATTGATAGGAGCGGCAATCGCGTACGCAGAGCGACGTCTCGGGTTATGGCAGGGTAAGCCAACGCACGGCGCAACCAGGGGCTGGTCGGCATGAAGGTCGATTTCCAATATGCCTGGGAGTTGCTTCCGCAACTCGTGGTCGCGGCGCAAACCACATTGCTCGCCGCCGTCCTCGGTTTTATCGCCTCCCTGCTTGGCGGCCTCCTTCTCTTTGCGCTGTACAGCGCTAAGCACCGTCTGACCAAAATCTTAGTTCGCGGCTACGTCGAATTCGCAAGAGGGGTGCCGCTCCTGGTCCTGATCTATTTTCTGTACTTCGTGGGGCCTTCGGCAGGCGTCGTGATCAGCCCGCTGGTGACCGGCGTCATTGCTCTCGGCTTGCACTACAGTGCGTATATGGCCGAGGTCTACCGTGCCGCAATGATCGGTGTTCCGGCCGGGCAATGGGAGGCATCAACATCCATAAATCTCTCAACGTTCGACACATATCGGCGGATCATTGTTCCACAGATGATCCCATTCATCATTCCAAATGCCGGAAGTTACTTCGTCTACATGCTGAAGGACACGCCGCTGCTCGCATCCATATCCGTTTGGGAACTCATGGCCGTTGCTCAGGCGGAAGGAGCCAGGCGGTTTCAGTACTTTGAACCCATAACGATGGTTGGGATAATGTTTCTCGTCCTCAGCATTGCCGGCGCGTTTCTCATCAACAGGCTCGAGCGACTGTCCCAGAAGGGATGGCGGTAATGTCGGCCGGACCGTTCTCAGTACAGCTAAGGAACGTTACAAAACGTTTTGGGGCGTCCACGGTCCTAAATGACCTAAATCTCGAAGTCGGACAGGGTGAAAAGCTTGTGGTCATCGGTCCGAGTGGATCGGGAAAATCAACTCTCCTCAGGGTTCTCATGACATTGGAGGGAATCGACAGAGGCAGTGTCTCTATCTGCGGCCGTGAGTTGTGGTCGTGCGATTCGACCGGCGCAGCACGCCAAGCATCGGCCCGGCAAACACGTACGATTCGGAGCGATGTCGGCATGGTCTTTCAGAGCTTTAATCTTTTTCCTCACCTTACGGCGCTTGAAAACGTGACCGAGGGACCGATTCGCGTCCTCAAGATGCCGAAGGAGAAAGCCGTGAGCCTCGGAAAGGAGCTGCTTCGAAGGGTGGGACTGGAAGATCGGTGCGACTACTACCCTGCGAGGATGTCAGGCGGTCAGCAACAAAGGGTTGCGATCGCGAGAGCAATGGCGATGAGACCGAAAATACTCCTATTCGACGAGGTGACCTCGGCGCTCGATCCTGAACTCGTTGGCGAGGTGCTAGCGGTCATTCGGGAGCTGACTCACCAAAAGGAACTGACGGTTATCATGGTAACGCATCAGATGTCCTTCGCGCGAGAGATCGCCGACAGGGTTTGCTTCTTCGATCACGGCCGAATTGTCGAGGAAGGAGAGCCGTACCAGTTCTTTTCTCAACCGAAAAGCGCGAGAACCCAGGCGTTTCTAAAGTCGGTCCTGGACGCCTGACGATCTTAGTCTCAGCAGTCGAATTCCTCTTAGGAGACACTCAAATGACTTCCAGATCCATTTCGATGCCCGAGCCGGAGAATGCTCAGACTCGCCGGTCGGCGCGCAAAGAAACGGTCTACGCCGTCGGACAAATTCCGGCGCTCGATATGGAATTCTACCAGAACGTTGGGTCCGGTGCTGAGAAAGTGTCGGAGTTGACGATCCCTGCTCGGGATGGCGGCGCGTTCGAAGTGCCTGCCGGGCACCTCTTTCGGATCGTGAGCGTGGAGGGATCGCAGGTTGGTGATTTTAATCTTTGGAATAGCGACAATCTTTCTGAACACTTCTACAGCGGTAAGACGCGGGCGATTCATGCGACGCACATTTCTACTGGTGATCGCCTGTGGAGCAGCATGCCATACCTGAGGCCGATGGCGACTATCACTTACGACAGTCTGGGATGGTATGGGTGGGATTCCGATGGTTGTGGAATTCACGATGTGATCGGAACACGCTGCGACCCTTACACGAGAAGAATGATAACCGGTGAAGATTACGATCACTGTTGCCATTCCAATCTCGTTCGAGCCCTATCTGCCTTCAGAAAGATTTCGGCGAAGGAAGCCGAGGGCTACGTGCACGACGTCATGAACGTCTTTATGTGCACAGGCTTCGATGTCGAAAGTCACGAGTATATCAAAAAGGCAAGCCCGGTTCGTCCAGGCGACTTCATCGAATTCTTCGCGGAGATCAATCTCCTTGGTGCGCTATCCGCCTGTCCCGGCGGCGACTGTGGGCCGCGGGTCCCAGGGCAGACCCCCAAGTGCTATCCCCTGAAGGTGGAAATCCTTCGTCCCGCGAAGGGCGCGCTGAATGGTTGGAAGTCGCCTGAACCCTCGCCCTACAAAGGCAAGCACGGGATGAGCTGATTTGCGGAGCGCATTGTAAGAGCCGATTAACATCAAGGCGCTCGGAAATACCGTCGGCAGCTAGGCGCCGACCGGAATGGCGTCAGCCGTGCCAAGTTGACGCCGCGTTTGGGTTTGAAGTGCAACCGCGACAGCGAATTTCGAGATTATTCTCGTCATGCATGGTTGCAGGCGCTTTAGTAATTGGCGTCGTGGCGAGGCGTGATTGATAATTTGGCCCCATAAGCGATCGGTCAATCCTGTCCGCTGTGGCCAGGCCGACAGCAATTGCTCATCGGTGGTAGGATCCGGAATGTCCAGTGACGTGTCGAGCTTTCCCGCACAATTGATGCAGGGCTACGCCGCTTTCATGTTGGACCGCTTTCCTCAGGAACGACAAAGGTTCGATTCATTGGCCGCGCGCGGGGCAGTCACCGGAAGCCCTGGTGATCGGATGTTGCGACAGCCGCGTTTCACCCGAATTGATATTCAATGCGAGACCCGAGGAAATCTTCGTCATCAGAAACGTTGCAGCGCGTACCGCCCTTCGGTGTCGAGGGAGAATTCCACGCCGCCGGGGCTGCTCTGGTTGTGCTCGGTCACGCCCGGTGTGGGGCGTCCCCGCTTATGCCAAAGGCAAGGTATCGGCCTCACCAGAAAGCTTCACGACTCCATGGATGCAACGTCTGGTCCCGGTGGCGCACAGAGCTGGCCGTGTTGCGGCGGCCTGGACGACGATCACACCGACTTGGAGCTGGCTGCGATCGATCAGTCCTTGCTCAATCTAATGAGTTTTCCGTGGTGTGCGATCGCGTAGGTCGCAAGCAGCTCACGTTGCATGGATCGTATTTCGAGATTGCGAACGGTGTTCTGCACATACGAGATCGAGAGACCGGCAAATCTGATCCAGCGTGTGCGGACCGTTTTACGGACGCGATTACCTGTGCATCCGGACGATATCGATGAGGGGGCCGCTCCTGCGCCGATAGGTTTGAAATCGAAATCGGCTCGCGAATGGCCTGCTGCACATCCGGCAGATGACAACGACGAGAGGAACTACCAATGACAGTCTTCGACGCCGCGTCTGCGTCCAACCGCTCCGAGTTTGCCGCACGCGTGAATCGAATTCAA
Source organism: Bradyrhizobium sp. CCBAU 53351 (assembly GCF_015291745.1). Classification (NCBI taxonomy): domain Bacteria; kingdom Pseudomonadati; phylum Pseudomonadota; class Alphaproteobacteria; order Hyphomicrobiales; family Nitrobacteraceae; genus Bradyrhizobium; species Bradyrhizobium sp. CCBAU 53351. The sequence goes on from NZ_CP030060.1 coordinate 214,775, forward strand.
CCGTCGCAGAGTGGTGCTGCGGCCCAGCGAGTGCGGGAATTGCAGGCTCAGGGGCGAACAATTCTCAATCTGACCCAGGGTGAACCCGACTTCGACACACCCGATAATGTCGTGCAGGCTGCGCTCGCCGCCATGAAGAGGGGCGAGACGAAGTATACCAACACGGATGGTACGGCAGTCCTGAAAGAGACAATTGCGAAGAAATTCGCGCGTGAGAACGGCCTCTCCTACAAGGTCAGTCAAATTTCGGTCGCCAACGGCGCCAAACAAATCTTATTCAATGCGTTGGCGGCGACGTTGGATCACGGAGACGAGGTCATCATCCCGGCTCCGTACTGGGTGTCGTACCCGGAAATGGTGTCGTTCTTCGGTGGGGTACCCAAAATCGTCGCTTGCCCGGCGGCGAGGAACTTCAAGCTCGATCCGATCGATTTGGAACGTGCGATCACGTCGAGGACTCGGTGGCTCCTCTTGAACTCGCCTTCTAATCCCACGGGGGCCGTATACACGCGCAGGGAGCTGGAGCCAATCATCGATGTATTGCGAAGAAATCCGCACGTCTGGCTCCTTAGCGACGACATATACGAGCATCTTGTCTATGACGGGCTCGAATATTGTACGCCGGCGGCGATCGATCAGTCCGTCGCGGAGCGAACCCTGGTCGTCAATGGCGTCTCGAAGGCCTATTGTATGACGGGTTGGCGCATCGGTTATGCCGCGGGTCCGGCGAAGTTGATATCCCAAATGGCGAAATTGCAATCTCAGGCCACGGCCAATCCATCGTCCATCAGCCAAGCTGCGGCCGTCGAGGCTTTGAACGGGCCGCAAGAGGGGCTTCGAGAGCGAGCAGAGAAATATCAACGACGGCGCAATCTGGTTCTGGAAGGACTCGCGTCCGTGCCCGGGTTGGCTTGCGACAAGCCGTCCGGCGCCTTTTACGTCTTCCCCTCCTGCCGCGACCTGATCGGAAAGCGGACCCCGGACGGAACCGTCCTTGCCGATGACAAGGACTTTTGCAAGTATCTCCTCGATGCCGAAGGGGTGGCGGTGGTGCACGGAGCGGCCTATGGCTTATCGCCCCACTTCAGAATCTCATATGCTACTGCGGACGAAACCTTAAAGGAGGCCTGTGTCCGCATAGCCCGGGCATGCAGTCGACTGAGTTGATGCAGCTCGCTGCCCTGACAATACGTGTGGAGCGATGTCGGACCACATTCGAGCAGCTCATATCGTTTTGCGGTTCATCGGGTCCGTGATGCGAAATGGAGATCTGCGACATGATGTCATCATTGCTCCAGGGCCGCATGAGCTCTCTAACCAGCGTTCTGTATCGCGGCCAAACGGGCGAACCGCCAAGATCAACTCATCGAGCTGGCCGCTGAGCTGGTCTTGCAAAACCGCCTCCACGAAAGTCGAGGTATTTGGTAGCTTGAAATAATACTACCAAATGGCTAGCCTCAAAGCGATCGACAAGGGAGGAAGTAATGGCCGCCATTCGACGGATAGGTATCCTCGCGCCGCCGATAAATGTGGCTATGGAAACCGAGCTACCGTCCTACGTTCCTCCCAATGTCAAGCTCAATCACAACAGGCTCACCAAACCCGGCACCGCTATAGCGAAGGAAGCGCAGCTCGCTATGGCCAACTCGTTGGATCGAGCGGCCTCGGATCTCGCACAGGCGAATCCGGAGGTGATAGTTTACGGATGTACGAGTGCCAGCTTCCTAGAGGGGCTAGGCAACGAAGCCAAGCTAGCCGACCGCATCACGATGTTGACCGGAATTCCCGCTGTCACCACTTCAACAGCCGTCATCGAAGCCTTGAAGGCCGTTCGGGCGACCAGAGTATTCATGCTCACTCCCTATCCGGATCTAATCAACAAGGAAGAGGCCCTCTTTCTGCAGCACTATGGCTTCGGCGTGGAGGCCGTCGATTCCTTCTTTTGCGCAGATGGACGACAGATCCTGACCATCTCGTCGGCGGACGTTGCCTCCAAGGTGCTCTCAAGCCGTGAGGTCATTTCAAGGTGTGACGCCGTGTTTGTCAGTTGCACCAATTTGCTGGTGATGGATCAAATCGACCGATTGGAAAGGGAATTGAACCTGCCGGTTGTCACCTCGAACCAAGCCTCTCTTTGGGCGGCACTCCGAAGGATGAAGATCGATGTCACCTCAACGGGGGTAGGCCGCCTGTTCAAGGAGCGGCGGCCACAAGAAGCACCGGTATTCGAGTTGAGCAATGCCTAACCGCGCCGTCAGGATCGTCGAACCGCCAGCATGCTCGATCGATTCCGACGCGGATAGAGTGGCCGCGCTCGAAATCATCGAAGTGTCGAAACGATTTGGAGATAACTCGATCGTCGACAACTTGTCATTGACGGTCAAGCAGGGCGAATTTTTGACATTTTTGGGACCGTCAGGCTGCGGTAAATCAACGACCTTGCGCATGATCGCGGGGTTCGAGCAGCCGGACGCGGGATCAATCAAGATCGGCGGCCATGTGATGACGGGCGTTGCGCCTTATCGGCGTCCCGTCGGCTTGGTCTTCCAAGGTTTGGCGCTATTTCCGCACCTTACTGTCGAGGAGAACATCGCCTTCGGGCTGGCGGTGAAAAAGGTCAAACGCGACGAAATCGTAGCAAGAGTACGCGAGGCGCTCGCGTTGGTGGATCTGAGCGAGCTCGGACGACGTCGGATACAACAGATATCGGGCGGTCAACGTCAACGCGTGGCCCTGGCGCGCGCGCTGGTCACTGGCCCGTCCGTTCTCCTGCTGGATGAGCCCTTCGGTGCACTGGACTTCAAGCTGCGCCGCCAGATGCAGATCGAATTGAAGCGTATCCAGCACCAAGTCGGCACAACATTCGTATTCGTGACTCATGATCAGGAAGAGGCGATGATCCTGTCGGATCGGATAGCCGTTTTCAATCATGGAAAGCTCGAACAATTGGGCAGCGCGCGTGAGGTCTACGAGAACCCGAAGAATGCATTCGTCGGAGGCTTCCTCGGGGATATCAACATCTTCGTCGGCCACGTGCAGTCTCTCGAGAAAAACGGTGCGAGTCTGCACCTGAGCGAGGTCTCGGCCGACGCTCTGATAGTGGCAACTCCAGAGATGAAAATCGGCGCAGAAGTCGCGATATCGATTCGTCCCGAGAACGTACGTGTGGGACGCGAAGTGTGGGGTAACAGTTGTCTTATGGTCGGCCAGATCGTGGCGAACATCTATATGGGCGCGACCGTCCGTCAAAGCGTTGTGGTCGACGACAAGGTCGTGGTGGTGGATACGACGGCCCGGCATGTGCAGCAGCAAGGCCTGCTTCCGGGAACTCAGGTCAAGTTGGCATGGGATTTGGAGGACGCCATCGTTTTCGCGAACAAGGAGGTGCGGAAGTGAAGCACGCTGCCGGTCTATTGATGGCCCTGAGCTTGTTCAGCCTTTCGACGACGGTTGCGTGCGCCGCCGACGGAGAAGTTGTCATGGGCACCTGGGGAGGAGGCAACAGCGAGATGTGGCGAGAGAAAGTCGGCAAGCCGTTCTCCGCGTCGTCCGGTATCGTGGTCAAGATCCGCGACTGGTCGGATCCGGAGCCGACGTTAAGAGCCCAAGCGAGAAAACCTCAGTTCAACGTCGCACTGGGCACCTGCTACAACGCCGCAAATCTCCAAAAGGATGGATTGCTGGAAAGCTTTAAGAAGGAAGACTTCCCCGAACTGGCTAATTTCGAGAAGTCGTCCTATCTGATAGACCAGAACGGCGAAGTTTACGCTTTCGGCATCTACTTTCAGTATTACGGGGCCGCATTCAACAGCGATCAGGCAAAAGCGTCAGACTTCGAGTCCTGGCGGGCATTGGCCGACCCGAAATTCAAGGATAAAGTCGCTATCGCCCGGCCGATCTATGCTGCTCCCAATGATTTGGTTCTCTTTGCGAAAGTCGGAGGGGGCGACGAAAACAACATTCAGCCCGGCATTCCTCTGCTTACGTCGATCGCGCGTAATGCTCTGACTGTCACGAACTCCACTGCTCAGATGAATGCCCTGCTGTCGCGCGGAGAGGTCACGGCGGGAGCCTACTATTCGAGCCGCGTCTGGACCATGCGGGCTTCCGGTGTAAAGAACGTCGATATCACAATACCCTCCGAAGGAGGATTGCTGCTGTCATATTTCTTGATCGTGCCGAAAGGCGCGAAGAATCTGGACGCCGTGAAAGCCTGGATAAACTATGCTTTAAGGCCAGCACCAGAATTGGCCATGCTTGATGCGTCTGGCTTCCTACCGCTCAATCAAACTGCCGCGCTTAGCCAGGAACAGCTCAAGGAGGTTGGTTCGCCGCAATCGTTGCGTTCGAAACTTTACCAGCCAGACTGTTCGGTGCTTGCCGCGAACCAGGAGAAGCGGGTCAATTTGGTCGAACAAATCTACTCTCAGGTCAAGTAAGCAATAAATTGGAAAGCGGCGGGTCAATGACGGATGTCGGAACTGAGAGGACGACCCGGCGGCACAGCGGCAGCGGAATGTTGTTCAAGGCGCGGCCGGTAAAAGTCGACTCCCAATTTCTTCTTCTCGTTCCAACTAGCGTACCGTTGATGCTTCTGGCGATCGGTGTCATCTCACTCGTGGTCGGCTCGTTCACGTCGAACAACGAATTGAGCTTCGCGCAATACCAGGCAGTCTTGGCGCGTAAAGATTACATTGAGACTCTTTATCGAACGATTTGGTTGGCCGGTCTCACGACCTCGATTTCGCTCCTGATAAGCTATCCCACTGCCTACTGGATCGCGCGATATCCGGGAAGGCGCGACATCTTTCTCATCATTCTGATGATGCCCTGGTTGGTAAGCGTCGTCGTGCGAACGTACGGCTGGATAGTGATCCTGGGCAAGAAAGGGGTCATTAGCCAGGCGTTGATGTCATCAGGCCTGATCGCGGGTCCATTAGAAATCCTGTTCAGTCCGACCGCCATCGTGATCGGGCTGGTTCATGTATTCTCACCCTTCATGATCCTTGCGATAGTGACAGTTCTGATCCGGCTGGACAAATCACTGGAGGAGGCGGCAGCCAGTCTCGGCGCGGGACCGTTTGAAACGTTCCGCAGGGTACTGTTGCCGTTGAGCTTTCCTGGGATCGTGACGGGCAGCATCATCGTGTTTCTGATGTCAATGGGATCGGTGGTCACTCCTCTGTTGCTCGGCAGCATGCGTGACAAGATGCTTGGTGCGCAAATTTATCAAGATGTCTTTCAACTCTTCAATTTTCCGAAGGCCGCGGCGCTAGCGATGATTCTTTGCGTCGCTGCCCTGGCGGTCGTGCTGCCTCTGCAGCTACTCGAGGCTCGTGCGAAGAAAAGTGCGGCCTCTTAGGGAGGTAGGATGAAAGTCGCTTGCCGCATAGTCGCCGTCCTAGTGCTCGCCTTTTTGCTCGCACCGATTGTGGTCGTGGTGCTGTCCTCATTCTTCGAGTCGGGATTCATCGAAGTTCCGCTCAGCCAGCCTTCACTGAAGTGGTACAGTCAATTCTTCAGTAGCGACGAGTGGATTTTAACGGCGGCCGACAGCGTCGTCATTGCTTTTGTTGTCGCGGTGGCGAGCACTGCCCTAGCGCTGACAACCGCATTGGTGACCGCGCGCCGCCATTTTTGGGGCCGCGCATCATTCGAGTTCATGATTTTGGTGCCGCTGGTATTGCCGCACGCCGCAATGGGTGTCGTGATGCTGACCGTGATCGGATCGCTCGGCTGGAATGGAACGTATAGCGGCATTGTGCTGGCCCATACAATCCTAGCGTTACCCTTCGCTTATCGACCGATCCTGAACAACATGCGGAGCCTTGAGAAGGATGTCGAGGAGGCGGCGATGAATCTGGGCGCGACGCCCGTCGTGATGTTCTTCAAGGTTATTCTTCCACTGATGCGGCCGGGCATTGTCACGGCACTCATCTTCAGTTTTATCATTTCGTTCGACGAGTCGACCGTGACGCTCTTCCTAATCGGACCCGACGCCACAACTCTGCCAGTCAAGATTTTTGCCGCGATACAGGAGGACGCAAGTCCGATTATATCGGCAATTTCGACGATGTTGATCGGAGCAACCGTCTTTGTACTGATCGCTGTGCAGAGGTTGGTTGGCTTGGAGGCGTTTGCTGAGGCCGAGGGAGGGCCAGGCCGGCGATAGCAACGGCTGCTGTGTAGAAGGCGTCCGGTCTCTTCCGACAGGAGGTGCTTGACGGCGGAAAAAAGAAGCTGCCGTCAGCCGGGGCTATATGCATCATATGCATGAAAGTAGGTACTTTTGTTATTGGCGTTGTTTTGGCGAACTGTTTTTAGTGTTGCCCAGCATATGGCTGGCACGCAGCTCCATCGAGGATCGATGGCTGAATGGCTTCGACGTTTGCGACGCAAGAAGATGAGTCTTGGAGACGAAAAGGAGCCATGAAAAGCGAAGACTTCAAGATGATCTCAAAGCTCATTGGCTTGATGCATGGATCAGGGGTCGAGGAGCTGGAAGCATCCGACGGAGACTTGCGCGTAAAGATCACGATGTTTGCGGCCGCACAGGGTAGGCAGGAAATGCATGGGGCGGCGCCTTCCGATCCGCCAGTTGATGCGACCGTGTCGAACGAAGCCGTCGACGAAACGACGTCGTTCGTCTGCGCTTCAATGCAGGGCATTTTCCATCGCGCGCCCGCGCCGGGTGCCGAACCTTTCGTAGTAGTTGGAAGCCGGATCTCCACAGGTCAGCAGGTCGGCATCATCGAAGCGATGAAGCTCTTCACTCCACTGCTCGCTCCGACAGCCGGTGTAATCGAGCAAATATTGGTGGAAAACGGAGTGGAAGTGCAGGCCGAACGGCCATTGTTCAAGGTGAAGTGCAATAGCAATACCAGTAGCGATGGCGAAGCGACATGAAGCCTTCCAGGCCGATAGAGTTTGCAAACCCGCAGGTGAGCTTGTGCGGAAGTGCGGCGCTCTTGTTCGATGCGGAGGGGCCGATGTGTCTACCCACACAGGAGCGTATCTGGACTCTTAGCAAGCAGGTCGGTCAATGGGACGTGGTTGTCGATACTCAAGTCGGTATGAATAATCTTCTCGTCCTGTTCGACTCTTCGAAGGCCGATCCGGAAGCACTTGCATCGAGACTTCTGGAGAGCTGGAGGAAAGTTGAACCGGGCGGTCCACAAGGGAAGCTTCTTGAGGTTGGTGTCGTTTATGGAGGCGATCGCGGCATGGACCTTGGTGAACTGGCTGCTCATCACGGTATCGATCCGGAGACCGTCGTAAAGCTGCATTCCACTCCGGAATATGTCGTGTTCGCGCCCTCCACGACGCCGGGATTCGGCTATCTCTTCGGTTTAGACCCACGTCTCTTCACACCTCGAAGAAAGGTGCCCGTGGTGCGTCCGTTTGGGGGAAATGTGACGATCGGGGGCGGGCAATCAAATCTTGGAAATCCTCGCGGCGCCGGTGGGCCACCGACGTTTCCGACCGGCTGGTACGTCATCGGGCACGTACCGGAGGCGCCGGTGCCGTTTGATCTAAGTCGCAATCCGCCAAATCTTCTCGATGTCGGTGATCGAATTCGCTTCCGCGTGGAGCGCATAGAGAGATGATTGAGGTTGTTCAGACTCCGCCGCTCAACTCCGTGCAGGATGACGGCCGTGTCGGCTTTCGAGGATTTGGGATTGGACGATCCGGGGCGATGGATCACGTGGCCTTGGCGGCGGCCAATGCGCTTTTGGGAAACGAGGAGAACGCGGCCGCCATCGAACTGCAATTGTATCCGTTCGCGGTGAAGTTTCATTCTGACACTCTTTTTGTGCTTACAGGCGCGACAGCTCGTGCAAAGCTCGATGGCGTGGCGGTACTTCCTTGGTGGGTGACGCCGGCTCGCGGCGGCCAAAAGCTTGTGGTGTCCGAGCCGGTGGACGGTTTGCGGACGTATTTGGCGATCGCCGGTGGCGTCGAAGTTCCCGTAATACTCGGATCTCGCAGTACGCAGCTGCGCGATGGCTTCGGCGGCTTTGAAGGGCGCTCGCTTAAGGCCGGAGACCAATTGGAGGTAGGGCACGCCGCTCCGGTCACTCTGCGGGATTTAGGAGGATATGGCGCCAGTCCAGCCTTGTCTGAGCTGCCGTCGGCGACGTGGGCGGGCAGCAGCCCGGGGGGAGTCATCCTCCGCGTCATTACGGCATCGGAGTACGACCTGTTCGACGAATCCTCCAAAACCGCCTTTTGGACCACACCTTGGACGATTTCCACGAAAAGCAGCCGGATGGGCTATCATCTTACGGGCGCGACACTGTGCCGGACGCATGACGTGGAAATGAGGTCGCACCCGATCGTACCTGGCGTCATTCAGGTGCCGCCTTCCGGTGATCCGGTGATACAACTGGCGGACGGTAACTCTGCGGGCGGTTACCCGAAGATTGGTGTCGTCATCGAGCCCGATCTTTGGCGGATTGGGCAAGCAAGGCCAGGCCAGTGTCTTCACTTCGTTCGGTGCAGCTTCGCCGAAGCTCGCGATGTCGAGAGGGTGACGCGCAGCTACATCGAGGAGATCCGACGGTTGGCAAAGTTTTGTAGGTGTTCCCCGCGAGCGAAGCTCCCATGAGCATCGAGTCTTGGGAATTAGCGGAGTTGATCGCCCAAATGAAACGGGCAGGCGTGAAAGAGTTGGAGGCGCAACGCGGAGAGAGTTCGATCCGCCTCTCTCTGGGCCGGCACAACCGCAAAATGGTGGGGACGAGAGCGCTAGAGCTGGCTGGCGTCGAGCGGACCGACGCAGCCACGTTCGTTCGGGCTCCTGCTGTGGGTAGGTTCTCGAATAGACACCCGTTGGGAGAGGCGACGACCGTAGGAGATCACGTTCAAGAAGGTGACTTGCTCGGGGTGATCGCTATCGGACCAATCTTCAGGCCGGTGATCGCGCCCGTCGCCGGTCGTGTGATCGAGCAGGTCTGCCGCAGTGAGAGCGACGTCGAATACGGAACGACGCTATACCGCATAATGGCATCGGGCTGAAACGAAGGTCCTGCCGAAAGGAGCACCCATGGAGATTGATCTCAATTCTGATCTTGGCGAAGGCCTTGGCCGTTGGAGGATGGGAGACGACGAGGCGCTGATGAAGCTGGTCTCATCAGCGAACGTCGCTTGCGGCTTTCACGCGGGCGATGCGGTCATCATGACGCGCATGGTCGAGGCAGCGAAAGAGAACGGCGTAGCTCTCGGCGCACATGTCGGGCTGCCGGACATACTCGGTTTCGGGCGTATCCCGATGAAGATCGATCCGCGTGACATGCAGAAGCATGCGCTTTATCAACTGGGTGCGCTTTCTGCTATCGCGAAGGTCAATGGCTACAAGGTTACCCACGCGGGGACCCATGGCGCCCTGGGCCAGATGGCACAGGAAAACAAGGAATATATCGAGAAGATTCTCGAAGTGTTCGCGGCGTTCGACAGGGATCTGATCATCGCGGCTTCGGTCAAGAGTCACGCAGGCACATTCGCGAAGTCGCTCGGATTGCGGGTGGTAGGCAAGATCTTTGCTGACCGGGCATACGACGACGAGGCTCGCTTGGTTAATCGGCGACATCCGGGCGCACTTATCACCGATCTGACCGAGGTTGCGAGGAGAATGAGCCAGTTCCTCGATGACGGGACTATCACGTCCGTGTCGGGAAAGCGGATCAAGGTCGACGCAAAATGTGTCCTGGTCCATAGCGATACTCCGGGCGCTGTGGAAATCGCGAGAGCCGTAAGGACGGTGGTCGAAGACGGCGGAGGACGTATCGTTCCGCTAACGGAGCTTGCGGCGTAATGTCGGTGCGGTCCATATTGATCGCTAATCGAGGCGAGATAGCGCTCCGGATCATTCGCGCGTGTCGGACGCTGGGGCTGCGAACAATCGCTGTCTGCTCCGAGGCAGATCGAGGGGCGGCTTACCTTGCTCTTGCCGATCGAGCGGTCTGCATCGGCGGCGCGGCGGCAGATACGAGCTATCTGGATATTGGGGCGGTGATGCTCGCAGCAGCCGCCGTTGGTGCCGACGCAATTCACCCCGGATACGGGTTCTTGTCGGAGAACGGAGACTTCGCGGAAGCGGTCGAAGGCGCTGGGCTCATCTTCATTGGTCCGACCTCCGATGTTGTCCGGCTAATGGGGGATAAGATCGCCGCGAAGGCGAAAATGCGCGAGCTCGGCGTGCCTTGCGTTGCGGGAAGTCATGGCGCGCTTCCCGATGATCCGCAGCTCTGCCAAGCGTGTGCGACCGAGGTTGGGTACCCTCTTATCATTAAGGCGGCGGGCGGCGGCGGCGGTCGCGGCATGCGGATCGTACGAGACAGCGCAAGTCTCCACCAAGCGATCGGAGCCACGCGGGAGGAGGCGAGGCGGGCATTTGCCAATCCGACGATCTACCTGGAGAAATTTTTGGAGCACCCGAGGCACGTCGAGATCCAGGTCATCTGCGATGGGGGAGGCGAGGGAGTATGGCTCGGCGCCCGCGACTGCTCGATGCAGCGCCGCCACCAGAAATTAATTGAAGAGGCGCCGCCGCCAGGCGTGCCTGAGGCCAATATCGCCGAACTTGGGGAGCGCTGTGTAGCCGCTTGCCGGGCGATCGGCTATCGCGGCGTAGGCACCTTCGAATTTCTCTACCAGGACGGGATATTCGCTTTCATCGAGATGAATACGCGCATACAGGTCGAACATCCAATAACCGAGGAAACCAGCGGCATCGATATCGTGCGCGAGCAGATTCGGGTGGCATTGGGCGAGCCGCTCGGACTTCGTCAATCCGAGGTCACCTGCAGAGGCCATGCTATTGAGTGCCGGATCAATGCGGAACATCCTTTCGACGGCATTCCTTCTCCTGGTCGTGTTGAGAGCTGGCTGGCTCCGGGCGGACCGGGAATTCGGGTCGATACCCATATCGTGGCAGGTTCGGAAGTCCCTTCACACTACGACTCCTTGATAGCCAAGGTGATCGCTAGGGGCGAGGATCGTTCGGAGTGTATCGAGCGCATGCTTTCGGCCTTGGCAGACCTGCGCGCAGAGGGTATCCGGTTGAACACCGAGCTTCACTCGGTGGTATTGAAGGACGCGTCCTTTCGGGACGCGCGCCTTAGCATCCACTCCTTGGAAGACATCCTTCGACGGCGCGCCTCGTCCGATCGACGGTGAGCGTGATAGGCGACGGCCCGTCGAACCTAATGTGCAATCGAGCACGCATCAAAGGCGGGCAGCCTTGGGCGAATTCGTGCAGTGCGAGATCGCGTCCGATCGAGTCGATGACTTCGGGCTCGGGTCCCAGGAAGATATCAGCTCTCGCGGAACTCGGTCAGACCGAATTCCTTCAAGACGGCCTCGGTATGTTGTCCGAGGGACGGCACCGGGTCCATACGCGGCTGCCAGGACTCACCGCTAATTGGTCGCAAAGATGGCATCGGGCCCGCCGGGGTTTCGATATAAGCCCAGCGCTTGCGGCTGCGCAGTTGCGGATGATCCCACACGGCGGACATGTCATTCACGCGAGCCGTACCGATCCCGGCGGTCTCGAGGCGCGAGATGGCTTCGTTCGACGGCAGCTTGCGGAACGTGTCACAGATGACGGCATCGATCTCAGCTCGCTCTTTCATCCGGCCCGCATTGCCCTTAAAGCGTGCTTCGCTGGCCCACTCGGGCCGTTGTAAGACGATCGTCGTGAACGCGGCCCACTCGCGATCATTTTGAAGTCCGAAAAGTACCATGCCATCAGCAGTTTCGTAGGGCCCATATGGGAAGATCGTGGCATGGCCAGCTCCCGCCCGAGCCGGAGGTTGTGCTCCGTCCATCGCATAGTAAAGCGGATATCCCATCCATTCCACCATGGCCTCCAGCATCGAGACTTCGACATGATCGCCCTGTCCGCTTTTGGCTCGACGCAGCAAGCAGGCCAAAATGCCCTGAAAAGCCATTGTGCCCGCAGCGATGTCAGCAATCGAGATGCCGGCCTTTGCAACGGCGTCCGGCGTGCCGGTCGTTGACAAAAAGCCGGCCTCCGCCTGAATCAGTAGATCGTATGCTTTGCGCTTCTCCCACGGCCCATTCGGACCGTATCCAGATATGTTGCAAGTAATCAGCTGCTTGTATGTGGAGCGCAGCACGCCATCGGCGAGCCCTAGGCGGGCAGCTGCCCCTGGAGCAAGATTTTGCACAAACACGTCTGCGTGCGCGATGAGCCGTTGCACGGCTTCCAACGCTCCCGGCCGTTTCAGGTCGAAGGTGACGCTCTCTTTCGACCGATTGGTCCAGACGAAATGACTGGCAAGACCACGCGCACGCGTATCATAGGCCCGAGCAAAGTCGCCACCATCGGGCCGTTCGATCTTTATGACTCGGGCGCCGAGGTCGGCAAGCTGACGCGTGCAATAGGGAGCCGCGATTGCCTGCTCGATTGCGATGACCAATACCCCGTCCAGTGGCCGCGTCACGACACCTCCGACCTTAGATTGTAGCTTCCGCCTTCATGATAAGCTCGTCCCGATCGTTCGTGGCCCACAGCAGGATTTTTCCGGTTTCGTCCGGCGGACTGCCATTCAGATGAAGTTCGCTGCCGTCGAAAAGCGGCGACACCGCGCGGAAGGAATATGCCTTCACCACCACTGAGGAAGGGAGACTGCGCCTAACGAGATCGATCAGGAGAGTAGCAATGAGCGGACCATGGACGATCAGGCCTGGATAACCTTCCACCGCAAAGACGTACGTTCGGTCATAGTGAATACGATGGCCGTTGAACGTGAGAGCCGAATAGCGAAACAGCATGACGGTATCCGGCACGATGCTGCGATGCCATGGTCCTTTCGGTGCAGTTGATCTCGCTCTGTCGGCGGGCGCTGTGACATCTCGATAGACAATGTCGTGATGGTCCGTCAGAAGTAGATGGCCGTTCTCGTCGTGGACGGCGTGCCCTACCGTGACGAACACCAGAGGGCCGGTCGTACCTTGTTTGGACGTCACGCTTTCGATCGTCGATGTCCGCTTGACATGCATGCCCACGCGCAGCGGGCTCTTAAAGGTGAGCCTGCTGCCCGCCCACATCCGCCGGGGAAGGTCATGGATGGGAGGAAGAAAGCCCCCGCGCTTGGGATGCCCGTCAGGCCCTAATGTCGATTGCCGTTCGTTAGGTAGAAAATACAACCAGTGGGCCAGCGGAGGCAGCGCAACCCCCGTTGAATAGAGCTGGTGGTCGGTTTCGAGGGTCGCATCCAGACGCTCAATCGGACTGGCTGTCACCATGTCTTCCTGGGTTACTGTGCGCCCGATCCATTCCTGGTAGTCGTGTCCGTCAACCATCTAGACCTCTCGTTCTGGTCGAACCTATTGGATATCGCTGGTGGACCAACAGTCGTATTATCCAGCAACAGCATTCGGAGTTGGAGAAAGGCATGCATTTCGATCTGGTGGATCTGCGGCTGCTTGTGCTCGTCGTGGACAGAGGTGGGCTTGCCGCGGCAGCCAGACATGCCAACCTCTCTGTTTCTGCGCTGTCCGAACGCATGAAATCGCTAGAGGAGCGGGCTGGCCTGCAGTTGTTCGAGCGTACGGTCAAAGGGACACGACCGACCTCAGCGGGACTGGAGTTCGCCGGGCACGCCCGCAGCATACTTATGCAGGCAGAGCGGCTGAGCGGGGCGGTCCGATCGTGGAGAAAGCGCGAACGGGGCCTGATACGGATGCGGGCCAATTCGAATGCCATCGCAAGCTTCCTTCCGGATGTCTTGGCGAGCTATCTCGCCCGGCATCCCGACGTGACGGTCGATCTCCAGGAGCAGACGTCGGATCTCATCGCGGTGGCGGTAAGAGCGGGTGAAGCAGACCTCGGAATTGCCGCCGAGAATGCGCAGTTTGAAGGGCTGCGAACGGAGCCATTCGGAGTGGACCGCCTTGTCGTACTGGTTCCTCCGGGGCATTGGCTCGCCGACTACACCTCAATAGGGTTCGCCGAGGTGTTGAACGAGCACTTCATCGGCCTAGATGAGCAGGCATCCATTCAGACATATCTCGCCGATCATGCGCGAAGGCTCGGTCGAGAGCTGGTCATCCGCATACGTTTGCGAGGGTTTGAAAGTGTTTGCCGCATGGTGGCTGCGGGCGCCGGCGTTGCCGTCGTCCCAGTAAGCGTCATCTCTTCTTCGGTGAAGGACGCAGGAGCGCGGGCTGTCGAGTTGTCGGATAACTGGGCCCAACGCAATCTTGTGGTCTGCCTCCCGGTCGATCGTCCCGTATCAGATCTGGTGCAGAGACTAATAGCGGACATAGCGAGGTCTACTAGGTCTCGATTCGCCGAAATCGGCGGAGATGCCGGCCCCCTGCGGACATAATCAGCCAGTGTTCGCCCACCGCGAGGGCGGCTTTCGGCAGAAACGAGTTTACAAAGAGTTCGCCGCGTGCGCTTTAGATCTCGGCCTCGCATGAGGCGTTTCCTCCCTGACTCGCCGAGGCCTTCAAAGGTCTCGGCATTTTCGTGAGATGAGGATGGGCAGAGTGCCGCTCGCCGTTAGCGAAGAATGGTGAGCTTATTATGGGAAAAGCCCTCGGGTCGTTTTCGCTGCCCGCACTCGTTCGACACCTATGGCCATGGCGGCGGTTCGATGAGAGACGTTGTCACGAGCGGCGCGGGTAACCATATCGTTGAATGCGCGATCGAGGATCTGATATTCCCTCCGCATAACCTCTTCTTCTTCCCAGAACAATTGCTGGAGGTCTTGAAGCCACTCGAAATAACTCACGATCACGCCGCCCGAGTTACAGAGAATATCCGGTATGAGGAATATCTCGTTGCGGCGCCTCTCTAGGACCAGATCAGCCTCCGGAGTGGTCGGGCCGTTGGCGCCCTCAGCAAGCACGCGACATCGCAGATCCCGCGCCACGCGATCATCGATCACCCGCTCCATGGCTGCTGGCACAAGGACGTCGCAAGGAAGCTGCAGGAGCTCGGCTGGATCGAGACGGGGCGCTTCGTGATAATCAGACAGACTTCCGTGCCTCGCCGCATGACGGATCAACTGTGTGACGTTGAGGCCTGCACGGTCGTAAAATGCGCCCGTGTGGTCGCCGACACCTACTATCTTGACGCCGCTCCTGCTCAACTCCAGTGCCGCGTACGAGCCGACGTTGCCGAAGCCTTGAACCACCGCGGTCGCCGTCGACCAGTCGATCGACAGATCCTTCAAAACTCGTTTGGCCAGATGGGCGACGCCGCGTCCTGTCGCCTCCCGACGCCCTAAGGTGCCTCCCGCGCCAACAGGCTTGCCGGTTACGATCTCCGTTACGGTACGCCCCTGGTACATGGAATACGTGTCCATGAACCACGCCATCACTTGCTCGTTGGTGCCCATATCGGGAGCCATGACGTCGACGTGCGGACCCACGAACGGAATCATCTCCTGCATATAGCGGCGCGAGAGCGCCTCAAGCTCTCGGTGGGAAATCTTCGCTGGATCGACACGAATACCGCCCTTCGCGCCGCCATAGGGTAGTCCGACCAGTGCGCATTTCCAGCTCATCCAAATCGCGAGGGCGGCGACTTCGCCGATATCAACACTAGCGGCAAAGCGCGTTCCTCCCTTGGTCGGCCCGAGTGTAAGGTGATGCTGGACTCGATAGCCCTCGAATACGGAGATCGACCCGTCATCACAATGGATGGGGCAAGAAACCGAGATGGCGCGCTTGGGAAGAAGCAAGCGGCTGCGTTCGTCGATGGGAATTGCCAGATGATCGGCAATCACGGTGAACTGTCGTGAAGCCATCTCGAAGACGGGCCCACTATAGATGCTCATTTTGGCTCCGATTTATCA
Organism: Bradyrhizobium sp. CCBAU 53351; assembly: GCF_015291745.1. NCBI lineage: Bacteria > Pseudomonadati > Pseudomonadota > Alphaproteobacteria > Hyphomicrobiales > Nitrobacteraceae > Bradyrhizobium > Bradyrhizobium sp. CCBAU 53351. The sequence goes on from NZ_CP030060.1 coordinate 230,608, forward strand.
ATAAGCGACGGCCCGGGAGCAATCGACTAAGCGCCCGCGAGCGGATGGAGGACGCGCGGCTGTCTCGCAGCGCCGGCGATCACGTGAGAACTTGCGGGCGTGCAAGCACGCAGGCCCGAAATAGCAGCGGGATGTCTACTGCAATCGGAGCCACACGCTCTTCGTCTGAAGGAAATCCTTCATCGCGTCGATCCCACTTTCACGCCCCAAGCCGGATGTCTTGTAACCACCAAAGGGAACGGCAGGATCAGTCTTCCGATACATGTTGATCCAGACCGTTCCGGCCTGGAGTCGGGCTGCGACGCGGTGAGCGCGACTTACGTCCTTGGTCCAGAATCCCCCGGCTAAGCCGAAGTTGGTCGCATTAGCCGTGCGGATCGCATCCTCTTCATCCTTGAACGCGATAACAGAAAGAACGGGACCAAAGACTTCCTGCTGGGAAATCGTCATCGTGTTCTTCACATCGGCATAGATCGTCGGTTCGACGAACCATCCCTTGCCGCATTCCGGGGCGTGGGATCGCTTGCCGCCAAGCACTAGCCGCGCGCCCTCCGAGCTGGCTGTGTCAATCATCGAAAGTATCTTGCGGAATTGCTGTTCCGTCGCGACAGGGCCGATGTCGGTCGCTGGATCCAACGGGTCGCCCAGCCGCATGCCGCTTCCACGCCGGACCAGCTTTTCAAGGATCTGTTCAAGCACCGTCTCTTGAACGAGTAGGCGGGAGCCCGCGACACATGTTTGCCCGGTCGAGGAGAAAATACCTCCGACGGCACCGGCTGCCGCAGCATCCAGATCGGCGTCCTCGAAAATGATGTTAGGCGATTTCCCGCCCAGTTCCAGGGCTACCGGTTTGAGGTGGCGAGCGGCGAGCTCGTAGACTTTGCGACCGGCGTCGACACCACCAGTGAAGGAGATCTTGGCGACTAGTGGGTGCTGGACCAGCGCGGGTCCGATCTCGGAGCCGTAGCCGGTAAGAACATTCACGACGCCGGGCGGCACTCCAGCCTCTTCGAGCAGATCCACGAACAACAGTGTCGATGTGGATGTGAATTCTGATGGCTTGACGACCACCGTGTTGCCGGCGGCGAGGGCCGGGGCAATCTTCCAGGAAAGAAGTCTCAACGGCGAATTCCACGGAGTGATCGCGGCGACGACGCCGATCGGCTCGTATCGTGTGTAGTTGAAATAATTCTCCGGATCGACGGGGATAACGGAGCTGTGGACCTTGTCGGCAAGGCCGGCGTAGTAGTGATACCACTGCGCCATCGTCTGCATTTGGGTCCGCATTTCGGAAATAGTCTTTCCGTTGTCGCGGATCTCCCATCGCGCCAGGCTCTCGATGTTCTTCAGCACGAGATCTCCAACCCGGTGAAGAATAACCCCTCGCTGCTTTCCGGTCAGCCGAGGCCAAGGTCCTTCGACGAATGACCTGTGTGCGGAGTCGACTGCGTCGTTCACGTCGGAAGCATCGGCTTGCGGGACAGTCGCCCAGGTCTCTGATGTAAAAGGGTTCTGTGTTTCCAATCGCCGTTGGCTCTTTGACGCGCGCTTTTTTCCTCCGATCACCATCTCGAAGTGCTGCATTCCATCTCCTCCGTTTGAGCGTTCGCAACAAGCAGCTCAATAGATCGAGGTAGCAGCATGGGCAACGACAGCAGCTGTTATGGAAGTATGATCAAAATGAAAGAGGAGGCTTGTCCTGCGCGTAAGCTTCGGGGACTTCGAGTAAATTTGTCGCGACGGCCGTGGTTTGGTGCAGCGCGGGAAGCGACCGGCTGTCGATCTCGCCTTGACGTCTCCGGCTCACTGATCGTAGCAATCACTACGACGTCGTCCCGGTTGCCGGGTTGGTCGGAGATACAAGGAGGATCGTTCATTGTCAGCAGCTGTGCACGCAGAGAGCCGCGTTAAGGCGAAGGAAGCCGCCCGGGCGGGCTGGCAATATGAGTTGTACGACCTGCTCCGACGAAACAACTTCACGCAGTTTGCCTACGTCCCGGATGCCGGCCACACCGTTCTCATCAACGAGTCGCTCGCAGATGCCGAGGTCGAGTCGATCGCGCTTACAACCGAAGAAGAAGGTGTCGCGATGATGGCGGGTGCCGAGTTGGGCGGCGCCCGTGGCGTGCTGCTTATGCAGAGCAGCGGCGCGGGTAATTGCGTCAACCTTCTCTCCCTGATAGCGGGCGGACGCTTCCCTTTCTTGACGCTCCTGAGTATGCGCGGAGATTTCGGCGAGGGTAATCCCTGGCAGATGCCGATGGGGAGGGCCGTCGAGCCGGTCCTGGAAGCGATGTCGGTTCGATGTCTGCGTGTAGACCGGCCTGAGGACGTCGTGCCTGTCGTCTCGGCTGCCATCACGATGGCCTTCCAAGGCGGCGAGGCAGTTGCGGTCCTCCTCACTCAAAAACTCATCGGCGCGAAGGCGTTCTAGGGGGCATGATCATGAAAGCAAATGTTGGCAATCCGGAGTTCGACGAGCGCTACGTCCTTGATCGACGTGAGGCCGTTCCAGCGTTAGTGGGAGGTCACAAGGAGTTCCTGTTCATCGCGGGCTTGGCTGGCACCGCGCGCGATGTGACTTCGCTGGTGAACGATGGTCCGTCCGCCTATGGTCTCGGAGGGGCCATGGGGGCGGCGACGATGATGGGGTTGGGTCTCGCTCTCGCTCGTCCCGATCGTACCGTCATCGCCTTTTGCGGTGACGGAGAGTTGCTGATGAACGTCGGGTCCCTGGCCACCATCGGCGTCCGCAATCCTCCCAACTTGAGAATCGTTTGTGTCGACAACGGTCACTACGGCGAAACCGGCTACCAGCGCAGCCATACGAGTTTGGGCGTAGACCTTGAGAAGATCGCCGTCGGGTCCGGCATCAGGCGCACCCTGACTATCGGTACAGCAGCCGAGCTACCGAAAGGCAGCAAGTTGCTGCGGGAATCTGAAGATGCCGTCTTCATCTTGATGCGGGTCAAGCCCACCGATCCGCCGAAGTTTAAGCGAACTCTGGATCCGGCCGTGTGCCGCGTCCGTTTCAAGGCTGCTTTGGCGGATGCAGCTCGTGCGGGCGGCTGAGTCGAAGAGGCGCGAAGTGCCGACGGCACGCAGCGAAGACGCCGCGCCGTCGGCTACCGGCATCGACGTTCGCGATGTATCGAAGATCTTCGCGCTCGGCGCTTCGGAACAGACCGTGGCGCTCAAGCCGCTTTCCCTCACGATCCGGAAGGGCGAGTTCTTCAGCTTCATCGGACCGTCGGGATGCGGCAAGACAACCTTGCTCCGCATCATCGCCGGCCTCACCACCCCCACGACAGGTGGCGTTTTCATAAATGGCACGCAAGTGACCGGACCGGATTCACGGATCGGTATGGTCTTCCAGAAGTCCACGCTTCTACCCTGGCGAACGGTTCTTCAGAATCTTCTCCTTCCCGTCGAGGTGACGAAATCATGCTCGATGCAAGAGGCGAGATCGCGGGCCGATCGCCTGCTTGAGATGATGGGAATTGCCGCTTTCAAAAATCGCTCGCCAGACGAGTTATCCGGCGGCATGCAACAACGAGCGGCGATAGCTCGGGCGTTGATCACAGATCCCGAAATCCTGGCCATGGACGAGCCCTTCAGCGCGCTCGACGAATTCACGCGTGAGCGCCTGAACGATGAACTGATGGGTCTGCAAAAGAGCGCGCAAAAGACCATCATCTTCGTCACGCACAACATATCCGAAGCGGTCTTTCTGTCTGATCGCATCGGAGTGATGGCCCCAAGACCCGGGCGCTTAGACAGCATCATCGAAGCGCAGGGCTTTCCCGCTGTGAGGGACGCCTCACTCCGGAAGAAGCAAGAATTTTTCCGGGAGGTGGCGAGAGCCCGGGATGCCTTCGATAGGCTTCATTTGTGACTCGGGACCTATCGTTCGATGTTGTAAACGGAGAATGCAAGTGTCCAGCCAGGCCGTGAGAAGCGAATCCGAGATCGGCTCAGTCCCCTCGATCCTAGAGGGGGGCCGAAAATTCGGAGCAGCACTGCTAGCGCTCGGCATTGCGCTGCTGCTTCTCGCTATCTGGCAACTCTCGTCCCAATATCGACTTGTGTCCGCTCTGATCCTCCCGAGCCCAGCTCTGGTAGCGGGCGCGCTCTACGAAGGCGTGGTCGGCGGACGCTTCCTGAACGACATCCTCGTGACATTCAACGAAACCGTACTTGGCTTCCTGTTTGGAACGGTCGTCGCCATCACTCTGGGGGCGACGTTCGCATATTCGGGGCTCCTGCGGCGTGCCGGCTATCCCTACGTCATTGCTGTTCAGACGTTCCCGAAGATCGCTATCGCTCCCTTGCTGATAGCCTGGTTCGGATACGGCATAGGACCGAAGGTCATCATTTCGGCTCTACTCGCCTTCTTTCCGGTATTCACCGCTACACTTGCCGGATTCACTGAAGTGAACTCGGACATGATCGATCTGCTGCGATCGATGAAGGCGACGCGGCTACAAGAACTTCGCAAATTGAGGCTGCCCTTCGCGATGGCTTTCATCGTGCCTTCTCTCGATGTGGCCATCGTGCTGGCTTTGCTCGGAGCAATCGCTGCCGAACTGGTCGGCGGAGCCGCAGGTCTGGGGCAGGTCATTCAACAAAAGTCGTTCACGGGCGACATAGCGGCCGTTTATGCGGTCCTCGCTCTCACGGCCGCAATCGGCATAAGCCTTAGAAGCATCGTCAGGACGGTGACCCGAGCTCTTCAGTCAATGGCGTGGGGCTGATTGCAGGTATGGGCACGCAATGCCTTTCGGCACGATTGAATGGAGGAAGTCCTTGCGTTTAGTAGGTTGTTTGGCGGTTGCAGCCAATCTGTCCGTCTTCGTCTGTGGTGCGACGCAAGCCGAGAGTCTGAAGGAAGTGACCTTCGCATCCTCGGATACAGCATTGAGCATCGGGTCCGCGCCTTACTCATCGCTCCAGCCCACCTTGAAGTTGCCGGAGAAGTACGCGGGGGTGACGGTCAAGTTTCAACCTACCGCTGGCGCGACGGCTGCGGTGCAGGCCGTAAGCAACGGCAATGCATTCTATACTTTGGTGGCGTTAGCGTCCTTCTTGCCGCTCGCCCGTCAAGACCCGAACCTTGTTATCGTCTCGTTCGACCCCGGCAATTCTCTCCGGGTGATTGTGCCCCCCGATAGTCCGGTGAAGGGTCCCTTAGACCTGAAAGGTAAAGTTATTGGAGTCGGTAGTTTTGGCACGGCGGCCTATCCGTATGGCAAGGCTATCCTCAAGGAAGCCGGCCTCGATCCCGACAAGGACGTGACCTTCCTGCCGGTCGGTCTCGGAGCACCAGCGGCGGACGCTTTGAAAAGCGGCAAGATCCAGGCTTTCGCGGGGTTCGATAGCCCGAACGCGGTGATCGGAAATCTCCTCGGCGTGAAGATGAGAGACGTGCCGTCCCCGCTGAACGATCTCGTTGGTATGGTCGGTATGGTTGTCACCCGCAGTGAAATCGAAAAGCATCCGAAGGTGGTCGCAGGCCTGTGCCGTGCGCTCTACGAATCGTTCTTCTTCGCCGAAGGAAACATCGAAGGGACCGTGCGCAATCACTTTAAGGTCTATCCTGGCCAGCTCCCATCGAACAAACCACTTGATGAAGCGGTCCGGGAAGGCGAGGTCATCCTGAGAGCCAAGCTCGACGTCGTGAACCACAGAGGAGCCGGTGGCATCATCGGCTACCAGGAACTGCCGACCGTTCAGCACACCGTCGACAAGCTGTACGAGAACGGAATCCTTCCGGAGCGGATGGAAATATCAAAGTACGCGGACCAACGGTTCAAGAACGATTGTGGCGGTTTCGATCCCGCTGAGCTCCGGGCGCAGGCCCGCGCTTGGAAACCGCAATAGAGGAAATCGACAACTGGACACCGAGAGAGGAGAATATTCAATGACGGTCATCGAGCATCTTGCAAAGTGGGGGTCCGAAGCGCCCTTCGAACATTCAAGGGCAGCGCGAGACGTCGCTCGGCACGCTGTTGAAGACGTAATTGCCTGCATCATAGCGGGATCCAACGATCTCGGCGCCTCTAACGTCCGCAAGATGGTGTACGCCTCCGATAGTGCCGGTCCTGGCACGGTCGTCGGAGAGGAGAAGGCCGTGTTGCCGCAGCTGGCGGCGCTCGCAAATGGAACGGCCGGCCATGCATTGGACTATGACGATACGTTCCTTCCGGGCGTCAATCACGCCAGTTCGGTTCTCGTCTCGGCCCTCATGGCGCTTGGCGAGCAAGCGGGATCCTCGGGCGCCGAATTAATCGATGCCTATTTGGTCGGTCTAGAGCTCCAATTCGCGGTCGGCAGCGGTGTGATGCGTAGCCACTACGATTTTGGTTGGCACTCCACTTCGACGATCGGGTGCATCGGAGCCGCCGGCGCCTGCGCGCGGCTTCTCAAGCTGGATGCCAGGCGCTTCGCGCATGCGCTCAGCCTCGGGACGAGTATGGCGTCTGGGTGCAAGGTCCAGTTTGGCAGCATGGCAAAGCCTCTGCACGCCGGGCTTGCCGCTCAGCACGCCATCGAGGCGGCCCAATTGGCCGCGGCCGGCGTCGAGGGACGGCTGAATGCGCTTGAAGGAGGGATGGGCTTTCTCGAATTGTTCGGCGGCAAAGGACCGGCTGGCTGGGGAAAAAACATCGAGAAACTGGGCGCGCCGATGACGGCGGAGTCTCGCGGTCTCATGTTCAAACGCTATCCGTGTTGCGCCTCGACGCACCGGGTTCTAGACGCGTTCTTCGAGCTAAGGGCGCAAGAGAAGTTCGAGGCCGACGAGGTCGAAAGCATCAACACGCTAATTGGATACGGTAACTCGCGAAATCTGATGTACACAAATCCAGTCTCCGAAATGGAGGCTAGATTCTCTATGCAATATTGCATGGCCGTGGCTCTTGTCGACGGTGCTCCGAAGCTCAGTCACTTCACGCCGCAATCCGTCAAGCAGGAAAAATACCGTCGACTTTTCGGACTGACAACCGTCAGTTGCTACGATCCTGCGGAGGAGCAGAAGAACGTCGACCTAATGCGTCCTCATGTCATTACCGTCAAGTTGAAGAATGGCCGGTCGCTGGAACGGTCGCGGGATCTTCCGGTCGGTACCCTCAAATACCCGTTTAGCCTCGACGACCGCAAAGCAAAATTCGACGATTGCTGCAAATCTAGATTGGACAAGGTATCCTCCGATAGGCTCTTCGAGGCCATCAACAATATCGAGAGCGAAGGGCATCTGTCCCGGTTCACCGGTTTGCTGCGATTCGGAGCAAAGGCAAACCACGCTTTCCGCACTTCGAGCTTCGCGTGAGTGCGGCCGGAAGACCACGCATCCGGCCTCACGTGATCCATTCAGCGCAGAACGACTGCGACCGGAAAAAAATATGTCGTCGAAGCCACTTCCCCTGGATCAGGTTAGCGTAGTCGAATTCTGCTCGACGGCAGCGGGGCCTTTCGCGTCCATGCTGCTCTCGGATATGGGAGCGAGCGTCATCAAGGTCGAACCGCCAAATGGAGATGGCTTACGCCAATGGCCGCCGTTGACAGAAGGATTTAGCGAGAACTTTGCCTCACTCAATCGCAACAAGAAATCGATCGTCCTGGATCTCAAGAATGATGAGGACAATGACATTGCGCGGCGGCTTGTGCTCGATGCCGACGTGCTGATCGAGAACAATCGTCCCGGCGTGATGGAGCGCTTGGGGCTCGGTTATCCGCAATTCGCCGCGGAGAGGCCGGATCTTATCTACTGCTCGATATCCGCATATGGTCAAACCGGACCTCGAGCCGACGAAGGTGGGTTTGATCTCACCATTCAGGCCGCTGCTGGCGTGATGAGCGTAACGGGCGAAAGCGATGGAGCGCCGGTCAAATGCGGAGTTCCGATCTCGGATTTTGCGTCGGGTCTATACGCCGCTTTTGCCGTGACCTCCGCTCTGGTGCGGGTTCGGGCGGGGGGCAACGGCGCTCACATAGACGTTCCGATGTTTGGCTGCACGTTGGGTATAGCCGCGTTACAGACAAGTGAATTTTTCGGGACTGGTCTGCTCCCCCGCAGATTGGGATCCGCCCACCCGCGTAATGCGCCCTACCAGGCTTATCGAGCGGCGGACGGCTTCTTCGCGATTGCGGCTGGCAACGACGGACTGTGGCGCGAGGTCTGTCGTGTCGTCGGACGCGACTATCTCGTCACCGATGGGCGTTTCCTTACCACCGCTGACAGGGCTTCGAACCAGCACTCCCTCAAGGAGCTGCTGGAGGCCGTATTCGAAACCCAGCCGGTCGATTACTGGATCGGAGCCTTCGCGAAGGCTCGTGTGCCTCATGCAAGGATTAATAGCTACGACGCGGCCCTTGGAGATCCTCAGACGCGCCACATGGGATGGATCAAAGAACTCCAGTTGCCGGGTGGACGAACGACGCAGACTTTCGCATCGCCCCTGAAGTTCGGCGGCGAAAGCTTTGAAATCCGGAGCCGACCGCCCCTGCTGGGTGAACATACAAAGGAGTTCCGTGACGCCTACAGCCGCAGGCAGCCGGACCTCAACCGAGTTTCAACAAGGTCGGAGGACTGAGGTGAGCCAAAAGCTGCTTGCATTTGTGGCCGAGGTGACACGCTGTGTCGAAAACGTTCAGGACGAAGTCATAGTCGTTTCGCGCGTCAGGAAGGCGATGAGCGAGCTTGTGTCAACGGATGACTGGTTGCCTGAGACGATGGCGCTGTCCGATCCCAAATTCTATCAGCAACATCTGCTATATGGAGACCCTCTTGATCGCTTTTCGGTCGTGAGCTTCGTTTGGGGACCGGGCCAGCAGACGCCGGTCCATGACCATTCCGTGTGGGGTGTCATCGGCATGTTGCGAGGATCCGAGATCAACCAGAGGTACGGCCGGACGGCCTATGGGATGGACCCGATCGGTGGTTCCGAGCGACTGGAGCCAGGCGACGTGGAAATCGTGTCGGAAGCGGTTGGCGACATTCATCAAGTGCGAAATGCGTTCGATGACCGCGTGTCCATTAGTATCCACTGCTACGGTGGGAATATCGGGAGAATCCGACGTCATGTCTTCAAAGATCTCGGTGAGACCCAAGAGTTTGTCTCGGGTTATTCCAATGCTCTCACTCCCAACCTCTGGGCGCCAGCGCAGTGAGTGGGACGGAAGACCTTTTCGTCGGTCGCGCCGACGGTGTCGTGCGATTGCGCCTGAACCGACCGGAAGTAGGCAACGCCTTGAACCCAGGTTTGATCGCGGCCCTCACGCGCGAGGTAGAGGAGGCACGAAGATCGTGCGCCAGGCTTATGATCGTCGAGTCGAGTGGGCGCAACTTCTGCACTGGCTTTGATCTGTCGCGACTCCAGGAGGAAACAGACGATACGCTATTGGCAAGATTCGTCCGTATCGAATATTGTCTCCAGGCGATCAAGAATGCACCTTTCCCGACGTTGGCAATAGCCCGAGGGCGAGCGATCGGAGCCGGGGCCGACCTGTTCTGCGCCTGTGCCATCCGTTGGATCCTACCGGGGTCGTCGTTCGTCTTTCCGGGAGCGAATTTCGGCCTTGTCTTGGGTACCTCAAGGCTCGCCGAGATCGTCGGCGCCGCGACGGCCGCGGAATGGATCATGGGAGGGGCGACGGTCGATGCGCAATCCGCGCTGGAATCCGGCTTGGCTATGAAACAAATTGGCTACGAAGACATCGAAAGGGCAGTGTCTAGCGAGACCGCTCGCGCCTGTCGGCTAGATAGTTCGACGCATCAATCGATTTGGATGGCTGCAGCGAGTGCTCGCAGCGTTCGCGGAGAAACGGGTGACGGCTTCGACATGCTGAGGCTCATCGCGTCCGCTTCGCAGGTCGGCCTAAAGGAAAGAATAGCATCATACCGAACGGCAAGCCAATCGATCTGGCCCGTCACGTCACCTTGATATAGGATCGTGATCTAACCTCGCCGAACAATCAGCGTGAACGATGTTACCTCGGGCCGGCCACAATTTGACCTTCGAAACGTTTCGTCCGGTCGGTCACCATCGCTTCTTTTGAGATGGTAGCTGCGACGTCTGACAATCTGACGAGATATTGCTTGCCGGCCTACTCCGCTTGTTTGGTCTCATCACACACAAGATCGTCGACGGACCCAGGCGTCTTTGAGTAGCTTACATTTAGCAAATATTCGTCGCGGCGGAGCCTACTTTTGCGCTCGAGGACGGCGCCGCCATCAATCCTTTCCACCGCGACATGCCGCGCCTGTCGGTGGATATCGACCACACCTATCTGCCGGTGGTTCCGCGCCCCAAATCTCTGGCCCCGATCGATGCGGCGATGGAGCGCATGGCGGCGGCCATCAGGAAAGGATTGCCGGCAGCACGGGTGACGGAAGTCGTCAGCGCCGGTGAAAGATTGTCATCAAGCTGACCGTCCAGAGAGGCGCCGCGCAGGTCAGGATCGAGGTCACGCCGGTGATCAGGGCCGAGCTAGAGCTGCGCGATGTCTCGTCGAGCGTCGAAGAAATGTCCGGCTTCCGGACCCAAATGGAGCTGCTCAGGCTGTTGTCAAGTAAACCAATTCGTCATATATGGCATATAAACAAGTGTTAGTCGCCACATATGGTGATATTATGAGTTCGCCCAAATCCAATGCCGCGCTTGAACGTCTTGGTCACGACCTTCGATCGGCTCGCCTGCGCCGTCGTGTGGCTGTGGCCGACTTGGCTGCGCGCGCGGGTACGTCGCCTAGCACCATCGCACGCCTGGAAAAAGGCGATCCGGGAGTCGCCGTAGGCACGCTCGCGGACGTGCTCGTCTCTCTCGGGCTTATCGAGAATCTCGCCGATCTCGTCGATATACGGAAAGACGATCTGGGTTTGGCGTTGACGTCGGAGCGGTTGCCGCAGCGCGGTCGATCGTACGCTGCAAGGCTGCGCAAGCAGGAGAGGCAGGGCGACAAGGACGGGAAAAACGAACCGGACGATGTTGATCCGAACGGCGTGGCCTTCTGATGACTGAATACTACGCCCAAGTAGCCCTTGGCGAAGGCTTAACGCGAGTCGGTGAACTACGCTTCACGCAGACCGGGCCTCGTCAATTTTCGATCTTCACCTATGACCCGGCCTGGGCGAAGGATCCGCGTGCTTTCGCATTGCAGCCGAACATGCCCTTTGAGGGCGGGCCGTTTCATGCGTCGGCGCAGTCTGGCAATTCGCGCGAGGCGCTTGCTGGCGTCTTCTCCGATGCTGCGCCCGACAGCTGGGGGCGCAGACTGCTTGAACGTGCCTATGGCAATGGCCTCTCTGAATTCGAATATCTCACACTGTCCGACGATACATGCCGGCAAGGTGCTCTGCGTTTCATCGATGAACATGGGAAGATCATTACCGGTAAGGCCAACGAAGCGGTACCGCGTCTTCTTGATCTAGAGGCGATCACGGCGATTGCCCGCGCCTACGAACAAGGCAAGGAGATTTCCCCTGCGGACATGCAAGCTCTTGCCGGAGCCGGCGGCTCGGGCGGGGCTCGGCCCAAAGCCAACGTTCGTGACGGCGACGTTCTCTGGCTTGCCAAGTTCACTTCCGTCCACGATCAGCACCCGATCGAACAGGTCGAGGTCGCGACGCTGAACCTTGCCAGGATGTGCGGCATCCGCATTCCAGAGGTCAGACTGGAACTCGCTGACACGAAATTTCCGGTCGCGCTGGTCCAGCGTTTCGATCGACGCGGCCGCGCCCGCATTCCCTACATCTCCGCCCGAACGGCGCTCGGGAAGACAGGCTTAGAGCTCGGTTCGTACACGGAGATTGTCGATTTCATGCGGACGTCAGCTCCGGATCCGCAAGTCGATTTTGAGGAGCTCTATCGGCGGATGGTCTTCACTATCCTTGTTTCGAACAAGGATGATCATCTGAAGAACCATGGCTTCCTGTACGTCGGTTCGGGACGGTGGCGTCTGTCGCCGATGTTCGATGTGAACCCGGCGCCCGATCGCAACCCGCATCTCGAGACGGCGATCATGGAAGGTGGCACGCACGACCGATCAATCAAGCTCGCCCTCGAGGCCTGCGAGTTTTTCGAAATCACCGACGCCAACGCGCGAAAGATCATCCGAGATACAGCTCAACGCGTGTCCGATGGATGGCGGGAAACTTTCCGACGGGCAGGGGTCGGCCGTGCCCAATCGCGCGACTACGAAGCCGCCTTCGTCCATGATCAGAGCGACACAGCGCTTGGTCTATAATTCATCATATATGAAATGTTATCTGCTTCAATATATCATATTTGACTACTACGTAGTGATGCGCCAGAGACTTGCGAAGGCGCGGCCGGGTTCCCTCTGCCCTATCCACTTAGGTACGATCGACGATTTGCCTCGTATCGGACGGGAGGCATTCCAAGATTTGTGCCTCGCCATCGTGGCGGAAGATTTGAAGTCCCCGATACAGAACTTTTTGGCCTCCCACGATGGCGGTCGGACGAGCATTTCCCGGCGCTTGGGAAGGAGGCGAGGCCGCCCCGCGCCGGAAAGTGCACGATCCAGATCAAGCATTTCGGAAATGCCGCCGCCCGTCTATCTCTGTCGCACCTCACCAAGAAGCCGGGTGTCAAACGCCATCCGGAACTGAGGGGGCAGTTTTCCATGGCGCGCGACAGCCGGGCAATGCCAAGGAGCTCGCTGCCCAGGGGGCGCGCAGGCGATTACATCTTCATTACGAACGCCGGGGTTTCGGGAGCTGCCGAGGCAAGCATCTGCAGGCTTTCGAAAAGGCCGGTGTGCAGCGTTGTCGCGTGTTTGGAGGCGACTGGGTCGCGGCCCAGCTTCGGAGCCGCCCGTCCCCGAGGATGCTAATTCCGCGAATCTACAACCTCACGCATCTCCGACAATTCATCGACGGCGGAGCCTATCTTCAGGCATGACATCTACTCGGCGCGATGGGCGACAAATCTGCGCTGCTTCGCGACCACGGACGCGCATAGACGGAGCGTGGAAGCGCTGCTGGATCACCGGTTCGTCTTGCTTCGCGGGATCCGGCTTCCGGCAAATCGATGATCGCGGCGATATCGTCTCTTGGCGCGCTGGATGACCTTGCTATAGCCGAGCACGAGGAAGGCGACAGGTGGACCTTTCGTCATCCGACGATCGCGGATGCCTATTCGTCGCGGGAGGCCCCGACCTCGTCGAGATATACCTGCCCGGAGCCAAATCCGAGCGACTGCTGGCGTACGTGTTTTGCGGACGTCGCAGCGATGTCGATGCGTCAGAACGCCATAGAGCGCAGAAGGTACTATTGGACGTGCCGATCAATAGCGTCCTTCATTACTTCCTAGCCGAGCGCTGTGATGAAGATTTCTGCGCACTTTCGTCGAGGCGCGCCCAGAGATTTGGTAGTTCCCCTGCATATTCCGATGGCTGACGGCAATAACATCCGCTTGCTTGCCCGATTCAAACAAATCGTCCTTTGTCCGAAGAGGACATTGAAACCTGATGAGGGAGATACGGGAATACGCTGGAATGCTTCGACGAGTCGATTTTCCAGGATGGACGTGTGCGATCACTGTTGCCTTCTGACGAATTCGAACGGCTCTGCGCCGACGTGAAATGGGAATGGCTTGCCGACCTTGGTGCGTCGGTCGGTCGCACGCGAAGAAGTTACAGCTCGAGCGATCAGGCAGGAATGTATCGTGACTTTCGCGATTCTCTCGAGGCCGCCGCAAAGTATTTTTGGGACGATGACGCGTTGCAAGCGGCGTTGTCAACGGCTTTGCGCCGGATGGACGAGATGATCTACGAGGATGAGGACCAGCGGCCTCCCCGCGGCGAAGCGAAACTTTCAAATCTTCGCCGAAGATCTCCGGAGCGTTGATCGAGATATTCAGTGATGTAGATGAAGAGTAGGGGCGCCATGATCTTGATCCAGCGCTTGCCCGGGGCAGTTCAGAAAATCGTGCCTGTCGTACCCGCGGCGCTGTTTCGCGGTGCGTTCGCCGTTTTCGTTGAAGTCCGACAGGCCCGGAGCTTGCGGGCTTCGCCTCGGTCACCTATCGCGAGCTCAGCAGCGATTGCCACAAATGCCGTTATGAAATTTCTGAATCGTCGGCCCTGGTCGATTCACTTATTTAATTGGACGGTTGATTCGGGAATTGCGATTCTGGCGCATGTCCGAACTCACCGTGCAATAAGCCCGCAAAGTTCTACGTGCTGACGATCGAGCCGACGCTGTTTGGCGATACAGCATTGGTGCGCGAATGGGGCCGCCTCGGTGGGCACGGCCAACGGCGGCTCGATCTGTTCGATGGGCACGTGCAGAGGCGCTTGAGTCCTGGTTCAAGCGCAAGACCCGTCGTGGTTACGTACAGCGGCACTTTCGCTTGGAGCCGGCTGCGACGTGCGGCAAGCGGTCTGATCTGGAGAAAATCTCCAATTAAAGTATGTCAAAGTAATCCGAAGGTATTTCGAATCTATTCCGAGAATTGCAGTATTCCATAGTACAACAATAGCGTACCTTCGCCGTGATCGAGGCTCATCAGGAAGGCTTTCCGCTCTCTACGTCAAGCTACCTTATCCTGGTTTGAAGTCGGAACATCGAGATGAAGTTGGAGCCCTTCTCAAGGTCCCGATAGCTCGAACACTGCGTCTTTGCGCCCGCGTTCAAGCGAATCGGTGGTGATGTTCGTCCGGACGGCCGCCACCTGAGCCAACCTAATTCGATCCCGCCGCAGCAGCCGTGAAGCTGCGGTCGACGGCTTTGCTGACGTCGAGCGTCTTCGGCAGGATGCCGTAGCGGGTCGAGCGGTCGGAGGCTTCCTGCACCTCTTTCACCACGCCCTCGTCGATCACAATCGGGCTGGTGCGCTGCGCGGTGTAGGCCGAGATCAGCACGTCCTCCGGCAGCTTGGTCAGCTCGGCCGTGCTCCTGGCGTATTCCGCAATATGGTCCAGCGACCACAGCCGTGCCTTGTTCAGCCGTTGCACGAGGTCCTGAACCGCGGCGCGCTTGGTGGCGATGGCATTGTCGGAGGCGACGATGAAGGTGATGGTCGGCGTCAGGCCGTCGCCGTCGGCGATGACGCGCGCCTTGTCCTTCAACGTCGCGAATGAGACATAGGGCTCCCACACCGCCCAGGCGTCGACTGACCCCGCCACCAGTGCCACCTTGGCATCGACAGGGCCGAGAGGCGCGAAGGTCGCCTCGTCCAGCTTGATCTGCGCCTTCTCCAGGGTTGCATCGATCAGGAACTGGCCCCAGCCGCCGCGCGTACCAGCGAGGCGCTTGCCCTTGAGGTCGGCGGCCGACTTGATCGGTGAATCCTGACGAACCAGGATCGCCTGCGTCTTGGCATCCGACCGCGTGCCGCCGATCGCCTTGATCGGCGCGCCCGCTGCATAGACGGAGAGGAAAGACAGATCGCCCGTGTAGCCGACGTCGAGCGCGCCGGCGTTGAGCGCTTCCAGAATGGGAGCTGCCGCCGGGAATTCCGACCATTCGATCTTGTAAGGCAGGTCCTTCGCATAACCCGAGATCTCGAGTAGCGAGCGTTTACCGCCTTTCTGGTCGCCGACGCGCAGCACGACTGTATCGGCCGCGAACGACGCGGCTGCCGTCGACAAGGTGACGACCGCGGCGAACAGAGAGGCCGCCAGGCGGTGCGTGATCGAATGGTCCGAAGAGTTGATGCTCATGTGATCTGTCTTGTTGCTTGCCTGTTACGACACGTGGGCGCGTGATGCGGCGAGACGATCAAGTCTATGACCGCGTGATACGCAGTCAATGAAATGGCCAACCGTATTGCGCGCGCGATGAGCAAGGACATTTCAATGAATGTGTGCTTTTCAGAAAAGCGGCGTGCGCATGCCTCAGACTGGGTGACAGTGATCCTCTCGCAGAGTCGTGAAGCTGCCTGGGAGCCGATGCGTCAGCGAAAATCGTTTCATCGTTGTTGCGTGTGCCGATGGAGAGAATGACTTCGCATCGCGCCAGATTCGAAATTCCATTTCATTGACGATGCGGTACCCGCGCCGCATGATTTGCACATCGCATCAACGTGGACGCAGGAAGCGACCCGCGAAAAATATTCTCTCTACGCAGCTCCCTCAGGAACATCCGCAACGCGAACAGTTGTGCCGATGGCGGAGCGTGCCAACTCAGGAGTGGGGCTGATGGGAAACGACATTAAGCGCAACGGATCGAGCCTCGACCGGCGTCATTTGCTTCAGGCGGGACTGGCGGCGGCCTTTGCGGCCCCGTTCGGCGCCCTGGGCGCACAGGCGTTTGTGCCGCAGGCGCCCGCGCCTGGCATAGACTTCTCGGAATTCCCGCTATGCCGCACGGCCGCGGACGGTCCTGTGCTCACGGGAGCCCCGCGCAAGCTAAAGCTCTCGTGGAATGCCGGCGCGGTGTGCCTTGCGCCGCTGCCTGTTGCGATCGAGCACGGCTTCTTCCAGAAGCAGAATCTCGATGTCGAGCTCGTCAACTATTCCGGTTCGACCGACCAGTTGCTCGAGGCCATCGCGACCGGAAAGAGCGATGCCGGTCTCGGCATGGCGCTGCGCTGGCTGAAACCGCTCGAGCAGGGCTTTGACGTCAAGATCGCCGCCGGCACCCATGGCGGCTGCATGCGCGTGCTGAGCCGCGCCGATTCCGGCGTGAACAAGCTTGCCGATCTCAAGGGCAAGATCGGTGCGGTCGGCGATCTCGCTGGTCCCGACAAGAACTTCTTCTCGATCCAGTTGGCAAAACTCGGCATTGATCCTAACAAGGACGTCGACTGGCGCGCCTATCCCGGCAATCTGCTCGATGTTGCGGTCCAGAAGGGCGAGGTGCAGGCTTTCCTGTCGTCCGACCCGCTTGCCTATCTCTGGCTCAAGGACACCCAGTACAGGGAGGTCGCCTCCAACCTCGATGGCGACTATCGCGACAAGAGCTGCTGCATCGTCGGCCTGCGCGGCTCGCTGGTTCGCGAAGAACCCCAGGTCGCGCGTGCGATCACTCAGGCGCTGCTCGACGCCGCCATGTTCACCTCGCAGAATCCGGCCGTCGCGGCAAAGTCATTCCAGCCCTACGCACCGAAGGCCGCAACGCTCGCCGATATCGAGGGCATGGTGCGCTACCACACCCACCATCATCATCCGACCGGTGAGGTGCTCAAGCGCGAACTGAAGGCTTACGCCGACGATCTCAAGAGCGTGCAGGTCTTCAAGCAGAGCACCGATACGACCAAATTCGCGGAGCGCATCTATGTCGACGTATTCTCTGTCTGACGGGCTCGCCTCCGGCGCGCCGCGGACCACGACGGCGTTTGCCAGCTGGGTGCGCGAGTCCGGCGCCGGGGTTTTCGCCAGCATCGCGTGGATTGCCTTCGGCCTCTCCTGCCTGTGGTGGGAGGATGTCGGCGACTGGTCGCGCACCCATTCGCTCGGCATCGCGGCGCTCGTCATTGCCGCGGTCGTGTTGTTCGGGACCGTCGGCGCCGACTATCTGGGCACGGCGGGCAGGGCGCTGCGCCAGCGCGCGCCCTGGCTCATCGCGCTCGGCGCGTTCCTGACGCTGTGGGAGGTCGCGACCGCCAAGTTTGCCTGGCTGCCGCTGCCGTTCTTCCCGCCGCCGCAGGCGATCATCGAGGTCTATACCGACGATCTGCCGAAGCTGCTCGACAGCCTGTTCGCCTCGGTCAAGCTGCAGCTCGGCGGCTACATCATTGGCGCTGCGGTCGGCTTCCTGACGGGGGTGTCGATCGGCTGGTCGCGCGCGGTCGGCTATTGGGTGCACCCGGTGCTGCGCTTCATCGGGCCGCTGCCGGCAACCGCCTGGCTGCCGATCGCGTTCTTCACCTTCCCCTCGAGCTGGAGCGCGTCGACCTTTCTGATCGCGCTCGCGACCGGTTTTCCCGTCACGGTGCTGACATGGTCGGGCGTCGCGAGTGTCAGCAGTGCTTATTACGATGTCGCGCGGACGCTCGGGGAAAAACCGTCCTTCCTGGTGCTGAAGGTCGCGATCCCTGCCGCGCTGCCGCACGTCTTCGTTGGGCTGTTCATGGGGCTCGGCGCCTCCTTTGCCGTGCTCGTCGTCGCCGAGATGATCGGCGTAAAGGCCGGTCTCGGCTGGTACCTGCAATGGGCGCAGGGCTGGGCTGCCTATGCCAACATGTATGCGGCGCTGATCGTGATGTCGCTGCTCTGCTCCGGCGCGATCACGCTGCTGTTTGCGATCCGCGACCGTCTGCTGGTCTGGCAGAAGGGGACCGTGAAATGGTAGAGGCAATCGTGCATCCGGCCGCCGGTGCCGCGCTCGACATCGAGCAGGTCGGCCATGCCTTCGACATCGACGGCGCCGCGCTGCCGGTGCTGAGCGATGTCAGCATCGCCGTCGAGCCCGGCGAGTTCGTCGCGCTGCTGGGGCCTTCCGGCTGCGGCAAGTCGACCTTGCTGCGGCTGGTGGCAGGGCTCGACAAGCCCAAGGCGGGAAGTCTGCGCGAGGACGAAGTCCGCATCGTCAGGCCGCATCCGTCACGCGTCGTCGTGTTCCAGGATCCGACCCTGTTTCCCTGGCGGTCGGTCTGGGACAACGTCGCCCTGGGCCTCGAAGCCCAGGGCATTCTGAAGAGCCAGCGGCAGCGTGTCGATGATGCGCTCGATCTCGTCGGACTGTCGTCGTTCCGCAATGCCTATCCGCACCAGCTCTCCGGCGGCATGGCGCAGCGCGTGGCGCTGGCGCGGGCGCTGGTGAACGATCCCAAGATCCTGATTTTGGATGAGCCGCTCGGCAAGCTCGACTCGCTGACCCGCATCACCATGCAGGCCGAGCTGGTCTCGTTGTGGCAGCGCAAGGGCTTTACCACGCTCCTCGTCACGCATGATGCCGAGGAGGCGCTGGTGCTCGCCAACCGCGTCATCGTCTTCAGCGAGCGTCCGGCGCGCGTGAAGGCCGACATCCGCGTCGACCGTCCCTATCCGCGCCATCGCGGCGATCCATATCTTGCGGACCTGCGCCGCCAGATTCTTGGCCTGCTGGGATTGGATGCAACATGGTGACTTCTATCGCTCAGGGACGGGTGGCGCATGGCGAACCCGACTATATCGCGCGCGCCGAGGCGCTTGCGCCGGGCTTTGCCGTGCGCGCAGCCGAGCACGACCGCGCCGCCAGCTTTCCCTTCCAGAACTTTCGCGAGCTCTCCGAAGCCGGCCTGCTGTCACTGACGGTGTCGGCGGCTCTCGGCGGGGCCGGCGCGGGCGCACGATATGCCGCGCGTGTGCTCGGCATCATCGGCAAGGCCGATCCGTCGACCGCGCTGGTGCTGTCGATGCACTACATCAATCATTTGGTGATGGCGCGCAGCCCGACCTGGCCGGCGCGGCTGTCGCGCAAGCTTGCGCGCGAAAGCGTCGAGGGCCTCGCGCTCATCAATGCGCTCCGGGTCGAGCCCGAACTCGGCTCGCCCGCGCGGGGCGGCCTGCCGGCGACAGTGGCCCGCCGCACCGAGACCGGCTGGCGGCTCTCTGGCCACAAGATCTACTCGACCGGCGCGCCGATCCTGAAATGGTATCTGGTATGGGCGCGGACCGACGAAGCCGAGCCGCGGGTGGGCCAGTTCCTGGTGCCGGCAGGCCTGCCGGGAACGCGGATCGTCGAGACCTGGGACCATCACGGCCTGCGCGCCAGCGGCAGCCATGACGTCATTTTCGACGACGTCGTGATCCCGCTCGACGCCGAGGTCGATGTCCGCAAGCCCGCCGACTGGCGCGCCCCCGACGTCGCGCAGGCGACCGTCCACACCGTCTTCGTCGCCGCGATCTATGATGGTATTGCCCGTGCGGCGCGCGACTGGTTCGTCCAGTTCCTGAAGCAGCGCGTGCCCGCCAGCCTCGGCGCGCCGCTTGCCACGCTGCCGCGCGCGCAGGAAATCCTCGGTGCGATCGAGGCCAGGCTCGCGGTTAATGCTCGGCTGCTCGACACCTTCGCCCGCGACTTCGACGACGGCGTCGATCTCTCCAACGGCGAATCCAACGTCATCAAGCTGACGGTCACCAACAATGCGGTCGCCGCGGTCGAGGACGCGCTGTCGCTGACCGGCAATCACGGCCTATCCCGCAGCAATCCGCTGGAGCGGCATTATCGCGATGTCCTGTGCGGGCGCGTGCACACGCCGCAGGACGATGCCACGCGCACCGGCCTCGGCCGCGCCGCATTGGGCCTCTAGCCTTTCCGAAAACAACAGGGAGATTATCATGTCGGTCGAGTTCATCGGCTTTATCGCCAACAGCAATGCTTCCGAGACCATCGTGCGCCAGGGACCGATCCTCGATCCCGCTTATATCGAGACGGTGGCAAAAGCACATGAGCTTGCCGGTTTCGACCGCGCGCTGCTCGCGTTTCATTCCACCACGCCGGATGCGCTGCAAGTTGCCCAGCATGTGCTGACCATCACCAAACAGCTCAAGGTGATGATTGCGCAGCGGCCGGGCTTCACCGCGCCGACGTTGCTGGCGCGCCAGCTCGCCACGCTCGACCAGCTCTATGGCGGCCGCGTCTCGCTGCACGTC
The DNA here is from genome assembly GCF_015291745.1 of Bradyrhizobium sp. CCBAU 53351. Taxonomy (NCBI): domain Bacteria; kingdom Pseudomonadati; phylum Pseudomonadota; class Alphaproteobacteria; order Hyphomicrobiales; family Nitrobacteraceae; genus Bradyrhizobium; species Bradyrhizobium sp. CCBAU 53351. The sequence goes on from NZ_CP030060.1 coordinate 251,149, forward strand.
ATCACCGGCGGCAATGCCGCCGAGCTGCGTCAGGACGGCAACACCTTCGACGACAAGGACGAACGCTACGCCCGCACCAGCGAATTCCTCGACGTGGTCAGGCTGGAATGGACCAGCGAAAAGCCGTTCAACTACAGCGGCAAATATTACACCGTCGAGAACGGTTTCTCCCAGGTGAAGCCGCTGCAGAAGGGCGGCATCTACACCTTCGTCGGCGGCGGCTCGGATGCCGCGATCGAGGTCTCGGGCAAGTATGCCGACACGTTTGCGCTCTGGGGCGAGTCCTATGCGCAGGTGCGCGACGTCACGGCGCGGGTGCGCGCAGCGGCTGCGAAACACGGGCGGCCGAGTCCGCGCTTCAGCCTGTCGGTGCGGCCGATCCTCGCTGAGACCGAGGAGAAGGCCTGGCAGAAGGCGGAGCACATCCTCGAACGCGCAACTGCGCTCCAGGACCAGACCGGCTATCGCCGGCCAAACCACGCCACCGACGGCGCCAAGCGGCTCCTGGCGCTGGCTGACCAGGGCGCGCGCATTGACAAGCGGCTGTGGACCGAGATCGCAAAGCTCACCGGCGCCAACAGCAACACCACCGCGCTGGTCGGCACGCCCGAGCAGGTCGCCGAGGTCTTCGCCGATTATTATGATCTTGGCGTCAGCCATTTCCTGATCCGCGGCTTCGATCCGCTGCCCGATGCCATCGACTACGGCCGCGAGCTGATCCCGCTGACGCGCAAGCTGATCGCGACACGCGACCAGCAACGGGGCATCGCGGCGGAATGATCCGGCTCATCGCTGCTTTGGCGCTCGCCCTTGCGGGCGCCGGTCTCGCCAGCGCGCAGACGACGCTGCGCGTCGGTGACCAGAAGGGCAATGCGCGGGCGGTGATGGAAGCCGCGGGCCTGCTCAACGACGTTCCCTACAAGATCGAATGGAAGGAGTTTCCGGCCGCGGCGCCGCTGCTGGAAGCGCTCAGCGCCGGCGCGATCGAGACCGGGCTGGTCGGAGACGCGCCCTTCACTTTCGCCGCCGCCTCCGGCGCGCCCGTCAAGGCGATCGCCGCGATCCGGCAGACGCGCGAGGGGCTCGCGATCCTCGTGCCCGAGAGCTCGGCGATCAAGACCTTCGCCGACCTGCGCGGTAAAAAGATCGCGACCGGCCGTGGCTCGATCGGGCATCAGCTGATCCTGGCCGCGCTCGAAAAGAACGGCTGGAGTGCCGGTGACGTGCAGATCGCATTCCTGGCGCCGTCCGATGCCAAAATCGCCTACACGCAAGGTTCGGTCGATGCTTGGTCGACCTGGGAGCCGTACGTCAGCCAGGAAGAGGTGCTGTTCAAATCGCGCCGCATCATCACCTCGGAAGGCCTGACGCCGGGCCTCAGCTTCCAGGTGGCGCGATCCGATGCCATCAGGGACAAGCGCACCGAGCTCAACGACTTCATCCGTCGCCTCACCGCGGCGCGCGCGTGGTCGCTGAACAATATCGACAGCTATGCCGCGACCTGGGGCAAGTGGATGAACATCCCGACATCAGTACCGCAGAACTGGCTCTCGCGCGCAAAAATCCGGATCGCGCCGATCGACGACGGCGTGGTTGCGGACGAGCAGGGCACGATTGATCTGTATTTCCGCTGGGGCCTCATCAAGCAGAAGCTGGTTGCGGCGGAGATCGTCGATCGTTCGTTTGCTGATGCGATCGGAAAGGCGGGGTTCTGATGCTTCTTTGCGAGAATATGCGTGGTGCTCCGTAGCAGCCGCCGCCGACACGAAGCAACTATCGCGGATAGCGCGCTCGCGCATTAGGTCAAGCAATTTGTCTCGGAAATGTGGCTCGCACGCTGGCGCTGTGCGACATCGGTGACGGAAAGATCCCAGTTGCCGAGATCGTTCTCATGTCAACCAAGGTCGATGTTGGCCCTCTGGTGGTGAATGGCATGCCTTCGGTGGGCTTCCAGTGAGGTCATGCTTATAGCTGTCCGCGAATTGTCGAAGGCGGCGTCGCAAGAGATAGGACATCGACGATGTCTCTGCCGCAGGTGGACGAGCAAACAACGCTGAACCAATGGGCCCCTTGAAGCAGGCAGAGCCGCTTGATCGCTCGTTGTAGCCGCGCCGCTCTGGTGGCTCCGCCGCGACGAGGGATATTGAAGCCCTGGGCCGCAAGCGTGATGCGCCGCGCTTCGGAAAGCGAGAGTTCCGACTTTAGCAGCGCTCTCCCAAGACTCTGCCGTTGATAGCTCGCAAGTCGGCCAGCATCAGCTTTGGCTCTCCCATCGCTGCGAAATGGCCGCCTGTTGGCATGTCGGTAGGTGTGCTCCGCAAATGAGCGCGGAGTCGGCAGGAACACGGGATCGGGGAAGGCCGCCACGCCATCGGCGCTCCAACACGGGTGCCCGCGGGAAACCGAGCTGATCCTTCAAGGCGCTTACCGTGATAAATCCGTGTCGCGGTTACAACCGCCGGCGTCGCGACATAGGAGGCGTCGTTCGACCGTGCGACAATCGAAACTATCCAGCGAATAGGCGGCGTGCCGCTTGGACATGGCAGCGTTGCACCCGGTTGCCCTAAATGCCGGTCAATTTGACCTCGGTCCTCAGATGCTCGGCGGCAGCGCCGAGCATGGTCGTTCCGATCGTTCACTAGCTGCGCCGGTGATGCGCTTGAATTCCTCACTTTGCTCTCCTCGGTCGACGTCATCGTGCAATGCGGACTTGTCGGATGCAGCCTCCTTCATCCTCTCCGCCGCATTTAAGAAAGAAGCGTTCGCCATAAAAATCGAGCCCCATGAGTTCGTGAAGGTGGCTGTCTTTATGCGCGAATCTTGTTGCGCATCTCGATGATTTCATCATGAACTTTGTGAAACGTTTAAGGAAGGTTATGGCGATCGAATCCGCTGCCGTTTCCGCCCTGATGCAGACGCACATAGGCTACGACAAACGCCGTCGTGAGCATGTCGAGCTCCATGATGGCATCCATGGTTGCGTCGAATGTGTATTCCGACAGGCGTTTTGCGCATATTTATGAGCCACCGCGGAGGTGAACGAGTTGGAAACTCGGGAGAGCTGCAACAGTTCTGTCTCGACGGAGTCTAGGGTGGCGCGTCCGCTCTGGAAGTCAATGCACCACTCTTCGGGAAGAAGATGAGACTGCCCGCGTTCTTCGGAAAGCCACCTGCCCTTTCCAGTCACTGGCCGGTCGTTGACCGGGATTTGTAGCTCTCGTCCTGGCCTACACTTGCCGTGAGCACTCCTGCGCGGACGGCATCATGCAGCTTCAATATTAGTCTGCGGAAAATCGGTGCCTTTGAACATCAAAGGCTCTCCTAAATGGCAGGCGCATGCATAAGCAAAACAGTCCCGAAATTCAGCCGTGCTGGGTGTCGGCCCTTGCCTTAACGGTCAAAGGCGTCGAGCGCGATCCGGGCCGTTTCGGGCGGCACTTGCACCATCTTGATTTCCATTAGCGCCAGATAGCTCTCGACTGCTTCGCTAGCGTCCGAGATTGGAAGACCAAGTATTCGGGCTACGGCGATCACCGCCTCCCACACTGCCAGCGGCGAGTGTCAACGCGCGGCCGCTTGTTGAAGGCGCGTCAACAGCTCCCGCGCTTCGTCTTCATCGATCGACATCGCGGTCAACGCCGAGGCATCGATAAACATCAGTCAACTTCGTAAAGGCCGTCGCGAAACACCTTGTCTGCCGGCCTACTTTTTTGCGGATTGCCCCTGGCCCGGAGATCGCGACAGAACTGTACGCCCAAGTCGACCAAGGTAGGCTTACCCTGCTCACGCTCCAGCTCATGGGTGAGCGCCGTATGCACGGCCTCGGTGAGGCCGATCTTCTTGAGCGCCGCGATCCTGCGGGCCAGCGCGTCAGTATCAGGATTCTTAATATGGAAAGCCATCCGGATCCTCTAGCCGTTGCCGTGTATCATTATATAGCACGTCGGATACACCCTTTGAAGGCTAGGGCTCCAAGTTGATCACCGAGCTCCCGACGCAGGCAGTCGGCGCGCTGATGGTTAACCTCGCGTCGCTCTAGCTTTTCAGTCCTGAATTCCACCCGGGTGCGCCTCTTCTAGAGGTACTATTCGGAATAGCCGGTGGCCCTCTGCCGCAGCCAGTTTGGCCGGACTATTCTGCCGCGCCGAACGGAGCTGCCTCGGTCATCCACGATTGGGGAGGAGGGGGGCCCCATCCACCGGCCAATACCTTCGCCATCTCCCATTTGAGCGGTTCGTCCTCGATGTCGATCGTCTGGTAGTGAGTGTTGAACAGTTCGATGCGGTGTCCGTCCGGGTCGCGGAGATAAACGAAGCGGGCATATCCGGGAGCGAAATGGCGCGCCGGGCCGTACTCCACCGACCTACCGAAGCCCATCTCGGCGAGCAGATCGCAGATGAACATGAGATGGTAGGTCTCCGGGATGGTGAAGGCGGCGTGATGAAGGAGAGGTCCTGGGCCCGGACCTGGGGCGAACACTATGTCGTGCGGATTGCCCTTTCTCTGCAGGAAAACGAAGCTCGGTTCTTCCGATCCGTCCTGCGTAATGTACTCCGACAGTCTGAATCCGAGACGAGTGTAGAATTCGAGCGCCCGGTCCACGTGTGGTGTCAAAATCTGAAAATGGTCGAGCCGCTGCGGACAGGCGCCGCTAAAACGGCTGGATTGCAAGATCAGACGAGGCCTCGTTTCCATGGAGGCGCAAATATCGAGAGGAACACCCGCGGCGTCGGAAACACGCAGCGTACGAGCCTGATGAGGTACCTCGACCCAGGTCGGACGATGACCTAGATCCCGGAAGAAAGCTTCTGCAGCATCCAAATCCTCTTCGGTCAGAACGCGAAAGCCAATGTGTTGCGCGCTCGGCTTGCCGCCCTGTTCCAGAACGAGGGAATGATGGCAACCTTCTTCGAGTCCTCGGAGGTAGAGGCGGTTTTCGTCTTCGCTGCTGACTACGAATCCGAGCGCGTCGACGTAGAAGCGCTTGCTCTCTTTCAGGTCTTTCACCGCGAGCACGACATGGCTTGCTCGGGTCATGTTGAACGGTGGACGAAATACGGGTCGCGGTATCGCCATCAAGTCCTCCCTTGTATTGGTTTTCGTTCAAATCAGGCCGGGGTAGGAGCCGCCGTCCAGTTGAAGATTCTGGCCGGTGATGAAGCCCGCCTGTACGCTGCAGAGGTAGGCACAGGCATCCCCGAATTCTTCTGGCTTTCCGAATCGCTTCGCCGGAAGCGAGTCGGCGATCCTGGTGCGTGCCTCTTCAAGCGATATTCCCAGCTCCGACATCATCCTTTCCGCCATGAAGCGCTGACGATCGGTATCGATGCGCTCGGGCAGCATGTTGTTGATGGTGACGTTGTAGGCGGCGTATTGCCGGGCAAGCGACTTGCAGGCCGCCGTGAGCCCGGCGCGCGCGCCTGACGAGAGTTCCATCTTGGGATGCGGCGCCTTCACCATGGCAGACGTGATATTGATGATCCGCCCGAACTTCCGGTCCCGCATTCCAGGAAGAAAGGTTTTTACGAAGTGAAGGGGCGCGAGCATGTTCTGCTCGATCGCCTCCAACCACTCCGTGCGGCCGAACTCGAGGAAATTTCCGGGCGCCGGCCCGTGATTGTTGTTGATGAGGATGTCGGGTTCGGGACAGGCCTCGATAACCGTTTGGCGACCCGATTCTTCCGCGATGTCCGCCTGGACGAACGCCACTGGCTTACCCGCGAGGGCCTCGATGGACTTTGCGGCCAGGCGAAGGCGCTCCTCATCCCGGCCGTTCAGTGTGATTTCGCAGCCCTCGCGGGCGAGCGAAGTCGCGCATGCAAAACCCAACCCCTTAGAGGACGCGCATACGAGGGCCCGTTTAGCCGCCAAACCGAGGTCCATTTCGGCTCCAAACAATATATTATTTGACTTGCCCGACTTAAATAAAGATTATCATACGTCAAGGCAAGAAATTTCTATTTCAGGAGGGGTAGTTTGTCGGACGCATCAGAGACGCTCGCAACGGCCGCCTACCAGAAGCTCCGTATGGACGTGATCGGAGGGATGTTTTCCTTCGGCCAAAAGCTGAAGATCCGCTCGCTGTGCGAACGTTATGGGGTCAGCGCAGCTCCGATGCGCGAGGCTCTGACCCGGGCGGCCAAAGACGGCCTCATCATGCATTCCGACCAGCGCGGCTTTTCCGTCGCGCCGTTGAGCATCGAGGATTTGGACGACCTCTTGCAGACCAGGATCGTGCTCAACGAGTTCGCTCTCAGAAAATCGTTCGAGTACGGTGGGGCCGAGTGGGAGGAGCAGGTCCTGCTCTCATGGCACCGGCTGTCCCGCATTCCGTTTACGCCGGCTTCCGTTGACCCGGAATGGGAGCGCGCGCATCGTGTCTTCCACGCCACGCTTCTCTCCGCGTGCCGCGCGCCGCGCATTCTGGCGTATTGCGATCAGTTGTTCGACAGCGCCGACAGGTATCGGTTCATGTCTCGCGCCGCACACGTCGGCGGAGCCCGCACCGCCGACCACAAGATGATCGCCGACGCGGTGCTCGCGCACCGTCCGGACGAGGCGGTCGTCCTGCTGACACGACACTTCAGCGAGACCGCCGAACTCTGCCGGCAGCAACTGCTGTTGCAGGGAAAAGCCCAGCCCGGTGTCGTGACGCGAACGCCTTGCTAGGCAGCGTTCCTAAAAACAAACAAGAAGCCGAAGAGAGAGGAAATGACAGGCGATTTCGAGGAAACGTTCGTTCTTATCGTAGGCGGAGGACCCGTCGGGCTGACATCCGCGATCGATCTCGCGCAGAGGGGGGTACCTTGCATTCTGATTACGGAAAACCTCGAGACGGCGACCCAGCCCCGCTGCAATTTCGTGAATGCACGCACTATGGAGCATTTCCGTCGTCTCGGACTGGCGGAGGAAGTTCGCGCGGCGGCGCCGCTTGCCAAAATGCATCCGCGCGTAGCCTTCGTCACGCGCTTCTGCGGCCACGAATTCGGTAACATCGATCTGCTGAAGACGCGCCTTAGTGAAGGGCAGCTCGGACCGGAGTCCGGCCTGTCCATCTCCCAGCTCTTTCTGGAGCCGCTGCTGCGCCGACATGCCGAGGCCTCGGAGTCGGTCGACGTGCGCTTCGGTACACGCCTGGTCGCGCTCGGTGGGGAGGACGGCGCTCCGATCGCAACGGTCGAAGACGTGCGCACGGGAGTGCGCAAACGAATCCGGTCTCGGTACGTCATCGGTGCCGATGGGGCTCGGAGTCCGGTTCGTCGTCACTTCAACATTTCCATGGCGGGCGACGACGGGCGCATCGACAATGCGTTCGTCTCCGGCACCATGATCACGTATTTCGTTCGGGCCCCGACTCTGCTGGAGGAGAGCAGGCGTGCGCCGGCGACCATCACCTGGATCATAAATCACGACCTCCGCGCGTTCGTTTTTGCCCAGGACGGCCGCGAGCGCTGGATCATTCATTATCAGGTTCCGGAAGGCCTCGGCTGGGAGCAGGTCCGCAGCGACGAGGTGATGCGGTCGATATTCGGCAAAGACCTTCCGTACGAAATCCTCGCGGAGGGGCCGTGGACCGGCGGTTTGTCTTTGGTTGCCGCGGCATACCGGGCAGGTCCCGCTTTCCTCGTTGGCGACGCGGCGCACCTCTACACACCTCTAGGTGGCTTCGGCATGAACACGGGCATCGGAGATGTCCTGAACCTGACTTGGAAGCTTGCGGCAGCATACTCGGGGTGGGCCGGTCCCAACCTCCTGGATTCGTACGAGGCCGAGCGGAGATCCATCGGTTTGAGGAACTCGAAGATCGGCATCCACTGCTCGAAACGGAAAGGCAAGTGGCTGATCCCGCCGACCATCGAGGATGAAGGCGAGGCCGGTGCGCGTGCCCGGAAGACGTTCGGGGATTTCGTGGTCGTAGACGATCTCGACGAATACGACACGTCCGGACTGCAGTTGGGCGAGCGGTACGAATCCTCCCCCATCGTTTGTGCCAATGGCACTGCCGCGCCTCCGGACACATGGAGCAACTACAAGCCCGCCGACTTTCCGGGAGCGCGTTCGCCCCACTTCTGGCCGTCGCCCGGACGCGGCTTCTACGATCTGTTGGGTCGAGACTACACCCTTGTCGATTTCGAAAGCGGAGAACCTCTCGAGGCGTTGCTCGAGGCCGCGAAGCTGCGGAGGCTCCCGCTGTCGGTGGTCCGTTGTCCCGCTCCTGGCCAGCCCTACCAATCCAAACTCGTTCTGGTCAGGCCCGACCAGCACATCGCATGGCACGGAAACGCTCCACCGGAGGATCCGACGGCTGTGATCGACCGGGTGCGCGGAGCTTGACGAACCAAAACGAACGAAAAAGCGGGAGGGAATATGGGAATCGGAGGACAAGTCGTCGTTCCGTTCGATGGGTCCGCTCCGGTCGATAGCCGACCGGACGGCCGCAGGATCGACTTGGACGAATTCGTGGAAGGCCGATCGATCGGCGCCTTCCACCTCAATGTCGTGCTTTGGCCACTGCTGGTCACGATCGCAGATGGTTTCGATCTTGTCGTAATGGGCTATGCCGCCCCCGAGATCATCAAGATATTGAACTTCGATCGGAGCGCGATGGGCGTCATCCTGAGCTCCAGCCTGGTCGGAATGCTGATCGGCACTCCGATAGCCGGCTATCTCGGCGACCGTTTTGGCAGGAAGCCTCTGATCGTTCTGTCGACATTGCTTTTCGGCCTAGCCACGTGCTCGACCGTGCTGGCCGCTTCCGTCGCGCAGTTCTGCGCTCTTCGTTTCGTCGCGGGAGTCGGCCTTGCCGGGATCATCCCTAACGCGACCGCGCTCGTATCGGAGTTCATTCCACGCCGCGTCCGCGGTGCCTTCCTCATAGTCGTACAGCTCGGCGTGCAGATCGGAGGCATAGTACCCGGCCTCGTCGCCGCGTATCTGGTCTCCCGCTACGGCTGGGAAGTACTTTTCCATATAGGAGGCGCCGCTCCGGTGGTGCTGGCGACGGTGCTCGTTTTCGTACTGCCCGAGTCCATCAAGTACCTGTCGCTCGTTCCATCGAAGCGAGCGGAGCTTCTCAGGATCGCCAGGGCTCTCGACCCGAGGGGCCACCTTCCGGACGACGCGGTTTTCGCCTTGAAGTCCACGGGCTCGAGGGGAGCCTTGTCCCCGCTCGTGCCGCTTCGAAACGGCATGCACATCATCACACCGCTCCTCTGGCTACTCGCGGTGGTCAATTTGTTCACGACCCTTCTGATGGCGAGCTGGGCTCCGACGGTCTTGCGTGACATTGGACTTTCACCCGAAGCCGCCGCGCTCACGGCGACCCTGTTCGGTCTCGGAGGATTGATCGGAAGCTTCATGCTTACGGTGGGGTTCAATCGCTATGGTTTTCTCGTCATCGTCGCTTTCTACATCGTCGCGATCCCCTCGATGGCGCTCATCGGCCAGCCGTTCGTCGATCGCGGAGTCCTGCCGTGGTTGGTTCTTGTGACCGGCATATGCGTTGCCGGTACCCAATCCGCGATCAACTCGGCTTTCGGAATGTTATATCCAACCACCATCCGGTCGAACTGCGTCGGGTGGGGAATGGCGATCGGCCGCCTCGGAGCGATCGGAGGCCCTCTGTTCGGAGGCTTCCTGATGTCCAAGCAACTCTCCGGTACCGCTTTCTTCGAAACCGCCGCGTTGCCTCTCGTATTCGGCGTCCTGATAGCTGGCGTGCTGACGTACGCCTGCCGGCAGAGGTTCGGAGGCTGGACTTTGGATGAAAGGGCAAAGGGGGAGGCATGACCGCTCCATTCGAAAACAATCGCTGGATGTCTTCGCCGCCGAACGAGATAGCAGAAAGAATAAGAGCCTTGGGGCCGGTGATAGATCCGCCCGGAACCGCGCGGATCTACGCAGACATCCTGGCTCACCAGCCGACCGACGGAGTCGACGTCATTCCCAACATCCGCTACGGAAACGGGACCAGGCAGTCGTTGGACGTCTATCGGCCGGTTGCGACATCGGGTTCGGTGCCTGTGGTGCTGTTCTTCCACGGTGGCGGCTACAGTCGCGGCGACAAGTCCGATAGGAGCAATGTGGGTTACTTCTTTGCCCGCAACGGGGTCACGGCCTTCATCGCGAACTATGGCCTTGCCCCGGAATGCAAGTGGCCGTCTGGGGCACGCGACGTGATTGCTGCCTTGAGGTGGGCCCAGGAGAATGCGCAAGATCATGGAGGAGATCCGAGACGAATATGTCTGCTCGGAGAATCGGCGGGAGCCGCGCACGTCGCTCTCGCTTCCTTCGTCTCCACCTTCCACAAGGGGCGACCTCTCCGAGCGGCCGGCGTGGTTCTGCAGTCCGGGTCTTACAACGTCGCTCTCGAACGCGTCGCGGCTGCGGCTTTCGGTATACCTTCTCCCGACCTGCGCAATCAGGCCTATTTCGGCGAGGAGACTGCCCGATATTTGGAGATGTCGACGACCCGTCTGATAGATGCCCCGGACGTGCCGACCTTGATCACCTACGCGGAATACGATCCGGTTCCGATGCAGGTGCAAGCCGGAGAACTATTCGCCACCTTGGCGCTGCGGGCGTCCCATTGCCCCCTGCTACTCCGGTTGTTGGGCCATGGGCATATCTCTCAATTCAGCTCGTACAATACGGTGGATACCAGCGTAAGCGGACGGGTGCTCGATTTCGCGAAGTCTCTGCCGAGAGTCCAATGATCCATGGAGAACTGCAATTCGGATCCGAACGCCGGCCTCAGTCCCGCATTGCGATGTCAGGGGGGCCATCGCTGAATTGCGAAGCCGAAAGCGAACGGGGCGGCGACTTCCAGGCCGCTCCACGAAAGCGCTCTATGACCACGTAGTCCAAAGCAAGCTTCATCTGAATTGACGGCGCTCTGTTGAGATACCCGGTCCTTTGGTGATGCCCACCAGAGCTCTCTTTCCAAGCGGCTTACCTAGAGCCTTACTGAGTAACACTTGCGCTATGAAGAGTAATACGAGCCGTGCCTCGGTTGTCCTGATAGTTCCTGTTGAGCGGCCCTTGGAGACGACGGTAATACTCCGGAGTGATGTCAGGCGGCAGAATGGTTGGAAGCGTTTGAACCGCGTCATTTACGTAAGGCAGACCTCTCCCGTTTCCGGGGCGACAAAGTCAGCAATGAGAAGGCGAGACAGATTTTGCTTTTGCCAAACCTCATTGGCGACGGGCAATAGAGCGTCCGGGATGGGGTCTAGAGTCTCCAAGTCGCTCTGTTCTTTTTGACGCCCAATAATCCCGGCATCATCCGACGTTTCTTCCAGCCGCTTTGGGCGTGCAGAGTGTCGGCTGCATCCCCTAGGTCTAGATTGAGCCCCGCATCGCTGGGTTCAAGGGGAAGCTCGCCGCCGCCACTGCCCCAAATAGTGAGAATTGGTTGAAACCAATTCGCGCCGTAAACGCGACGAAAGGGGAACAAAAGGAATCTCGGTCTGTCGTATGATCCGAATCCCATTACGCCGGACAAGAGAACACCATGGCACAGAATATCTACGACAATCCCGATTTCTTCGCCGGTTACAGCCAGCTTCCGAGACAAATTCGCGGTCTGGACGGTGCGCCTGAATGGCCCTCCATACGCGCGATTTTGCCAGCGATTTTCGGCAAGCGCGTCCTCGATTTGGGGTGCGGCCTTGGTTGGACGTCGCGCTGGATGCGCAAGCAAGGCGCAAACTCGGTGCTCGGCCTGGACCTCTCCGAAAACATGATCAGCCGGGCAAAGGCGGATACCAACGATCCAGAAATTAAATACCGGATTGCAGACCTGGAGACAGTGGAGTTGCCGCCGGCAGCCTTCGATCTCGCTTATAGTGCACTCACCTTTCACTATATCAGGGACTTCAGCCGTCTCGCGCGCATGGTCCACCAAGCGCTCACGCCCGGCGGGCATATCGTATTCACCATCGAGCATCCGATCTTTATGGCAGCGGTCCATCCGCATTGGATCGCCGACGAGGACGGGCGCAAGACTTGGCCAGTCAATTGCTATTCGATCGAGGGTGAGCGCCAGACTGACTGGTTTGCGAAAGGCGTAATCAAATATCACCGGACCATCGGCACGACGCTTAACACCTTGATCCGTGCTGGCTTCCGGATCTTAGCCGTCGAAGAGTTTGCCCCGTCCCCCGAGCAGATCACACAAACGCCAGAGCTGGAAGAAGAGTTGGAGCGACCGATGATGCTTCTGGTTTCCGCGCAACGGTAGCACCCAAAGTCAATTGTTCGGGTCGTTCGGCGCGCTTGTTGTCAATGACTGCATCGAGTCAATCAGTAATCTTCTCAAAGCCCTTGGCCATGCGCATTATGCAGATATCGCCATATTGACCAGGCGGACCAGCCGGCGGGTCGGGTCTTTCAGCGATTTTCGACTGCGGCCAAAGAACTCTCGGCCAGGACCTCGCGAAGCCACAACAGAAAGACCCCCGTCGCCGGGGATGCCTCTCGCCCAGGATTTGGGATGGCGAGAAAGCCGTTTGGGATGCGAAGCATGCGCGGATGCCTCCTAATATTGGGCTGTTGCGCCGTCGGCTTGGAATGAAGCGGGTGGTCGGGAATGCTGGTCGTTGAGATGACCGCCAGAAGTGCCGTGCGACGTTGCCTGCTTCAAGGAACGTCTCAGCACCCTCATGAATGATGCACCACCCGTCCCCTTCATCCGATGAGCGCACTGGCGCGTCGCAGAGGGACAAGGTAGCCATCTAGGACATGCGCACTCGTCCATGTCGGTCAATACTCGGAGAAGATTCGCTTTATCTCATGCGGCTTGTTGGTCCTGGTTAGGGCCAACGCAAGGAGGATGCGAGCCTTTTGCGGACTTAAATTGTCTGCGTTGAGGACGCCAAGCTCTAGGTAGTGGTCGCGTTCAATGACGCGCCCGTTCAGTGCGGCTGGAACGCATGATGATGGCTTCACCACCTGTCTTACGATAAGCCGCGACGGCCGCCTTCTCATTTTGGGATAGGGTCCCGGCACCCGCGCCGGCAATGACAACTCCTTTCGCGCCCGAAGCGAGAGCATCCCGGATCGGTGTTCCCGGTGCATCGGCGTAGGAGTAAACAATATGCACCGTCGGCAACTCGTTGATGTTCTTGATATCAAATTCAGAGTTGTTGCCATGACGACGGACAGGTGCCCGATAGAAAACAATCCTATCCGTATCGACATAGCCTAGAAGGCCAAAGTCTCCCGACTTAAAGGCCTCTAGCCGGAAGGTGCTGGTCTTGACAACCTCGCGAGCAGCGTTGATCTGCTCGTTCATGACCACCAGAGTTCCCTTGCCTGCCGCCTCTGGCTGAATGGCAACGCGAACTGCACTGTAGAGATTGTAGGGTCCATCCGTACTCATTGCAGTTGGGGGACGCTGCGATCCGACCAGGACCACCGGCTTGTCCGATTTCATCGTTAAATTCAGAAAGTAGGCTGTCTCCTCCAGGGTATCGGTTCCGTGGGTAACCACAATGCCCGCAATGTTCTCTTCTTTAGAACTGAGAAGACCGTTTGCAGTCTCAGCTAACTTTTTCCAATGACCGAACGAAATGTCTTGACTGCCAATGTTCGCAATCTCGATGACCCGTGTGTCCGCTAACTGAGCGAGTTCGGGGATGGCCTGAACGAGGTCATTGCCGGTAAGAAGACCGACCTCGTAGTCGGCAGGGCGAACCGACGAGTCGCCCTTGCCCGCGATCGTGCCGCCAGTCGTCAATACATATACTAATGGTAGTGACATGCTCGCCTCAGCTGTTTGCGGGGGAAAGGGATGCTTTTTCTCCGATGATTGTGGAGGGTCCAAGCCAGGGTAGCTGCGTCCATGCCTTCTGAACCATGGTCACTCTTCTGACGCCCTTCGGCACTGCCGGCCTGTAAGAGCCTGCTCCGAAGTTACGCCAGCTCACTGGAGTATCCACTGCCTGAATCGTTCCTCGCCTTCGGCAAGGTTCTTGCTCCAAGATTCGTTGTCGACCGGCACCATTTGCTTCAGATTGTCAGGATAGGTGGACATTATCGACTGACGTCTTTGCTCATAAACTGATATGCGTTCACATTAGACGGTCCGGCACCGATCTTGGCGCAACGAGCTGCCTGACTCTCTGGTTCCAGCGAGAAAACGATGAGACGTCGAGTCAGCTCGGCTTTGGGATTACCTTTCGGGATGACCCAGCCATAAGAGTTGTAAAATGCCTGATTCCAGCAAATCGCCAGCCCATCCCCTTGCGCGATCAATTGATAGGCCCGGTTCGAAAAAGTTGGCATAATATCGATCTCGCCACTGTGGAACAGCTGAGCGCCTTGTGGCGGAGTCGTCCACCAAGTCACTATCTTCTGATCTTGTCGAGTTTGTTGAAGGCGCGCTTCCAGCCGTCGTCAGTCTCAAGAACCTTGTAGATCTCCTCGCCTCCGGGCACCCCGTCAGCCCGCAAGGCAACTTCGCTGTCGTCGCGGCCGCCATTGCGAAGTGAACGAGCTCCTGGGATCGAAAAGTCCCACATGTCGGCGAAAGACGTCAGCTCCTTCTTGGTGGCAGAGGGAAGGCATACCAGAGCAATGGCAGAGATATATCTGGCATAAAGCTTGGATTGTGCCGCATCTCCTCGGGAATCTGATCGACGAATTCGCCACTCACGTTGAGCGGTTCTAGCAAATCCGCCTGCTGCCACTGCAGCGACTCATCGGCGCCGGCCCCGAAAACACAGTCCCACATGTAGTTCTTGGTCTCTACCATCGATTTGATCTGGGTGGTCGGACTAGCGCTACGGATTACGGGGACGACCTGGATTCCTGTGGCTTTCTCAAATGGCCCATAGAGAAGCTCACGATTGACTTCAGTCATCGCTCCTCCGGTATCCGCAACGTATAATGTCTGTGCGCCGGACTCCAGACTGTGGGCGCGGCCAACGAGGCAGTTGCGCGCGCCGTCCATTTTAAAAACGTCCTTCTGTTCATGGCGTTCCTAGAATTCCTGATTGCCCTTACCACTGTCGCGTTGGCTCTCGTTGCGGTCACGTGAGCGATAAGCATCACAGAGCGCACGACCAGCAGAAGCCAAGCGGAGACCGCGGCAAGAGAAGGGGTCGCGCGGTAAATCGCTTCTTCCCAAAGCTGCTTGGGCAGTGCGACGAAGGTGCCGCCGTGAGGCGCAGATTTTTGTGAGTTGCCGTGTTACGGGAGCTGCCATCGCCAACCTTCTCCGGGTTTCTTGCTGTTGGCGCGCAAGTCTGGCATTCCGCTTCGCGGTCGCCAGCGCTGCTTGACTACCAGACGCTATTTTCGTATCCAAACACCGTCAAGTGTATAATCAACAGCTTTGCCGAGCTTCTGAGATCGAATCCTCCAGGTGGAATTCCGGCAAGATGCGGCGGCTGTGGGCCGGCTGGAGCAACTGGGTGCTTCCCGAAACTCCGTGTCTCCGCCACGACCAGAAGTGCTGCGTTTTGGCCTGAGGCGACGGATGGACCATGCGGAGGAACAAGCGCGTGACCATGTTGGTGGTGACGCGCGATCTGGGTTTCGCCTGCAACTGGATGAGACCACGCGATGATGGCCAAGAGGCGAGCAGTAGATCGGCTCAGGCGTCGAAATGGCATTAGTGCGAAGAGCTAAGCCGTACGTGCGATGATGCAAGACCTCGGGATCGGATCGTCCCACAGGCCTCATCTTCGCCAGGTGCGAGAGAGGATCATGATGCGGCTTGCCGAGATGAGCGCCGACGAACTTCAGCAGATGCTCCGCCACGTGAGGGCGGAATACGATGCTATTCGCGCGCGCAAATTGAAGCTGAACATCGCGCGCGGGCGCCCGGGAGAAGAGCAGCTCGATCTGTCGAACGAACTGCTTTCGCTACCGAAACCCGATGATTGGATCACGGAAGCTGGGGACGATGCACGAAATTACGGGGGCGATCCGAAGGGACTTGTCGAACTCCGCCGCATATTCGCTCCCATCCTAGACGTTCCAGTGGAGCAAGTCGTGGTAGGAGGTAACTCCAGCCTTGCGATCATGCATGATGTAATTGTGTGGGCTCTTCTAAAGGGTGTGACAGCAATTGCGACCCCTTGGATGAAACAGGGAAGAATCGCGTTCCTTAGCCCCGTGCCTGGTTATGAACTGCATCATAACATGTGCATCGAGTATGGCATCGATCTGATTCCGGTCCCTGTCACGCCCAAGGGGCCAGACATGAAGGTGGTGGAGCATCATGTGCGGGATCCACGTGTGAAGGGCATGTGGTGCGTGCCGACTTATGCCAATCCGACGGGCGAAATATGGTCCGATGAAGTAATTGATCGACTGGCTGCGATGGAGGCTGCGGCCACAGATTTTCGGCTCTTCTGGGACGATGCGTATGTCGTCCATCACTTAGCCGATAACAGCAAGCCAGCTAAACGGATCTTGCCTGCTTGCGCGGCCGCCGGGAATGCGGATCGACCGCTTATGTTCTGGTCTACCTCAAAGATTACCTTCGCCACAGCCGGTATCGGCTTCTTCGCAGCTTCTCCCGCGAACGTTCGTTGGTTTCTTGACTGCGCCAAGCGGCGTGGAGCTGGTCAAGACAAGCTTAATCAACTTCGTCACGCGCGTTTCCTCAAGGACGCAGGGGGCGTGACACGACACATGAAAAGACACCGCGCTATTCTTGCTCCCAAGTTTTCCGCAGTGCTCCAAGCGTTCGAAAGACGTCTCGCAGGCAAAGGTGCTGCCGTCTGGACTCGGCCTGAGGGCGGTTATTTCATCAGCGTCGATACTATTGCAGGCGCAGCGCAACGAGCTGTCAGGCTGGCGGGCGACGCGGGAATCTCTCTCACTGCAGCAGGATCGACTTTTCCAAACGGGCATGATCCCAAGGACAGCAATATCCGCATTGCGCCAAGTTTTGCATCGTTGGAAGACGTGCGGATTGCAGCTGAGGCAATTGCAATCTCAATTCTGCTGGCGGCAGTCGAGAAGCAGCTTGGCATCAATGACAATGACTGAAGTGAACACGCAGCACAACTCGTCTCAAGCCATTTGTCTTCTGACCCGTCACCTCAGCGGCCACCTCGCCATCGATTTTTCGTCCGCTTCGCCGGAGGCTATCGGCCACGCCCAGTGTCATGTTATTGACAGGCAGCGCGACTGGATACAGTATAATTAATATGCATACATCAGGCTTGCTTGGTTGTGTCGGTGGCCGGCAAACCGGCTCGTTCGGGCCCGAAGCTAAGGCAGATCCTTAAATGGAAACCCACGCTCCGCAAACTTATCGCAGCGCCGCCAACCCCGGAGCGCGTTTGAAGCAAGTTCCTCTAGATTATCTTGACAACTACAAGTCTCGGTTCGATGCGATAACGGCTCCGCATATTCATGCGTTCGACAAGGCCCATCTAGTTGCGCTAACCGAAGGGGGCGCAATTAAGCGTAAAATCGGACAGCAACTTCTAGCCGGCCTGCGACAGATGGAGGCAGAAGGTGTTCTAAATGTTCATTCTAAGATGAACTCGGGCCTGCACGCGGGCGAACGATATCTAACAAAGCTTTATGGCAGTGAAATTGGTGGGCAGATCGCCACCGGGCGCAGTTCGGGAGATCTGAATGCCGTTTCTCGAAGGAGGGCGTTTGCGGCTCAGATCTGTTCAGCCTTGGATGGCATGATGAAGCTGCGCCATTCTCTCATAGAATTGGCGTCGAAACACATCGAGACCGTCATGGCGGGCAACACGCATGGCCAGCACGCCCAGCCAACAACACTGGCGCATTGGGCTCTGATGTTTGAACTGGTCGCAGCCCGGCATCAGCAGCGATATCAAGAAGCTCATGCTCGCATCAATCAGTCGCCTGCTGGCGCTGCCATCATGACTGGGAGCGATTTTCCGATCGATCGTCGGCGCTCGTCAGAGCTCCTCGGCTTCGATGGGCCCTTGCCCAACACTTTCGATGCGATCATCAGCCACGACATGGAGATCGAATATGCCGGTCTCATGGCAGGTTTAACGCATTCGCTCGCTCGCTTGGCCGATGATCTGCAGTTATGGTCGACATTTGAATATGGCTATGTCGAATTGCCGGATTATCTGTGTGGTACTAGCTCGATCATGCCGCAGAAGAAAAATCCTGATGGGCTGGAGGACATCAAGAGTTTGGCGACGCAAGCATCATCGGCCTTCCTGGCTGTAAGCATGTCCGAACGCGGACCTACTGGTTTTACCACCATGGAGCGGGTCAATACGGACAGTCAGCTCAAGGCCATTGGTGAAATGATTCCCGCACGACTGGATACTCTGTCGCGCCTTGTGGGCGATGTGCGCTTTGATGTCGCGAGAATGAGCTATTTGGCGGGTGCCAACTGGTGCACCGCAACGGACCTTGCTGCGGCCATAGCGCGCGAGACTGCGTTGGGGTGGCGTAAAGCGCATGAATTGGTCGCCGGATTCGTGGCGCACTGTTTCAATTGCGGAATGATGCCAAACACGGTGACAAGTGCCGACTTGGATGCAGCAGCAAATCAGCTCGGTTTTCCTGCACCAAGCCTTGACCCCCAACTGTTTCGGGAAAGCCTTAGTCCACTCGCTTTCGTTGGCCGACGTTCGACTTACGGCAGCCCGGCGCCCGCCAATGTGTGCGCGCAGATAAAGCTCGCTCGCGAGAGCCAGACCAGAGATGCGGAGCAGCAGGAAAAGCTGCGTTGTGTTCGCGAACGCGCCGCTAAAGCTCTTGATGAAGCCGTGAATGCCATCCTTGAGTAACATTGGGTGGTCGATATGTCCGGCCAGCATCTATCGCAACATGATGATGTATCCAAAAGGGCCGCAATAGAATACATTGTGCTTGACTGTTATGGGCGTCGTGCTCATTGTCTCGCGATCGGCGCAAACGGCCCGGCGCAGTTTGATGCTGTCAGCCCCGTCTTCGGTTGCCGATTAGTTCGTTCTTCGGGAGACCGCGGCCTTCATGGACCTGAAGCAGATCGAAGTTTTTTGCCGGAAGGCGGCTGAGCTCAATTTGCAGAAGATTGAGCTGAAAAGAGGGGACATTCGGCTGCTGCTGATCGCCGCCGCTGAAGTGACATCCGCTTTCACCAGCGCGCCGCTGTCACTGCAAAAAGCTGACAGTCTCGGTTCGAATCAAGAAGGTCATAAGATACGAGCTTTGACCGACGGAGTGTTTTATCGCTCGGATGTCCAGGGTGGTTCTCCTGCGGTTGAAGTAGGGCAGACAATCACCAAGGGGCAGATCGTTGCTGTCGTAGAGTCCATGAAAACACTGTTCCGTGTCGAAGCTGACAGAGCGGGGACGGTGCGAGCAATCCTACCCGACGACGGCCAGGTGGTTTGCGCGGGTGACACTCTTCTCGTTCTCGAGTGAGCAAATGTTTGACAAGGTGCTGATCGCCAACCGTGGGGAAATAGCCGTTAGAATGGAGCGCGCCTGCGGTGCCATTGAAGCGTTCAAAGCCGGCAGCGCGGACATCCGGTTTCTGAAGAATTGGTTGGCCGCTGGGCTGAGGCTGAAGAGAGCCACTTCTGCGGTGGCATCATGACGGGTCTTTGCGATTACATTCCGCAATTGACTGCCATCATGAGGCGCCATGGCTTGATCCGGCTGGAATATGAGGAAGGCGGCGAGTTTATAAACATTGAGCTTGCGGCGACGACCGACGAGAAGGTGCGAGCGGCGCCGCCGGCTACGGCAAATATTGTTGTTCGCGCGGTTGGGCCGGGAAGATTCTTACCAAGGCATCCCGCGGCGGCTTCAGCGGCGGTGCCGATGGGCTCGTCTTTAAACTCGGATGATATCCTCGGCTACCTACAGGATGATTTGATTCTAATCCCGATCAGAACGCCGCAGCGGGGGCGGTTGGTCACAATTCTTATCGAAGAAGGCGCCGCGGTTAGTTACGGCGCGCCCTTGTTCGAGATCCTTCCGGTAGACGTGGAGTAGGCGGCATCTACGAACGGCATCGGCGCACGGCGTTGGCATAGTATCACACCATCTACTCTACTCGGGCAGGTAGGAAAATGAAATATGATGTCGCAATTATTGGGGGCGGAGCCATCGGTTCCGCGGCTGCCTATTTTCTCAAGCTCATGGCGCCGGCTTCAGATGTCATAGTGATAGAGCGCGATCCGACCTATGCGATAGCCTCGACGCCACGGGCGTCTGGTGGCGTCCGACGTCTTTTCGCGCTTTCCGAGAATATCCAGCTTTCAAATTTCTCAATCCCCTTCTTTGAGTCATTTCCGAAGACGATGGCGATCGAAGGCGTGGATGCCGAGATCGGCTTTAAGAAAAATGGCTACCTCTTCATCGTGCCCCTTAGTGCGACGGGGATGTTGCGTCAAAATTACGACGCTCAACGAGATCAAGGTTGCAATGTCGTATGGCTGACGCCGGACGGTCTGAAAGAGAAATTCCCTTCGATGAACGTTTCGGACCTTGGCGCCGGCGTCCATTCTCCCGATGACGGCTGGCTGGATCCGCATAGTGTGCTGATGGGTTTTCGTAAGAAATCGCAATCTCTCGGCGTCAAATATCTTGCCGACGATGTGGTGGGGATGGACCGCGCCGCTCATGCTGTAACGCATGCCCGAGTGGCATCCGGCGCTCAGATTGAAGCGGATCAATTCATCAATTGCGCAGGAGCGTGGGCAAAGGAAATCTGCAAGCAACTGGGGTTCGATGTTCCAATCACCCCGCTGCGGCGTTTCGAACATTACTTCGAAACGCAAGAACCCATCGAGCCGCTGCCTTACCTCAAAGACCCCGAAAGATTAGCTTTCCGTCCCGAAGGCGCCGGCTATTCAGGCGGTGTTCCGACGCTCGCGGAACCGCGGGGCTATAATTTCGAGGTCGACTACGACTATTTCGAATCAGTTGTGTGGCCAGCATTGGCGCACCGTTTCCCGCAGTTCGAACGGACGAAATGCCGTTCAACTTTGCCGGGTCTCTATGATCAGAACGACTTCGACGGCAATGTCATCATCGGGCCGGGGGCCGATGGTCTGGGCAATTTCCACATGCTGGCGGGCTTCTCAGGTCACGGCCTGATGCATGCGCCCGGCTGTGGTCTGGCGATTTCCGAACTTATCCTGAAGGGACGATACGAAACGCTGGATTTAACTCGTTTCGGTTGGCAGCGACTGATCGACGACGCCCCTCTGCCCGAGCGCGGCATCATATAGTTTCAACGCTTTCCCCTGCCTGTGGGATTTGGGAGCTTTGCCTTCCAAGACCTTCCGATGTGACCGCGAGGCCGTTCTCCTTGAGGCGCCACGCGCCACGGACCGTGTGACCTCGAAACGGCGCTTTGGAACCCTTCCGTAAAACGCGATCGGCGATGCGAAATCAGTTGCGGTGTGGCAATATAAAATGTATCCAAAAACAATAGAAGGGATGCAAAATATGGCGAGCGTGAAAAGCGCCGAGGTCGCTATCATCGGGTCCGGTACGATTGGTATCGCGGTCGCCTACTATCTGGCCAAACACCACGGCATCACTGATATCGCGCTCATCGACCAAGGCCCTCCGATGGCCTTCACGTCCGCTCAGTCTGGCGAGAATTATCGAAATTGGTGGACCCATCCACTGATGGTTCGTCTCTCTGATCGTTCCATCCAGCTCATGGAAGACATCGCGCGAGAGTCGGGCAATCGGCTGAACATGACTCGACGCGGATATGTCTTGGCGTCGCGAAAGACAGATGCCTCCGAGCTGATCGAGGGATTGCGCTTCAGCTTGGGTGCGGAATTCGATGAGCAGGTACGGATCCATGAGGGTACCACGAGCCGCAGTTATCAACGACCCGCAGACGCTGACTGGACGCTGGCGCCACGAGGCTTCGATCTGCTTCGCAATCCCGAGCTGATCCAATCGCTGTTTCCCAATTATGATCGCGACCTGCGAACAATCCTGCATGTACGCCAAGCCGGCGACATTTCGGGGCAGCAGATGGGAGCCTTCATGCTGGAATACACGGGCAGCGTCGGCGCGCACCGCATGCAGGGCATGGTCGACGGCATTAGGGCGGAGCGAGAAGGCGGGTTTACTATCGCTTTTAAGGACGAGGGGACCTCTAAGACTCTCCGAGCGGTCAAGCTAATTAACTGTGCGGGTCCCTTTGCGAACGACATTGCCGCCATGCTCGACGTCGAGTTGCCCCTATTCAATGTGATGCAGCAGAAAATCGCCTTCGAGGATGTTCACAAGGTCATTCCTCGGGACATGCCGTTTTCGATCGACCTCGATGATCAAATGATCAATTGGACGGAAGAAGAAGCTAGCCTGCTTCGGGCCAGTGCAGACACTGCCTGGCTCACACAACCAATGACCGGCGCAATTCATTGCCGTCCCGACGGAGGAGACGGCGGCAGCTGGCTACGGCTCGGATGGGCCTACAACGAGAGGGCGCAGGTAAACGCGACCTGGGACGTTCCGCTGGACGACCGCTTTCCCGAAATTGTGCTTCGAGGGGCTTCGAGGCTCAACCCCGGACTCAGGACCTATATCGGACGGCTGACGCGCGGTCTGCATCATTATAGCGGCTGGTATACGCGGACCCACGACAATTGGCCGCTGGTCGGGCCCATGGGACCGGAAGGCTCCTATATGTGCGTCGGTCTTTCCGGCTTTGGCACGATGATGGCTTGCGCTGTCGGAGAGCAAACGGCCGCATGGGTTGCGGATAAGCCGTTGCCCGGATCGGCTGTCTTCACAATGGACAGGTTCACGGATCCTTCGTTGATCCCTGATCTGGGCTCGGTGGGCGCGGGGCTGCTTTGATGTCTGCGCCCGACCGATTGATGCATTGCTTGAGAGATACGCGCCTAGCGTTGGACTAGTTGGGAACTCCGATGAGTGACAGCCATACATTGCCCCTTGGTGACGTCGCGTTCGCTACGATCGGGGAGCTTTCGCGCGCATTGGCCACCAAGCAGGTCACGTCGCTCGAGATCACGGAGCGTTTTCTGGCGCGGATTGCGAAGTTCGACCCGCAGCTCCATGCCTTCGTCGCAATCTACGCGGATTCGGCTCGCGTAGCTGCCAAGACCGCCGATGCACGGCGTGCGGGCGGCAACGCTTTGCATATGCTGGACGGGATACCTTTCGCGGTCAAAGATCTATTTGATGTCAAGGGGAGACCGACCCGGGCCGGATCGCTTGCGACCGCATCGACCCCTGCGGAGAACACAGCCCACGCTGTTCAGCGCCTCCTCGATCGAGGAATGGTTCTCATCGGGAAAACGCACACCGTTGAATTCGCTTTTGGTGGTTGGGGGTGCAATCCCGTCTGCGGTACGCCGGTGAATCCCTGGGATACCTCGGTTGCGAGAGTACCCGGCGGATCATCCAGCGGATCGGGAGTCGCGGTCGCGGCGGGGCTCGTGCCGGTTGCGCTCGGGACCGATACCGGCGGCTCAATTCGTACCCCCGCATCGCTTTGTGGAATTGTTGGCCACAAGAGTACGCTCGGCTTGGTCGGCCGGGGCGGCGTCTTTCCATTGGCGCCGACATTTGACACTGTGGGTCCGTTGGCCCGCAGCATCCGGGATGCCGCGTTGGTACTCGATGCCTTGCAAGGGCGGGATCCCCAGGATCCCTCGACCTACGGAATTGGGCGCATAAATCCTCTTGGCGAGTTAACGGCTGGCGTCGAGGGCTTGATCTTGCGAGCGCCAACTGACTCTCAGCTCAAATTCGTCGACCCCCGAATTATGGACCTTTTCCATAAGGCACTGGGCGACCTCAAGAGACTAGGCGCTCACATAGATGTGCGTCCCATGCCTCGGAGTCACGAAGAATATGCGGCTCACGCATCCGGTATCACGGGGACCGAAGGCTGGAATGGGCTATCGCAATACATCGAGGGGCTCGACAGTCGAGTTGATCGTTTGATAGCGCAGCGAATGCGCAAAAGCAGTGGCATCAGCGCGAGGGACTATTTCGGCCTGCTTACAACCCGCCGCGAAATGCAGGTGGAATTCGATCGTTATCTGGAAGGCGCAGCAGCGTTTCTCTTGCCCTCGGCTCCGATCGTGACTCCAGAGATCGAGGGGGCGCACGAGCAAACCGCACCTTTTGGTCTCCTCGCCCGTATAGCCAATCTAATGGACTTGGCCGCTATATCGATACCCATGGGGCTCGCAGCCCTTATGCCGGTAGGTCTGCAAATTACCGTCCGCCGTTTTGGTGATGCAACGGCCTTCCGGATTGCGCAAGCGTTTGACCGCGAACGAGGGGGCGCCGTAGCAATCCCTCCCGGATACATATGAAACCGTTCGCGATCCCCCCAATGACTTGTCGCAGACCGAGCCCTTTTGGGGGGCTTGCCGAGTTTCGGGCATTGTTCGTGGCTTTCTGAAAATGAGGATTCCATTCGGAAATTACGATTTCGTCACATTCAGGTTGACACGAATGTGCCGGAGGCCCTTTAATCGTATCCTAAATTAACGTCTCGGATACAAATTGGGCCGCGGGCCCTCGCTCCCATGGCGGCCGGCGAAAAGAGGACGATGATGAGTGACGAGCAAGCCGCGGCACTGAGTCCCGAATCGGTCGTTGCGCAAATGAAGCAAAACGGCGTGTCGCATGTTGTTTGGCTGCCAGATAGCGAGACGAACTGGCTGTTCTTGAAAATGCAGGAGGAGCAATCGCTGAGCTTGGTCGGCGTCGCCCGCGAAGGGCATGCCTGCTCAATAGCGGCCGGACTTTTCGCAGGAGGAGCAAAGCCGATCGTGTTGGTGCAGAATACCGGCATGATGGAATCGGGAGATTCCATGCGCGGCTGGCTGCTCAATCTGAACGTTCCGGTCGTCTTCTTGGTTGGTTACCGCGGTTACACGCGGCACGGCGTCAATCACGATAGCGCGGCCGAATATACAGAACGCTTCCTGCTCGCTTTCGGAATCAAGTTCTACATGGTGGAAAGTAATGCGGACGCCGATCGCATCTCGCTCGCTTTCACCGAGTCTGAACTAACTCAGCGCCCAGTCGTCGTACTGATCGCCGACGAATTTCACGGTTTTAATTGAGGCGCGGGTCGATGATTTACACAAAAGATCTTGTCCACGCTTTCGCACCTCATCGCAGGAATGCGCTCGTCGTCTCGGGTCGCTCGGGTCAATATTGGTTGGACATCAGCGAAGGAGGTGCGGACCTTCCAGTCGGTGATCCTTCCATGGGCGGTCATGCCGGCTTTAGTTTTGGGCTCGCATTGGCCCAACCTGAGAAGCCGGTAGTCGTTTTCGATTCTGAGGGCGATCTACTAATGAACCTCAGCATCTTGACAACGATCGCCGAAAAGGCGCCTCGAAACTACTACTACTTCTTGATGGACAACGAATGCTATGCCACAACTGGTGGACAGCCCGTACCGAACGCGAAGAACGTTGCTTATGACCTTGTGGCTCGCGGATGTGGCATCAATCGCACTTATTTTTTCGATGATCTAGCCACATATACTGCCGCCCTGCCAGAAATCCTGGCGAAGGACGGGCCCGTCTTCGTCTGGAATAAGATCCACCCAGAAATCGAAAACCGTCCGCCAGGTCAGCGCGCGCCGTGGCGTAAGCGTAGTCCGGCAAAAGTGGTGGCCGACACACGAAAATTCCTCGGAGTGACCCGATGACTGGGCACACCCCAATAAGGCTGTTTATCGGTGGAAAATGGATCGAACGTAACGGCGCTCCGATATTGAACCCCGCAAACGAAGCCGTGCTGGGGATCGTTCCTATGGCAAGGGAGGCCGATCTTGCCGCTGCCGTCGATGCTGCAACGAACGGCTTCAACGTTTGGTCACTGACCTCAGCGGCCCGGCGATCCGAGATAATTCGTCAAGCCGCGGCGAACCTGCGTGCGAATGCCGATGTGGTGGCCCGCGATATCACTCTGGAGCAAGGCAAGCCGCTACGCGACGCGCAGACCGAAGTTCGGCGGGCATGTCAGGTGTTGGAATGGGATGCGGAAGAAGGACGCCGACTTTACGGCAGGACCATTCCGTCCGAGCCCGGGTATCGAAACACCGTGCAACTCTATCCGATTGGCCCTGTAGCGGCCTTTAGTCCTTGGAACTATCCCTTAAGTTCAGTCGCCCGGAAGGTTGGCGGTGCGCTATCGGCAGGCTGCAGTCTCGTCCTGAAAGCTTCTGAGGAAACACCGGCGGCTGCCGTGCATCTGGCGGAAGCCTTTGTGAAAGCCGGACTGCCAGATGGCGTGTTGAATTTGGTATTCGGCATTCCCGCAGATATCTCGCGCTATTTGATAGGACACCCGTCAATCAGACTGGTTGCGTTTACTGGCTCCGTTCCAGTTGGCAAGGGACTTGCCGCGCAAGCCGGAATGCATATGAAGCCCTGCATTATGGAATTGGGCGGGCATGCGCCGGTCATAATTTGTGACGATGTCGATCCGCTCGATTCAGCGAGCAGGTCGGTTGCCGCTAAAGCCAGCAACTCGGGCCAAATCTGTACATCACCGACACGCTGGTTCGTCCACGACTCCATTTATGGAGAGTTTGTCAACAACATGGGCGAGGCGGCTCGAAAAATTGAGGTCGGCAATGGCCTCGATCCGGCCACGCAGATGGGGCCCGTAGCCAATTCACGGCGCCTTGCTGCGATACAGGAACTCGTCAGCGAGGCGATCGCGAAAGGTGCCAGGCTTGTTGCCGGTGGGGAGCGCATCAAGAATAACGGCTACTATTGGCCTCTTACGGTATTGGCCGACGTGCCCGCGGATGCGCGTATTATGAAGGAAGAACCGTTTGGCCCAGTCGCACTCGTAAATTCGGTTACTTCGCTGCCAGACGCGATCAAGCGCGCCAACGAACTGCCCTATGGGCTTGCGGGTTACGCGATGACTCATTCGGCTGACTACGCCGGCTACATCGCCGACCACATGCAGGTCGGAAACCTTGCGATCAATCACTTCACGTCATCGCTGCCGGAGACGCCTTTTGGGGGAACAAAGGACTCGGGGTATGCGCGTGAGGGTGGGGCTGAGGGGTTGTTGAACTACACGATTGTACGCAGCATTTCATTCCTGGCGGGACCGCCCCGCAACTCAGTTCCTGCGCATCGTTAGAGCGGGCATACGAATGAAGCTCAAGATCGAAAACCTCTCGAAACGGTACGGTGCGTTCGACGCTTTGAAGCCGACGTCTCTCGATGTGGCCGAAGGAGAATTTCTGACTCTATTGGGCCCTTCTGGCTCCGGAAAGACGACGCTCCTAACCATGATCGCCGGACTAACCCCTCCAAACTCCGGCGAGATCTACATCAACGGTCGTCGAGCTACCAACGAGCCCGCGTTTTATCGGGATATTGGCATGGTCTTTCAGAACTATGCCTTGTTTCCTCATTTGAGTATCGCGGAAAACCTCGCATTTCCGCTGCGCATGCGGAAGATGCCGGAGGCTGATATACGCGACCGGGTAAAGTCGATGTTGGAGATCATCAGCTTACCTCACGTTGCCGAGCGTGTGCCCAAGGAGCTATCGGGTGGTCAGCAACAACGCGTGGCTCTCGCACGCGCAATGGTCTACCGGCCGTCGATCGTACTGATGGACGAACCTTTGGGCGCGCTGGATAAGAACTTGCGCGAGCAGATGCAGATCGAAATCAAGCATCTGCATAAGCGATTAAAGACGACCATCATCTACGTGACCCACGACCAAGAAGAAGCGTTGGCCATGTCAGATCGGATCTGTCTGATGAACGGTGGCGAGATCGAGCAACTGGCACCACCGAACGAAATTTACGATCGCCCCTCGACGGTCTTCGCCGCTAACTTCATCGGACAGTCCAATATCATGGCGGCTGGCGAAGTGAGCGATGCAAGCGGCAACGTGACGCCCATGCAGGCGGGAACGCGACTGATGGTTCGACCTGAATACGTTCGCGTCAACGCCGACGTCGTTCCCGCGCACCACCGGACCGAAGCGACGTTTATTGAGCGCATCAATATTGGGCCGACAACCCGGTACTTCTTCAAGTCGGCGTCCGATCGCGTCCTTTCAGCCCTTGTTCTGAATGCACAGGCTCCTCACGATATCGAGAACGGTCAACGTTGCATCTTGAGCTGGGCCGCCTCCCGGTCGGTAGAAATAAAGGATGTAGGAACGTGACAGATCGGACGACCATCCCGGGATCATGGCCGCGATCAGATCGGCGCCTACCTCTGAGCGAATTGCTAGCGCGCTGGCCGTTTCTTCAGATAGCACCGCTGCTGACGTTTCTATCCGTCGTATTTGTACTGCCTGTCGGCGGAATTCTTGTTCTCAGCCTCTTTGACGCTCACGGTGCGCTGACGCTAGAGAATTTTTCGCGAGTATTTAAGACCAATCTATACGTTAGCGTGCTCGTGCGAACGATTCAAACCGCTGCTTGGGCCACCGGGATCTGCCTGACGCTCGGTTACCCCGTTGCATATGCACTCTCCAAAGCAAATGCAGGGGTTCGAGCAGCAATCCTGACGTCCGTTCTGGTGCCGCTTTGGACTAGCTTTCTGATCCGCAATCTGTCACTGATTATTATCTTCGGTCGCCGCGGTTTGATCAACGTAACCGGCTTGAAGTTGAGCTGGCTCGATCATTCGATCGCCTTCCTCTACAACTGGAACGGCGTGATGATCGGCCTGAGCAGCTCGCTTTTGCCTTTGGCGATTATTACGATGTACTCCGTAATGGAGGGCATCGAGCCGAACTTGGAAAAAGCGGCGAGCACGCTGGGTGCCCGCCCCTCCCATGGTTTTTGGCGGGTCTATTTTCCTCTGTCGTTACCGGGAGTGGCGGCCGGCGGTATCTTGATCTTTGTGAGTGCTCTTGGGTTTTTCATCACGCCGCAGCTGCTCGGGAGTCCTCGGGAAACGATGATCGCTCAATTGATCATCGAACAAGTTACCGAGGTGTTGCACTGGAACTTCGCTGCGGCGATATCCGCCATGCTGTTGCTGGCAACACTTATTTCCTTCTTTCTGTTTGATCGGGTGGTTGGAATGCACATTCTGACCGGAGAAGAGGGCGACCAGCATCCGTCGAGACTGAACCGAATGCTCCGCCGTGGCGGAATGAAACTAATCAACGGAATTTCATGGATTACCGCCAGCTTCGGATTGGTCGCCGAAAAACTGACGGGACGGACGGTGAAGCTCAGGCAAAGGGTGAGTAGACCCATTCTGTCGATGGTTTCGCTGGCAATTGCGTTGTTCTTGATACTTCCGATCTTCTGTATCGTTCCGATTTCATTCTCTAACAGCCTTCTGTTCGGCTGGCCGCCCCAGGGTTTCTCACTCCGATGGTACACGTCGGTCCTTAGCTCACCAATCTGGGTATTGGCTTTCTGGCGATCGGTTGGCATCGCCGCCATCACCAGCTTGATGGCCATTGCCATCGCTATTCCGGCGGCACTATTTCTCGTTCGTCAAAAGACGAGGGCAAAGTTCCTGATAATTCTGCTGCTGACCATTCCGATTTTTCTGCCTCATATCATCACGGCGGTCGCGCTGTTCTACGCTTATGCCCGCTTCGGGCTGATTGGCACATGGGTCGGATTGATCATGGGGCATATGGTGTTTGCGCTGCCCTATGCCACGATGTCACTGATGGCCGTGCTCAAAAATTACAATCGTTCGTTGGACTATGCCGCATGGACGATGGGCGCGTCAAAATTCAAGACCTTCCGATATATCATGCTGCCGATCATCAAGCCTGGAGTTTATGGCGCGTTTCTTTTCGCATTCATCCAGTCGTTTGACGAAGTGACGATTTCTCTGTTTGTCACGGGAGGCAGCTTCACCACGCTTCCGAAGCAGCTATACCAACAGGCAGTGTACGGGGCGTCACCGGAGTTGGCAGCAGTGTCGACGCTACTCCTGGCGTTAATTCTCGGATTTATGCTCATAGCCAATTCCGTTGGCGGGACGTCCAGACGCGTGTAGCGCTTGCATCGGTTGGATGGGCCGACATTAGAGCCGTCAGTTCGAGGCAATGGTTAGTGAGGAGGCCAACAATGAATAGAAGGCAATTCGTCAAGATAGCTGCGCTATCCGGCGCGACTTTCCCACTACCCGCCATCGTCGGACGCGCATCGGCGGCCGGTGAGACCCTCTATGTTGCGGATGCGGGCGGTGCGTACACCGAGTCCTACAAGAAGGTTATCTATACGCCCTTTACTGCAAGCACGGGAATTGATGTCGTTCCGGTCGTTCGGCCAGCCCAAGCGCTGGCTCAGATGAAGACCATGGTGGAAACGCAGAACTATACGTTCGATGTGCATGGGGCCGCCGGTCTCGATGAAGGTGTCCGCTACGATGCTGAGGGGCTCAGCGAACGAATTGAGTTGCCGAGGTCAATATATGACGACCTTCCTGACTCCATCAGAAATGTTCCGGGCTTCTATCCGGACTCCGTTGCAGCGTTTGCGACGGTATATCGGCCGTTAGCGACAAAACGGGATCTGAAACGAGTTGCCGATATTTGGGACATGTCCATTCCGGGAGTTCGCTCGCTGCGTACTGGCGGTCGCGACAACATAGAATGGGCGCTTCGAGCGGATGGCGTTCCCGCGGGACCGGCCATTATCAATGAGCTGAAAACAAAAGCCGGGTGGGAGCGCGCATTTCGAAAATTGGATGAGATCAAACCGAAAATCCTGACTTGGTGGAGTACGGCCCCACAAAGCGCTCAGCTTCTGCAAGCTCAGGAGATCGATATTACAGCGACGTATGCGAACCGGGCTGCAACGCTGATCCGGCAAGGTGAGAACCTCAAAGTGCTTTGGAACGAAGGTTATTACACTGCCTATGGGTACGTCATCCCAAAAGGCAATCCAAAGGTCCATTTGGTGCAGAAGCTCATCGAGTTCTCATTGGATCCGAAGCGTCAAGCCGCGCTTGCTTCCGAGTTGATGCAAGGAAGCGCCTCGAAAAGTGCCTTCGAATTTATCGACAAGAAGGTGCTCGAGTACGTCCCGACGCAACCAGATAATTTCAAGCAGATGGTCCCGTTGGACGTGGCTTTTTGGGGAGAGAATCTCACGAAATCGAATGAGCTGTTCAATCAGTGGCTTGTGAAATGACGAATGATGATCGGCACTATCGGCAACGACCATCCCTTTGAACGCCCCGGGATGATTGCCTCCGACGACATTCGATGAAATCCGCGGTCGGCGTAAGTCGCTAACGGAAGGCCAGAAATGAACAGAAGAAAGTTTACTAAGACCACAATGCTGGCGGGCGCAACGTTAGCAGCACCCGCGATCATGGGTCGCGCTTCGGCAGCGGGCGAAACTCTCTACATTGCAGATGCTGGTGGCTCCGTATCTCAGATTTATAAGGAGCTCTTTTACACTCCTTTCACGGAGGCTACCGGCATCACGGTCGTTCCCGTGGTGCGAGCCGCGCAGCCGCTGCCCCAGATGCAGTCGATGGTCGACACGAAGAATTATATCTTCGATGCTTGCATTGGCGCAGGCATGGACGAAGCAGTTCGATATTTGGCTTTGGATTTGGTTGAAAAGATCACCCTTCCAAAACACCTGTATGACGACCTTCCGGTGGAGCTGAGGAACCTCGCCGGTTTTGTGCCCGACTCGATATCAGCCTATTCAACGGTTTATCGGACCTCCGCGACCGGGAAAGATCTGACTTGCGTTGCGGACATGTGGGACAAAGCGATCCCTGGCGTGCGGTCCCTCCGCAACAGCGGCCGGGACAACATCGAGTGGGCATTGCGCGCCGACGGCGTCAAGCCCGGCCAGGCCATCATAAACGAACTGAAAACAGATGCCGGTTGGATTCGGGCATTCAAGAAGCTCGATCAAATCAAACCGCGGATCGCTATGTGGTGGACGACGGCGCCGCAGAGCGCGCAGCTGTTACACAGCGGCGAAATCGACATTACCGCGACCTATGTCAACCGGGCAGCGGAGCTTATCGTGCAAGGAGAGGATCTTAAGATCCTATGGAATCAAGGCTATTACACCGCATATGGCTGGTCGATTCCGAAAGGGAATCCGAAGGTGGCGATGGTTCAGAAGCTCATCGAATTCACTCTTGATCCGAAGCGACAAGCCGCGCGTGCAGCGCGCGTCCTGAACGGAACGGCTTCGATCAGCGCCTACCAATATATCGACCCCAAGATCTTGTATTTGATCCCGACGCAGCCTGACAACTTTAAGCAGCTCGTGCCCCTCGATGTCAGCTTCTGGGGTGAAAACTTGTCCAAGTCGAATGAAATGTTCAACGCTTGGCTCATCAAATAAGAGGCTGCGACAGCCGAGCCCGCGCGCAGACGGGTCGAAAGCCTGGCGTCGTTCTCACGGACTAGGAAGCGGTGACTAATTTGAATACACGAAGCAGATCGAAGCGGGTTGGCAAGATTCAGGTCGATGTCTCCGAGAGCATGGCTCAAAAAGCAAAGTTGAGAGTGGCCTCAGGCAAGCGCGTTATCAGCCTTGCACAGGGCGAACCTGACTTCGATACGCCAGAGCACGTTCAGGAAGCGGCAATTGCGGCGATCCGAGCTGGAGAAACCCGCTATACCATCAATACGGGTACCATTCAGCTGCGCGAGGCCATCTCGCGCAAGCTGAGACGCGACAACGACTTGGAATACGGAGTCAATCAGATCGTGGTCGCTCCGGGCGCGAAACCAAGTATATATAATGCCTTCGCCGCAACCTTAAACGACGGCGACGAGGTCATTATACCTGCACCCTATTGGGTGCCGATGCCAGACATGGTGCGGCTCGCCGGCGGACAGCCGGTGATAGTCGCGTGCGGCGTCGAAAGTGACTTCAAGATGCAGCCTGGACAACTACAGGCGGCCATCACACCTCGGACGCGTTGGCTTCTTTTGAATTCGCCAAACAATCCGTCGGGATCAATTTACTCAAAGGCGGAATTGCTTTCCTTCGCCGAAATATTGCGTCGCCATCCTAACGTCCTTGCTTTGTCAGATGACATCTATGAGCACATTCGGTTTGATGGGCGGCCGTTTTACACCTTGGCGCAGATTGCGCCCGATTTGCGGGAGCGCATCCTGACGGTCAACGGCGTTTCCAAAGCATACGCCATGACGGGTTGGCGTATCGGCTATTGCGCCGGGCCGGATTGGCTGATCAGGGACATTACTCGAGTCTTGTCGCAAGCGACGGGTGGCGCATGTTCAATCGCGCAGGCTGCTGCTCTGGCCGCACTCGAAGGGCCACAAGATTTCTTAGCCCAGCGCGTAGCTGTGTTCCACCGGCGGCGAGATTTTGTCTTACCGATCATCAAGGCAATTCCAGGTCTTTCCGCCGAGCGCCCTGAGGGAGGGTTCTATATCTTTGTGAGCTGTACCGATCTGATTGGGAAAACGACGCCGGCAGGCGGCCGAATCTCGTCTGATAGCGTTCTGTGCGATTACTTACTGGCCGAGGCCGACATCGCAGTTGTACAAGGCGCGGCCTATGGCCTTTCTCCTTACTTCCGTATCTCCATCGCGTCGTCGGACGACGACTTGCGTACCGCCGTGGCAGCGATCCGCTCCGCGGTTCTAGCCTTACGCTGAACCAAATTCGAAGTATCATAATATGAACGAGATCACTTCCAGTGCCGCCGAGGCGACGCGATCACGTCCACCCGTGACCGCCTTCCTTGCTGATTGGGTTACGAAACTGCGCTTTTCCGACATCCCGACAGAGGCGGTGGAGACGACCAAGCGCGCTTTCGCAGACACGTTGTCTGTGACGCTTGCGGGCGCAGGCGAGGCGGCCGCAAGCAGGGCGCGTCAAGCTTTGGTCGATGAACCCGGCAAATCGCTGGTTATCGGCACTTCCTTGCGCACGACGGCGAGAACGGCGGCTTTTCTCAATGGTGTGGCAGCTCATGTGCACGATTTCGATGACGGCAACGCGACTATGCTTGGCCATCCATCCACTGGCATGGTTCCGGCGCTTCTTGCGCTGGCCGACGAGCGCAACGTTTCGGGCGAACAACTGATCACCGCGTATGTGGCTGGGATGGAAGTCGGCGCCAAGATTGCGCGGGCGATGACCTACCAACATAATGCCAACGGTTGGCATACGACGTCGACTTTCGGAACCTTCGCAGCGACGGCTGCATCGGCAAAGCTGTTGGGTTTGGACGCGCAGCAGACCAGAGATGCGTTGGGGATCGCCGCCTCGATGGCTTGTGGCATCCGTCAGAACTTTGGAACGTCGACCAAGCCCGTCCACGCCGGCCGTGCTGCCGAGAACGGCGTAATGGCCGCAAAGCTGGCTCTGGCTGGCATCGACGCAAGCCCGACTGCCATCGAGGGTCATGAAGGTTTCATGCACCTATTCGGTGACTTGAGTGTGATCTGTTTTGAAGACGCAATGCGCGACATGGGAGCCCCCTTTGAAGTGATGCGCATCAACGTCAAGCTATATCCGGTTTGCGCGATGGTGCTCCCGGCTCTCGACGTGCTTGTCGAAGGCCTCCGAAATAAAGAGCTTGATCTGGCAGATATAACCTCGGTGCGTTGCGGCACCAGCTATCAAACGCTTAACATCATGCGTTATGATCGGCCTGAAAGTCACTTACAGGCAAAATTTAGCTACAGCTATTGCGTGGCTGTGGCACTGCGAAAAGGCGACGTCACGCTAGCCGATTTCACTCCCGATGCGCTCAAGGATCCCGCGACGCGCAAGATAATGGAGTCGGTTGAACCTTATGTTCATCCAGACCAGAGCACGCCAGAGCTTTTCGAGCCGCTCTACAGAGCCGGAAAAGCCTTTACCGAAGTTGATGTCATGCGGCGAGACGGGAGTCTCTTTAAACGGCGCAAATCCAATTATATCGGCTCGAGCAGCGACCCCGTCAGTTGGGAACATCTGGAGCGGAAATATCGGGCGTGTACTGATGGAATGTTCGATTCCGCCAGGTCGGATCTTATTTTGACACGTTTCCAACATTTGGACAGGCTGAACCGGGTCGGTACACCAATTCTATTGGGCCTTGAAGAGCTGCAGTGACGGACAAAGTACGGGCATGTGCGCAAAGCTAGTGGTTCTTGATGCACCGAGGGTCAGTCACTGCGGTGCTTCGGCTCTGCTGCTCGATGCCGAAGGGCCACTTTCGTTGCAAACGCAGCAACGCATTTGGGCGTTGGATAGAACGGTCCGGAATTGGCAAGAGGTGACTGACGCGCAGGTGGGATTGAACAGCCTCTTAATCGTTGTCGACCCTTTGACAACGGACACCGAGCCTTTGGCGATGAGATTTTTGGCGGAATGGAATGGAACGACCGCTTGGTCCGGTAATGGCCGCACACTCGAAATCGGGATCGTTTACGGGGGAGCTGCAGGTCGGCACCTGCGCGAAGTTGCCGATCGTCTCGGAGTATCGCCGAGCAGGGTGGCTGAATTGCATTCGGCAGGCAATTACACTGTCTTTGCGCCTGGAACGGGTCCAGGCTTCGGCTTTCTCTTCGGACTGGATAGACGGCTGCACCTGCCACGCCGGCCTGAACCTCAAATGGTACCCAATGGTCCAAATTTGAGCATGGCGGGAGCGCAGACGTCTCTTGGACCGCCGTTGAAGCCGGGGGAGGAGCCTTCGCTCGTTCCAAGCGGCTGGTACGCACTCGGACATGCACCGGCATCGCCCATACCGTTCGACTTCAGCAAAACGCCGCCCAACGTTCTTGACCTGGGAGACTGCATTCGTTTCCGAATCGAACGGGTTGAGACATGATCGAAGTGCTTCAAACGCTTCCCTTGAATTCTGTGCAGGATTTGGGGCGGATAGGGCAACGTCACCATGGAATTGCCCGAACGGGAGCGGCCGACCGGGTCGCTCTATCGGTGGGCAACATCTTGCTTGGAAATTCCACTGAGGCCGCCGGAATTGAGGTCCAGATGGGTCCCATGCGGTTGCTGTTCAATCAGCAAATCATGGTTGCACTGTGTGGGGCCGATTGTCAGGCCGTTCTCAACCAACGTCAAGTCGCACCATGGTCGCGTTTCGCGGTTGCGCCGGGCGACGAGCTGGCGATTGGACCGGCACGTATGGGGCTTAGAGCCTATCTTTGTGTGCCCGGAGGCATCGACGTTCCCGAGGTGCTGGGATCCCGCAGCACCTATTTCAGGCAACGCGTTGGTGGCCTGGAAGGGCGCATGCTTCGCGTAGGCGACAAGCTAGGCGCTCTGAAAAAGAGTGCGCAGCCGCAACCCGAACTCTCCGTCTTGCCGCCCGACAACGTTCTCGAACGCGGACTTCACGCATTAGCGGAGCAGGACGATATTGTTCTCCGCGTCGTTCGTGCCGGAGAATATGATGATTTCACATCTAGGTCGCAGCAAACGTTCTGGCGTGATCCCTGGAGGGTCTCCGCTCAGAGCAATAGAATGGGCTATCGATTGGATGGCGCCGAACTGATGCGTACCGACCCCGGAGAAATGCGATCATGTCCGATCACGCCCGGGGTGATCCAGGTGCCCCCAGGCGGGCGCCCTATCGTGCAATTGGTCGACGGCAACTCTGCGGGTGGCTATCCGAAAATTGGTTACGTCATAGAAGCCGATCTCTGGCGCGTCGCCCAAGCGCGGCCAGGCAGCGTGTTCCGTTTCGTGGAATGTTCGGTAACCGAAGCGCGTAAGGCTCTATCTGAGATCGTGAAATATTTGGACAGGCTGGGTTGCCTGATAGCGACGGCCGACAACGGCGGCGTACCAGCGCGCATTTCGCGAGAAACCGAGGCAGGGATGGCGAACGATGAAAATCGATATCAATTCTGACATCGGAGAAGGGTTCGGGCGTTGGCGGCTTTGCGATGACGCCGCTCTGATGGCGCTGATTTCGTCCGCGAATGTGGCCTGCGGTTTTCACGCGGGTGATGCGGTCATCATGACCGACATGGCGGCGCAGGCGAGAGCGCGGGGAGTGGCGCTAGGAGCGCATGTCGGCCTGCCCGATCTACTAGGCTTCGGTCGTGTTCCGATGAAGATTGATCCCCACGATATGCGGAAACACGCACTTTACCAGTTGGGCGCTCTCTCGGCGATCGCCAAGGCTGAAGGTTATAAGGTGACACATGCCGGTACGCATGGCGTCTTTGGCATGATGTCGCGCGAAACACCGGAATATCTTCAGCTCATCTTCGATGCTTTCAAAGCCTATGATCCCGACATCATCGTGCCGGGAGAACCCGGCAGCCCTTGGCAAGCTTACGCGCGGAAGATCGGGTTGCGGACTGTTGGACGAATTTATGCCGACCGGGCCTACGAGGAAGACGGCTCGCTCGTTTCGCGAAAGAAGCAGGGAGCAGTCATCAACGATCTCGATCAAATCGCCGCGAGAGCAAGCCAGTTCTTGAATGACGGCACGGTGACAGCTATCACGGGAAAACGAATCAAGTTGGATGCGAAAAGCATTCTGGTTCATTCAGATACGCCTGGCTCGGTCGAGATTGCCAAGACTTTGCGCGACACGATTGAGAGAGGCGGTGGACAAGTGACGCCACTGACAGAGCTTGTCGAATAGAACAGCGTTCATCGCGGAGCGTCACTTGACCGTAGCGGACGACGAAATTCAGATCCCGCTAGAGATCCTCGAACCCAAATTAGCTTCGGCCTTGCGCAGAGCGGGACTGTCGGAACCCATCGCACGAATCATTGCCGAAACGGTTGCCGGCGCCGAAATCGACGGCAGTAGAAGCCACGGGATCCATCGCTTGCCCGGCTATGTCTCAAGCATATCCAGCGGCTGGATTAATACTGCAGCTAAACCGGCTTGCGAGCAGACGCGGCCCGGCTGTTTGGCGGTTGAGGCTGACAACGGGTTTGCTCAACAAGCAACGCGCGCCTTCTCGAACCGTCTTGCTGGTATGGCTCGGAGCCAAGGTGTCGCGACGATGTTTGTCCGCAATTCGCATCATTTTGGTGCTTTGTGGCAGGACGTGGAACCCCTGGCGCGCGCCGGTCTGATCTCAATTGCGATGGTGAACAGTCGCAGCCATATGGCTGTTTGGCAGGGTAAGCGAAAGACGCTCGGCACCAATCCGATCGCATTTGCCTGTCCAAGGACAAACGCGCCGCCTTTGGTGTGGGACCAAGCTTCGAGCATCATGTCGCACGGCGACATCCTGCTGCACGCTGCCGCTGGTAGACCCGTTCCTTCAGGGGTCGGAATTAACAGGGACGGAGACGTAACTACTGATCCGGCGGCGATACTGGACGGGGGGGCGCTCCTGCCGTTCGGCGGAGCAAAAGGAGCGTCGCTTGCCTTTATGGCCGAGGTTCTGGTGGCGGCACTCTCCGGCGGCACCTTCGGATTTGAAGATTGTTCTTCCAACTTTCCTGGGGCGAAGACCTCGAATGCCGGGCAATTCATTTTGGCCCTTGATCCCGGTGCTGGCGGGAATGCTTCGTTCCAGGGACAGTTGGAGAGGCTAATAGCGGAATTGAAACACGCAGGATCAACTCGCATGCCGGCCGATAACCGCTATCGGCGTCGCCAAGCGGTGCATGAAAGCGGAATGCTGTCGGTCGATGCGCGCAATTGGGCGCGCGTTCTCAGTTTGGCGGAGGACTAGCGATCTTGATATCGCGAAGGCGACAAGTGTTGCCAAAAGCATCACCGAGACAATTGTGCCGGTTCCCCTGTTTCTGTCTCCATTAAAGCAAAAGGCGTTTCGATCGCTCTGGATCGCGACGATGATGTCGAATCTCGGGACGCTTGTGCAGTCGGTGGGCGCCAGCTGGGTCATGGCCACTATGATGGGTTCGCAGGCCATGGTGGCGCTGGTTCAGACAATGAATTCCCTTCCCGTGATGATCTTCTCGATGATAGCGGGTGCGCTGGCGGATAATTATAGTCGTCGTCGCATATTGATCATGGCACAAGGTGGCATGGTGTTAGTATCCGCGGTTCTCGCGACTTCTATCTGCTTCAATGTTCTGGATCCTTGGCTTCTTCTCGCCCTTACATTTCTAATCGGTTGTGGCAACGCGCTGTACAATCCCGCGTGGCAAGCCTCGATAGGCGATGTCATCTCAAAGGAAGATGTTGCCGGCGCGGTCGGTTTGAATGGGCTCAGCTTCAACATGATGCGCAGCGTTGGCCCTGCCTCGGGCGGATTGGTCGTCGTAGTGGCAGGGTCCGCCGCGGCGTTCGCTGCGAATGTTCTTCTCACACTGCCGCTGATAGGCGCGCTCTTGCATTGGAAGCCGCACTATCCAAAGCCGGAGCTCCCCCCGAGCATGTGGGAGCAGCGATTGGTGCCGGCCTTCGTTACATCAGGGTGTCTCCCCATCTTTTGAGAGTTCTCCTACGAACGGCGATCTTCAACTTGGCCGGTGTCGTCGTTTTGGCTCTGCTTCCGTTGGTTGCACGAGACACGTTGAAGGGAACGGCACTAACCTACGGCATGATGTTGGGCACTTTTGGCTTCGGTGCGATCGGCGGCGGCTTGGCAAACGCTGCCATTGTCCGCAAGTTCAATAACGAGGTTGTCATTCGCGCAACTTTCGCGAATTTTGCGCTCGCGCTCATCTTGTTGGGCGCTTCAACTTCGATGCCCCTTAGCTGCATCGCACTACTTGTCGCCGGTGCCTGTTGGGTCATTTCATTGTCCTTATTCAACGTCACCGTGCAACTGTCACGCCACGGTGGGTGGTTGGAAGAGCGCTCTCCTTCTATCAGACCGCGACTTTCGGCGGGATGGCCCTTGTATCCTGGCTTTGGGGCGAAGTTGCAGGTTCACACGGTCTTTCGATCGCCTTCGTGGCGGCAGGGACCGTAATGATGATCGGAGCGGTCTTGGGCTTTCAATATCCGCTTCACGCGTTGTCCGGCGATGATCTCGATCCCATCGGACCATTCCAAGCGCCCGAGCCTATGGTCGAGATCAAGCCGGATTCGGGGCCGGTCTTGGTCTTAATAGAGTATGAAATTGCCCACGAGGATACTCTTCGCTTTCTTGAGCTGATGCGAGAACGGCGTCGTATCCGTTTGCGTGACTGGGCCCGTCGTTGGGCCTTGTTACGAGACATTGAACGGCCACTCGTCTGGGTTGAAAGCTACTACTCGCCAACGTGGATCGAATATCTGCGTCATCATGGCCGCCGTGTACGGGCAGACGCTGACAACTTGGCGTCGCTTCGCAGTCTACATCGGGGGCCTAAGGATCTGCGTCGTGTGCATCGCCTGATTGATAGCCGGATTGTTCCCACGCGAAGCGATTTTCCGCCAAAACCCGAAGCAATGCTTTGATCTTGAGTACGATCCAAGCGCCCTCTCACCTTTCGACGCAGAAGTTGGTTGATTGTATCCAATAGCTAAGTTAAGTATGCACCAAGTCTCTCGCCCTGACTTTTTGCTGGTTCGTCATGTCCCAACTGCCCGCTTCAACCAAAGTGATCGTGATAGGGGGCGGAATTATCGGCAGTTCAACTGCTTACTACCTGGCCAAGCGAGGGGTTCCAACCTTGCTTTGCGAGAAGGGACTTATCGGAGCAGAGCAATCCGGACGCAACCAGGGTTGGGTTCGCGCTCAAAAGCGCGACGCTCAAGAAATGCCGTTGATCCGGGAAAGTTTGCGAATCTGGAACGATCTGGAGCGGCAGCTAGGCCAAAGTGTCGGCTTTAAACAGACGGGTATTTTGACGGTATTCAAGCGCGACGAGGAAGCAGAAGCTTGTGAAAGCTGGCTCGCCAACACCTGTCCCGACGATATCGTTGCTCGCATCGTTTCAGGGGCTGAATTGCGAGCCTTGCTGCCTGGCGCGTCAAGACCGTGGGCTTGCGGCCTGTATTCTCCCAATGACGGCAGGGCGGAGCCATCATTGGCAGCTGCTGCGTACGCAAGCGCGGCGAGGGCGCTCGGCGCGCAGATTGTCGTGTCATGCGCTGTGAGAGGAATTGAAACCCGGGCGGGACGCATTTGTGGCGTTGTGACGGAGCTCGGGCCAGTATCTTGCGAAGCAGTTGTTTTGGCGGGCGGAGTTTGGTCTTCGCTCTTTTGTAACAATATGGGTTTGCGGTTGCCGCAACTCAAGACAATGTCGAGCCTTGTCCGAGCGTACCCGTTGGAAGGGGCTCCAAAAACGTCGATCAAGGGCCCCGATTTTTCGATCCGCACTCGGCACGATGGAGGGTTCACCATAGGTTACGGCGCGTGGAATCGAACGGAAATCGTGCCCGACAGTTTCCGCTATCTCGTCGACTATTTGCCGATGATTTTGACTGGTGGAAACAATGTACGGCTGCGTCTGGGGCGGCGCACGCTTGCGGAGCTGTTTCAGAAATCGCGCTGGCGCATGGATGAACAAACGCCTTTTGAACAGACACGTGTCCTGGATCCCGTGCCATCACTATACGATCTTCGTCAGGCGCAGCGTAATATCAGTCGCGAGTTTCCCGTATTCGCCAATATGAGAGTTGCCGCAACCTGGGCCGGCCTGATCGATGTCATGCCCGATACAAAGCCGGTCATTGGGGCAGTGGACACCATTCCGGGATTTTTTATCAGTAGCGGGTACTCCGGTCACGGCTTTGGGATTGGTCCTGCGGCCGGGCATCTGACGGCTGATCTGGTTACTTCCGAAAAACCTATCGTCGATCCTTCTCCTTTTACTTTCAACCGGCTGTCGAGCGTCAAACGCCAGCCGGCTTTCGCACAGTAGAACGGATATGTATCGCGCAAGCACGTATCAGATGCGAAGCGGTTGGAACGCGATGCTACCGCCTCGCATTTGCCGGCCCGCCCTCAACGGAAAGCTGAGCGTCGATCATGCCGTTGTAGGCGCAGGTTTCACTGGGCTCGCTGTTGCAAGAAGGCTCAAAGAGCTGGAACCCGAAACTGATATTCTCATCATTGACGGCGGAACAGTTGGCGAGAATGCTTCAGGTCGGAATTCCGGCTTTTCTGGCAGCGATCTGCCAACGGTGAGTATGGCATCGGCCAGCAGAGCTGACGCCTCAGCCGATGCTCTAAGCAAACAGAACGTCATAGCCGTATTTGATGCCGAGGGTTTGGCTTGGCTGAAAGACCTCGTGGCCCGGTACGGGATCGATTGCGGGCTTCGACAGGTCGGTTCGTTCAAGGCCGCTGTAAGCGAGCGAGCCGCTGCGGCTCTGTTGAGAATGAGCGAGAGCGCATCGACACAGGGCCGCACGCTTCCGGTTTACAAACAAGATGCTTTGGAAGAGCTAACCGGCACATGCTTTTATCGGTTGGCCATTCGATCCGAGTCTACACATCTATTTCAGCCGGCTGCGCTCGTGCGCGGTCTGGCAGATCATCTACCTTCTGACATTGTCTTTCATGAAGGAACCACTGTCAGCAACATCGAAAAAGTAGGTGAGCGTTGGCACTTGACTTGTCCGCAGGCGCGGATATCCGCGCGGAACGTCATCCTGGCCAACAATGCCTTTGTTAAGCTGCTGGGATACGGCAAAGATCGGTTGGTTTCCTTATTTACTTATGTGGGCGTGACGGAAAGGCTGGGCAACAGGGCACGTCTGCTCGGTAGTCTTCCGGAATGGGGCATGACGTCGGCCCAACGGGCCGGTGGTAGCACCCTTCGTAGACTTTCCGACGGACGCTGTATGATCCGCAGCCTCTATTCCTATGAGGCCGAGCTCAAGGAGAGCGTAATCCGACGAAGATTGCTCGATCGGTTTCGCCGTCGTTATCCGCATCTTGCGGATATCGACTTCGAATACGTATGGGGCGGAGTTACCGACGTCACGCGTGGAGGCGCTCCATTTTGGGGAGAGCTGGAGCAGGGGCTTTTTATAAGTGCCGGCTATAACGGCTCTGGTGTCGCGAAAGGTACCGCATTGGGGCGCCGTCTTGCCGAACTAGTCGCCGGCAAAGTCGCACAAGAAACGGTGACTGGACCGCTCGGCCGTCCCGGATGGCTGCCGCCCGAGCCATTCAGATTCGTCGGCGTGCGTGGCACGGCAATGTACGAGGAATTCCGTGCCGGTGCAGATGCAACCTGATCTCAAAGTTGGACCAGCAGGATAGGGAAATGGTGGTGATGAAGGAGTCCACTCGACTGCTGTTCTTCGGCGGGGGAAATATGGGTTCGGCTCTTATCCGAGGAGTACGCCAAGCACTACCTAATTTAAAATTGATCTTGGTTGATCCGGATGTCGGCCGAGTGGAAGACGCTGTGCGTGGTCTTCAAGGCGTATCAATCTTGCCGGACGCTCCGAGTTCATCATCAGGCTACGATCTGCTCGTATTGGCGGTGAAGCCGCAGAATGTTGCAACTTTCTCTGATGGACATCGACGCTTGCTGGCCGAGAGTCCGGTTCTTTCGGTTATGGCCGGCATGCCGCTTGGGCGATTAATGGAGGTATGCGGCAGTGCGAGAGTGGCGCGCGTTATGCCCAACCTTCCTGCGTTTGTTGGTCAAGGGACGAGCCTCGGCGTAACCGGGCAGACGTTTCCAATCTCGGCAAAAACGGCCGTAGAGCAAGTCTTCGCGCCAGTCGGCAAATTTGAATGGGTGGTGGACGCGGCATTGATTGACAAGGCTATGCCGTTCTACGCCTGCGCGCCTCGCTATATTTTCGCTTTTGCTGAGCAGCGGCGCAAGCGGCTGGCGAGGCTGGATTTTGATACAGAATTCGCTCAGTTGCTCGTTGCGCAGACGATGTTGGGTTCGGCGGCGATGTTAGCAGCTGATCCGCGCTCGCCTTCCGAGCTCAAGCGAGCCGTCATAAGTCCGGGAGGGACCACTGAGGCTGGCGTGATCGAAATGGAGCGTGAGGGGGCCCTTCCCAAGATAGTACGCGCTGCAACCAGCGCTGCGTATCGACGGAGTGTCGAACTAAGAAAAAGTTAGATTTGGGATCGCAAGACGATTGGGAGGTTCGAAAGTGTACGGCGAATTCTCGCCGAACTGGATGCGTAAGCGGCCGGATCGCGCTGCCGCGCACCGAAGGCGCGATTTGAAAAATGGCGGACCTATGCCAATCGAGCTCGAACCGAATTGGCCGGACAAAAACGTCTGGTCGGCATAATCGATAGATAAGCAAAAGGAAGCAAAATGAACGCGAAAAGAGCGTCAGACTCTCAAAAGCAGCGACCGGAAGTCGGCCGCATCCTTGCTGACTTCTGCGCGGAGCTGAAGTTCGAATCAATGTCCGCTGCCGCCGTCGAGGCCGCAAAGAGGGGCATTGCCGACACGTTGTCTGTTGCCCTAGCGGCGAAAGCTGAGGAAGTTGCGGGAGTCATGGGCGGGTTCTTCGCCGAAGAACCAGGAAAGGCACGTGTCTGGAATACTGCGCTGCGAACGACAGCTCGAAATGCTGCTCTGGCCAATGGCGCTATGGCTCATGCGCATGACTTCGACGACGGTAATTATGCGATGGTGGGGCATCCATCCGCCCCAGTATTGCCCGCTATCCTTGCGCTCGCAGACGAACTGGCAGCTTCGGGTGCAGATATCATTGCGGCCTATGCGGCCGGTGTCGAGATGGAAGGCCGTCTCGGCATCGCCGTAACCTATGAACACAATGGTCGTGGCTGGCACACAACTTCCTCGCTCGGGACATTCGGAGCTGCCGCTGCCGCCGGAAACCTGTTGGGGCTTGATGGCAAGCTCATGCTAGAAGCCTTCGGAATTGCAGCCTCGCTTGCATCTGGATTACGTCAAAACTTCGGATACATGACCAAACCGCTACATGCAGGATTCGCAGCGCAGAACGGCGTCCTTGCCGCCAAACTTGCTAAGGCCGGAATGCGATCAAGCCCTAATGCGATCGAGGGGCACGAGGGGTTTTTCGATCTCTTTACAGA
Organism: Bradyrhizobium sp. CCBAU 53351; assembly: GCF_015291745.1. NCBI lineage: Bacteria > Pseudomonadati > Pseudomonadota > Alphaproteobacteria > Hyphomicrobiales > Nitrobacteraceae > Bradyrhizobium > Bradyrhizobium sp. CCBAU 53351. The sequence goes on from NZ_CP030060.1 coordinate 295,928, forward strand.
TCCAGAAAAGCTGAACGCGGACGAAGCAATCCGCGATCTTGGCCTATCCCTCGAACTCATCCGCAATAACCCCAAGCTTTATCCGACATGCTCGCTTGTACATCCGGCCCTGGATCTTGTAACGGAGGGTATTGCGAGTGGCGAAATCGTGGCGGACGACCTCGAGGTCATCAATGTGGGCGTCAGCTACCATGCTTTGAATTTAATGCGATACAACGATCCGAAAGATGCACTGCAGGCGAGGTTCAGCATCCCGTATTGCATAGCGGCGGCATTGGCGCATGGCGACGTAACGCTTGGGAGTTTTTCCGACCAGTCCGTTGCCGGAAATGAGATCCGCGGCCGCATGGGCAAAGTCAATGCCTATGTTCATCCCGACCTGTCAACCAAGGAGCAGTTCGAAAAGGTCTATACCAAAGGAGCCGCCTTTACCGAAATCGAAGCGGTTCACAAGTCGGGGAAGATCCATCTCAAGCGGCAAAGCGTGGCGGTCGGCAACCATCAATATCCGGCTCCGCCTGAAAGGCTCCGACGAAAATTCGAAACGTGTGCAGCGCTTTCTGTTGGAAAGCCGAAAGCCAGGGATCTTTGGAATATGCTGATGAAACTCGAAACTGTGCAGTGGTCGGAAGTCGATAGCCTTCTGGATGAGTAGTCAATACAATCTGTCAGAATCAACATCTGCTGGTGGTGGGTATTTAGGGAGAACAACGGAGGTCGGAAGGCCCAGAAACGCTTGATGTTCGGGTGAGCGAATTGCTTTCGTCCTCCTTTTGTATATAATTTCGGCAAAGAGGATACATTTGAGGCGAAGTTTGTGACAGAACTGGACAATCAACAAAGGCCTTCGGCGACTGAGACGGTGAGAAAGCTTCTCCGGGCTGACATTCTTGCTGGGACATTCGCCCCCGGCGAGCAGCTTCGCCAAGAGGAATTGGCGGACAAATTCGGAACGAGCCGCATTCCGGTAAGGGAGGCCTTGCGACACCTCGAGGCGGAGGGTCTGGTCACGCTCCTAAACAATCGGGGCGCCAAGGTAGTCTCATTCACTTCGGCCGAGGTGATCGAATTGATGGAAATTCGCATTGCGCTGGAGTGCCGCGCGTTGCGTCTAGCCATTCCTAATATGATTCAGAGTGATTTTGATGAGGCCAAACGTATTCTCGTGGAATACGACAAGAAAAGCGACCCCGCTCAATGGGCGGAGATGAACTGGAAGTTTCACGAAACCCTCTATATCCCCTGTAATCTACCTAGATTGCTGTCTCTTATCGAAGGCAACTACGGGCAGGTGAGCTTGTTCGTCCGGGCACAAGTCTCTATGGCGTCAGGCAAGAAAACGCCGCAAGAAGAGCATGTGGATATCTTAAAAGCTTGCCGCGCCGGGAACGTTGAAAAGGCCGTCGATCTTCTCGAAGCACATATCTCTAACACCAAGAAGGCGCTCATGGTGCAGCGCCGTAGGAGTCGGTGAGCGCTCCTATTGCTGGCGCGGAAAGCGTACTTTCCTTCACGCCACCGGCGTTTCCTGAATCTTCATACTGCGGCGGTTAGATCAACCCAGTACTTTATCGAGAAATACCCGGGTCCGTTCTTCGCGTGGCGTACCCAAGATCGAACTTGGTGCACCGTGCTTGACGATGACGCCGCCATCGGTGCAGTAGCCATGATCCGCCACTTCGCGAGCGAAGCCCATCTCGTAGGTGTCGAGAATGCAGGTCATGCCTTCTGCGGCGAGATCGCGAATGGTGACCAGATCCTCCTTCTTTGTTTCCGGATCGAGCGCGGCAGGACCTCGTCGAACAGCATTACCTTCGGATTCATGGTAAGTGTAGCTCTGCGGCCCTTTTGAATGGCGCTTGACGCCTATTTTGTTCGCGTAGCGCGCCGCCGCGGTTTCCATATGTCGGACAACGCGTTGACGGCGGCTTCGAGCGCCTTCCGGTCGACGACGTTGGGATCGAACCGCCCCGGGCCCCAGAGGCGCATATGTTCGTGGTCCGGATGGGCGGGGTCTCTGATGGCTTCGAGGTATTCGGCATAACCCGGCGCACCGCCTACGTCTTCCGGAGGACAACGACCGGCGGCCTCGAGCAAGAAGGGAAGTCCCTCCGTCGTGGTGTTCTCGAACCATTTTTCGAGCTTGATCACATGGTCCCAGCTGTCGCCGAAGTCATAGAGATAGTGGATCGTCTTGGCGCCGGTCTCGCGAACGATGTCGCAGAGGCGCGCTTTGCTCGCATCCATGGGCTGGTGGCCGTAATCGTTGTGGGGATCAGGAATTCCCCAATGAACATCGCCAGCGAAGAACTCGAAGAGGTGACCGTTCGTCCAGCCGAATGCCTCCTGAAGCGTCAGATGCAACCGATCAAGGCGCAAGGTGACGGGTACGACGAGGCGACGCATCACCGCCGGCTTCACATCCTTGAGGGTCACCTTGATCCGGACCGCGGTCGTGTTCAGGTTCATGCCGCCAGCCTCGGATCAAGTGTATGCATCGTATAGGTCGACGCCCAGGGAAGCAGTTCGTCCAACCGCGCCGCAGGCCAACCATTGACGAGCTTGGCGAGAACGTCAGCGAGCCAGTGCTCGGCACTGACGCCATTGAGCTTACAGGTCTCAATGAGCGAAGCCAGCAATGCCCAATTCTCGGCACCTTCGTCGCAACCGGCAAAAAGGGAGTTCTTGGCGTTGAGCTTGATCGGCCGCATCGCACGCTCGACAGCATTCGTGTCCAATTCGATGCGCCCGTCATCAAGGTAGAGCGCCAGGCCGTTCCAATGACGCAGCGCGTAACGCAAAGCCTTCGCCGTGTCGCTCTTCGGTGCAAGGTGATCAAGCTTGGCCTCAAACTGTCATTCGGCCTGCAATATTGACCCCCTAAGCCGGGGGATCGGCGTCCAAAATTGACCCCCTACAGATTGGTCTGTTGCGCTGCCTGCTTTGGAACGAAGCAGGTGGTGGGGGATGCTGATCGTGGAGACGATTGCCCGGATCCGGCGCGAGCACTTCATCAAGGGCAAGACGATCAAGGAGATCGCCCGTGACCTGAAGGTGTCGCGGAACACGGTCCGGAAGGTGCTGAGGTCGGGAGAGACCTCCTTCGAGTACGAGCGGCAGGTGCAGCCGCGGCCAAAGCTGGGCCGATGGGCAGTAGAGCTTGACGGATTGCTGGCGGCGAACGCGGCCAAACCGGCTCGTGAACAGCTGACGTTGATCCGGATCTTCGAAGAGCTGCGCCGCCGCGGCTACGACGGCGGTTACGATGCGGTGCGGCGTTACGCCAGGCGCTGGAGCAAGGAACGCGGGCAATCGACCGCAGCCGCTTATGTCCCGCTGAGTTTTGCCCCAGGCGAAGCTTACCAGTTCGACTGGAGCCACGAGGTGGTCTTGCTGAGCGGCACCACGGTGATGGTGAAGGCCGCCCATGTTCGGCTCTGTCACAGCCGCATGCTGTTCGTGCGGGCCTATCCGCGGGAGACGCAGGAGATGGTGTTCGACGCCCACGACCGTTCGTTCGCGCTGTTCAAAGGCACCTGCACCCGCGGCATCTATGACAACATGAAGACCGCCGTAGAGACGATCTTCGTCGGTAAAGGGCGTCTCTATAATCGCCGCTTCCTGCAGATGTGCAGCCACTATCTGGTCGATCCGGTCGCCTGCACGCCAGCGTCGGGCTGGGAGAAGGGGCAGGTCGAGAACCAGGTCGGGCTGGTCAGGGAACGCTTCTTCACGCCGCGGCTGCGGTTCAAAAACCTCGACGAGTTAAACGCCTGGCTGCTCGACAAATGCATCGCCTACGCCAAGGCTCATCGCCATCCGGAGCTGGTCGATCAGACGATCTGGGAAGTGTTCGAAGCCGAACGCCCCAAACTCGTTCCCTATGCTGGCCGCTTCGACGGCTTCCATGCGGTGACGGCATCGGTCTCGAAGACCTGCCTGGTGCGCTTCGACAACAACAAGTACTCGGTCGCAGCCAGCGCAGTCGGACGGCCGGTCGAGGTTCAAGCCTATGCCGATCGCATCGTGATCCGTCAGGATGGACGCATCGTTGCCGAGCACCCGCGATCCTTTGGCCGCGGCGATACCGTCTACGACCCCTGGCATTACGTGCCGGTGCTCGCCCGCAAACCCGGCGCCTTGCGCAACGGTGCTCCCTTCAAAGACTGGGTGCTGCCGGCCGCGATCGAGCGGATCCGGCGCAAACTTGCCAGCACGGACGATGGCAATCGGCAAATGATCGACATCCTCAACGCGGTGCTGACTGACGGTCTGCCCGCGGTGGAAGCGGCCTGTGCCGAAGCGCTCAGTCACAGCGTCCATTCCGCCGATGTCGTGCTCAATATCTTGGCCCGTCAACGTGAACCCGCCCCACCGGCCAACATCATGACGCCGGCCGCACTGACGCTCCGTCATGCGCCGATCGCCGATTGTGCCCGCTACGACAACCTCCGGAGGACCATCTGATGGAACGAACCCAAATCTTCGACCTCATGGGCGAACTCAAGCTCTACGGCATGAAGGCTGCCTTCGACGAGATCATGGCAACTGCCGTCAAGCGCCAGCACGAACCTCAGCGCATTGTCGGCGACCTGCTCAACGCCGAGATCAACGAGAAGCAAGCCAGGTCGATCAAATACCAGCTCACCATTGCCAAGCTGCCGTTGGCCAAGGACATCGCCGACTTCCAGTTCGACGGCACGCCGATCAATCAGACTCTCGTCAATGATCTCGCTGGCGGCGGCTTCATCGCCCAACAACGCAACGTCTTGCTGGTTGGCGGCACCGGCACAGGCAAGACCCACCTGGCCATTGCCATCGCCAGAAGCTGCATCCGATCCGGTGCCCGTGGCCGCTTCTTCAACGTCGTCGACCTCGTCAATCGCCTCGAGACCGAGACCCGCAACGGACGGCAAGGACGGCTCGCCGAGCATCTGACCCGGATGGACTTCATCGTGCTGGATGAACTCGGCTATTTGCCCTTCGCCCAGTCCGGTGGCCAGCTTCTCTTCCACCTCGTCAGCCGGCTCCATGAGCGCGCCTCCGTCATCGTGACCACCAATCTCGCCTTCGGCGAATGGCCGAGCGTGTTCGGCGACGCCAAAATGACCACCGCGCTGCTCGACCGATTGACCCATCACTGCGACATTGTCGAAACCGGCAACGATAGCTGGCGGTTCAAGAGCCGAGACGACGATCACGCCACCGCGCTCGTCTCGCCTCCGCTATCCCGGCCAGCTCCGACGAGACGAGCGCTACCAGCAAAGCCCGCCGCACGAAGGGGTCAAAATTGGACGCCGATGAGGGGTCAAATTTGCAGGCCGATTGACAGGCAAATCGCCGCTCTTCATGAAACCGCGGTATGATCTGCCGTGGCTGGCGCAATTCGCAGCAGAGATGGCGGCGCGCTGTTGGCCGGTCTTCGAGACGAAGGCTTGGGGATGCTCGGCTACCGAGGTCGACTGGCGGAAGCATGGCTTCGAGGGGTCGCGTCTCGGCTACCTGTTGAACGGTGCCGGCCTCTTCCACCATGCGCATCGCGCGGTCGACGATTGCCACGCTTTATTGGAAATCCTCTCGATCGACCTGCCGACAACAGGAGAGCCTGCTCTCGCGCTCCTGCTCGGGACCGCCCGCAAGCCGACGCTGCGGGTGTGGGCGGAGCAATCCCCGTTCGATCTCAAGGATTTACTCAAGAGGCGCGGCTATCGCGGGAGCGACGGCAGCGACGGTCGGTCCAAATCCTGGGTACATCGACGTCTGCGAGACAGCGTCCGAGGACGAGATCGCTTTCCTGAAGGCGATCCAGTCGCGCAGACCATTGATGCTGTGGAATCCGTCGGAAGCATAACATCGGATCGAGGGGAATGTGCTCTGCATCATCTGGGCCAGCGCGTGTCCCGGACCGAGGTCGAGCGCGCGGTCGACCCCTTGCTCCGCAAGAGCCTCCAGTGTCGTCTGCCCAGGCGATCAGGCGTGCGGCTTTGTAAGCGAGCTTGGTCGTTCCGGCGCCGAGAAGATGCTTTCTGTGCCATCGTCGGCGAGGAGGATTCGCTGAGACGAGACCGGCGCCTTTGTGCTCATCGAACAAGCGCAGTGAACAGCCCGACCAGCAGGCCTACGACCGTAACGAATAGACGGAACCCGGACTCAAGCAGCGAATCGAGTGTCGCCTGCTTCTGTTCGTAACTCTTCGTCAGTTGGGCGATCGGAAACGCGCTTTGGTAGGCATCGTTGAATCGACCGTAGATCACTTCACCGGCTACCCACACAGTGCCGAAGCGGCTGATCAAGTTCATGAACTTCCGCTTTTGCAGCAAATTCTGCCAAAGCGGTTCTGCTAAGCTGAAAGCGACCACCGAGATCGACAGCCAGAAGAGGATGGAAGCGCAAACTTCCAAAAGCCTCGCTGGCCATCTCAAAAGTGTTAGCGGCCACGATGCCCGCACAGATGCGTAAATGATGACTACTGCAACAAAGAGAGCCACCAGCGAAATTAAGGCTACAGCGAGCGGGTTACGCCAAGTCCTAGGATGCAACTCGGTCCGAACGTTCTCGAGATCGCTCCCTAGTCGTAAATTCACGTGCTGCAGCGAAAACAACTGCATGACCGGGACCTCGGCGAGGAGCATCAACTGGAAGAGGTCGTCGAGAATCGAGTCTTGCACCGTCTGCCCGGCCTTCGGCCTTGAGAACGGCATCTCCGCATGGATTTCGACCGTGCTCGCACGCGAGACCAGGATCACCCCATAGTCGTATTGTAGTAGATTGGCCTCGAACGCCTGTTCGACCTCGGAGGCCGCAATGGTTTGGTCCAAGAGGCGGTAGCGGTTGTTGATCGAAACGATCTCCTGCCCTGTTTTCCCCTCTTTGAGGTCGGCCGCATTTCTCGTGTCCGCGACGGAGGAAACGTACAAGAAAGGATAGGAGAAAGACGGGTCTTGTTCATCACCCTCTTGACTTGGTTCCTTGAAGTCGCGCGAAAGATCCGGATACTTCTCTTGAAATCTGGCCCAGTAGGCTCGGGCACGTTCCAAGACTTGCCTATAGGTCTCGTTCCATCGTCGCAGCTCGGGATGAACCGCAGGACGCTCGGGGGGCTCGGTGAATAAGGCCGGAGATTCTTCCCGGAACATCTGCAGGTAAAATTTTGCAAGGTCCGAGACCTGCTCAAAGGGGGTCGACCTGTGAGCCACCTTCAGACAGCCGAAAGCCGCAGCGGGGTCGGTCAGCTTGAAGAGGTCAACCGCTTGCAAAGCATCGCACGCATGGATTGACCCGATTTTCAGCCAGAAGGCGATCGTGCCGACGCCCGTCCCAGGGAAGAGTGAAACGATCGCCCTGAAGCGAGGATTCTCAATCGGAAATTTCCGCGGCTTTTTAGCCTCCTCTCTATCAGGCTTCTCTTCAAGCTCTTGTTTATAGAGGTCGAATTTTTCGATCGGCACCTCGATGCTGAACTGAGTGACCTCGCGCCAAGCCGGTTGCGCCTTGTAGATGTTGTCTCTAGCTTTGCCGAATGCCTTGACCCAGCTTGGTGTCGCCGCTTCGGGCGTCTGCTGGGGGGACGTCGCTGCCTTGGCCGTCTTTTTTTCAGACTTTACTCGCGTGAAGTGCTTCGTGCTCCCGCATCCCCCAAACTCATGAATATTGGGTTGGTACAAGAACGGCATAATCGCCGCCGCGTAGACTTCGCGGTACGGCGGGGGTGAGTCCTGTTCGGGCTCACCTGTCTGCGTCAAGCCTGCGCAGCCTTCCGTGACGCCACACGCCTGATATCGGCGGTCGCCAGGAAACCGGCGATCTCGCGCACGGGCAACTGCGCGACAGCCGACCGCTCGGCTGATGACAGCTGTGTGAATTCCGGCATTGCTCTGATTTCACGGGCGCAATCGTCGGGCGCCGTCAGCAGCAACTCCTTCGCTCTGGCGAGCACGCGCTCAAGTGGGCCGGTAGTCATGGCAAACGTCCCGTTTCAAAAGCCGTTCTCGCGACCGCCATTGGCGGGGTCGATCGGCGGAATGTAGATTGTCGTCGCGTAATTTACCCCATCCGCCGCCAGGCTCCAAGCGCAAAGCGGAACGGTCAGAAACAGCGGCTCCGCGCCGCTCTCATCGAGGTCGCAAAAAGTTATGCGGTGGTCGGCGGGATACTGCTCGAGCAGCCGCTCCATCAATGGTGCCAGCAATGCGGGAGCCAATGCCTGCTCGCCGTCTGCGGTGGGGATCCGAAAGCTGCCGATTTGCGCGACGAGGGTCGATCGCCACGGATTGATCGAGGCTGTGCCTTCGACCAAGGGATCGGCCGAGATGACCTGGAAGCCGGCCGGGCCGACCACAAGCGGCAATCGTGCGATGATGGAATCGACGAATGAGACACCTGGTACGACGTGCGTCCGCAGACCTCTTGCCGGTGCGCCGGCTATCATCAAACGAACGGGCTCGTCGAGATACATCGGATGCCCGTAGGTCAAATACGCGACCGGACGCTCCCTGGTCGCCTTTTCGAAAATATGGGCGGCGACATCTGCGTAAATCTTCGCTCGCTCTTTCCCTTTTTCGTAGAGGTGCTCGATGTTGACGAAATCAAGCCCGTTGCTTTCGAGAAACGACCGGAGATTGGGGCTTGGCAGCGTCGTATATGAGACCACCTGACGCAGGATCGAGAGCGCTTCCAAAGTGACGTCTCGCGCAGGCAGGATTCCGCATCCGATGAGGTAGAGATCGGCGGTCTTGATCGGCGGGTACTCCGGCGAAGGTGGACAGCTTTGCGACATCACAGGTCGTTTTTACCCCAGTTCCTTCACTATCCGCTACTCCTGCCCGGAGAAATCCGGAAATTGGGAAGCGAATTCCGCTTGCCCCATCCACCCGCTCTCCTCTGTCGCCTAGCCAGCACCAGAGTTCCGGCTCGCGCGTGCTGCCTTGCGCCCTTCCTTCGCCACCTTCGCGATCGCGACGTCGAAGTTGGTCCGCCCGCGGCGCTTGTGCGGCACCGGGGGATGATCAAGAGCGGCGATGTCGTAGCGCGGGTACTTCTCGATCTCGGCCGCTATCGTCTCGATCCAGCAGTCTCCGTAGTCGTTGCCCGCGTTCGAGTCCTTGGGACGGTGGCCGGTGATGAAGCCTTCGACCTCGCGGTCCATCTTGACGTGCCTCGCCACGCTCTTGAACAGATGGCGCCAGCCGTGGTTGGGCTTCACGTCGTAGGGTATGTTGATTCCGGGACCGTGAACCCATTCGCCGATCCGCTCCGCGAGCTTGTGGAATTGAGGATGCCCTGACCGTTCCGCCGCGACGACGTTCCGGATCGTAGAACAGAGGCTTCTTGAGCTTGGCGCGGGTCGCCACTTACCTCGGTCGAGTTCGCCGCCCGGGCAGCCCCGTCACGCAGGCGGGCCCATTGAGCCTCGATGGCCACGTTGACGGCGCCGATCTTGATGTTGGCCCTGGCGTTCGTCCTTGGTCCCCAGAGTGGCCCAGAGCTCGGTCTTGCCGACCAGGGGCACCTTCTTGCGGATCCAGTAGTTCTCGGAGGTCGGTCGCTTGATCGGCTTGGGCATCTTGAAATTCGACATGGTGGAGCACCTCGGTGTGGGACCGGCCGTACAAGAACCCCTGAAAATGAAGGTTAGGCTTGTAAACAAGGGGTCCGCGACCCCGAAAGGGGGTGAGTCCCACTCTCTCTGCCAGATCGTATTGAAATCACTTATATTTTTTTGAAGTTTTGTTACAAACCACGGCTTGCCCACCGGAAGACCGAATCCTCTCGCATTTTTAACTGGGAAAGAAGGCGCGTTCCGGCGGGACCCTATTTGTTCACGTCACCTCTCGTGTCTGGGCAGCAGCCCACCACATTTTGTTGATATTCCGCTCGATTTGGGGGTGATAATGGCTCTACTCAACTTGCATCGCGCATTCACTGACGCGGCGACCGAGAACGACTATCTCGCCCGGCTCACGGTACCGGAGCCGCGCGAGGGAAAGCTCCGCAAGGCACGTGACGAGATCCGAGAGACGCTTAAGGCTGGATTTTCGGATTGGCAACGCTTCGCGGATCGTAGTTTGGTTATGGAAACGACTGCCGTTCGGAAGGGCGCGACCGAACCTCGATTGCGTCTGAAGTTCCGTATGCAGGGTAGTGCCTCGCCCGCGTATCGCACGCTCAATGATCCGGCACATCCGCCGCAGCAGATTGATTACGACGATGGCGTTTACCTTCCGGTCTCGTTTCTCGCCAAGACGGGAAACCCCGTGATCGCGGCCGCAGGTTACTACCGGTTGGTCGAGACGGTCCTTGCGCCGCTCTGCGAAAAACGAAAATGGACGTTGGATAGACGAGCCAAAAAATGCGTCCGCGTCGTCCTCGACAGCAAAGCTTACATCGACCTTCCGCTGTACGCGATCCCGGATCAGGAGTTCGTTCGGCTGGCCGAGGACGCCGCATTGACCAAGCGGGCTGACAGCGCGCTGTTTCTTGATGCAGAGACGCTCGATGACGAGATATACGAGCGCCTCAATCAGGACGAACTCCGGCTCGCTCTTCGGGAAGGCAAGTGGATCGAATCCGACCCTCGTCTGCTCGAAGATTGGTTTAAGCAGGCGGTGGCCGACCTCGGACCGCAAGTTCGACGCGTCAATCACCTCGTCGGCGCGGGGCGAGATTTCAGCCTGAATTTTCCGGGTGGTAGTTTTCCCGAAAGTGCTTTACGGCACCCTCAATTTGAACCCAGTCGTGTTTCGATTTCTCAAAAACCGATATGCCGGGAGCTGGGTACTTTGGATTTGCCATCGCGCCGACTGCAACACCGATCATCGAAGGCAAGCTGGTGACTTTCCAATAGACCGTTGATCCGCACTGCGGACAAAAATAGTTATGCATTTCCCCGCCGCTTGCAGCGGCATGTGCGAACTCTTTTGAAGTTCCTGAGACGGTAACAACCTCCGCGGGGTAATATGCTCCCACGCCGAACGGCGCACCTGTTCGACGTTGACAGTCGATGCAGTGACAAGCAACGACTATCTTGGACGGTTCTTCCGGGAGCGAGAGCATGACTGCACCACAGTTGCACCTTGCGTAGACCATAGTAATTCCCCATCGTCGTCCGAGACTCACTGCAAAGCACTAGGCTAGCAGATTAGTTGCGCGAGGAGAGTGCGAAAGCGACGGCCCAGGCCGCGCGCGTTCTCGATGAGACCGCCGACAAGATAACTTTGTCCGGCGACTACGTCCGATCGGACAGCGGTTCGCCGGTGCTGGATTCGGATGGCCGGGTGATCGGACTTATGATCGAAGCGACCAACCAGCCGGGCAGCGCGACGCAAGGCATCGCAATTCCGGTGACGCGCTTCGCATCGATCCTCAGCGGTCCGACCGCGTCACCGATCGCGCGAAAAGCCATTCCGAGCATGGCCGAGCTCGGCGGAACCAGGCCGACGAGCACGGCCGTAGATGCTATCGAAATCGCGGTTTCAGGGTGCGTCTTTCTCGGAAAACGTTCGGCTCGGCTCGCCAAAAATACGCCCGACATGCCTTTCGGATTGAGTACTCTGCAGATACTCCTCGACGCAGATAAGCGTGGATTCTTGATGGGCACGAGGCTTTCCCCGGATATCGCAGTCAACCTCCGATCCGATTGTCCGGTCGTCGAGTCTGGATCCGCCTACTACTCGCCCGCGCGCGTCCAATTGAAGCCCGGAGACCGGGTGACACTCTCCGAGATATTGCCGTTGAACTACCTCGACGACGTGTTCTTCTGGGCGCGAGTAACCGCTCGGGGGAGCAACAGTGGTTCGAACGACAGTAACGCGGGCATCGACCCAAGTGCGGCCCCAGCGGACGCCGGCTCGCTTCAAATCGGCGAACGTGATGTCTGCGGCAGCGCTTTACTTGGCCTCCTTACCGTCATCGGTCAGCGCCACGCAGGCGTTTGCCCAAGACCGTGGCCGATGCACGAACTCGGGTAGGAACGCCGCAGCGCAGCACTCGCCGTCATGGCCGCTATCCGCACGTCACGGCGCGCGAGTTTGCCGAATATGTCGCGCGAAGATTATAAACATCCCAGTACGTCGGGACTGGTATTTTTCGTAGTGGGCGGCGAGGCATATGTATGTACCGGCCAGCGAGGAGGGCCGTTGGGTGAGAGGACTGCCTATGAAGAACCTTTCATGTAGAGATCGCAGGACCGGCCAAAATACCGGCCAATCGAAACGTTAAAGGTCTAAAATATGCTTTAAAGTCAATGCCTTGAATGAAAGTTCCAGCGGTCACGAAAGCGCAATCGGAGATCGGCCAATAAATGGGCCAAATTCGGTTGTAATTTGGAAATTCATGCGTAAAATCAGCTAGTTAATTTGCGATAAGATCGGCCAATGGCGATAGAAACACCCCAGCGCATTGAGCCGGCGCGGCTTGAGGAAACGTCCGAGGCCATCGCGGATGTGGTTGCCGACCTGTCGGCAGCCTCGGCCAGGCTCGGTGTCGGGCTTCATCAGCGCACAGCTGCGAACCTTGCCAACTTGGTGCGGCTGATGAACACCTACTACAGCAACCTCATCGAGGGCCATAACACGCGGCCAAAGGACATTGCTCGCGCGCTCGAGGGGGAGCTTGACCAAGACGAGGGCCGTCGCAACCTTCAGCTGGAGGCCGCGGCACATGTACGCGTGCAGACGGAGATCGATCGCCTTACCGCCGACAGCGAGCTCGGTGAGCCGGCCTCAGTGGAGTTTATCAAGTGGTTGCATCGTGAATTCTATCGAGGGGCGCCGGGCGATATGCTCCAAATCCGCGGCAACGACACGACCTTTATGATGGTGCCCGGCGAATGGCGGTCGAAGCCTGAGCATGATGTTGCGATAGGCCGTCACGTTCCGCCATCTAGCGAGCGTGTTGACGACTTTATGCGCTATTTCGAGCAACGCTACGCCTTCAGGCCGCTGAAAACAGCCGGCCGAATCATGGCGATCCCTGCGGCGCATCACCGCTTCAACTACATCCATCCGTTTCCTGACGGAAACGGCCGCGTTAGCCGCTTGATGAGCCACGCTATGGCCCAGCTGGCCGGCATCGGTTCACACGGGTTATGGTCGATTTCGCGCGGCCTCGCCCGAGGCCTCAAATCGCCGAGCGAGTACAAGCGCATGATGGATATGGCGGACTCGTCACGACAGGGAGACCTCGACGGACGGGGCAATCTTTCGCTGAAGGCGCTCAACGAGTTTGTTCTATGGTTTCTCCAGGTCTGTCTTGATCAGGTGAAGTTCATGGACGGGCTGTTTGAGCTTGATAACCTAGGCTCGCGCTTAAACACCTATGTCGAACGCAGCGACACGCTCAAGCCAGAAGCAAAGCGCCTCCTCGAAGAGGCGCTGGTTCGCGGGCAGTTCGAGCGTGGTGACGTCGCCCGGATAACGGGTTTGCCTGAGCGCACCGCGCGTCGCGTGCTTGCTGACGTGCTTGCCGACGGCGTGCTCGGATCAGACACGCCCAAGGGCGCGGTATCGCTCCGCTTTCCGGTTGAGGCCTTGGATGTGCTGTTTCCGCGATTGTTCCCGGAAACGTGATTGCGGGAGTGAGTGGTAGGAGACTCGTTACGCCCCTGAGCGCGCCCAGACACCCGTAATGCCGCGGGAGCGCAGGAAACATGTCGCGCGCCATGGAAAACTGCCCCCTCACAGCGACATCGACATTCCGGTTCGGGTGGATCAGCCAGCAAGGGCGAGAGTCGTCGTCACGTATCGTTATCAGGTGCTCCTGCTTTCCAAATTGCTGAAATCCCAGATTGAACAAGACGCGCAACCTGTTCGGCCGCGCGCCTTGGCTATGCAAGTTTTCGCCAGTCGGAAATCGCCGGCATGTGATGACGTGCCAATTCGTGACCAAATAGAAACGTCCGTTTCGGCTCCAAATAAAACCCATGGCAATGTCCAGGCTCTCTTCATTGAAGAGCTGTTCGAGCGGCACGACAGCCAGCGAGTAACGATCAATTCGGGTCATCGGAACCTCGGTGAATTAGCTTGCGTGACGGATTCCTCATGACACTATCTTAGGGTGCGGGCGTGCGATCCATCAGCCCGCTCGGGAACAAAATCCAGCGTGTTTCGACCTACCTGCTTGATGAATTTAGCAGCTAACCTGCTGATTTTGCTTGGCAAGCATGCTAAGTATTGCAGGCTGTCAGAAATCACTATCTATTTCTGACAGATAGGAGGAGGGGCATGCAGACCGTAGCTGAGCGCATTCTGGAATATGCCCGAACATTGCCCGAAGGCGCCTTGATTGGTGCTAAGGATGCTTTGCATTTGGGGAGCCGTGCAGCGGTCGATCAAGCTCTGAAAAGGCTTTCTGAGCGCAACGAGCTGATGCGCCTTGCTCATGGGTTCTACGTCCTGCCGGTCAAAACCCGGTTCGGTGTACGCGCACCGCAAGCGGAGAAAGTCGTCCAAGCGCTCGCTGCCACGCGTGCCGAAACAATCGTCCCGCACGGGGCAGCAGCTGCAAACGCACTTGGTCTTACGACCCAGGTGCCAACGAAACTCGTCTATCTGACGTCTGGTCCTGACCGGGAGCTTAAGCTCGGCGCACAAACCGTTGAGGTGAAGCATGCGCCAGAATGGATGCTGTTTCCGGCAAAGCCGGCTGCCGGGCAAGCCATTCGCGCCTTGGAATGGCTCGGCAAACGGCAAGCGAACGATGCGCTGCGGGTCCTTAAGCAGAAATTGTCGGCGGAAACGTTGCAAGACCTCATCGCCGTGCGCCCCGCTCTGCCTGCGTGGATGTCAAAATCGATCAGCCAATCGCTGCTAAGCTATGGCTGAATCCTTTCTGACGTTTTCTGCCGAAGATCGGCTTGAGGCACTTGGCGTTGCTGCCACCGCCTCAGCCGACCCATTCATTTGCTTGAAAAAGATAGTTGGGTCGTATGGGCCTTGCAGGGCCTGTTTGAAACGAAGCTCGGCGAACATCTCGTTTTCAAGGGCGGCACCTCGCTCTCAAAAGGTTATGGCATCATCCAGCGCTTCTCCGAAGATATCGATCTCACCTACGACGTTCGTCAGATCATTCCCGAACTCGCCAAAGGCGATCACCCGATACCCGAGACACGCGCCCAAGCCGACAAATGGACGAAGGCTGCGCGCGAAAAGTTAGTCGTGTGGGTCAAAGATGAAGCCCTGCCGGTTCTACAGCAACATGCCGCGGCGACGGGTGTGAATGTAAAATTCCGCGTCGATGCGGATGTGATCTATATCGACTATCACCAAGTCTCCGAAGGTTCCGAATATGTAGCGCCGTCCGTCAAACTCGAATTCGGTGCTCGATCAACCGGCGAGCCGGCCGAGATACGCCAGGTCACATGCGACGCAGCATCTTATCTGCCGGAATTATCGTTTTCGGCAGCGGCGCCCAAGATCATGCTGCCTCAGCGCACCTTCTGGGAGAAAGCCACCGCCGTCCACGTCCTTTGCGCCCAAGGCATCAAAGGCGATCGCATCTCCCGCCATTGGCATGACCTTGTGAAGCTTGATGATGCTGGCTATGCCAAGGCTGCATTCGACGATCAGGATCTCGCAAACGAAGTCGCCGACTGGAAAAGCAAATTCTTTCGCACAAAAGATCGGGACGGCAACGTGATTGACTATCATGCCGCCGTTTCCGGCAAACTCCAGCTCGTCCCTGACGGTGAAATGCGCAAAGAACTTGAGGCCGACTATCAGAAGATGGTCGATGCCGGTTTGCTTCTCGGCGACGCCATGCCTTTTGCCGGTCTGATGATGCGCTGCGCAGATTTGCAGAAGCGTGCCAACGAGCGACATTGATGCGCCGCCGCCCTGTCCATCGTCGGCTATGTTCATTCAATCGCCTTTCGCATGATCACATCGAGAACCCCCTCAAGCTGGCAAGATCTTCAGGAACAGTCCGCACGCATCTTGGCGGAATGCGGGTTTGCCGTCGAAATCGAAAAAAAGGTGAAGCTTGTTCGTGGCCAAGCGGAAATCGACGTCTATGCCGAGGAAACTCTGAAAGGACGAAAATACATCATCCTTTGTGGGTGCAAGCATTGGAGGGCCGCCGTTCCCCAAACCGTGGTTCATTCCTTTCGCAGCGTGATGACGGATGTCGGCGCCCACAAGGGCTACATCATCTCGAGTTCGGGCTTTCAGTCGGGAGCCCGCGATGCCGCGCAGATGACAAATGTCGAGTTGGTCACCTGGGATCAGTTTCAGAACGCGTTCGAGCCGAGTTGGCTCGAAAATTGTTTCACTCCGGTGATCACAGCGAAGCTCGATCCGCTGATGGGCTTTTCCGAGCCGTTCCTGCCGCCCTCGTTTCCCCATTGGCCTGAGGCCGATCAAAACGAATATCTTCAATTGAAGGATGAGCTCGATCCCCTCGGCTGGTTCGCGATGTCGATGGCTACTTATTCGAGGATTCTCCGCCATAGCAGTTATCCACCGCTGCCGCTCAAGAATATTCCCGATCCCACCGAGAAGTATAAGGGGCTTCCCACGGATATCATGAGCGCCGTGGGTTATCGCGATCTTCTCGACGCCACACTTCACCATGGAGAAGCGGCGATTGCGAAATTCCGCGCGGTCAGAGATCGCAACAAGTAAGCCAGCATTGAACCATCTGTCGAACAGTTGAAGCAGTGTCGGTCTCCGACTGATCAGACCGACTTCAGCTTAGCGACACGCATGTAGCGGGTATAGCTGCGGGTACCCGCTGGTTGCGAGTTCGAGTTTGTGACAAGCGAAGGAACGACGGTAAAGGCGGGTGCGGGCAATAGCTTGAGCAATCGCCTTGCAGTCTTCAATGAAGATTTCATCGACCTGAATCTGCAATGGTCGGCTGGTCGGGCCAAACCCGTCTTCTACATCGGCCGAGAACAGGCCGAGTTAGCCGCCGAGCTTGCAAAGAAGGAGGCAGCGCTACCGGTTGCCAACGAACGCAAGATCGCGGCAGAAGCGCTCTTTCGCGCAAAGGAGCAACAGCTAGCAAACTTCAAGCGTGCGCATGCTCGTACAGTCTCAACAGAGCTGCGGCAGGGAAGCCGATCGCGGTTCTTGCAGAACACGGTCGCGTCCCACACCGAATCGTCCGCAGACAAGCCGACGAACCAGCGAAACAGCAGGTTGTAGTCAAGCTGCTCCATCATGCCGTTCCGACCGCACCGTGTAGAACGCCTGCAGCAACAGCGCTCGCAACAGCCGCTCCGGAGGGATCGATGGCCGTCCTTCGCGGGCATACAGCCGATCAAACGACCGCGACAAATCCTTCAGCGCCGCATCAACGAGTTCCCGGATCGCTCGCAGCGGATGGTCCGCCGGGATCCGGGTCTCCAGCCGCACGTAGCTAAAAAGGCGTTCCGCATGCTCATCTTCGCCGCGCATCCCGTTCCTCAATCGAAAGGAATCAACCGCATGCACAGAATCACACTCCAGCCGCCTCACGAAACGACTTTTTCAGCAGCCTGCTAGAAGCGGTCGAGACAGTTCTCAGTCCGGCGGTTGCCGCCATCGACGCAAAGTTAGCCCGACCGACAATTGCGCTACGGGAGGAACTGGCGTGGAACGACGACGAGACGATCGCCGTGACGTTGGGCTTGGTAAACGCCTGGGTGGGCACGCTCAACGCTGCCATCAAGCAGCACAACGAGACCTTCGCGCAATTCACCCAACGGCAGGATGAAGCCCGTCTTGCTCTGAGGCGCCACCATTTGGCTGACAAATCCCAGGAGTTTCAGAACGCGTGCGACGCGGTGAGCGAAGCCAAAACGGACGTTGATGCTAGGACGCTCAGTTACAATCAACTTCAAGAGCAAGCCACGGACTTGCGATCTCGGATCAAAGAGCACGGTCAGGCTGCGGAGAAAATCAATCGCTTGATCGAGGCCTACCTTGGCCACAAGGAACTTTCTATTGCAAGCGTAGAAAAAGGCTATGAAATCCACCGTCGCGGTAGGCCGATAGACAGCAGTCCTAGCGAAGGGGAGAAGACGGCGATCGCACTCTGCTATTTCCTTTCAAGGCTTGAGGCTGAAGGGCGTTCGATCAAGGACCGTATCCTCGTCGTGGATGATCCGATTTCTAGCCTGGACAGCAGAGCGTTGAACTAAGCGTGTTCCCTTCTTTTAAGTCGGCTTGGGAATGCAGCTCAGGTGTTCGTTTTGACACACAACCAAAACTGCATGAACGAGTTCAAGAAAGCCTGGAAGGGTTTCCACAAACCTCGCAACGAAGCGACCCCGCCTACGGCAAGCCTCCTGTTTTTAGATGTCAAAATTCCAAAAGGGCTGGACGGACGCTCAACAGCTATTGTTGAGATGTCAAAGCTGCTCCGTGAGGATGAGTCTGAATACCACTACTTGGTGGATCACGTCCTGAAGTTCAACGCCAGCGCAGATCCAGACTACGAATACGCCTACATGATGCCGAATGTACTTCGGCGAGTGCTCGACGTTTTCTTAGCGTTCCGGTGCCCGGGAAGTGCAGGTTTCGCTTCGAAGATGGGCCAGTTGCGAAAAGATCATGCTACGCTCGACGGCGAGCGCCTGGCCGCGCTGGAACGTCTCGTGCAACTGGAATCGCACTCCGATAACATCGATGACCTAATCGGGTTTTCCTCTATGACGCTGGAGGAGAGTAAGGCTGCCACGGCGGCCTTGATCGCGATGATGGAGGCCGTAGACCCTACCCATCTGGCTGGGCTGCAACGACTATGCCGATGAACCCTTGTCGCAGTTCCAACCCGGCGCAAAGAACACAGCTATGCTAAAGTGGTCCAGTTCGGAGGCAAGGACCTTGTTGCCTGGCCGACTAGACCACGACGGCTGGTGAGCAGATCGTGCTGACGGCGAACGAAGTAAGGGCACGCGCAGAATCCACTGCACGACTGCGTGCTGTTTGTCCTTCACGGTATCACCTTGGGCCGACGCAAGAAATCAGGGGGAAAGATCGACTTGCAGCGTCCGTGGAAGCCAGAGAACGACCGTTTGAAGCCGGTCACCTTTATCTATCGTCGCAACAGCTGATCGTTTTCCGCTTTAGTATTCGCCATCAATGGCGATCGAGCCCAATCGCTGGATGCAGCGCAAAGAGGGTAGGGGACGGATCACCCAGTTTTCCGTTCGGCCTCGACAGCGTTCTACAACAGCGGAGCATCTAGGCTGGGAATCTCCGGCATGGCCTTGCCGGCAATTGCCTGCAGGTCGCCGACCATGCCCACGGTCGAATCGATGACGGCCAGGATTTGGGTTTCCCGCTTGGCCCATTGGCCGGCCCATAAACTTGCGCTCCTTGTCGAGATCCTCGCGCATATCGTTGAATTTCTCAACGACAGCTTCGACCCGCTGTCGAAACTTCGTGCCTGTCAGGTAGTGATAGACCTGCTCCATCTTGGTCTGCTGGCCCTGCTGAACGAGGCGTGAGCTGCTCACGTCGATCAGACCCTGGCGGAGCGCCACGGCGACCGGCAATGCGCAACGCGGATGAGCCACCCATACGCCGTCGACGAGGTCAAATTGCTCGATTTGTTTCGGCAGCGCGTGGGAGATGATCAGAGCGACGTCGGCGCCGGAACGGCGCTGGTCGTCACGTAATTTGGCGAGCCACACGTCACTCCATGCCTTGGTGCGTTTAGTTTCCCAAAGGATGATGCCGGCAGATTGGCCGATAGCACCATTTACTTGCTGAATTACGTCCGCCCCGAGCTCACCTTTTCCCACCGGCTCAATCGAATCTGTCGGAAAGCGTCCGCGCAGAAGATCTTCGAGCTCGAGTTCGAGCACTTCCCCTTGGGATTGCTGTGATCCCTGCTCGGCCTTTCGCTTAAGTTCCTCGATCGTGCGCGTCATCGACTCGATGGTCTGGTCTTTCTCGGCAACGCGCAAGCGCGCAGCCTCGTCGGCTTCGTGCCTGGCCTTGATCTGGATTTCGCTGATTGAGGCCTGCACGCGCTTCTCTATTGTCAGGTCGAGTTCGCGCTTTTCCTCTTCGAGTGCGCGCTGCTGTCGCATCAGTTCGGCTTGCTGTTTTTGGGCCTCGGCAAGCTTTGCGTTGTTGGTAAGCAGGTTGGCTCGCAGCTCCGCAGCTTCCGCTTCCTTCGCCTGCAGCTCGGCGGCGGCCGCCTCTCGCGCCTTCTTGCTTTCGGCCGCGACCAACTGGGCACGTTCGGCGGTCAATCGCTTCGCAACGTGATCCTCGATTTGCTCGCGGTCCTTAGCGACCTGCTCGCGTTCCAGCCGCAGTGCCTCTGTCTTACGCTCCATCTCTGCATCTTTGCTGGCCAGCTGCTGTTGAAAGCGCTGACGGGTTTCAGCGAGGAGGGGAGCGGCCAATGACTCCGTCAGACGGATCTCGTGATTGCAGTTGGGGCAATGTAGGGTCGCCTCGTGCGAAGCGCCGGTTGCTTTGAAACTCATGAATTCCCCATCATCGTTGCAACCGGATTCAACATGATCTGTGCGTGATTGCGATGTCGCTCGACTTCATGTCCACATACGCGTCGTCGATTTCGACCTTGGCCGGCGGGTTTTCCACCGACACGTCGATCTACCCGAACGCGTGCACGAGCAGCCTCGCACGAATGTAGTCCAGAATAGAACAAAATAGGAACGCGCGTCAACTTTGGATCCCGAGGTGAGTTTGTATGACGACGATTTTACTTAGTCTGGCCATGGGAAATGGATAGAACTTAAACCTTGGATATAGTTTGAATATGCGCTAGTTTACTTAGTATGGCTGAGCAAAAGGACAGAAAGCTAAACAGGCTCGAAAGGACCCTTCCGCAGGGACTTCTGGTCGATGCCGCCTGGATGGAACGACATGGATATTCCACCAGCTTGCGCAGCCAATACGTATCGGCCGGCTGGCTCGTTCAGCCGGCGCGGGGAACCTTCAAGCGCCCGCTCGGTGAACTCTCCTGGCAGGGCGCCGTCGTGTCACTCCAGCGATTGCTCGGCTCCGACTTCGTCGTTGGCGGACGCACCGCCATCGAAGTGCAAGGCTTCGGCCACTACCTGAGCCAGACGGGTCCTTCGACCATACATCTATACGGAACGCGGTCTGCTCCCGGCTGGCTCGGCAAACTTCCGCTCAAACAGAAATTCCGCGTTCACCGCACGCAAAGCCTGTTCAAAACGCACGGGAGCCTGCCCACATCAGAGTCGGGGACAACGCGGGAAATACCGGGACCATTCGACTGGCCTCTCACGGTATCGACGCCCGAACGCGCGTTTCTCGAACTGCTCGACGAATTGCCCCGCCACGAAAGCTTCCATCACGTCGATGCACTGGCGGAAGGCTTGAGGAGCCTGAGCCCCCGGCGGCTGCAAATGCTTCTGAACGACTGCAAAAGCGTCAAGGTCAAACGATTGTTTTTCTGGTTCGCGGAGCGACATCAGCACGCTTGGCTCAAACAGATCGACAAGTCGAAAGTCAATCTCGGCACGGGAAAGCGCATGCTCGTCAAGGGCGGCAAACTCGACACCAAATACCTCATAACCATCCCAGACGACCTCAATGCCCCTGTCTGAAAAATATCGGCATCAAGTGGCCTTGTTGATCGAGACGATCCCGTTCGTCGCGGCGGAGCCCGATTTTGCGCTCAAGGGTGGCACCGCCATCAATCTCTTCCACCGAGATATGCCGCGCCTATCGGTCGATATCGACCTGACATATCTGCCGGTGGCTCCGCGTCCCGAATCTCTTGCGGCGATAGATGCGGCGATGAAGCGCATGACAGAGGCCATAAGGAAAGGATTGCCGGGCGCGCGGCTGACGGAAGTCGTCAATCCCCGTGAAAAGATCGTCACCAAGCTGACCGTCCAGAAAGGCGACGCGCAGATCAAGATCGAGATCACGCCGGTGATCAGGGGCTGCGTCTTCGAGCCGGAGCTGCGCGACGTGTCGCCGAGCGTCGAAGAGACGTTCGGCTTCGCGCAGATGAAAGTCGTTTCGTTCGCCGATCTATACGCCGGCAAGCTTGTCGCGGCGCTCGACCGGCAGCATCCGCGCGACCTCTTCGATGTCCGCGATCTGCTCGCCAACGAAGGCATCACGGACGATCTCCGCAAAGCGTTCATTGTCTACCTCATCAGCCATGACCGGCCGATCTCCGAGGTCGTGGTTCCTCGTCGCAAGGACATCCAGCACGAATTCACGCACGGCTTTGAGGGCATGACCGCCGATGAAGTGACCCTGGACGAGTTGCTCAAAACCCGGGAAACGCTGATCGCCGAAATCGCGGGAAAAATGCGGCAAGCTCGCAAGGACTTCCTCATGGGATTCAAGCGCGGCGAGCCGGATTGGAACCTGCTAGGCGTCCCTGACGCAGCGGACCTGCCGGCGGTGCGCTGGAAGCAGATCAATCTGGACAAGCTTCCTGCCGAGCACAGGGCGACGCTCGTCGCGCAGCTCGAGAAGGTCTTGCGCAATGCCTGAGGTCGGAGGAGGGGATCTCAGTCGAGCACGCTCGTAGCAACTTGTTGAGAGAATTTTTGGGGTACGCCCGCCACCCAGCGAGCCCAGAGCTTGCGGGCTTCAGCTCAGCCGCCTATCGAACAGTGGACGCGCCTACCTATGCGTGCCGTACACGTTTCCGGTGCTTGGATTTCGGTAGGAGCCGCCTTTATGAGAAGAGCCCGAGCCGCCGATGTAAGTCCCGCCGTGGCTAGAGGTATGATGGTCTCCACCATACGACACGCGGCCGCCAAAATGGCTACCACCTATTCCAACAGCAGACGCTCAGAAATGCTCGCTGTTGTGTTTGTCGGATTTGCGCATTGAGGGCATGAACCGCAATATCGTTCTCGTCTTTATCACCGCCTCTGGCGGCAAGAAGATGCGCGAGGCAGGCTTGGCGAGATTTGCCCACATCGTCTTTGCCGATCGTAGCTTGCTCGAGAAAAGGCGCGCGATGCGCCTATCCGCTGAACGCGCGTCGATGTTGCAAGCCGGATTCGCCACCTCGGGTGAGAAGCCTGATCATGGCGACCCGGGTCGGCGCCGAGTATGCCGAAATAGATTATTCAAGGTAGACGGAGGGGAGGGTGAAAGCCTGACTCGGTATTGGTGCGCTCCTTCTAGCGCTCATCATTGGCGCGCAGTTCATCACCATCTTTGTTGTCCAGCCTATTGGCGCGTTACCCGAGGGGCGGACCGTCGTCATAGCTCGCCTTACAAAGCTGAACTTTATCGACAGCGCGGACGCCTTTTGCGACCGAACAATGGGTGGTGTCAGCCTCCTGTGCCAGGCTGCCGTCCTCGGCAAGGTCACGAAGGAAGGTCCCATTCTCCTGCGTCTTCCTTATTCGGCGACCCTTTATCAAATCAGCACCGGCGGCAAACACTACGACCGATAGAAAGCGGCGAGCCGCCTATGAGGTTCGCGTTCGCCAGGAACGATGTTGCCCTTCGTTAGCATTGAAGTGCGAGAGTCTATCGCGCCATCGACCTAAAACTCCCTCGTCGACAGCTGGCGCGCCAGGGCGACAGCAGCCCTTGGTCTGAGTTGCATGTCGGGCTTGATGGCAAAATGAAACTTCTTCCTCTTGATGAAGGAGAATGGTCCAACCTCCTCGGGACCTAGGCCGAGCGTCGAGGGATTTTGCGCCTATTGACTTTGCGCCGCCGGTTTCGATGGTCCAGAGACCGTCCCGGCGGGCAGGGGGTATGGATACGACCTCTGGCGTGAGCTCGGCGCTTTCGCGGTCGTCTTCGGGGGGGGGCGTGGTGGATCGTTCACGCGCCGAACCGGGTCAGTCGTCGCCGAACTTCCGTCGTTGGAAGCCGGCAGCGAGGATGCCTGGAAATGGCAGTTAAACCCGCGTGCAGTCGGCTCAGTTCGCAGTGGTTGCCGTCGGCGAGCTGGTCGAAAATCCATAGCACGCCGTGCATTTGCAGCCCGACCGAGGTCGCCAACTCGCGCAGCCCTCCGTCGCCGGTCAGAAGCGTCCATTGGCGGGCCTCCGCGATGGCAAACGCGAACGTGTCCGGCGTGGAGAGATGAGCGCGTTGCCGCGGACTGTCGTCGCGCGGGTCAATTCTGCCGGGGACAGCTCTTCGACCCGTAGGCCGAGCGCAGTAAGGCGATCGCCCAGGTCCCCGGCCAGCTCTCGAACAAAGAGCAGGTCGGGGACCGCAAACTCAAAAGGGAGACGAAACAGGTCCTCGAGCAAGGCGCCTCGCTCCAGATCGATCAAAACCGAGGTATCGGAAACGAGGACCGCCAAGGTGCTTACGCCGCAACTTGATCCAGACGAGCGTCCAGTTCGCGAACCGTTATTCCCAGCAGTTCAGCGGCCCGGGCTTCGCCGATGACTCGTTCGGCCAGCGCACGATAGCAAAGCCTCTCGAAGCGCTTCGGCTCCTCGAGTTCAGGCTTCATCCGGCCTGGCTCTTCATAGGGCGCCGTCCGCCATCCCCGTTCCGCGAAGATCTTGAACAGCCGGCCAAAAGCGGACTGGCTGATGATGCCGAGATCCTTGCAGCGATAGGCGATGGCCTGGATGCTGACGCCAAAACGCTTCTTGAGCGCGACCAGCTCGCCAAGACTGATCGACGATCGGCTGACCCCAACTTCGGCCCGAAGGACGTCGGCCGGCATCAGGAAGGCGCCGGCAAACCGATGCGCCGCCTTTTCCTCATCGACGCCGGGGGATGGGGCCAGCACCATATGACCGAGCTCATGGGCGAGATTGAAGCGCTTCCGCTCCGACCACGTGCTTTGCTTGATGACGATTACTCGCGCAGCGTTGCGGTCCTTGCGTCGCACCTTGGCGGCAAGCCCGTCGATATCGTCGAGATCGAGCGACAGGATCTTGATCCCGCGCTCCTCCAGAAGCTCGGCGAGCTGCGGGATGGGATCGTTTCCCAAACCCCAGTCTTCGCGGACAGAGCGAGCCGCATCTTCGGCGTCCCGGACATCGGCCACCGGATGTGGTGCGCTGCGTGGCTGCTCCCAATCGATGCTGCGCATCTGGAGCAGGTCCTCGATCGCGAGATAGCGCTCCAG
Source organism: Bradyrhizobium sp. CCBAU 53351 (assembly GCF_015291745.1). Classification (NCBI taxonomy): domain Bacteria; kingdom Pseudomonadati; phylum Pseudomonadota; class Alphaproteobacteria; order Hyphomicrobiales; family Nitrobacteraceae; genus Bradyrhizobium; species Bradyrhizobium sp. CCBAU 53351. The sequence goes on from NZ_CP030060.1 coordinate 320,942, forward strand.
CATGTGAATCGCGCGGGCTTCGAGGGCGGCTTCTTCCCGGAACGACGTGCCCGCCTTCTTGCGGAACTCGACGCCCTCAAGGGCAAGTTCGTCCTCGCTGAGCAGGTAATCCTCCGTCACGTGGAGCGTCGCCGCCAAGGCGATCAGCACCCGCGAGCTCGGCATATCCTCGTTTCTCTCATATTTGCCAATGGCTTGGGCCGATACGATGCCATCCATGGCGTCAGCGAGGCCACGCAACGACAGGCCCGAGGCCGACCGTGCGACCTTAAGCTTGTGTCCGATCATCTGGGCCTCCTTTGCGTCTCAGTTTACAGAAGTACGATATGGGCACAAATTTGTAAACCAAAAACCCTTGATGCGCGGAAAATTGAGCCTATATGGCCCGCATACCGCTCCATTGTCCCGGATTTGTAAACCGGTCTGGGTCGGACAAGTTCCACTGTGGCGTACTTTTGCGCCAGCCGCCGGCGAAACCGACCAGCAGGAATCGAGCAGCGATGTTGAACAATACTCAACTGCGGTACTACGACAGCAACGTGCTGCGCCTGCCTGCCGACAAGCGCAAGGAATACCACGAGCAGGTCGATCGCTTGATCGATGAACTCCGCAAGACCGTTCGCGACAAGACCGAGATCAAGATCACTAAGGTCGTGAAGGCCGGCCTTCGCCAAATACACGATTCTGCGGAAGACCGCTGTCGATCCGGTCGATGTCGATGTCGTTTTTTACATTTCTGGCCGAGACGTCAGCAAGGAGACGCTGGATAGCCTGAACGACACGATCTACGCGCTGCTGATCAAGCAGTATCCGAACAAGTCGGTCGAGGATTTTGAGATCCAGCGCAAGGCGGCGACCGTCACCTTCGTGGGCACGGGCCTCAGCGTTGATATCGTGCCGGTCATCGAAGACGAGAACCGCGCCGGCTACGGTTGGCAGTTCGACATTCACGACGGCACGAAGACGCAGACCTGCGCGCCTTGCCAGATCAAGTTCGTCCGCGATCGCAAGGACCAGGACGCGGATTTCCGCACCTTGGTGCGCATGGCCAAGAAGTGGCGCAACCAGGCGGAACTGAAGCCGCTGAAGTCCTTCGCCATCGAGCTGATCATGGCGCATGTCCTCGCCAAGCAGGGCAACGGTGCAAGCATCGAACAGCGCTTTCGCAATTTCCTCCTCTACGTCGCGCAGTCGCAGTTGAAGGAAGAGATCAAGTTTCCCGAGAATGTCGCGCCATTCACGACGTTCTGCGATCCGGTGGTCATTCTCGATCCGGTCTACAGCCTCAACAACGTGACCAGCCGGATTTCCGAGGACGAGCGGAAACAGATCGTCGCCGCCGCCCAGGAGGCCTGGGAGACGTCCAATTTTGCATCGGCCGAGAACGACAATGAGGTCTGGAAGGAGATCTTCGGCCCTCGATTCAAGACGGAGGACTGAAGATGAGCATGACCCAGGTCAGAAGCGCGAGCGCGACCTACACCTACGTCGACATCGAGAACGTCGTTCGGCGCGTCAACGCCGATCTCGTGATGATCGCGGACAGCACCGGCTGCTGGACTCCGGAGGAGGCTCGCAACTACGCCCATGACATCGAGGTCCTGGCCAAGGACGGCTACCTCAAATGGGTCGACGTCACGCTGATCAGCAGTGGGGTCGAGATCAAGGCCGTCAGGTTCGAAGTCGATACCGACGCCGGCTCGCTGTCTACGAGCCGGCCCGGCGGCGTTCTTTGGCCGAAGGTCGCAGGGGCCAAGCTTCGTGTCGTGCTGAGCTACACCGACGACTACACCAGTGCCGCACGCGAAGCCACGAAAGGTAAGCTTAAGATCGGTTGGGTGACCTGCTACGACGATACCAGCCATGCCGCTCTCTCGTCGGCTGGCGGCCGCAACTATGTCAGCAATGCCTATGGCATGCAGCGCAAGGATTGGGCCTCGTGAGTCAACCCAGCATCTTCGACAGCGAGACGCCGCTGCCCAGCGATACGCTGGCCAAACGCGAGAAGACCCTTCTGGGGTTCGATACCCGATATGCGCGGGTCCACGATCAGCTTCGTCTGCTGCTGAATGTCCGCGAGCTGGCGGGCTGGAGCCACAAGAATCACGGCAAGAGCCTTCCGATCTGCGATCTCGTCGCCGAGCAGTATCCGCTGGTGATCTTTCACGGCGATGTCGGCACCGGCAAGACCGCAACAGCGGAGTGCATCGCCAACAAGTTGGTAATCGAGGCCAGAAGCGAAGATTCGATCCTGTTCAAGCTGAGTAACCGCGTCCGCGGCAGCGGCATGGTCGGCGAGATGGGAACATTGATCGCGGAAGCCTTCAAGAAGGTCATTCAATCGGCCGGCAAGCACCGCCGCGCGGTCCTGATCATCGACGAAGGCGACAGCCTCGCCGCCTCGCGCGCCCAGGAGCACAGCCACCACGAAGACAAGGTAGCGGTGAACACGCTCATTCAGGGCGTCGATGACCTGCGCCAGTACGGCGGCCGGATCGTGGTGATCCTGTGCACCAACCGGCTGTCGGTCCTGGATCCTGCCTTGTGCCGCCGCGCCGCCATCATCGAGGAGTTCCGCCGTCCAACGGACGACGAGCGCCGCCAATTGCTCACGATGGATCTGGCCGGGTTGTCTCTGACGCCCATTCAGCTATCGCAGCTCGTCGAAGCCACCGGAGCGCGGGCAGGCAAGCCGTCCTGGACCTATTCGGATATCAGGACGAGGCTCTATCCGGCCGCGCTGGCAAAGGCCTTCCCGAGCGGGCCACTGCGCTTCGATCAACTCAAGCTCGCCGCCGCGGCGATCACCGCGTCGCCGGTGATGGAGGATCGCTGATGGCGCGCTCCCCTCTGTTCGGCCGGCGCATCCACATTGCCGGCAGCATCGTCGAAGACCTTGCCATCGCCTCGACCGCCGACGTCAATCAGGCCCGCGAGCTCGTTGCTGCGCTGGTCAAGGAATTGGCCCGTCGCGGTGCGAATTTCGTCGTGCCTGTCGACGCTGAACCTCTGCGCAAATCCGACGGGCTTCCGATCTGCTTCGACTGGCTGATCTGGAAGACGCTCAGGGAGAGCCTCGCGTCACGCCCGGCGAATGTTCCGGGCCCGCTCGCGGTCGCCGTGCAGCACCACAAGAGCGAAGATCAGGTCCCGGCTGAGTATGCCGACCTATGGGACGAGCTGCGCAGCTCGCCAATGGTCAAGATCGAGAACGCCGCGCACTGGAACATGGCCAGCAAGCGCATGGAAGCCCAGGCCCGCTTCGGCGATATTCTTGTCGCGCTCGGGGGGACGGAAGGGGTCCTCTACCTCGCAAATCTCTACCACGATGCCGGAAAGCCGATCATTCCCCTCAATCTTCCCGTGTCGCCGGAAACGGCGGGCGCTCGCCGGCTCTACAGCTTCGGATTGACTAGCAGCCAAACCCGCCGCCTGTTCCAGGTTGCGGATGACGGCGACGCCCATGACTGGCTCAACAAGATCCGGTTTCCGCCGCGCCAGTCCATCCCCGATCGCGTCGCGGTCCTCGTCGACCTGCTCGAGTCCCTGGAAAGACCAAAGGCCTTCGCGGTGCGGCTGCTGAATCCGGCGCTGCCGGACTATGCCGACGTGCAGGACTTTTTCGACACCGTCGTGCAGCCGGTGATCGAGAACGAGCTTGGCTACCGGCTCGTCGTCATCGACGGCCGGCAAGCCCACGACCATGCCCGTATCGATCAGGAAATCTTCGCCAAGTTGCACCGCAGCGCCGTCGTGATCGCCGACATTACCGGCGGACGATCGAATTGTTTCCTCGAGCTGGGATATGCTCTGGGTCGCGGGCTGCCTACTATGGTGACGGCGCGTGAGGGCTCGGACCTGCCGTTTGACATCACCACGCTCTCTGGCCTGCATTGGAAGAACAGCGGCGCGGCCGAGGATCGCCGGCGCGCCTTCCGCGAACATTGGCAGGCGATCCGCACGCGACCCTCGCTCGTGCCGGCGGAGCCATTGATCTCATGAGGCGTAAAACCGAAGTGTTCGTCTCAGTCGACGTTGAAACCGCCGGGCCGATCCCCGGTGAGTACAGCCTTCTGTCGATCGGCGCCTGCGTTGTCAACGATCCGGCAAAGACCTTCTCCTGCGAATTGAAGCCGATCAATCGCAATGCCGATCCGAAAGCCCTGCAGGTTTCCGGCCTGTCGCTGGATGAGCTTGCCAAGAACGGGCTCGAACCGGCGGAGGCGATGCGGGCCTTCGCGCAGTGGCTCGACGCGCTTGTTGAAAAAGACGGCTCGGTCGTCTTCGTCGGGCTCAACGCGCCGTTCGATTGGTCATTCGTAAATTATTATTTCCATCGGTTCACGGGCGATAATCCATTCGGGTTCACGGCTTTGGACATCAAGGCGCTTTTCATGGGTGCGACGGGGTGCGATTGGGCCGATACGCGATCGAGCAAAATGACGGAGCGCCTGTCGCCTCGGTTGAAGGGCGATCATCAGGCCCTGCATGATGCGCAGTATCAGGCCGAGTTATTCAGTCTCATTCGAACCAAGCTCTTGGGAAATCGGTAGAGCATGGCGGGAGACATGAAGCGACGCTCGCTCATTGTCGAAGGACCACTCGCATTCGCGATGCAACTTTTTGCAAAGCAACTACGTTTGATCGGTCGCTTTTCTATTAAAGGGGAACAATAGGTGGCATCAGTCGCGCGATATGTCGTTGAGCGGTCGCCGGACCAGGTCCGGCTCGCTTTCAAGAGCGTCCTCGAAATTTGCAAGGAAAGGAATATCTCCAGCGTGACGTTGGTGGTGCCGCAGAAGGGCGGCTTCGATCGGACCATCGTGGCCGAATTCCTCGGACCGAACGTCGTAAAGGCGCTCGTCAAGGGGCAACCCGTTCTGGTGGCGCAGGGCGTTCAGATGAAGTTGGAAAGTGCGCAGACCTCCCGGGGGAGTTGGTCAGATGGGCTGCTGATCGGCGGCCACATCTCGGACAAAGACATGAACAAGCTGGACGATGCGATCGGCGCGCAAGCGATCGTCTACCTTCCTTGGAACGATACCGACGGCAAAAACTGGCGAGCGACATGGGGAGCTCAGATCGTAGGAGCCACTACTGCACCGGCACCGACCGTTAGTTTGCCCGAGCCCGTGGAGGAGGCGCTGCAGAGCCTGACCCAAGCCGTCAATTTGGGTACGGGTCTCAATCATCCCTCAGACAAGAAACACGCAGAGCGCACAATCGCGCAGCTGCGTCAGGAAGGGCATTCGTTTGATCCAGTTGAGGTCCGCCGATGGGCTCAGCGGAACGGCTGGTCGTCAAGTGCGGCCGCAGACCTTGAAAAGGTAGCTCGCAAAGCATTCCGATAAGGTCAGTGTTGGATTCTAGTTTGGGATCCAGAGAAGGCAGCCGTTGAGAAGAATATATCGATGTCTCCTGCGCATTCGCCGTGATGGCGGACCTCAAGCGCGGCGAGCCGGATTGGAGCCTGCTGGGCGTCCCTGGCGCGGCGGACCTGCCGGCTATACGCTGGAAGCAGATCAATCTGGACAAACTGCCTGCCGAGCACAGGGCGAAGCTCGTCGCGCAAGTCGAGAAAGTCTTGCGCAACGCATGGGGTCGGAGGAGGAAACCCTCCATTTACCTGGCGGCCATGCGATGGCAACTTGTTCAGACGGCTTCTCCAGGGGAGACGCTGCCACCCAGCGAGGCCGGAGCGCGCCTCAGCTCAGTCGCCCATCGCGAGCCTCGCCGCGACCTGTCTCGTTGTCAGCATGAAATTTTTGAATCGTTGGCGCTGATCGATTCATTTATTTAATTGGACGGTCGATTCGGCGGCTGCGATTCTGGCGCATGTCCGAACTCACCGTGCAATATCTCGTGCTCGAGCGTCGCGATCCGGCCCGTAACATGGCGCGGTTCTATGTGCTCACGATTGAGCCGACGCTCTTTGGCGATACGGCATTGGTGCGCGAATGGGGCCGTCTCGGTGGGCGCGGTCGACGGCGACTCGATCTGTTCAAGCCGTCGAGGCTCTTGAGTCCTGGCTCAGGCGCAACGCCCGTCGCGGTTACGTCCAGCGGCACTTTCCGGGCTCGGAGCCGGCGTGCGACACGCCACAAGTCGGCTGATCTGGACAAAATGTCAGTGGAAGTATATCAAAGTAATCCGAGATCATACTCGACCATATTCCAAGAATTGCGAAAGTATTCCATAATTAATTATGCGAATTTAAATAGTGTCATGGTTTCAGTAGGAGAGATCAACCGAACTCCATAATAGAAATGCTCCATCAGTTGCTATTCAAGCGAGGCGTGGATCCGTGCGGCGCCAGATCGCCGGGAATGAGTGAAACAGATCGAGTCGACCGCGCTGTTGCCCACAAGCAGAGCATGTGTCATTCGACATGGTCACCGGCTCCCGCCATCCGGAACTGACCCCCCGCATTGCCTCACTAAAAATGTTACCGGACAACTTCTCTGCCGTGTCTGGGGCGGAGCTGCCGAATCAGTTCGGTGGCAGGTATGGCAGGGAAGATCAGCATGCGCGCAAAGCGCGAGATCAGATCAGCGGGTGGACCGAATGCTTTCCGCTTGTTGTGCGTGAAGCAGCTCTTGTGGTCGAAGCTCTCGAGCGCGCAGAACCTATTTCCCTGGCCCGTTCGGGGGCTCGATTTTGACAACGACAGCGCCTTCATGAACGACACGGTCGTGTCGTGGTGCCGTTCTCACGATGTCGAAGTCACTCGTTCCAGGGCCTACAAGAAGAACGATCAGGCATTCGTTGAACAAAAGAACGGAGCTATCGTTCGCCGCCTGGTGGGCTACGGGCGGTTTGAAGGCATTGATGCCGCCCGTTCATTGGTTCGCCTGTTTGCGGCGGCCCGGCTATACATCAATTTCTTCCAGCCCTCGTTTAAGCTGAAGGAGAAGCACCGCGAAGGTGCCAAGATGATCAAGTGCTATCTTCCTCCCGCTACGCCGTACGAAAAAGCATTGGTCCACCCGAGGCTCAATGAGGCATTCAAAGGTCGGCTGCGGGAGATTTACCGGACGCTTGATCCTGTGGCATTGCTGGCACAGATGCGGGACGCTCAGAATGAGTTGGGTAAGCGTGTCGATCAACGGGCTGGAAAGTCAGCGATGACTGTCGCGCAGGGGCACAGTGATTTGGCGGCCTTTGCCCGAGAGCTCGGCGATGGTTGGAAACAGGGTGAGCAGCGAGGCATTCATCGGCGTCGCTATGTGCGGCGCAAGCCTGTGCCACGTCGGCCATCGATGCTCGACCCATACATTCCCATCATCGAGGAATGGCTCGCCGCAGCTCCGCACTTGTCTGCGGTCGATCTTCTCTCCCTGCTGGAAGCGCATGCGCCCGGTCGGTTCAGCGGCCATCAGCGGCGCACGGTGCAGCGATTGGTGAAGAATTGGCGATCAAAGGCCGCTCGACAGCTCATCAGCAACACAGAGATCACACTATCGGTCCAAGCTTCGCGCCTTCGTATTTAATCCTGACAGGTTCTTTCGCTGAAGCACCGCAAGCCGCTCGCTCGCTACGGCGCTCTGGGGGGCGAGCTTCGCGAGCGGCTTGCTCCGACTCGCGGCAGTCGATCCAGAAGACACCAGGGTGACTTCGGTAACATTGTCATCTGAGGCAATATGGGGGGCAGTTTTCCATGGCGCGCGACACATAAGGAATGCGGTATTTGCCGCTTTGCGAGCAAGACCGTTCCTGTGCCGGGATCGCTGGTCGATTTCTTGGCTCCGCGGTCCACCAAGGCTTCGAGGTTTTCGAGCCCACCGAGCTTGCGATAAGTCGGCCCCGTACCGTATGTGCGATGCTTTTCCAAAGTTCGGCGGACAGGCCGAGAAAGCGTGCCGCTTCGGGGCTCCGCAAGTATCGCGGCGGCAGCCGGCGGTGGTCTGGCATTTGAGATGCTCCCTGCTCTTCTGGAGGGCTCGCGCGGCTGATCGCGTGCCGACGAGCATGATGGTGTGGAGTAGAAGAGCGCTTAAGGGGATGCCGAAGATGCGGGAATGATTTCGGCACCCCTGCTCTGTTCCTTGCGAGATGACAGGCAGAGCACGGCCGTGTCTCTTTGGATGCAGAGGCCGTTGGCCGGTTAAGCCATCAATCCACGGTATGGATGTGCTCCATCAAAACTATTGAGTTTTGCCGATCCTACGAATGGCGGATATTGGGTTCAGATGGCGCACTTAGACATCGAGATGAGCTACCGTCTTCTTTGGCTGGCGAGGGAATGGCATCGTGGCGGCTCGAAGCGACGGGCTTCCGCGGTCGCTTTGCCGCTTATTTCCGATAAACCACGGTATAGCTTTTCTGATGGTCTCAATATGGCTTAGCTCCGCGCGGCGGGGCGATGCTTGGAGGCTCCGGCCCCGAAAGGAGCTGGGCGCAGCCGATCTCAGGTGCGGTGCTGTGGCTGGCTAAATGGATTGAATTCATGGCACCCAGATCATGCGAAACAGGGATAGGGTCGTCTTCCATTTCCGCTACGAATGGGATCGATGAGAGTTACGGTCTATCTGCAACAAACCTGAACAACGGGCAATCTACGTACGCATTGCCAATCGGAGATGGCGCGCGTCCATCCGAAGCGCGCAGTAGGCGCTCATGCAGCGAACAAGCCAAAGCTGCCACAAGGGCCATCGAATGTTGTCGCGGCATGATGTCATCCTCGCGGATGTCACGTCATCTGAGGATAGGGATGGTTGACCCTATCTGGATTGCCATTGCTGGTGTTGTCTCTTTCTACCGGACGAAGGTTTTAAGACGGACGCTCGGTCTGTCCAAGATAGGCTGTTGAATGATGAACCGCGATGTAAGCCATGCGCCTGCGGTGTGCTTTTTGCTCGGTCTTCCCCGCTCGGGGACGACGCTGCTAGCGCATTTGCTGCAGCGGCACCCGGATATTTTGGCTCCGCCTGAACCGTGGCTCATGTTGGCACTTGAGGCCTTCGGTAAAGTCGACCACCGCCACCCAGCCGGCGCATCATTGGTTCAAAGCGCAACCTCGCAGTTCTTGGGGCGAATAGATCGGATGATCGTTACCCGCGCTTTTTCCGATGCAGCTTATTGCCAGTATTTAGCTGCTGCAGGCAAACGCACTCTCATAGACAAGACGCCGCGCTATTGGACGGTGCTCGACTTTTTGGATTCCCTTTATCCGGAAGCACCGCGTCTCGTTCTCATGCGTAACCCCTACGCCATCGCCGCATCACTGAAGACGACATGGGGCGTCCCTCTGCTGGCCGCAAGTTCCCCGCCCGCCATCGCATCGTGTCTCGCCGATATCGCGTTGGGCCAGCCCACGCCCGCGATCGCATCTTCTCTCGCAGATCTTGTCCTGGGCCTGCCTGCGCTAGCAGCATACCGCAGTCGACCTCAGACGCAGGTGGTCCACTATGAGACCCTTGTGGCGCACCCCGATGACGAAATTCGGCGCGTGCTTGCCGGCCTCGGTTACACTCCGACCGAGACGGGATCGGCGCCGGGGGGGCAGACGGACTATCTCCGCTCCAGCACTTTCGGAGATCGCAAGATCCTGGAGCGAAAGGCCGTCGATGACCGCTCAGTGGAGGCTTGGCAAACTGACTTGAGCATCGAAGAGATGCAAGTCGTGACCGACCTGGTTGGGGCGAAGCTCTTGACAGAGCTCGGTTATGAGCGGGATTTTCAGTACGCAAAGCAAGCCGGCGTCGTCGATAGGGGGCCGGAAGCAACCCAAGGCTATCGCCACTTATTTCGGACCTGCTGGGATTTTCTGGACGGCAAGACGGGAGGATCGTTCGAGCTCCCCGCCGAACTCAATAATAGTGGTGGGCAAGCGGAGGAACACGCCGCGGTTGCTTTCGCAGCCTCAGTGTTTCAGCAAGCGCAACGTCTGGCCGCCACTAAGAAGGAAGAGAATCTGCGGGTGGCAAATTCAATCGCGGCGCAGTTGAACGAGGAGCTCACGGCGGTCGTGTCCTCGGAGGTGAGGCGACAGCTTGCGCCGGCGGGCCGACGATAGGACAAACGCGTGACCACCGCGCGCCCGATCGCCCCACCGGCCCACAGGTCCCTCCCGCGCGCGCTGCTGCGTCGCTTGACGTGCAGTGGGAGCGAATAAGTCGAGGTAGTCGGTCATGATGTATCGCAGCGAGGTGCGCGTCGCGGCGGCGCACGCGGCGCAGGCCCAATCTCGACCATGCGGCCTCCGCAGATGGGGCACACGTCGAGGCGGTGACCAAGGAGGATGGCGCAGCGCTCACGATAGTCGACAGCTTCGGCAGGCGGAGGTGGCTGCGGGGCTTCAAGTGCCGCTCGGATGCGCGCGAGTTTGGCGGCGCGGCAGGCGTTCGCCAGGAAACCAAAATGACGGATGCGGCGGAACCCCTTCGGCAATATGTGAAGCAGAAAGTGACGAAGGAACTCCTCAGTGTCGAGCGTCATTACTTTGGATTTGTTCCCGGCGCGATAATCTTTCCACCGGAAGCGGACGTGGCCCTGCTCACAGGTAAGAAGCCGGCCGTTGGCGATCGCAACGCGATGAGTGTAGCGCCCGAGATAAGTCAGAACCTGTTCTGGTCCGCCGAAGGGACGCTTGGCGTAGACGACCCACTCGACCTTGCGGAGGGCGTTTAGATGGCGGGCGAATGCCGCTGGCTCGACGAGGTGCGCGAGATGGCCGAACAACTGGAGCTTGGTGCCATCGAACGCCGCCTGCAGGCGCTCCAGGAATAGCCGACGATGCAATCGTGATAGCACGCGAACGGGAAGGAAGAAGCCGGGGCGACAATGAACCCAGCTTCCATCAGGAGCGATCCCGCCGCCTGGTATGCCGGAATTTCTCCGGTCGAAGCTTGCGGGCTCGTCAATCCGTGCAGTGTATGAACTCTACCAGGCTTGGCGTGAGCAGCCCAACGCCGTCGAGACCATATGTGCAGCACAGGAGAGCTTCACCGACGCCCACGCCCGCCAGCTGGCTCGCAAAATTCGTAGCGGAGTTGGGGGCTCCCATGCTGATAGCGAAGGTGCCGCTGGAGCTCAATCGGCGCGAGGCCCGATCGCACCGCAAGTAGCATTGCGACCCATAGAGAGAGACCGTGTAACGGCGGCCGCGGAGAAGAGCTCCAGGTCTTCCGTCCATCGAAATGAGCGAATGAGTTCGTCAGTGACGATCAGAGTGCGCCACCAAGATCGCGCGGGCTGTCTTCTCGTCGATCGGCTCGCGTCTCAAGGCTCACGCCATGCCGTGCTGTTGGTCGATGGCGCAGAAGAAGTGGAAGAGGTGCCGGCATCGACCATCACCATCGAAGAGATCATTTTCGCATGAAGCTGGCCTTCGACTGTCTCCTCAGAAAGACCGCTGCGCTTGGCATGCCGGCGGAGCGGATTTCCCATCCGAAGGATGGCGCGTTAGCGCAGCAGCCGGAGGCCGAACGCGCCCCCCACAGCGCCGTAGAGAGGCCGGAGGCTGCTGGTAAGCCGCGGTCCACATACCCGGTGCCAATGTTGCCGGTCTCCACGCGCGGCGTTCGTGGAATAAGAGCACCGGGGCTGACGGCGGCGCCATTCCCGGAGGAATTCTGCGCATCGATCGTCGGCTGGGTTGGATCTCACCTGCAGCAAATCCCGAGCTTTGAATGCCGAGCCTGTTGGTTCGAACCAACACGGAGGGAGTGGAAGGATTCGCTTTTTCTAGTGCAGGATAGGCTTCGCGCCAGCGATGTATTAGATCGCGATTGGGATTGGAGTGCATGGCTCTGATCTCGCTTCGCGTCTCTGACGAAGTCGCTGCGGAGTTCTCAGCTTTGGCAGCGACCCAGGGCGGCAAATCCGCGCTCTTGCGGCGTCTCATTGCTGAGGCACTTGCTGAACCAGTGCCGCGCATCTCCGTGCTGCCTGTCGGGCGACCGGAGAAGGTGACGGTGCGATTTCGCGAGAGCGAGATGCGGCAGCTCGCGGAAGTGTCACATCAGCGCGGCATGACCCGAACCGGCTGGATCGTTGCATTGGTGCGCTCGCGGTTGGGATCACCGGTGCAGCATTCTCCAGGCGAGCACGAGGCGCTCCGCGCGATTGTTCGCGAGCTCAACCAGATCGGCGGCAACATCAATCAGATCGCGCGCGCAGCGAACGCCAGTGTGCTGCAGGGCAGGGCGGTCGAGCCCGATCTGTCCGCAATTCAAGAGGCCCAGTTGGTCATCGAAAAAGAGCTCGCGCAACTACGCAATGCGCTGCACGGCAACGCGGATTATTGGGATGGGCGGCGATGAGTCGGCGCCATAAGCCGCGGCCGGCAGACCTGGCCTCCGAGCTTCCGCCGATCTCATATGTTTGGGAAACGCCCAATCGGCGCCCGCGGCGGGCCGAGTGGGATATCCCCGATCCGGCGGTTCCTAGTCGCCTGACGCCGGCTATGCGCGCGAAGCTCGAACGGATCGTGCGCCGAGCGCCAGAGGTGATGGTCAAGATCACCGGCCGCACCAAGGACGTGGCGCATCTCAAGTCGCACCTTGCGTATATCACGCGAAACGGCGAGCTCGATGCGGAAACAGAGCAGGGCGCGAGTCTGGCCGGTCGTTCCGGATTGAAAGACCTACAGCAACGCTGGGAGGATGATGCCGGCCTTGACGACAAGCGCCGCCGTGATGGGTCGCTTTCGATCAACATCATTCTGTCGATGCCGGCTGGCACCGATGCCGTCGCCGTCAAGGATTCAGCCCGGGCATTTGCCATCGAAACGTTCGGGGACAATCATGACTATGTCTTCGTCCAGCACCTCGACGACAAACATCCCCACGTGCACTTGACCGTCCGGTCCCTGGGCCACGACGGCAAGCGTCTCAACCCTCGGAAGGCAGATCTGCAGGCTTGGCGGGAGCGATTTGCTGGCGAACTCCGGCTTCGCGGGATAGCGGCCGAGGCAACGCCGCGGCGAACCCGCGGGCGAGTTCAAAAGGCCGATCGCGGGGCGGTGCTCGCTATGCGCAAGCGAAAAATCGTACCTGATGTCGACCGGCTCGCCCGGAAAGAGGTGCTTTCGGAGGTGAGGGGCGGCACGACTGCAAAACGTCCTTGGGACGAGCAGATCAAGTCACGTCAGGATGCGATCCGGCGGCGATATCTCGATTACGCAGCCGAGCTGCAGCATTCTGGAGCGGCGGCAGATCACGCGCTCGCGCGCCAGGTTAGGCAATTCGTGAACGACATGCCCGCCGTTGAAACCCGGCGGCATGCACTAAAGAATGAGCTTTCGGAGCTCACCAATAGCCGTCGCCGCAAGGCAGAGCAGGGAATCGATGCCGAGTTGCGCGGTCACAAGCGAGACGATGAGCGGACGAGGTAAGGCGCCCGCGCGCTCCGCCAACCGTTTCATCGGTTGGCACGTAGATGTGCACTGGCGGCTTGTCATGTTCCTCGAGCGCGCGAACAGCATTGGAGCCGTCAACGGGAAGTTACACCCCTATGGAGCGGCTGCCCTGAGGCGCCTAGGTCCTTGAAAGCTGGCTGATAGATCGTGCATTCTTCGAATCGGCCGTCTCGCCGGACCTGCCACAGGGTCAAAGTGGGCACTATTTCAAATCCTTGGATCGACCGTCATATCCAGGTCGGTGCGTAATCTGTGGACATCGGCCGCCGATATGAACAGGTGGATCCTTTGACCGCTATCCCTTTGACTGAATCTGCGCTCACGTCCGTGAAGCGTGCGGTTAGGCAGGGCTATCCGAACTACAAATCATCCCATCTGACCGAGGCGATCGCAGCCGCATGCGGCTTTGCAAGTCATGCAGCGCTGCGAGCCCGCATGTTGGAGCGTGCACCGGTGCATCCGGACTTTGCATTGCTCGAGGAATTGCCGTTCCTGAGCCGGCTCGCGGCGATGACGGGTGTTCCGACATCGGACGAAGACCTCCGCGGATTCTCCTTCGATCGCCTCAACTACGAGGGTGCGGACGTGATTCCGACCGCGTCCAAGGGGGTAACCAAGGTGAAATACGACGGGTCCCGCAGGCGGCGGGCCTGGCGCAATGTGATGGTCGCCGGGATCAATGCTGGCATCGACCAGGGATTGTTTACGCCGCGTGCAGGAGAAAACAGCTGGCCGCTGCTGGATCCGAGGTACGGGGACGATGGTCGAACGTACCGATTCATGATCGAGGATATTGCGGCGATTGCCAGCGTTCACGACGCGGATTGGGACGAGCTATCAATCCACGTTGCTCTGTGGCCTGCGATCGACGGCGAACGCTGGGTCCGAACGGCAAATGGCGGTTTCCTGGCGGGCGAGGTGTTTGCATCCGGATGGCTTGAGCGCCGTGACGGAGCGTGGCTCCAGGTGGGAGATCACCCCGAGTTTGGTTGTCGGAAGCAGCGCCTGGACCTGATCGCCGCGCTGGATATTCGGCCCAAAGGTTATGCGGATCGCGGCAGCTTTAGGCTTTGATTACGAACGAGGTGCGGGCTGCACGACAGTGCCAAGAAGGAGACGCTTCGCTCTCTCTACGCCTTTGCGTGCTGCGCGCCCCGACTGCGGGATGCCTGTGAAGGCGGCTGTCGGGATCAGACTGATGATGCCGGCGAAAAGTGAGTTTCCTCGGTGGCGATGATGTGCCAGTACGGAGAGCGACATAGTAGGCGCCGGGCAGGAGATGTGTGCTACCGGTGTCGAGGACCAAACGGCTGCCTGGATGGATGATCTGCAGGCGATCGGCAGGCAAGTCTCGCCACCGTGGCGACACGATCAGCACGACGGCGGTCGCCGGCTGACAGCCTAGCGTCTCAACAAGATAGACTTCGGGAAGCCGCGTCTCGTGGGCTCGATAGGGGCCAGATGCCACCAAAGCGGGCAGCGGCCTCTCAACTGGACTCGAAGCCGGCCGCTTTTCGGGCGGCGTGAAGTCGTTAGCCCGATCCGTGTCCCGCTTGTTAAGGCTCCTTCATCCCCGATCTTTTCCGACGACCTACCCCTTCGGGTTGGCCCTGCCCGTCGATTTCAAGGAGTCGTTTGCCCAGCTCCTTCTTTAGAGCGTTGCGATCGCCACCGGACAGGGGTGTTGGATGGTGGTTAAGCGCCATTGAGTAACAAACCGATCGCGAGCGGATCCTTTAGGAGCTCTTGAAAGATAGCCAGCAGCCATCCTCCTCGTAGCGCGCGCTACGATTCTGACATGTCCGATCGGCCGACTTCTGCCCGACGTCCTTCCAGACTGCATGCTGATCGAAAGACCCGACCGCATCTGCCTTTTCGGATCTCAACGATTCGACTGCAGCGCTGGCAGGTCACCCGCAAAACGTGACGAGGGATCTCCGATAGCCGTCGCTGCTGAATTGGCACGCCTGGACTCGTTCCGACGCTCGCGTCAGCCAGGATTGAATCCCAATACTCTTGCGGTAAATCTGCGTCTGAACCGACGGAATGCGATGACGACGACCGAGTAGCGGCGGTCCATTTTTCAATCTGTTTTGGTGACGGCATTCGCCAACTCGCGCGTCGGGACGACACTCCCGCGGAAGGGGAGGGGGACAAAGCAGGTTCTTTTTTCTGACATATTGTCAAAATACGAAGGACAAATTATCAAAACGGATTTTACATAATGACAAGTATTGAGCTGACTGAAATTTTGACATTTCTGGGCCTCGACCTGGCCGAGGCTGCGCAACTGTTGGGAGTTTCGACGCGAACGCTTCGAAGATGGATGGAAGGCGAGGAAATTCCCGGTCCGGCCCAAGCCGCTCTGCGTGCCTGGCACCAACTCCACGCGCGGCACTTGGCTTGGAAGCCGGACGCCATTTCCATATTCGAGAACGACCAAGCTCAGCTCGAGCGTGCGCGACTTCATGCGCGAGAGGTGAGCGGGCTGATCAAAGCGGTCGAAGCTCGCGGCGGGCCGCAAAATCCATGGTCGGTCAATATCGCTAAAGGCGTTGCGACGTTCGGTCCTTTTGAGATCGGGTTTTACAACCTGCAAAACGGAAGCTTCTCTCTCAGCGGGTACCGCCGCAAAGACAGCTCGCCGGACCTCGTGCGGGACAGGCCGTACCTTGAAGATGCCGCGTACAGCATCAGCATGGCTTTTTCAAAGGCCGGCGAAAGCGAAATTGCGCTGGACAACGTCGCGGAGTACGTCCGAAAACATTCGGCCGCGTTTGTTGTCGATGGCCCGCAGCGGCTGTCGCCTGCGGACTCCAAACGCCGCCAGCGGGACATCGAATTACTCGCCGGCAAAATCGATGAACTGGCGAAGCTTGCCGCCAAGGGCAGCGCCAATCACCTTCAATTTGAGGAATTACTGCATCAACTCCACGAACTCGGGTTCTTCCCGACTATCGATCTGGTTTCAGCAGTAGCTAAGGCTATGGTCTAAAATATGAAGAATTCAGTGAGCGTTCCAGATCTTGGCGCGCGAGGTGAGAATGTGTTCATCGGTTGGTGTGAACCGGAAGGGTTTCGTGCCCAGAAATCACAGGCAGACCGTCTCGGCTGGGACTACCTCCTTGAAGGCGAGCCTTTGCGGATGAAAGAGCGTCCGCTTGATTCCCAGAACGATCTTCCGAAATTCTTGATCCAAGTGAAAGCGACAGAAGGATCTCAGCCGCCGAGGATCAAGCTGTCGGCGCTCAAGCATCTCGTTGATGCTGACCTGCCGGCGGCGATCGTCGTCATGTTTTTCGTCAAAGACGGGCGGACGCCGATTCGCACTCTCCTCGTCCCGGTCGATCAAAAAATGATCTACGACACCCTCAAGCGGGTTCGCAGCGAGGAAGCCAAAGGAAAGCGGAACATTCACAGAATCACGATTCTTGTGCCACTCGATCGTGCGGTAGAATTGTCTCCAGCAGGAGAAGGGCTGGCAAAGGCTTTAAACGGAATGCTCGGAGGGGCACCTGCCGATTATATTGCAGGGAAGGTCGACTACCGCAAGACTTGCGGTTTTGATAACAGATCCATTGTCGGTCGATTTTTCGTTCCAGGAGAAAATGCGGGCGAAAAGATCGGTCAGCTCTTTTTGGGTGGCCCTCGCACGCTTAAGGTGACGGACCTGACGATTGAGCGACGCCGGTTCGGAATTCCGCTCGACAATGATCGCGATGAGTTTCGGGAAGCGGTGCTGGAGCTAAACGTATCGTCATCGATGTCAACCACGGTTGAACTTTCTTCGGAAGCAGGCGAGTGGACCTCGGTAGAGCTCGAGATGTTCGTCACTCCGATATTCGATGGAAAGCTCGGGCCGGTGCGACTTGCAAACAACTTCCTTGAATTTTTGATCGACTTTCCGAAGGCGGAGGCGAACCTAACGCTCAACTATGACGGTGAACGAATTGTCGACCTGGAGGAGGCGGTCGCCATCATCGAGATTGGCGTCATACTGGCCAGGCCGCAGAAATCGATAACGCTCCGTTTCAAGGGAAAAGAGCTCAAGTTGGAAATGGCACCAGGCGAAGGGCCATTTGCGCATTGGATTCCGGCCGCGCCAGTTCTTCGTAGGATTGTATCGGCGATGGTTCGGGCAGGTCGGCAGACAGCGCGCCGCTTTAAATTTGCCGACTTCGTCGATTGGGTTGATACTCACATCGAATTTCTTGCCGTAGCATCAACGCCAGGCGTCAATATCATCTTCAACCATTGGCCTGACGAAATTCAACTGACTTCTGACGATGCTTTGTTGACGCCTTTTTCGCTCGAATGTTTTGGGTCGTGCTATACGGCGCTTATCGAACTTCCGATTGTATCATCGAGCCGCTCGGAGCCGGAGGTCACGCTCATCGGTGGTCGGCCCCATATTGTATCAGAGGTGGTGCGGGCATTGAATGCCGATACGTCTGACTTTGTCGAGAGCGCAGTTGAACGATCGAATAAGGATCGGGGGTCGAAAAGACCGGCCTTTTTCGCGGAGGGATTCTCTAACTGGGATAAGGTCATGCTCTCCATCTCGTAGAGAAGTGCTTATCAGTCACAACGGTGGAAGTACGACCGTAAAAAGCAAGGCCAGCGCAGCCGGCAAAGTCGGCTGAGCTCTCTAAGGCTGGAGACGAGCTTGCGGGGAAAGCAGTCTGCTATTGGGAAGGCAGGTGCTATTCTTTCGATTTCGTCGACACCCTCATCCTCAAAAACTTGGCGCCAGTTGATTGCAATGGTGTCGATCCGATCGATCTCGGCCCTAGCCTCGTCTGTGCTCAGCACGAAGTCCCCGCAACACGAAACGCAGTTAGCAATGCTCGGGCACTTGCTGCCGGATCAGTGTTTCCGTCGAAGCGATCTCATCGCCTGCTGACGCCGGCCGACTTACGCCACTCAACTTAGCGGGCAAGCTGTCATTCGGCATGCAAAATTGGATGCTGAAGGGATCAATTGTGACGCCGAATGACAATAGCGGATTCGACGAACTCGACCTCGCTCTCCGTCTCGTCCTGCAAGCCATTGAGCAATGAGATCACCAGCTCACCTTGTTTTCTCCCGTCGGACTCATAAGGCGTGCGGCAGTCATGGAAACGTCTGATCGAGGAGCGCAGTCTGTTCAATTCTGCGCACTGCCGGTCCAATCGCCGACGAGGGTGGGCCAATCGATCGGACGTGGGTTCTTGCCGATCCAAACGTCCCAGAAATCTGGGTCTGACGATTGCGGCCGATGTGCCTCGGCAAGTTCATCCATCTCCACGAGCAAAGGAATCGGCGTGGCCCATCCCAGCAAAATTGCCTGACGGGATGGTAGGCTAGGTAGCTCCTTTAGCAAGCCCGCCACATTGTCGGGAACGAGACGTCCAACTAGCGCCTGATCGAGGTCGTTTACGATCCGGTGCAGTAGGAAAGTATTGCACTGTGCAAGGATCGTGGGCGAGAGCTCCGATGGGCGTTGTGACGATAGCATCAATCCAAGACCAAACTTGCGACCTTCGCGCGCGATCTTTTCGAACGTCTCGCGACAGAGCTGGGTCGGGTTTTCTGCCGGCCCATCTTCGTTGGCGCCTCGCCGAACAAAGTTGTGTGCTTCCTCTAGAACCAAGGTCGTGGGCAGAGGTTTGCCATCAGGATGAAGCCGTCGGTAGCGCTGCAATGCCTCAAACGTCAGCCGTCCCAGAACCGCAACGACTACGTGGATTATTTCTGAAGGCACCAACGAAAGGTCAACGATTGCGACCTGTCCGTTGGCCGAGGCGTTGCTGCCCACGAACGCGTCAAGCCAGGCATCGAAGGTGATCGCCGGGTCACTTCCAATCACTTGACCGAGTCTCGGGTCCGACATCATGCCGCGGATGCGCATGCCGAGCGTGCTGATGAATCCGGCCAACGCACCTCCCTCCGTCGCTGCTATCCTCTCAAGGTGCTCTGGCAGCATGTGTACGTCGAATGGTATCGGTGCATCTTCCGTAAGATGCGCGATGGCGAAAGCATCCTCTACCAGATCTACGAAGCTCTGCAGTGACCTCCGCACCGCTTCCATGTCCTGTACTGAGAAGGAGTTGAACCAGTCTCCTGACCGACGGGAATTAGCGATAGTTTCGATAATGCTGCTTATCTCTTCCAGAGCTGTCTTGTGCTCACCATCAACGGATTCCGTCATATTGCTGCAGTCTGATGCAATGTTGTCTAGCAGTTCGCCGCAGCGCCGCCGATTGCTTGCGCTGCCAGCGTAGGTCGCGGCACCTTCGGCCAACATAGCGGCGATCATGATGCGATAGGAATACAAATGCCGCCTGACGATAGTTTGGCGAGGCGTCCCCGCCAGCTGCCCGTTCTTTAGTTCACGAAGCGCTTGGAGCAGCAGGGGCCGCTGCGCTCCGGGTCGTGCGAACGATACCGCGGTCCACTCGTGACCGTTCCAGAGCCAGGCCGGCAGACGGAGCGCGCGTTCACCCCTGTTGAGGTCGATGGGCGGGACACGAAACAGGCGGATATTTCCGCCCCTATCTGCAAATGCTTTGGCGTACTCCCCATTAGGATCAAGAATAATAAACCGCGCATTCGGCTGTTCTGTGCCATTCTCAAGAGCGGCCTGCGCCGCATCGAGTGACCAGCGGATCAGCCCAGCGACGGAGCAGGATTTTCCACTACCGGTGTTGCCGAGTACGGCGACGTGCCGCCCGAAGATCTTATCGGGATCGACCATAATTGAGGTATCTGCAGCCAGCGGTGACGAGCCGATGCGAACGCGGCGGTCCTTGTCCTTTGCTCCGACGATAGCTGTGATTTGTTCCGGCGTTGGGATTGGTATCTGATCGCCTACCGAAGGGAACGCAACGATTCCTCGACTCAATTCGAACATACTGCTTCCCTCGCGTCGGTTTCGAGCGACAGACAGGGTGCCGATCGGAGTGAGCGACATCTTCCGCAGAGGGAATGGCAGATCGATCAGGCCGAAATCCTTAAGCCCCGACCGTTTGGGGTACGGCGATCGTTCAATCCCGATCCACGTGACGTAGGCGACGGTAGCACCAGCCTCATTCGGTATCAGCACGTAACTATTGAGCCTTGGGAAGCTCATCGGTGTGCCGGTGTTGAGCGCAGTAGCCTGTGGCGCATCGAGATCGAGCAGCACACGGATCTCATCCGAGGAGATCGACTCGACCGTGCCGATGACCAGTTCAGCGAGCCGTTCGATCGGGGAGCTCACGTTCCTCCTCCAGAGCCCGCTGGCGGCTGACTCGGTTCGGCTGGCGCCAGGCCCGCAGCGGCATCTGCGAAAGCGCGGTTCTTCAGCAAGTCAGACATACGCCCGGTGATGTAATCGAGCGCGGGCTTTGGCAGATAATCGTCGACGAGGTGCTGGAGGCTTCCGAAATGGTTGCCGGCGAGGAGGCTGACTTGTGCAGGACGAGTTTGATTGAGAAATCCCTTGATGCGATCGTCTAGTTCAAAGGCGATGATCACGAGGTGTGCGGACGGAACCGACAGCATATCGAGCAGAACACGGTTGATGTGGTCATCACCGAACCCGTAGCCGTAGGTCACCACCACCGAGTTGGGTCTGCAAGTTGCCGAGGCGAAATCACGGAATAGCTCCGCATAAGGATATTGGGTGGTCTCCACGTCCTTAGCCGGATTAGGATAGATCATCACGGTATCAACTGGAGAATCTGGTAAGCTCGGATGATCGTCGTCGGCACCAAATGGTGTCTCTGACCGATAGATCCGATGCGCGATGGGGTCGAAGCGCCAATCAAGGCTGCCGTGGAGCTTGGTCAGACGGACGACGCCTTCCATAAAGCGCGGCTCACCGCGGATCCCGGGTGGGTTGTAATGATAATCGAGCTCGATCCGAGTGTTGCGGAACAGTGGACGCAAGCTCCCCACAAAGCGATCAATGATCCGTAGCCCCGCTTGATCGCAGCCATGTTCGATCAACCGGTCGTAGTTGGTCGTGAAGATATGTAAACGCTCGCGTGAAGCGGCGCGGCTGACGAAGCTGAGCAGAAATGACTGCACCGTCGCCAGTGCTGATGCACTGTTTGCTTCGAAAATACCTCGCTCGGTAGCAAGCAGTGAGGTTAGGAATGTCGCGATTGCGGAGTTAATGTCGTCGCGAACACCTTGCGCCGACCCCTTATCGATGATGTCAAGACCATCGAGCACAGCAATGGCGCTACGCAACTGATCTTCGATGTTAGCTTGACCGCGACCCATCTTTTTGGCGCTTGCGGTCGCGTGACGAGGATTGCCTTGGCATGTTTCGACTTCCCCGTCGCAATCGCCATACCCGTCGCCTTGACGCCGGCAGCGAAGCCCACAGCAATGGTAAAGCCGCTGCCAAGCAGGAGGTTCAGATGCTCAGCTTGGAATACCGCCGAGAGCCACGGCTCGATCTTTCGGCGGTGTAGCGCGATGAACCGATCAAGTTCGTCTGCGCTTTCTGGGATGCTATCGAAGGTCTCGCTCGATGCACCAACCCGGTAACCGTGCGCCTTCCACTCCATGGACCCTCGCGACGAGTTGCAGGACCGACCTGAGTCCCCGCTAGTAAGTCTTAAAGCAACATAATCAGAGGTTGCAAGGCGGGCAGGTAGTCAAAGTGAAAAAGGTAAGCAGCGAAGCGGCGAGGGGATGAAGGGCATCGAGATTAGCTTCCTCGACTAATCGCTTGAACCGGTGAGGAGACGAGATCTGACGAGGAGTGCCGCTATCCTGGCTCCCTCACGCCTCCAGCTTCAGTCGATCCCGTCCGCCGGCTCGGGTGGAGGCGGCGGGAGCGAGGTATGCTCTCCGACTCGAGCTCGCCATCAGCTTCCGCCATCATCCCACCTTTCGTTCAGGAGCGGCGTGGCTCTCAAGCAGTGGCATATCCAGGCTCGGAATCTCTGGCATGGCTTTGCCGGCGATCGCCTGCAAATCGCCCACCATGCCAACGGTCGACTCCACCACGGCGAGGATCTGAGTTTCGCGCTTGGCCCATTGCCGGCCCATGAACTTGCGTTCCTTGTCCAGGTCGTCGCGCATATCGTTGAATTTCTCAACCACAGCTTCTACCCGCTGCCGAAACTTCGTGCCGGTCAGGTAGTGATAAACCTGCTCCATCTTGGTCTGCTGACCCTGCTGAACGAGGCGCGATCCGCTTACGTCGATCAGCCCCTGGCGCAGCGCCACGGCGACCGGCAATGCGCAACGCGGATGGGCCACCCATACGCCGTCGACTAGGTCAAATTGCTCGACGTGCTTCGGCAGCGCATGAGAGATGATCAGAGCGACGTCGGCGGCGGAACGACGCTGGTCGTCACGCAGTTTGGCAAGCCATCCGTCACTCCATGCCTTGGTTCGCTTGGTTTCCCAAAGGATGATGCCGGCAGGTTTGCCAATGGCGCCATTTATCTGTTGAATAACGTCCGCCCCAAGCTCACCTTTTCCAACCGGCTCAATCGAATCGGTCGGAAAACGTCCGCGCAGAAGCTCTTCGAGCTCGAGCTCGAGTACTTCCCCTTGGGATTGCTGTGATCCCTGCTCGGCCTTGCGCTTGAGCTCCTCGATCGTTCGAGACATCGACTCGATAGTCTGGTCCTTCTCTGCAACGCGTAAGCGCGCAGCCTCGTCGGCTTCCTGCCTGGCCTTGATCTGGATTTCGCTGATTGAGGCCTGCACGCGCTTCTCTATTGTCAGGTCGAGCTCGCGCTTTTCCCCCTCGAGTGCGCGCTGCTGTCGCATCAGTTCGGCTTGCTGCTTTTGGGCCTCGGCAAGCTTTGCGTTGTTGGTAAGCAGGTTGGCTCGCAGCTCCGCGGCTTCCGCTTCCTTCGCCTGCAGCTCGGCCGCGGCCGCCTCTCGCGCCTTCTTGCTTTCGGCCGCGACCAGCTGGGCACGTTCGGCGATCAATCGTTTCGCAACGTGGTCCTCGATTTGCTCGCGGTCCTTAGCGACCTGCTCGCGTTCCAGCCGCAGTGCCTCGGTCTTACGCTCCATCTCTGCATCTTTGCTGGCCAGCTGCTGTTGAAAGCGCTGACGAATTTCAGCGAGGAGGGGAGCGGCCAATGATTCCGTCAACCGGATCTCGTGATTGCAGTTGGGACAATGCAGGGTAGGTTCGTGTGAAGCGCCGGCTGCGGTTACTTTGAAACTCATGAATTCCCCCGTCATCGTAGAGCAGGATTGAACACCATCCGCGCGCGATTGCGATGTCGCCGCTCTCGATGTCCACATCCGCGTCGCCGATATCGACCTGGCCGGGGGATTTTCCACGGAAGGCATCACGACATGTCGACGTAAGGCCACGCCTCAGGGCGAGCCGTTCTATTGGGAATATATTCTAGATGAGAACAAAACAGGATCAAGCGCCAATTGGCTGCGCAGGCTGGTGGAATAACCCTGTCGTTCCATCCAGGCAGCATCGACCAGAAGCCCCTGAGGGAGAGTCCTTTCGAGCTTGTTTAGCTTTCTGTCCTTTTGCTCAGCCATACTAAGTAAATTAGCACTTTTCCAAACCAACCCGAGGGAATCCTCTATTTTACGTAATCTGACTGGGCAAAGACGCCGAAACAGCCGGAAATCTCGCGATGGCTCCTGGAAGAGGCCCATCGCGTGGTGCTTCGCTGCTCCGATATGTTCCGGCGCCGAAATTAGACGGCCGTAAGGAATATGAGTCATATTTCTTACGCGGTCTTGACTTTGTAAGATTTAAGGCGCAAATTTCTTACAAGGGAACCGTAAAATGGCTAGCACAGCGAACCAGATATACGATCGGATGAGCCATGACCCTCAGCCGAGCAAGGTATGGACCGCACGCGATTTTGCGGACACCGGCACTCGATCGGCTGTCGACGTCGCCCTCCACCGCCTCCGGAGTGACAACCGCATCAGGCGCATCGACCAAGGTCTCTACGATCTTGCTCGCACCAACCAACTGACGAAGAAGATTTCGCCACCGGACTACAAGTCGGTGATTCAGGCGGTCGCGAGACGGGACGGCGCCAAAGTACTGGTCGACGGAATAACCGCCGCCAACAACTTGGGACTTACCAACGCCGTCCCGGCGAAGGTGGTCGTGTGGACGGACGCCCGCGTGAAGCCGATCCAACTCGACCAAATGGTCATCGACTTCAAGAAAGTCGCGCCAAGTCGACTTCTGTGGGCTGACCGCCCGGCCGCGCAGTTGGTGCAAGCTCTGATTTGGCTGCGCGACGTTCTTCCTTCGGATGGCGACAAGATCGCAAAGCGCCTCAAGTCCATCCTGAACGACGGCGACGACGGGCACCGCATGCGAAAGGATTTGCAGGACCACTTGGGTGATCTCCCCGACTGGCTCGTTCCTATCGTAAAAGATATCCTCAAGTCCGACGCAACGGCGCCAGATCCGCTCCCGCCGATCCGCGGCCAATGAGATGCGATCATGACCGACCTGCCGCAGATCATTCGAGCAAGCGCTGAAGACCGGCGGGGACTGTTCCAACAAACCGGACAGCGTCTCTCGTGCCCCCCGGAGAACATCGAAAAGGACTTTTGGGTCTGTTGGATCCTCGACGCGCTCTACAACAAGGCGGGCATCGAGCAGCGTCTGCTTTTCAAGGGCGGCACGTCACTCTCGAAGGCCTTCGATCTGATCCAGCGGTTCTCGGAAGACATCGACATCACCGTATTCCGCGACGACCTGCCCGGCGAAAACTTCCCGTCAGATGACGATCTCCGCGCGATGGGATCGAACGAACGCAAGCGAAAGCTTGACGAAATAAAGGAGCGGTGCAGCAGTTTCATTAACGGCGAATTCCAGAACGCGCTGACGAACTTCGCCGCTGGTGAGCTCGAAGGACTGACGTTCAAGATCGAGCCCGATCCGGACGACCCCGACGCTCAATCCCTGCTCTTCCACTATCCAAGCGCATTCGCGGATTCCGACGAGCGGTACGTCCGACGCGTCGTGAAGATCGAATCCGGCGCTAAGTCGGCGCTCGATCCGCATGAGACGAAAACGATCAGTCCATATTCTGCCACCGACACCGACGGCCTGGACCTCACCGTGCCAAACGTGCTGACGATCAAGCCCGAGAGGACGTTCTGGGACAAGATCATCATCCTACACGGACAGCGACACTGGTTCCAGAACAGAGGGGAGCTCTACAAGGACGGGCAGCGATTGTCGCGCCATTACTACGACATATTCCGGCTTCTGACCTCCGAACACGGCGAAGCCGCACTTAAAGATCTGGAGCTCGCGGAAAGCTGCGTTCGCCATGCCCGCCTCTACTTCAACCGGAAGCCTCTCGATCTCGACCAGGCGACTCCCGGAACGTTCGGTATCGTACCGGTCGACGGCATGCTCGAACCTTTGAAGGCGGACTACCAGAAGATGGCCGGCATGATCTTCGGAGGATCCCTTCTTTCGAGGATATCCTCGGCAAGATTAAAGCAGCCGAAGCGACCTTGAACGCCACCTGACCAAAGTCTCAATCGGTCCTCCACCGGCTACAACCCTGCCGATGGACTTGCCGACGTGCCTGCCGTCGGCGGCCGTCGCGAAGTCGGGTACCCACATCATCGGCGAAACCCGGTGGAGCGATTGAAAACGAGTTCGCTGGACGCTTAGCCTCGATACGGCTTCGATGCCAGGCGCACGCCGCCGTCAGGGATTCCTAAGTTCGGACGGGCAAAAGGCTGCACTTGACGATTGCGAAGAATGTGCGACCATAGGTTGTTCACGGAAACGGGGCGGGAGGAAGCCATGGCGCGAAAGCCGACCAAGAAGCCGAAGGTGAGCTTGATCGTCTCCGACGACAAGGACGTAAAGTTGAAGGTCCGACCCGGCAAGCTGCACGTCGTTCAGGTCGAAACTATCACTCCGGATCTGAAGAAGGCCGGTCGCGTCGGTGCTCGGCTTTGCGGGTACGGCACGAATATCTGCCTCGCCATCGTCGATATCGACAAGTGACTGCAGCGCGGCATCGTCTGCGATCATCGCGCTACAACTTCTGCGTCCCGCTAGGCGACGACAACGTCCTGTACAACGCGGGTACGGGCGCTTCGGTTCGGCTGTCGGGCCAGGACGCGCGCGAGCTTGCGCAGCTGCTTTGCGGTCCTCCGCGGAGGGTCGCCGCCAAGACGATCCCGCGTACGCTCCTCGCCACACTACGGCGAGGGGGCTTTCTCGTCGACCACGAATTCGACGAGCTAGACATGATCCGCGAGCGCTATTGGCATGCGCGTGGACGGACGCCTATGGTCATCACCCTCACGACGACGCAGGACTGCAACCTGGGTTGCTACTACTGCTACGAAGAGAGATCCCGCGATGCTCTCGCAGAAGGCGATGTTCCGGCGATAGTCGATTGGACCCGACAGCGCCTTGTCGCGTCGGGTAAGGACAGCCTTCACGTCGACTGGTACGGCGGAGAGCCGCTCCTCAACGTCGATTTCATCGATGCAGCGTCCGCTGCGCTTCAATCGTTATGCAAGGAGATCGGGGTAAGTTACTCCGCTTCCGTAATTTCGAACGGGACATGCTGGCCGGACGACATCGCCGGCTTCGTGAGGCGACACCGCCTCCGGCAGGTGCAGATTTCCTTTGACGGCCTCAAACCGAACCACGACAAGAGACGCCGATATAGAAGGGGCAGGGCGCCCGATCCGTCTGTCTCCTCGTTCGATCAGGCGACCGCGGTGGTCGACGGATTGCTCGAGGTGGTACGCGTCGACGTAAGGTTCAATGCCGATCACGGAAACCAATGCGATTTGGACGGCTTCATCGCCTTCTGCAAGGACCGCGGCTGGTTCGACAGAGCGTTTCCGTGCGTTTTTCAACTCGCACGGATATCCGACTTTTCCGAGCGCGCCGGATTTCTTAGCCGCACGAAGCTTTCTGAGGAAGAGTTTGAGAGACTTCGCGAACGGTCCCGGCAGATGGTCCCCGACGAAGCAACTCTCGACGAAACCACAACCCGCTCGCTCTATCCTTTGCCAAGGACCTCCGTTTGTGCAGCGCTGGCCAACGATTCGATCGTGATCGGAGCGGACGGCAATCACTATCGGTGCGGGCTTCAAGTGGGCGAGAAGGACCGCCCCGTCGCCATCCGCCGTGCCGGAGGCGACATGGTGCCCGGCCGCGATGCGGCCTGGTGGACCGGCTTCGACCCAACGCGGCAGCCCAATTGCAGCCGCTGCTCGTTCCTTCCGGTCTGTTGGGGCGGCTGTCCGAAGAAGCACTTGGAAGGCGACTCGCATTCCTTGCACGAGCAGAGCTTGTACTGGCGCAAAGCTTTGCCGCAGAAGATCGCCTGGCAATTCGGAGTGGCCCTCCAGGAAAGCGAATTCACATTCGCCGAGTCCGACCAGTTTAGGCCGGCTTCTCTCGACCCTTGATGTCCACCTGGTTCGGTACCGACAGCTGGACCTCGAATGGATGTCGAGTCCAAAGCTTTGGCAGAGACAAATGGTCCCTCCCGCAACTGCATCGCGTCGACAGCCGCAGAGCAGAAGTGCGCCTGCGACCGCAGTCCAGACATCGACAAACTAATGCAAACAATATTGCATAAGCGAAGATCAGAGGCGCGCAGAATGCCAGCACGCCGATAGCGAACTGAAGGCTCGATAGGCTTGCGATGGTGAACGCTCCGACCACCAGAATGGCGGCAACCGCGTCACCTATAGCGCTCCATTTGCCCGGCCTTGTTTCGCCGGTTGCGGCGATGCGGACGCCGTTCAGGAAGGCGAGCAGGCCGAGGATGGCGGCCGTCATGAGCGCGATGCGAGCACCCCCGATCAGCGTTCCGCTCCAAATCCGATCGGCGATCTGGTCGAGCGAAAATTCATGACGCCAGCCGTATAGGACTTCCAGCACGATGCGCGGGATCTGTGTGGCTAGACCCGCGACCAGAGCGTAGATCGGAACGAACAGGGCGTACCGACGTGGGTCCAAAAGCAGACCCAAACCCAACCTTGCAAGATCAGCGCGCAGAACGGCATACAGGAAGAGGCCGGAGGCGACAGTCAGGCCGAAATTCCAAGCCTCTCTCGCCACGCCGAAAAAGTCGCGCCAGCCCGCCGTCAGCAACAATGTCAACGGCTGCAAGCCCGACATGACCAACGGATACAGGATCACCGAAATCAGGATCAGGTCACGATTTCTGATCACGCGGGTTCGTGCGGCCGGATCAGGATGCAGATTGAAGAAATCTTTGAAGGCGTCGAACGGCCGGAACGCCGGCGGCTGCTGGGCGGCGAAGACGTCGGCCAAGGCGTCCGTTCCGGCAAGTTGGGAGCCGCGGAAATCGTGGATGTGCTCGCGGCGAACGACGAAGAAGTATGAATAGACGAAAACGATCGCGCTCGAGAGGATCAGAACCGCGAACTGGGAGGACAGGCCGGCAAAGATAGCGCCATCGAAGACCGGAATGAAGCCTCCGAAAGGGGGATGGCTGCCGATGCCTCTGCGATCGATGAAACCGAGCACCAGGCAGAATATCGCGACCGCCCAGCCGAGCGTTCGAAAATGCAGGAGGATGCCGCGTCTTGCCCAAATTTCAAGCCAGGTTTCGCCAAGTTCGAGGTGCGATACTTCATGCCCAATCATGGCTTCGAAGGCACGTGGTTGATCGCGTTGTCTAGCACGCTGATTGAGACCGACGACGACCGCATCGCCGGACGGCGTCACGCGTTCTCTGGCTTCCAACGCGTCACCGTTCTTCGGAGTGTACAGGAGGCGAGGCTGCGAACGCAGGGTCGAACGTGCCGCGATCTGCTCCAGCGTTGATCGGATGGGATCGAAGGACGGGTTCACGGCAAGTCGTTCTAGTTTCGACGCGGCATTCGTTCCGTTTCGCCATCGGTACAGCGATGCAGCTGCGATGACGATCGCGCCAAGCACGGTCAGGCCGATCATCGAAAGCACGACGTTCTGATGGATGACGTCGCCCATGTACCGTATCGGGTAGCCCTCCCATAATTTTGCGAGAAAAAGATACTGCAGACAAACCGAGATGATGATCGCCGCCGCGGCGGGGCCGTCGGAAATGCCGAGGCGGCGCAGCAAACTCCTGGGATGGGTCCCCTTCATTTCTTCGGGCCAACCTTGGCAAACAGCTTGGCGAAACCGGCCTCGAGTTTAGCCTTCTCGGCCGCGGAGAAGCGGCTCTTATTGATCGCCGACGACACTTCCTTGCGAAGCTTCTCCACGTCGTCCTTCCTGGCACGACGATCCAGCACCCGATCGAGCAGGGACCCTATGGCCGTCTTTACTCTGTCCTTCACGACGTCCTTGGCGACGTCCCCGAAGAACGCCAGAAGAAACGGAGCGACCATGGCGGCGAAAGTCGCGACTTCGGCCCCGCCGATGAAGCGGCCCTCATCCTGTGCGTCCGCGCGATGCCATTCTTCCACCAGCGCATCGAAGCCGTCTTCCACGACGAACGTGTCGTCAGGCTCGACCTCGGCGACGATAGCAAGGGCCCATTTCTTGAGGTTTTCACTATTCACTTCCGTCATGATCTCTCTCCAAGGAAAGGCAGTGCAGGTGCCGCCATCGACATGGTCCGTCAGCAATTGTTGCCGGAATGCTGCGGCGCGGCAATGCACAGCCGAGCAATAGGTCTGTCGGCCAGAGGATCGTTGAGAACAAGGCCGGGTGGGCGGCCCCATTCGACCTGCTGAAGGAAGGGCAGGTTCACCTCCGCCTTGGAGTTGCAGGCTTTGAGGGGAGCCACTAAGGCCGAGTTCGAGTGGCTCCAGCCGGCGAAGTCGACCGAAAAGCAATATTCTCGTGGCATCTGCTCCGTACTGTCGTCGATTGTAGCCAAAAGAGTATTTATCGACCGGCTTCCCTGCGGAGTGATCAGCTTCCCACCGACCATCAGCCTGTATTTGATTCCAACGAGGATATCCGCGATGTCCGAATGTACGGTTTGTCCACTCCATTCGATGACCGTGCGTACCCGGTTCTTACCGCGATAATTCCGGTTGCTCGCGACGTCGTGGAGATCGTCGGCACTGAAAGTCACGCTCCGGACGTCCGCCAATACCGCCTTCTTGCTCGTTCTCGCATTCGTGTCGACGTTCTCTAGGAAAACGCTGACGCTTTCGGTCAGCCCCTTCGCATCCCATTCGACCTTCACCAGATCGAGAACGGTCAGCGCGAGGTCGGCGTTCGCACGTGCGGCAACGGGCGGTCTGGCCACGATTGACAGGGGCTCAGGCCTTGCGATGAGCCAAATGCCGAGGCCGACGAGTGCGGCGCAGACTAGAAGCACTATCAAGGTCAAGACGTTATGGAGAATGACGATGAGGCGGATCAGTTTCACGTCCTGATCGTTCACCACACTGCGGACGGCCGTGTCCCGTTCGATCAATTGACCGATGCGCGTCGGCGTGAGCGATGCGTAATCCTTGATGTCGACATTTGGAGCGGCGCGCAGCTTATCGACGACGCCCTTCATGAGGTCACCGCCGATGCGGTACTGGCCGGCCCAGAGATAGACGAAGAAGCCCACGATGCCGAGAACGGCTGGCAATCCCTTCAGAAAAACGAATGCATCCACGTCGATTGTCTCCGCACGGTAGAATTTTGCTCAATTTTCGCTTGCAGGACAAGTCCGGCGCAATCTAAGTGAATCCATGGTCGCGCGGGAGGAAAGGCTGCGACATTCGTGCATGGTATTAGATTTTAACGGAGATTTGTGAGGGGCGTGGGGACAGATGAGCGTTCACAAGATTCGCTATGTAGTCCGGCCGCCCAGCGCCTGCCCAAAGGAGTTGCTTTCCGGCATAAGTCCCGGCGGCCAATGCGAGGTGGATACCGATTTCGTGGCCGCATGTGCCATCGGAGAGCTCCTTCAGACCGGTGGCGGATCGAGCAGGCCATTGGCCCTGCTGTTCGAAGAGCTCCTCGTCCCCGGCGGAGACGGACTCATTTGGAAGGGCAAGGGGCCTGGCCGCGGCAAGGAGATGCGGCGCGCGTTTTCGGGGTTGTTCGGGCGATTTTTCGCCCGGGCTTACCTCGCCCGATACCACGGTTTCGATTGGTTCACACCGATCGACGGAGATCCAACGAACGTCTCGAAGCGTCTGCGTGTCACCAGACTAGCCGGAAAGGGGACCGAGCTTCCGGATTGGATCTGCGGCTCCGGATCGGGTCGAGTTGCGGTCGCCGAGGCAAAGGGTACCAGTCAGGCATCGAACGGCACCGGCACCGGGTTGCCTGGTCCTATAAAAACTGCCGACGGCCAACTCAAGGGAGTCGTGGTCGAGAGATTGCGGAACGTGGCCGGGAAGGAATAGCTGGACCGCGGTTCGCGCAAAGGGCTGGGCGGTCATGTCGCGTTGGGGGGTCGAAATCCCACCACGAGGTGCTTTCCTCTACGTGCTGGATCCGGACACGCACGGCGAACCCCCGTCGGCCCACGAACGGGACGATATAGTTCAGGACATTGCCCGGGCTCATGTCGGCTACCTTCTGGCCGGCATGGGGTTCAGCGAGATGGCATCGCAGCTCTTGGCGGAGCACGTTGCCGGCGGCAACAGGCCTCTGGAGGGAGCGTTCCTCGGGTCTGACGGTGAGGACTCCGCCACCTATCTAGGCGTACCCGTTGGGCCGCTTGGCGTGCTGCCGTTTCCCCTCGGTCAAGCTCAGACCCTCGCCCAAGCGATGCCGAACTCGATCCGGTTCGTAGGGGTCGATGCGGATGTCATCCGGAGAGCTCTCGCAGGCCAACGCCTCGACGCGAGGGCGCGCCGCAGCGACGGACCGGTTCAGATCGGCGGAGACGGTCTGCTCTATGCTCCGATAGATCGCGTTGCGCCGCGTTCCTTGGCGATCTGACGGAAGGACGATCCCTCTCGTTCGATAGATAGGGCAGGTTCCGACACTTGGAGCTCGAAGACAACCGAGGACTGAAATGCCCCAGCCAGAATGGGAGCGATACAAGATTGCCGACAAGTACGCCGAACTCACTACCGTGCGGCATATCGTGCACCTGCCTGTCGCCCGCCGGATCATCGAGGACGGACGGATAAAGTCCGGGCTTGTCTTCGACAAGAGCCGGCTCAACAAATCACGCATCAGCGTCACCTGGCTGTCGGCCAATAATTGGTCGCTGGGGTCACTCTATGGGACCGTCGAATTTCAGTTCGATTGGGAGAAACTCGTCAAACACAAGAAGATCTACTGGGTCGAGGCGATGCCGAACTACCACCCGCCGGCCTTCCGTTTTCTCATGGCGTTCGAGGATATCGCTTCGCCGTTGGTGACGAAGTACGATCCGGAGAAGGATGACGGCCCATTGAGGCGTGTCGACGGGAAGTGGCGGTGGCATCCGGATTTCTGTTCAGAGTTTATGGTTGCGGATGATTTTCCGTTGTCGGACATCTCGGGATTGGACTTCGTCCGGCATCACCAGAATTACTGTCGAACCAAGCCGGATTGCTTCGAGAAAATCGCAGACCCCTCGCCTCAGACGACGTCAGGCAAGCTTTTGTCCTACGTTCTGGCGCATGGAGTCCACGCCTTGGACAAACACATGCAACCGGATGGCAGCGGAAGGAATCGGCTCCTCGACATGGCCAGCGCCTGGTTGTCGATCGGTTTCAATCAGGTGGAATATGCTGGATCGGTCGCCTCGAACGAGGATTGCGATTCCGTCATGAAGGGCGCATTGGCGCTCTTCGCAGTCGATAAAATGGATGACGGCAAGAGGCTTTTGAAGCTGATCGCAGGAAGCGCGCAATCTGTTTCCGCACTCACTAGGCTGATCCGAATTCATTTCGGCTCGCCTACCTGGGACTTCGGCTTGTGATTTGCGGGAGATCAGCGCTTGCGCCGGCTCAACCGATCTTGCCCATGGCGACGAGGTGCCCGTCGGAGCCGATCTCACAGTACGTCGCGGCTGTACCGACTATGATGAATACCAAAGGGTCGGACTTGTGCCTTCGCAACTGCTTGCGCCACGACCGCCGGTCGACCCAGGACGGCGTTGGATGCCGCTCGGGATGGGTGTGCCACTCGCCCACGAAGTTCACGGCCCCTCCACTTTCGAACCACTCTCTGCTCGCGATTTCCTGATGGCCCTTGTCCTGCCGCACGAATCCGAAGCGGGTGCGGCGGTCTTCCGGCATCGGAGTCGTGCACTTCAATACTTCGACGTGCGGGCCTCGGTAGCGTCCCAAAAGTATGCCGCCGGCCTCGCGATCCGACTCCGGCGGAGCCGCGAAGCGCGCGAGCTCTTGCGCGACGGCGTCGGCGAGGGTCACCAGACGGCCCTTCGCGAGAAAGATCATGCGCTTCCGCCGCAGGCGGGACACTTGACGACCCGCTTGGGATTGCCGTCCTTCACCTCGTTGGCGGTCCGATGATCCATCGTGAGAGACCGCCAGCGATGACGCTCGCCGTTGTTCGCCCAATCGAGAACCATGTCGCACGCGAGGCCGGCCGCGCTAGCCGCCCGCGACACGGGGAAGGGGATGTAGTGGGCGTCTCCGCACGCGAGATTCCGGGCGGTCTCGATTTCCACTCCCTCGCGTAGCAGCCGGAATCTCTTCTCGCCTGCGAGCTCAACCTTCAGACACTTGAAGCAGGCGAGATCGGGATCGTGCGACATGAAGCCGACGGCGGCGGCACCGTTTCCTTCGAGCCAAGTATAGAGGATCGGCGGGAAGTCAGGACGCTTTCTTACGGCGTAGTCGTTCAGCGCGATCGACAGCGCTTCTTCGCCTGTGGCATCGATGCACAGGTCGTACCGCTGCAGGATTGCCAGCTGCTTCATGATCGAATCGCAGCTGAACCCGATGTCCAGGTGCGGCAGCTGCTGGCCCAGAAAATCGGCGCAGGCTTCGGCCTTGTTCCACGTGAGATACGGCGCGCCGAGGAGGTGCCGGCCGAGATTCGCGCCCTGGAGTTCGTCGTCGTCGACGAGCATCAATCTTCCGCCGCCGGCGCCGGCACCGCTTTGAGCCAGGTGCTGCGCAAGAAATCCGCCGACCGTTCCGCATCCGATCAGCAGGATGCGCTTTCCTGCGAGGTTCTTCATGTGACCGAGATTCCTCGAAAAGACATAGCCTTCATCGGCGGGGACTCCCACATAGCCCGAAATTTCGACAGCGGCCGGTATCCGATCGAGCGTTCGCGCGATGCTGGCTCGCCTGTTCTTCAGGAATTCCGGCGTCCGATAGGGTTTGGCGATCTCCGCCGATACGAAGAACCTTCCGTTCGGCGCGGACAGGCAGATCCATTGGATGTGGAGATCTTTCGTCCTGGCGAACGCCGCTTCGATCGATCCGAGCGCATTGGGGGCCATTTTCTTCAGCCAGCCGTTGAGCTGCGCCAGATCCTTGGGCGGCCACGGCAGCTTCGGATCGAACGAAAGCGGCGGCACCAGAATTATCGGGCAAAGGATACCTGGACCAGGATCCTTCACGGTGTTCCTCCGGTGCAGCTTCGCGAAACTTGTTTTGTCGTGGGAGACGACGATGGTTTTGTGCTCCGGATCGCGGTCCAGCCTGAGGATGTGGACCTTCGCGTCGCCTTCGAAAGAAGGGGGCAGATCGACCAAGACCTCGCCGTCCGACCAGTAGCCGCCGAACTCCTCGGCGAGGTCGTCGACCAGGCGGCCCCTTACGGCGTCACGCAGCACCTGGTCCGCACGCTCGAGGCACTGGATGATGGTCTCGGCGGGCTTGTAGCGGTCGAGCACGACGCTCTTGCGGTCGAGATAGCAGAACGTGCCGTCCGAGCGGAGCACATGCGGGACCTGCCCCTTCGATCCCGCTTCCGGGTCGGTCAGGCAAATGACCGGAGGCCTGATGAAGTCGAGGTCGTCGACGGATACGACCGCCGGGACCTTGAGTCCGGTCTCGTCGAGAAGGCCGATGTAGTGAAGGCCACGACGCGAAAAGTCGCGCCGGAAGTTGCGCTGACTGAAGGCGTCGTGAATGCGCCGGACAGAATCGTCGTCCCGCTCAGGCACTGGTCGATTTGCCGACCGTGGGGGCGGCGGCGATCCTCGGAGCATGCGAGCGTATCTCGGCATGCGCGGCCTTGGTGACGTCGACGAGATCGATCTGATCCGGAATGCGGTCACCGAACAATGCGGTCAGCCTTTCAATGGCTTCTTCGGGATCGAAGCACTTCTCGACGATCTCTGTGAGCTCCGCATCGAACTTCTTGGCCATGTCGATCGCGATACGGCGGCTGGCCGCACTCAGTCTGCCGTCGACGCGCTCGTCGCGGTCGGTGGGATTGTAGACCGGGCCTTCCAGCAGGCGCGGAAGACGTTCGGCGATCCGCAGCAGCGCCAGGTCGTCACGGCCGGGAACGTTCGGACGGCCGAGGTCCTCGCACGCTTCGAAGGCGCACACCATCAGAAGGATCGACGATACGTCGTCGAGATGGGGGCGGTGGTGGTCGCGCCAGGCCTTCAGGTACCGGCAGACGCGGCGAAGCACCGGACCATAGATCTTGATGGCCTCGACGAACCAGTCCCGGATCTTGCGCGGATCCGACGAGATCCAGTCGTGCTCGCGATGGGCGAGCAGGACGCAGTCCGACGGCAGCGCGTCCCAACGATCATCGCTGTCGACGCGCGCATCGCGGGCCATAGCGTCGAACGACTTCATCTGCTTCTCGAGCTTCTCGAATTCCGCATCTGGAATCGCGTACAGCGGCACGTCGATGTGCGAGTTCGACGAGATCACCAGCCGCGAGCAGGTCGGCTTCTTCCCGAACTGCCAGCCTTCTTCCTTCGCGAGCTTCTCGAGCGCGGCGTCAACCACCTTGAAGAAGGCGGTAGCGGCGACGGAAGGCCGCTGTACGCCCTGGATAAACGTCATCGGGAGGTAGGCGCCGTCGTCGAGGTCCATCTGCTGCGGCGGGGTCCAGCACGGATCGTTGATGGTCCGATATGCGAAGCTGCCCTGCGTGAAAAACCGGGGATGGACTGTCACGCCGAGCTCCTGCTTGGTCAAAGCCGCGAACGTCTTGCGCAGGCAATCTCGAACCTTCTCGCGCGCTTCCATGAGGCACGCGCGGTCGGTATCGGCGATGTTCAGGTTCTTCAGGAAACACGCCGCGTCGCCAGACGCGTGCAGCACTTTCGAGACGTTGGCCATGGCCGATCTCCATCTGGAAAAGCGAGGGAGATCTAGACGGTGGACAATGCCCTCCAGTCGCACAACCGCGCGAATCAGACTCTATCTTGAGAGTCCACTAGATTGTAGAACAGAAAATGAACATTTCATACGGGATTCCCGAGCCTCGGTGGATCTCCGATGCCACAGCGTGCTCCGAAACTAGAGATTGCAATGACTTTTCAGATACTTGCTCTCAGCGGCGGTGGCTTTCGAGGCCTGTTCACAAGTTCGGTCCTGGCGCGCCTGGAGGAGCAGGCAAAGCGCCCCCTTCACGAATGCTTTGACCTGATCTCGGGGACATCGGCAGGCGGCATTATCGCCCTCGGTCTGGCGATGGGAAAGAAGGCCGAGACGATTCAGGAGATGTTTCTCAAGCACGGGGAAGAGATATTCCCCCGCGGGGAGACGCCGAAAAGCCGGCTGGCGCAAATGCAGGCCCGGTGGTTCGAGTGGCGACATCCCAAGTACGACGGTACGGTGCTCCGGAGCAAGATCGAGGGCGTGCTCGGCGCCGACGCCAAGCTCGGCGACGCGAAGACGCGCGTGCTTGTTCCGACGGTCAACATGACCAAGGGAAGCGTCCAGATGTTCAAGACCGCGCATAATCCGAGGTTCATGACCGATTACAAGGTGAAGGCCGCGGACATCGCCATGGCGACGGCGGCCGCGCCGCTGTACTTCCCGATGGCCGAGATCGGGAACAGCTATTTCATTGACGGCGGCGTGGTCGCGAACGCACCTGACCTTTGTGCGCTGCACGAAGCTGTCCAGTTCCTGGATCAAAAGATCGAGGACGTATCGGTGATGAGCATTGGCACGACCACCAGCAAATTCTCGCTGCCGACGTCGGCGGGACGCAATTTCGGCCAAAGGGACTGGCTCGAGAACAACCGGCTTCCATCGACCATCATTTCCTCGCAGCAACAGCTGGTCGATTTCATGCTCAAGCATCAGCTCGGCGATCGCTACATCAGGTTCGACGAGCAGCCCTCCGCCGAGCAGATTTCCGATCTCGGGATGGACCTCGCGACCGAGAGCCGGCGGAAGACCCTGCTAGGGATGGCGGACGGTTGCTATCAAGCGCTGTGCAACGATAGGCGCGTCATCGATATGTTGGCACATCGGCCTACCAAGCCGACGTTCTATCACGTGTGAACTACGCAAGAGGGATCCAACGCGTAACATCGGCAGATTGCCTGAAGGCCGCGAGCAGGTTGAGATGCGAGCTACTCGTGGGGCCGGAAAGCTAGTGCGGGATCATCGAGGTTAAAGTTTCGGTCAATGTGTCGCAATCGAGATTTGCCAAATGGAACGTTGAAGTGAAACAACACGACTATTCGTTGCACGGTGGACTGAACCGAGCCAAGGTCGGACGCTACCTAACGTTGATCGCCGCGTCGGTATCGGCTGCGATCGTTTTCACGCTGCTTTCCGTGGTCGACGTGGCGAACCGCTTCGGGCTCAATGTCAACCTGCCACCATCGGTCCTTTCCCTCGTCGGTGCGGGCATGGTCTTTGCGGCGCTCTATTGGACGCTCGATCGGTACGCGTGGCGATGGCCCTTTCTGAATGCGGCGCTGAAGGTCCCGGATCTCGCTGGGAGCTGGTCCTGCGAAGGACGAAGCCTCAAGCCCGACGGGAGCCTCGGCTACGCATGGAGGGCGACCCTCACGATCTTTCAGACCTGGGACAAGATCCGAGTGAGGCTGAAGACGGATCAATCGGGCTCCGACAGCATTGGGCAGCCCTGATCTGCGACGACGCAGAGGGATATAGGCTTCTGTACAACTATCGGAACGACCCGGCTATCGGAGAGGTGGACTTAAGAAGCCATCTCGGTTCCTGCATGCTTATTTTCTCGAAAGATCTGGAATCAGCAGAGGGCGAGTATTTCAACGGTCACGGCCGCTTCACATTTGGCACGATTAGTTTGAAGAGGGACCATGGTAAGGGACATCAATAGTCGACTGAACAAACTGCGCCTGCGTCGCAGGGGCGTCGACCGTCTTGGAAAACTCAACGAGGCTTCCCGCAAGGAAGTGTTGTCGAAGAGCTTGGCTGCGGAAAGCTGGCAGAATAGGGCTCCGTCGCATGCTTACACGCGATATGCGCTTGGCGCGATGCAGGAGGTGGGACCTGAGTACACCAGAATCAGTGTCGAAACGGCCGAGCGCGTGGGCAACCAAATCCAGAAATCCATCGATTCGGTCGAATTTCGGCTTCAGGGGTCGGTGCCCCTCAACGTCCATATCCGGGGAGTCAGCGACGTCGATCTGCTCGTGCTGGAGACCGGTTTCCTCATATTCCACTCGTCGGGGCCCGCGGCAGGCACCTATGTTCCCACGGCGCGCAACTCGCTTGGAGTGCTAGGCGAACTACGTTCCTCGATCGAGAAGATCCTGCCATTGAACTTTCCAGCCGCCGACGTCGATACGTCCGGTGGGAAGGCGGTCGCCGTTTCTGGAGGGTCTCTGGCGCGACCGGTGGATGTTGTTCCGTCCCACTGGTACGATACCGTCGTCTACCAGCAGTCTAGACAGATTCACGACCGAGGAGTTGTTATTCTCGATCGCAAAGTGCCGAAGACAATCGAGAACTTCCCATTCAAACACATAAAGCTGATCGAAGATCGTTGCAGTTCGTGTCTCGGCGGCCTGAGGAAGGCCATACGGCTCTGCAAGAACGTCAAGGCTGATGCGGTCGAGGAGGGTACCAAGATCAATTTCCCCAGCTTCGACATAGCCGCTACCATGTATCACGCGGATCAGACGGCCTTGAAAATCGGATATCTCTACGAGTTACGGGTCCTCGCGGAGGTGCAGCGACATTTGGATTACCTGTATCACAACCCTGAAGAAGCAAAGAAGTTGCGCGTCCCGGACAGCTCCCGGTTCATTT
This sequence comes from Bradyrhizobium sp. CCBAU 53351, assembly GCF_015291745.1. NCBI lineage: Bacteria > Pseudomonadati > Pseudomonadota > Alphaproteobacteria > Hyphomicrobiales > Nitrobacteraceae > Bradyrhizobium > Bradyrhizobium sp. CCBAU 53351. Next base: position 360,345 of record NZ_CP030060.1, read on the forward strand.
TCGACACACAGGAGAAGTACGAAGGCATGAAGGCGCTCTCACATGAAATCGATGATCTCGTGAAGAACGTCGCCAAGGAGCAGAAGCCGCAACTGACGTTCGATCTGGGCATACCCTGGGGGGTGGCGCGAGGCGCCATCGAGTCGATCGAGATACCGAGTTAAGTCGTCGGGCCGCTAAAGCCTATTGACGCTGCCGCGTTCGAATCTCCACGTCGTGCCCTTGGAGACCAGGTAGAGAGCCAGGATCCCGGGAACGAGGGACATCGCCACGCAACTGTTGAACGCCGATCCTTTGTTGACAGGTGGGGGTATCTCTGAGGGGGGAGGGAAGAGGCGGTAGGACCACCCCGTGATGGTACAGCGCGAATGATGATCTACGGCAGCCATGATCGCTCCATCGTGAATCGCCTCGTTAAAAGCGATTGCTGCTCGCACGGTCTCCGCAAAATTCTGGTCGAGGAATTGGCCCACCTCGGGGGAAGGATCGCGCGGCATTGGCTCGGCGAAACGTGGTAGGTTATTCTGATGGTAGAGACAGCAAATCAGCGGATCGAAAGCTGCTGGACGTCCAGCCAGAATCCTGAAGATTTCGTCTATTCCAGTCATCGCGGCTTCGGTCTTCGACATGATCAACTTTCTTCAGACCCGGCTTCTATTTACGATAGTCGTCTGTCTGGCGATAGCGATATTCGCAGGGTTGAAGTTTGCCGATGTATTCACCGGCAACACCTACGAAGACGTCTGGATATTCTCCAGGTATGTCTTTGGCATACCTGCTGCTCTTGCTGTCGTCATCTACGGGGCATGGCGTGCTATCCCGATACTTCAGCGTATGACATTCCCCTATTTGGGTGGCCGGTGGACCGGTGTGCTGCGCTATGGTCCACCCGACAGGCAGGAGCTCAGGGATGCCACGCTGACGATCCGACATCACTTGAGCGGGATGTCTCTTGTCCTCGAAACCAGGGAATCGACCTCGACTACGCTGGCGGTTGTAGCCACACGCGATCCTACCGGCACGCAATACCATGTGTACTACGTCTTCGAGAATCGACGGAAGGCTGAGTACACTAAGCCTGGGCTTCCTACGATTTATCGAGGCGTGGCTATAATGAGTGTTGGGATGTCGGGGACGAAGACTTTAAGCGGTGAATATTTTACGGACCAGCCGACAAATGGCATCGCCGAGTTCAAACTGGAGAGGCACGCCTGGTTTTAGGCGACGATGCCGCGCCCGATCTTGCGATCGGCGGGTGTGGGCGCATCCATGACCGGGCTGTACCGCTAAAGGCCTCGCAATCGATTGGGCGCAGTTGTCGACGCAACGGCATAAGCTCTATCGGGCGGCGCTTGACGGGGTCATCGGCGGAAAGCGGATACGCTTGGCCTCGGCGTTTGTTGCCACAATGAAATTTCTGAATCTTAGGCCCTGATCGGTTCATTTATTTAATTGGACGGTCGATTCGGTAATTGCGATTCTGGCGCATGTCCGAACTCACCGTGCAATATCTCGTGCTCGAGCGTCGCGATCCGGCCCGTAACATGGCGCGGTTCTATGTGCTCACGATCGAGCCGACGCTGTTTGGCGATACGGCATTGGTGCGTGAATGGGGGCGCCTCGGTGGGCGCGGTCGACGGCGGCTCGATTTGTTCGATGGTCACGCGCAGGCCGTCGAGGCCCTTGAGTGTTGGCTCAGGCGAAAAACCAGTCGTGGTTACGTCCAGCGGCACTCGTCAAGCTGTGACCCGGCGTGAGATGCTGGGCTGGACGAAAAGCCGAAATAAGTATATCAAAGTAATCTAAGGTCGTTTCAGTCCTATTCGCAAGAATTGCAAAAGTATTCCATAATCTTCATTATGCGAATCCAAGTAATCCTAGCCGATCACAACCTCTTTTAGTATCGAGCATTTGCAGAACGAGCTATTTGCCAGCGCAGCAATTCAACCCAACTTGCCCTGCCCCAACGCGCTCTCGTGCTGATCAATCAAGTGACGAGTACGCGAGCTGACTATTTTATCTTCGATATTCGCAGCCGTTTGAAGCAAACGTTCTCAAGCCGTGAAGTCGACCTTGTCCGTCCTTCCCAAGGCCGAACGTAAACGGAAGTGGCTTCTCAGCTTGCCAGTTCCCTCCTCGGCCACCCGCTTGCGAGCGAGGGTCCGACAGGCCTCCAGAACGTCCCAAGGGATCTCTCCGAGGTCATCGGCGACCTCGACAAATGACCGCCAAGCGGCGGACGACAATCGTTTCGACACTGGCTCGAGCAAATCGTCCAATGCAATACCAGCGTCTGTTTCCGCATCATTGTCTGATCCGAACAGATAAATACGTCCGCGCCAGATGATGTAGTGACTTTGACAGCCGGTATCGCGCCAAACAGAAGGAAACACACTCATTTTTCCTCCTTCCGCATTGTAGATACGCCAGGCGGGCCCACTTCTTGGATCGAGGTTGACTGGAAATCGTTCGCCGCAACCGCAAGGACAGGACAACACAAGCCAACGTGGACCACCGCGGTTGACCAGGACAGCATCGCCGGGTTTCGACAGGTGCTGGTCCGCCTCGCCTCGTGAAGAAACCTTCGCCCGAAAGTTGAGAATGACGATGCCCATGAATTCGCCTCACTGCGGTGCGAAGTTGTTGTTGAGAATGCGCTCTGCTAACACGTACGCAGCGGCGCGACGCTCATCCTCAGGACCTTTCAGGTTTGGATCTTTGGCCGCCTTGTTCAGAAGGGCCAGTGCAAGAGCCGCTCCGTATTGATCTGCTGACGCGACACGCGCGGCATAGTGCCGGATCTGTCGCACGGCTTCGTGAAACCAGCGATGCGGATCGCGCGGATCACCGTGCCCGAGCAGCATGTCGAGCGGCTTACCACCATACGGTTGCTCAATCGACCTCCACCACTCATCGAAGGACCAGAGCTCATGATTATCGAAGGCATCGACCAATAGGCTGGCCTCCAAGGTCGCTATGTCCCACACCAGCGGTCCATCCTGATTGGCATAGAAGTCGATGACGAGCGCCTCGTGCCCCCTCACCTGAACATTGTCGACGTGGAGATCGCCATGAATCTTTGCGAATAACACCGGAGAACTTGCGCAGTATTCGAACAATGTAAACAGTCGATCGCGGTCGCATCTCGAGCCGATCGATCGCGCCCTTTGCATCCGGCGCCGGTCAAATTGCTTTGGAAAGCGCGGACCCAGGGTCTGCGAAAGTGGCGTATCTCGGCGTTCGATATTTCGATACCACGCTTGCAGCGTTCGATCGAACAGGCACGATATTGCCGGCCCGGCCCGGCCGCTCCGTGCGGCAAGCCTTAGACTCTCGCAGGATTCGATGAGATCGCCGACCAGCACACCGCGTGTCGATCCGAGACAGCATAAATCGTAGTTCAATCGCGGCCCGAGATTGAAAGGCACGTATTTCTCGACATTCAATTGGTAATTCTGAAATTCTTGAAAGATCTTGCTGCGATCACCGAGTTTGACAAAACGCGGCATAGTATGAAAGGCGCCGAAGACCGGGTAGGCACGGTATACGGCAGCCCCGGACCGGCCTTCGGTCATTGGACTGAAATGCACGGCCGTGTAACCTCTGAATGCGCGCTTCAGAAGGACTTGGCCAACACCAGCGTCGTTCTCTCCAAACTCGCATTCGGGAGCGAAGCTGAAACTGACAGACTCTTGTACGGCCTCGCCGGGGAGATGCCGAACCAAGAAGTTGGCCGCTTCCGACCAATTGGCAATGGGCGACAAGATGGTGACGTGCGGCAGCGGGGGGAGAGGCATCGGATCGCCCAATGATCTCTGCCACGTGAACTGATTGCGCAGGACGTCGCTCGGAAGGTTGCTGGCAAACACACGCGCCTCTTCCAGACATCTATACACTTGCGGAAGACCAGCAACGCCGAACGGCACGACAAAGACGCGGCATTCGTAATCAAGCAGGTGCTTAAGGCAGCTTCGAACGATTCGCTGGAATCTTGATGGGTAATCTTGTTGCTGGACGATTACGACGGCGGCAAGGCTCGCCAACAGAGCAGGCTCCATCGGCTGAAAAGCGGTAATCTGCTGTTGTCTGATCGTGAGGCCGCGGTCTTGAAACGGCGCCTTAGCCTCAGCCGGGGGATCGGCGCCGATCCAGCCAACCTCCGACCGACCAAAAGCTGTAACGTCAACGATTGACATTTTGAGCGAGACGGCCTTGGAGAGCCAATCCATCGCCCCTTGCCAAAACGCCTGCCCGCGAGCAGACGATGCAGTCCTGGACGGGCTCACCCTTGACCGACCGGAGGCGACTTCTCAGACCATCATACAGAAGATGCCGCGCCGGCGATGGCACGCCGACAACAGCGGACAAGAACATGGTGATGGCGAGCGAGGTAATAGTGCTGTTGATCGAGATCACCGCGGGCGCAGGTTCACGAGCGCCGACGAGATAAGGATCCTGCTTGCGCTCGGCCTCCGACATCATGTCGCGGCGGACCTCGTTACCGTCCAAGAGGCCACCGCAGGTGAGGCAAGCCAATCCAGGCGACAGCATCTGGGCGCGGCCGGTAATGTGAGTGATCTTGCCCCCCTTAACGGCGATAACCGTCCCGATATCGATGCAAGGAATGAGATATTGATAAGCTAATTGCTGAAGGACGGCTCGACTACCGTGTGAATCGGTGCAGCAAAACAGCACATCAACGTCTCGCAATTTCTTTGCGGTTTCGACGAAGACGACGTTCTCTTGAAAAGAGGTGACTACGGCACGAGGTTGAACTGCGCGAATATATCGCTCGGCCACCGCGACTTTGGCCTGCCCCGTATCGGCAGATGCGGACCCTGCCAAGCGGTTCAAATTAGTCAGCTCGACGTCATCTGGATCAACTAGAACGAACTCCTTGACGCCGAGGTGAGCCAATTGCTGCACGGCCAGCGATCCCGTGCCACCAAGTCCCACGATCCCCACCCTGAGGCTTTGGAGGATGCTCTGCCCGGCACGACCGAAGGCCCGAACCTGCCGATCGTAAAGATCGGAAGGGTCGTGTGATCGACTGGGATCAAACAGGACTCGTCGATCATCCCCTACCGCAATCAGACGAAGATGTCGGTCGCTTCCAAGGTAGCGACATGCATACCCTCCGTCGCTCACAACAAGGGCCAGATGCTGCAAGTCAGGGGTTCGATGCCGAAAGAAGTGTGCGAGAACCTCCTCGCCCGCATCGTCAATGCGCGAAAACTCGGGCGCGGCCCTCCCGGGATGGCTATGCACAAACACCAGGCTACTTTTGGTCCGCGCAGCAATCTTTGCCCACCTGGCGATGAACGCAGGCCGCAGCTCTGCTTCGAGTTGGCTGCGCCGAGTGTAGTCGTCTTCAGCGGGCACTACGACCTCTCGCACCAACACCCTTGCACGACCGTCGGCCCGAGACGTTCTGCCGCACATCAAGACCAAGCATAACTCGGTTCGACCGCCCAGCACGGAGCGCCGGACGAAGTCGAGATCGGCAAAGGTGATGAGAAGATCGTCCACTATCGTGCGGGGTTTAGACGTTGCGCGATGACGTTGACATAGGTCAGCATGTTGTCGCGATTTGGATTCCAAGATTGCAAGTGCCACGAAAACCAAGTGCCTCGCGGCTCACCCCCTGGGACCGGATTGGCATCGTTCGAGGCGGTTGGAGCGCCGCCGTCCACCAAGCGAACAGGCCCCGGTTCCAACCAGAAGCAATCCGGTTGTGCCGAAGGATATCCCGGTGGCAGCAGAAAAATGACGGTCCCTTTAGCGATGCTCCAACCTTCTGGAAGATCGAATTCCGGAATCTCAACCAATACAGCTCCGTTGGACATCGGGGTTCGACGCGCCAAGGGAAAATGCTGTTGGAGCGCCGCAAACTGCTTATCAATGATTTCCATGTCCAAATGTCGCCGGCGGCACTGCAAAAAAATGCTTGATCCGATCGTTCAGGGGCACTGTATCTGGGTCAGCGATCGGACGATCCGGCGTGTCTCCCTGCTCTTCCAAAAAAAGCTGATAATTCGCTTCGATCTTGGCGATCCGCTTAATGTCGGCCCCGGAGAGATAAGAATGCTCGGTCTCGTATTTCACCCCATCAACGAAAAAGTGGAATTCCTTTTCTTTTTTGTCGTTCATGATCTCCTACCTGCTCCGGTGCGGCCTCCCGACGAAGACCGATGCGCATGCTATCAGCTAGAACAAATAAAGAACAGTGTCAAGGTCTTCTCCCCTTGGATCTTGCAGCTAGGTGCCTGTCAGTTGCGCCGAGTTCGTGCGGCTCAACGTGACTGGCGGCTACCAGCGAGTGGCGAAACGCCGCCGCTTCGCGCGGGCCTAGCTGCGTCCTGGATCGCGGAAGCAATCTAAGCGGCTGCTTGCGGCGCCGCGCGCGGGTGAATTCTTCAAGCTTGCACGTCAACTATCCTCAATCCCGACGCGGGCATGACCGTTCCGAGCTGGAGTGCTACGCCATCACCACGCCCGCACCTCCAAGACAAACCAACGAATGAATGGCGTGAGTCGACAGGAGGTCTCGAGTGCCTCTAAGATGTAGGGAAGTAAGTTCGCGGAAGCCGCGTACGGGTGGGGCAGTGAACTTCCAGGTGACGGTTCTCAAGGTGCTGGTCAGCTATCCGGACGGGTTCGCCGTCCTGGAGGACATCAAGCGCGATATGGCGATTCTGGCCACCAGCGGACGGGACTGGGCCGAACGCACGAAGCGATTGGCGGCCCGCGTGCCTGACCTGGATATCTTCTCCCAACGTCTCATCGAGCGAAGGAACGGCGGCTGGCGCATCACTGATAAGGGACGCGAGGTTCTCGCGGTCATGGAGGCGCGGCCCGCACCAGCTCAGCCAATGGAGCTGCCTGATGCCCGCGCGGTCGAGGAGCCGGCGCCAGCCACGACACTGTCGCCGATGCCGTCGATCACGCCGGTTCGACGCCTGCGCAAACAAACCCGACGCCAAGCGTTGCGGCAGTTGCAACGTGCGAGAGCTCGCTCGTGAGCAAAGGACGGGCCTTGGCTCCAGCATCGAAGATGATTGATTCGTATAACCTTCATTATGTAATATCCGAAGTTGAGTTTGCATCAAATTGTGTAGTCTGAAGTTGGTCCCTAAGTACCTGCTGTCGTCGGTTGCGTAGTCGCGTGATCCCCGCTAGAAAAGTCATCTTCAGCAAGGGTGCTCACAATGGACGACTATTCGGACGACATAAGACGACCGTTGTGGCCGCGTATCGAAGTGTATGCTGGCGCAGGTCGCAAGCGTCGGCCGGATGTTGGTGCTGGACGCTGTAGCGGAACCGTTGGAACGTTCAAAGAAGTGTGGGCCTCAGAGGCAGGCCTCGCGCAAGAACCGGCTTTGCGCAAGCCCGCCATTTAACCGATGGCAGCATCATTAGCCGTGAACACGGCGTCTACGCCGGGAAGCTGCGCATGCGCCAGCGTCGTGCAGGCCGTGTTGCGGTCCAGGATCAGCCGACGTGGGTCAGTAAGGCCGCTCGCAACGGCGTTGTCGCGAAATCCGAGCCGGCGGCGGGTCGTGCGCGGGTCGGTGCCGTCGATGAACGCTAAGTTCTTGCGTCCTTGCGCGACGAAGTGCCGGGCGACGGTATCGCCCGCCTGGTAGTTATCGAAACCGACGACTGCATCGATTGGAGACGATGGCAGCTCCCGTGTTTCACCTACGGGACTGCGTGCATGCCGCAGCAGGCGAGCGCCCTCCTCCGTTGCGGGTGATCCGACCATGATGATCGCCTCCGGCCGCCGCGACAGCAGTGCAGTCAGCAGGCGATCCTGCGAGGGGAGAGTCGTAGCGCGACTGCGCGAGAATGACTGAGAATCCGAGCGGTTCGAGCACTGACAAAGGCGCCTGCGCATGCCGAGCGTCGATACAGACCACTGGAAGATCAGCCCTACGAAGCTCGTGCCACAGCCAACTCGCCATCGTCCCGGTCTCAAAACAAATGCGCTCGGCGTGTGGAGCTCGCTTGCGGAGCAGTGCCGTGAGCGCCCGGGGTCGGACTTGGCCTTTCCCTCTAACAAGACCTGACCGACCTCGTCGAGCACACACACTGACGTTTCATTCTGCGAGACATCCAGCCCAACATATTGCTTCATAGCCCCTCCGATTCGTAAGATGGTGGAGGGCTTGAAGATAGTGGACCTTTCGTGCCGCGGGCGCGACCGCAATTACGTCATCGTCTGCAATATTGCCCCCCTAAGCCGGGATCGCGCCCAACATTGACCCAGTTGGGCTGTTGCGCTGCCTGCTTTGGAATGAAGCAGGTGGTCGGCGATGCTGGTCATGGAGACGATTGCGCGAATACGGCGTGAGCACTTCATCAGAGGCAAGACGATCAAGGAGATCGCCTGTGACCCGAAGGTGTCGCGGAACACGGTCCGAAAGGTACTGAGGTCTGGGGAGACCTCCTTCGAGTTTGACCGCCAAGTGCAGCCGCGGCCAAAGCTGGGAGGATGGCCAGTAGAGCTTGACGGACTGCTCGCGGCGAACGATGCTAAACCGGCTCGTGAACAGCTGACGTTGATCCGGATCTTCGAAGACCTGCGCCGGCCGTGGTAACGCGGTTATAGTTCTGGAATTCAAGTAGAGGCATTCAACCGCTGCTCGCCTAAGCGACTGGCGCAATAGCCACCGTTAGCCTTCTTAGGAGAGCCAGTTCGGCCTCACCAGCGGCCGTGCGCCTAAGTACCAGCTTGGCAAGCTCTGTTCGATTGACGGGAGTTCGCATACTTGCAGGCAGCGCCGCCACCGCTTCATCATAGATCTTTCCCAACACCGAAAGAATTTCCGCATCGAAGACCTCACCTCGTACCTGCAACACTTGTACCAAATCTCCTGTCGAAACATCGCGCTGGCGACTCGCTGCAACAAAGCCTGCCTGACCTACTTACGCGGGCTGATCGTCCGCGTCGGCGAAAGGGTGCGCCCGACGCTCAGTTTGTCTCCTTCCAATCGCTGCGGCCAGACCGGACAGTCGCGCGCAAGCTGTCGCCGGCCAGCTTGTAGGCCCACGACCCCGATTACGGCCCACTGGCTTCGGATTTCCTGGTCTGACCAATGATGTCGCCACTCGGTACTCTACCGTTAAAGCCCCTAGATCCCAAGTCGAGCGGCCTGCGTTGACAGTTGCTCCGCCTCGGCAAGCCGATAGGGTGGGATGTCACTACGCACTGTGGCCAACAAGGACTTACAGAACGCAGGCGTGAGCTTGCCGCGGTGAATCACGACGTTTTCGCAGCCCGTCGCCGCCCGGGCGTTCTGCCACTGCTGATTATAGCCGCGTTGTTCGTTGGACTTGACGTGGCAAGCGGCGAAGTCGGCGTCATCCAGCGTCGCCAACTGGCCCGTATGTACCGGTCGCTTCGTATGGATGTGAACCCACATGGGGCTCGGCATTGCACCATTGCGCAGCGCCTTGGGTTGCAGCTTAACCTGAAACAGCACCCCTGGCTCGCCCTTTAACGCGCGCGGTAGATCGGCAGGCGCCAACTCCCCGGCCGCGCGCAACTGTTCAAGGTACTTCTGCGACGGAAAGCCGTAGGTCTTCATGCATTCAATCCTAGTCAATGCCCTTCGCTCGTCCAAAGTCTTGGCGAGCCCCTGCGCCTCGGCCCGCATCATCTTGAGTCGGACTAGCTTGCCATGCACCTCGGGCACTTGCGTTGGCGTGAGTAGGATACGTCGACCAGGCTCCGCGAGCGAACCCTCACAAGCCTGCATTTCGGCGGCCTGGGTCTGCAGGCGCTCGATCACGGCATCCACAACGTGGTCGGCGTCCTCGGGCTTCATTTGGCGGGCTTGCGAGACGGCCCGTTGCTGACCAGCCAGATCAAACTGCAAAAGTGCGTCCAACCGCTCGAGTAGGCGCGCCAGCGTCTCCATTGATGGCGGGGCCTGCCAGATCGCCAAGTGTGCCGTCGCCGAGGATGTCGCCCTCGCATGCGCCTCTTCCGCGCTCACGAGCTTCTTCGTACCCAGATCCGAGAGCACCACAACTTTGGCTGCTGGCGCCGTGGCTTTGTCGGTTGTAGCGATCTGCAGCTGCGTCCCGTCGCGTGCCGAACTCCCGGCGAGAGTGCTCGGTGTACGTTTGGCTTTACCCTTCCTGCGCGCAGAAGTGCCTTCGGCCGCTACAGCCTCTCGCGTAGCGTTGGCCGGCTTCGCAGCCCCTGCTTCGACCGCCGGTGAATTGATGGCCGACGTTTTGGGCTGTAGATCCAGCAGCCGCATAACGTCGTGTGCAGTGACCCACGCGCTTTCCACGATCTGATGCAACAGTTTCAATGGCAGGTCGTCACCGGTCCCCTGACCCCTTAGCTTTGAAACGAGGTTGTGCACTCCCAACGCAAATTCAGAAAGCCGCTCCATAACTCCTTCCAGGACCGCGCAGTGCGCCGCGTCGAGTGCGCGTCCTTGGCTCTGTAGAACTGCGTCCTTTGTCGATATGAATGCCGGAAAAACGTCATCGATGAAAGTGCCGAGCAGGCGAGCCCGTCCGTTCTCGGCCATGAGGATTTCCCTCGTGGCTGGGTCGAACGTGCTTTCGAGAGGCTCAATCATGATTTGTGCGAGAGCGACCTGCGATTGCAGATGCATGCACTTGGTGTGCAGTGCCCAACCGCTGTGCAGCCGCAGTGCGGCCTCGTCGGCCTGCCGCTTTTGGGCCGTTACATTGGGTAAATTAGCAGTAGCGGCGCAGACGCATTGCATCCGTTCCGAACGCAACGCCTTCTTTCCCCACCACTCCATGCAGTCCGCATAGCGGTTTGCTACGCCGGAAACCGCTCGGTTCAGTAGGTCAGAGGGAGTGTTGGATAGCATCCGTTGGAGCACGACGGTTGCACTTTTCCTGCTCTGCTCCAAGGCGTAGATGGTCGGGGTGGCCAGAGCGTTACATTGCTCCGCCGCATGGAGCACCTCGTCCCGGAGACCGCGAGCCTGATCGTCAGACAGAATCCTGCGCGCCTCGTGCTGGGGCAGGCTGGCGTAGTACTCCAGAACTTTTGAGCCGACCTGGATGAGCTTGTCGATCAGCTCTTGTGCCTCTGACGAGCTCCGCGCTTGCATGGCCGCCTTACTGCGAGCGCCAACTTCCGAGAGCAGGCTTTCCATTTGTCGCTTTGTTGCCTTGATCTCGTCACCCGTCGATGAAATGGGGACTGCCATATCCGAAGTTCGCGGCTGGCTGCCGACCAACGCCGCTCTATCCTGAGGCCAAGAGCGCATTCGCTCCACGATGGAATAGAAGGATTGGCCGCCCTCCCCAGCGGCGAGACTCGATTCTGAACGCAAACTGCTCGAGTCCCAAGTGCTGTCGGCTCCGGGAGCCCCAACGAGCGATTTGCCAGGCCGGCCAATACCCGTCATATTCTAACTCCGATCCAGGCGAGAACGTGAAGCCTAATTAGATAGACGGCTTGGCTGACGATCAGCTGACGAACGGCATTCTCCCGGACTCACCACGAAAATCAGAATCACCGTGCTTCCAATTCCATAGAAGATGCCTTGGTTTGAGGTTTCCGGTCTGCAGACACGCGTCCTGCTTTGCAACCAGGCCGTGGAGACGGAGCGCAACACTCCCCGCCCTAAAGCAGAGGCTGGTGGGCCCTCAGCAGGCGAGGTATCGGACGCGCACGCTGCAGAGCCGATGGTGCGATCACAGTCGGGCTGAATACGCAGAGCATTCGATTGACCTTCGCGGGCAGTTGGAAGCGATGATCTATCGGTGGTCCAGTCGCGGGAATACTGCCTTTGATAGCGCTAGTTCGGCGCAGAGACCGAGAGTGGCGCGAGTGCAGGAGACAGCCAGCGGGTCGTTTTACACGCAGGCGATTGATCTCAGTCAGCTTTCGTTGATTTGCACAACCTTCATTTTGGAATATCCGAAATCAGAGCTGCATCAAAATTGTGCTGCCTGAGGCCAGTCTATTTTTGAGGGCACTCGCAAGGGAGCACGCATCGACGAATGCGGTGAAACGATTCGCAAACAAGCTTACAGATGCTCCGCGTCCAGCTCGGCGAGATTCGCAAGCGCGTTGCCTCGCTTCTCATCACGCGTGCGCTTATAGGCGAATAGATCCTCTGCCCTAATCCTGCGATGACGCCCCACTGTCACGTGCTGAATTTCGTTCTTCTCTAGCAGAGAAACCAGAAACGGACGTGAGACATTTAGGATGTCGGCAGCTTGCTGTGTGGTCAACATCTCATGCACAGGCACAAGGGTCACCGCATCGCCGCGGCCGATGTGCCGAAGCAATTCCATTAAGAGGCTCGACAGGGCCGGCGACAAGGTTATCTCAGCAGCCTTTTGAGCATCGTCGAGCACGCGTAGCTTGGCATCCCCAGTCGCATGCGACGCGAGTATTTGACGAAGCTGGTTGGCTGCCGCCTTCTCGCTCGCGGAAGGCAGGCGAGTACCTCCCAGCTCTTCGGCGTAGGCTGGCATCGTAATCGTTGTTCTCCTCGGTACGGCATTGTATGTAGGCTATATTCGAAATAAACGCAACAAGTGAAATAAACGAAAATACTGAAGTTCCGGTTGGCTGGGGTCCCCTCCCCGGGGTCAAGTAGCTCAATGCAAGGTGAGACTTTCGGGGCCGCCCCGGATAAGCATGGAATGCTGCGGAACTGGCCCAGGACCGGGCAACCGCCCGGTGAAGTCCAGAAGTAATTCTGGGCAGAGCCTACGCATAGGGGGAAGGCTGTTTTATCAAGACTGATCTTTTTCCGTTCAGCCCCCCGGCCCTGCTCTCACATCCTAACAGGACCGACGGCTTCATCCGCAATGTGGCTCGGCTCTGACCCTCGATACGCATCCGAGGGTCGTGCAGTCGGAGCTTGCGCTCGTGCGCTTCTCGTTCCACGCCGATTAAACGGACCTAGCGAGGCATGGCTGGGGAGATCTTCATATTCTTTCAGCACCTGAGCCCAATCCGCCCCATTGGCGATGACATGGGTAGACAACGGCCAGCCGCGTCGCGGTCGGCTGCGTGGAGTATAACCTATAGCTGTTAGAACGGTCTATCTGGACCCTCAACTGATGCTCGCTTGGGCTGCTTGCGCTCTGGCTAATCGAATGACAGGAATAATGAAAGTAAGATCAACCGATGAAACGCCACGACGAACAAATGTCCAACAACGCGAGGACAACCGAACGGGCCTTCAGCGGCCCTCGTTCGGCGCTTCGGGTGATGGATATCCTGCAGGCGTTAGCGGCCGAACCGGAAGGTCTTACGCTGGCAAAGCTCAGTGACCGCCTAAAACTGCCGAAAACGAGCGTCTTCAGCCTCATGCGCGCGCTCGAAGGCGGGGGATATGCTCGCAGCGACAACGGCCACTACATTCTCGGCGATCAAGCGATCAAGCTTGGCGCGAGCCTGGCTCAGGCTCGATCGTTCCCGAAATGTGCGCGTCCCGTCCTGGAGCGGCTCGCACGAGAGACCGAGGAGACGATCCTGCTCGGTGTCCTCTCCGAGGAGGGCCACGAGATATCTTACGTCGATGTCATCGAATCGGAAAAGCCGCTGCGCTTTGCGGTCCGCATCGGCAACCGGCGGCCGCTGTATTGTACGGCCGCAGGAAAGGCGATGCTGGCATTCCTACCAGAGAATGTTCAGACGGCGTATCTGACCCAGACCAAGTTTGTAAAGTTCACGGACGACACATCCTCGAAAGAGGAACTCGTCGCCATGTTCCCCGAAATCCGTCACCGCGGCGTCGTTGTCGACGCTAATGGTATAATTGATGGCGCCACCGGCATCGCGAGCCCCTGTTTTGACGAGGCCGGCCTCGTCAGCTGCTCGGTGACGATCGCCGGCCCTACCGCGCGCCTGCTGCTTGCGCGCGAGCACATCGAGCGGCTGACCTTCAAGGCCGCCGAACAGATCTCGCAGATCCTCGGCTATCGCGGCCCATATCCGCCGGCAGAAGATTCTGCCGAGCGGGCCGACACCGGCAAGCGGCGCAAGAAATGACCTCGCGCCAGGGACGCCGTCCGGTCAGCCGTCAATCCAGAGAGTATCCCTGATTTCAGCGCCGGCGGCCTGCACGTTCTTGTCCATCTGCAGCAGCTCGAACAACGACGAGCCGGTCTTCAGACGGTCGCGCAGCTCGATCTCCTTCCGATTGCGCTCCCGTGCGCCCTTCACCGCACGCTCGAGCGAGCGCAGCGGAATCGCGAGCGCCCCGTCATCATCGGCGACGATCACGTCACCGGGATCCACACGTACGCCGTCGCAAACGATCGGCACGTTCACCGCGCCGGGGCCGCGCTTTTCGGGATGACTGGAGGAGATCGACGTCGACCAGGTCAGCGAGCCGAGCTCACGCAGCGCAGCGACATCCCGGGCCGGACCATCGACAATGATGCCCGCAATCCCCTTCTGCTTGGCGAAGGTCGCGGCCACGTCGCCCCACAACGAGCCGTGCGCGCCACCGCCGTTGACGAGGACGAGCACCTGGCCTCGCTGCGCGACGTTGAGGGCGGCATGGATCATGAGGTTGTCGCCAGGGAAATTATACGACGTGACGGCTTGGCCCGCGATCCGCTGGCCTGGCGCGATCGGCCGCATGCGCGAGCTCATGAGCTGCATGCGCCCCTCGACCGGGCCGAGTGCCTCGTGCAAATCGGAGACCGGATATTTTGCGACCTCGGCCAGGAGGTCTGCCGGGCATTGCGGAATGCGCTTGTAGATGACGGACTGCATGTTTCCTCTTTCTGTAAGCGTTCTTCACGTACGAAGGGTTTTCAAGTTGCCCGGAGCCGCATCCTCGGGTGCTCACACGAGCCGCATCTGCCAACGGTCATGATCGAGCATTGCATCAGCCAAATCCGTACAGAGCCGCCGGATTTCGAACCATGATCTTGGTCAGGACGGTTTCGTCGCACCACGAATAAAGCGCCGAAAGGAGATCTGTCGCGTCAGGGGTCGGTCCATGCGTTGCGGCATGCGGCCAGTCGGTCGCCCACAGCAGACGATCCGGTGCCTCAGCCAATAAGGCTTCGACGAGCGGCTCGAGCTCGTCATAAGCCGGTGCAGCGGTATTCATGTGATACGGCGCCGAAATCTTCGTCCAGCAATTGCCCGATCGGAGCAGCCGAAGGAGAGCCTGAAAAGCAGGTTGTTCCGTTCCCTTTTGGGCGTCGGGATCGGCCAGGTGATCGATCACGAAGGGGCACGGCAATTTTTGCAGCCGGTCCTCAAGCGCGACGATGGAGCGACCGTCGAGCATCAGCGCGACATGCCAGCCCCATCGCCGAATCCGGGATGCAATTCGCTCCAGCTGTGCGAGCGGCAAGCTGCCTGGCCGGGTCGCAATGAACCTCACGCCTCTCGCGCCCTTGTGGTGTAGCTCGTCGAGTTCTTCGTCCGAGACATCGGGATCGACGACGACAACTGCACGTGTTTCCACGCCTGCGATTTCGCGCATCGCATCGAGCTGCCGGCTGTTATCCGATCCATAGACGCTGGCCTGGACGATGACGGCACGATCGATGCCAAGCCGCTCGGCCAACGCCATATAGGCTGCGGGTGTTGCAGCAGGCGGCGCGTAGGTCAGCTCGGTCCGATAGGGATATCGGGCCTCCGGGCCGAAGACATGGAAATGGGTATCGGTCCGTCCCGGCATGGTCTTGAAACTTGCTTGAGAACTCCGGGTCACCGTTCTTCTTTCTTCTTGGCACGACATCGTCGAGACCTTCGACCGCGGCAGACGGTCCGGAGCCTCACTTCCCGATCAGATTTGGCAGCGCGTGCGTAAACCAGGGGACATAGGCGATGAGCAGCACGCCGAGACAGAGCACAACGAGGTACGGCACCATCGATCGCGACGCCTGGTCGATGTCCGCGCGTACGACAGCGCAAGCGATATAGAAGCCGATGCCGACAGGCGGCATGAAGACGCCTACGCCGATCGACAGGATGATTACCATCGCATAATGAATGGAATCGATGCCGAGTTGATTGGCGATCGGCATCAGGACGGGTGCGAGGATGATGATCGCCGGCAACCCCTCCAGCAAGGCCCCGACGATGATGATCAGGGCGATCGAACCCAGGAGAAACAGCAACTTGCTGTTGCCGAGCAGCGCGACGACCTGGCTCAGATGCGCGTTCAGCCCGGCGGCGGTCAACACCCAGCCGAATGCGCCCGCGGCCGCGACGATGAACAGAACCATCCCTGTCAGCCGTCCGGCTTCAATCAGGATTCTGGCGCATGCCCTGAGCGTGAGCGCGCGATAGAACACGGATGCGAGGACAAGCCCATACAGCACGGCGATCGAGGACACTTCGGTCGGTGTGGCGAAGCCGAACTTGATGCCGAGGATCATGATGACCGGCATGCCGAGCGGCAGCAACGCGTCCGTGCCGGCCCTGGCTCGCTCTCCGGCGGTCGCTTTGGGATTGGCGGACAAACCGCTGTTGCGGGCGGAAACATAGATCAGCAGCATGAGCATCACGGCAATCACTGCCGCGGGTATCAGACCGGCGACGAACAGCGTGCCGATCGAAACCGGTGTCACCGTTCCGAGGATCAGCATCGCGATGCTCGGCGGGATCGTCTCGGACATTGCGGCCGATGCCGCCAGCGCCGCGGCGGATTCCTGGGGCTTGTAGCCCGTTCTTTCAAGCTCTCGCCGCATGACGGATCCTACGGCGACCACGTCGGCCGCTTTCGATCCGGAGATACCCGACACGAGATAGGTCGTGATCACCACCACCTGGAGCAGACCGCCACGGAAATGGCCGACCAGCGACATCGCAAAGCGCACGAAGCGCACGCTGATTCCGCCCTGATCCATGATACCGCCGGCGAGGATGAAGAACGGTAACGCCAGCAGGATGAAGTTGCTGTTGGCGTCGATCATGCTCTGCGCGATCGCGACCAGTGGAATGTCGTTGGCCAGGAGGTAGATCAGCGAGCCCGCCATCAGTGCGAAGCCGATCGGCATGCCGATGCCGATCATGGCGAACAGCACGATCAAGAGCGCCACCAGCGAATATCGCGAGCTGAAAGTCTGTGTGAAGAGGCTGGCATCGGCGAACAGGCAGCCGGCAAGCACGGTAGCGGCGGCAAGCGCGACCAGGAGCGGTCGCCCGCGCTTTGCCAAGAGCCGCTCGGCGGCGGTCAGGGCGATCAGCAGCAGCCCGAGCCCGAGCGGCACGACCAGGGTGGCGGTCGGCCAACCCGTGATCGGCAGATGCTCGTCGAGACGGACCATGAACAGCGAGGCGCTGCCCCGGAGGATGGATATCGCCGTCACCAGCACCCCAAGGTCGACCACGCAGCCCAGGACCTGTCGCCAGTGCGGGGTCAAACGCTTTGTGATGACCTCGATCGAGGCATGTTCGGCGCGCCGATAGGCGATGGCGCCGCCCATGAAGGCAATCACGCTCAGCGACAATTTTGCGGTTTCGTCCACCGACAGGATGGAGAACGGCGTCACCTCGCGAATCAGCACGGAGAGCAGCGTGATGGCCAGCTGCAACGCCAGCGCGATCGCCACCATGATCTCGGCGATGGCACCGAGACCAAAGCGCGACAGAGCGTGGCTGTGCCCTGAAGCCGGAACATCACAGACCTGCTCGGTCATCCCTCGGCGGCTTTCAGCAGTTTGTCGATGAGCTGCTCGCCCATCGACGTGCGGAACTGAGCGAACACGGGCTCGACCTTTTGCCTGAACGGCGCGTAGTCGACGGGGTTGAACTGGATGCCGGCATCTTGGCAGGTTTTCTTGGCCGCGGCGGAGGCCTCGACGATCGACTTGCGGGTGTCGTTGCCGAACCGCAGCGCTTCCTCACGCAGGACCTTCAGGTGCGTCGGATCGAGCTTGTCGAGCTTGAACTTCGAGCCGAGCAGCGCCATCGCGTTGTAGGTGTGATTGGTTTCGGAAACGAATTTCGTCACCTCGTGCAGCTTGGTCGCGACGACGGAGAGCAGCGGGAATTCGTAGCCGTCGATCGTGTTCTGCGTCAGCGCCAGATACATCTCGGAAACGTCGAGCGACACGGGCTGGGCGTTGAATGCCTTGGCCATCGCGACGAAGACCGGGCTTTGCTGGATCCTGAACTTCATCCCGGAAAGGTCGTCGGGAGCTCGCACGACCTTTCTGGTGGTCTCCACCACCCGCCAGCCATTGGTGCTCCAGGCCAGGCCATAGACATTCTTCGGCGCGAGGCTGGCGAAGATCATCTGGCCGATCTCGCCATCGGTCACCCTTTCGCCGCTGCGCGCGTCGCGGAACAGGAACGGCAGATCGAGCACCTGCATCATTGGGAAGATGGAGGAGAGGAATCCCGCGGTGTGGTACACGAGATCGACCGTCCCGGTCGCAACGCCGGTCGCGATGCTGACACTGGAGCCAAGCTGTCCGCCGGCGAAGATATCGATCTTGACAGCGCCATTGGTGCGTTCGCCTACCCGGCCCGCAAAGGCTTCCGCCATCTTGTGGTTGGGATGGAGGTTGCTGTCGGGATGAGCGAATTTCAGGGTGACCGCCCCCTGCCCCCGCGCGATGTTCGGCGCGAAAAGACCAAGGGCCGGCGCGCCGATGCCCGCGAGCAGCGTCGTCTTCACGAACGCTCTCCGAGTGTGATTCATTGTCACGATCTCCTCCCTGCTCGTAACGATACTCGTTGGAACGCGGCCAACTCGCGTGGCCGTTGCCGTTCAGTTCAGCAAATTTTCGCGGAACGTCTCGCCCTCATATGCGGTGCGGAACACACCTCGTTTCTGCAGAATTGGGATCACCTGGTCAACGAATTCCTCGACGCTGGAGGGCGTGGTCGTCGGCGTGATATTGAAACCGTGGCACCCGGTCTCCCGCCAGATCGTCTCGAGCTGATCGGCAACCTGCTCCGGTGTTCCGATCAGTTGCGGCATGCCGACCGCAAGGCCCCAGCGTACCGCCGCCTCGCGCAGCGTGAAGCGGCGATTCTCGAACGAGGCCGACATGGCCTTCATCAGACCCTGCGATGCCTGCGTCTTCTGCTCCTCGAGCGGCAGATCGAGCTCGACTTGGCTGAAATCCACCCCGAGCGAACCGGACAAGCGGCTCAGCGCGGCCTCAAGCGGAATGCGCGCGGCGAATTCGTCGAGCCGGCGCCTCGCCTCCGCCTCGGAGCTTCCGAGAATCGGCTGCACGCCGAACGTCACCTTGGGCGCGGCCGCGCTCCCCGATGCTGCGCCGAGCTCCTGCATGAAGGTTTTCATGCCGCCCAGATGCGGTTGAATGGAGAACACCACGTCGGCGTGCTTCTGCGCGAAGCGCTGGCCGCGGCCGGAGGATCCGGCCTGGAACAGCACCGGATGGCCCTGCCGCGACGGCAAAGCCGGCGGCACCGTATGGCAGCGGAAATACTCGCCCTCGTGATTGATGATGTCCACCTTGGCCGGATCAGCATAGACGCCTGTCGTCCTGTCGGCCTGGACCGCGCCCTCGCGCACCCCGCTCCAGAGCGCACGACAGACTTCCATATATTCATCGGCGCGATCGTAGCGCTGGTCGTGATCGAGTTGATTGAGACCGAGTGCACGGTACTCGCCGCGCAGATGGCCAGTGACGATGTTCCAGCCGACCCGACCGCCGCTCATATAGTCGAGCGTCGAGAGCGAGCGGACCGCCTGATAGGGATGATTGGCCGAAATGGAGAGCGTCACCGCAAGGCCGAGCCGATCGGTGGCGGCGGCGAGTGCACTCAGCAGAACGACCGGATCGTGCGGCGGCCAGCACACGCCGTAGCGCACCGCCTCGTCGGAACGCTCCTTGTAGCGGTCGAACACACCCGGCGTATCCGCGAAGAACAGCCCATCGAACAGGCCGCGCTCATAGGTCTGCGCAAGCCTCTGCCAGCGCTTCAGGCTTCCCATCGCCTCGAGACGCTGATCGGCGGGATCCGACCAGCTCAGGATCGTGTGATTGATAGGCGAGTTGATCAGAAACCCGATCAAGTGCATGCCGCCACGCATGAAGTCGCTCCCTCCGAAAAGCCGAGCCGCATCGCGCTGGCGCGACGCCCCGGTTTTTCCTTGCGTTCTCATTTCGGAACGTTATCCTTATATAAGAATAGATAGCCAATCACCACGGCTGTCAAGCCGGTTGCGCTCACGTGTCGTCACGGAATGCGCGGCTTAACGAGACGCGGATTAACTCCGCGCACGGGAGAACTCGACGATGTATGCAGCACCGCCAAGCGTGGAGGCGCGCGTCTTCACTGCAATCCCCGAGCATCTGTTCAAGAGCGGCCAGCGCTCGGAATGGGCTGAGGTGCAGTTTCACGGCGCACCGACGCCGACCTTTCTCGAAGGCCCATCCTTTGACCGCAATGACGATCTCTGGGTCGTCGACATTCCTTGGGGCCGCCTGTTGCGCATCACGCCGAACGGTGAGGTCAGTGTTGGCGCGGAGTACGACGGTGAGCCGAACGGCCTGAAGTTTCACAGGGACGGGCGCGGCTTCATCACCGACCACAAGCAGGGCATCATGGTGTTCGACCCGGCCACGGGTCGCGTCGAGCCCTTCCTGGAGCGCTCGCTGTTGCAGCGATTCAAGGGCGTCAATGATCTCGTGTTCGCCTCGAACGGCGACATGTACTTCACCGATCAGGGGCAGACCGGATTGCATGATCCGAGCGGCCGCCTCTATCGATTGCGACCCAGTGGCCAGCTCGATTGCGTGCTCGACCGGATTCCGAGCCCGAATGGCCTCGTGCTCAACAAGGCCGAGACGATGCTGTTTCTGGCGGTGACGCGCGCCAATGCGATCTGGCGGGTGCCGCTGATGCGCGACGGCACCGCAAGCAAGGTTGGCACCTTCATCCAGCTTTCCGGAGGTGGCGGCCCCGATGGCCTTGCGATCGACGAGGACGACAATATCGCGATCTGTCACGTCGGCCTCGGCGCCACCTGGCTGTTCAGCGCGCTCGGAGAACCGATGCTGCGCATCAAGTCTCCGAAGGGACTTCTCACCACCAATTGCGCCTATGGCGGTCCGGATCGGCGGACACTCTTCATCACGGAATCGAAGAGCGGTACGATCCTCGCAGCGGAAATGCCGGTGGCGGGACGGCCGATGTACTCCCACGCTGCGTGATCAGGATATTCGCAGCAACCTCCGAGCGACTGACCAGAAGGCCGAGTGCACGCCATGCAGCAGTTCTCCCCGACCATCGCGGCCGTCGACAGCGGCGATCCCAAGGCAGATCCGGCCGCGTTTCGGCGCTGCCTCGGCCAATTCGGGACCGGCGTGACCGTCGTCACCGCCGCTCACGGTGACGAGCTCGTCGGAATGACGGCGAACTCGTTCTCCTCGGTCTCGCTCGATCCACCGCTCGTGCTGTGGTCGGCCAAGCGAACGAGCCAGAGCTTCCCGACCTTCAAGGTCGCCACGCATTTCGCCGTAAACATTCTATCCAGCGACCAGATCGCTCTCTCAAATCATTTTGGCCGCTCGGGCGGCGACAAGTTCGGGGGCGTCTCCTGGAAGCGCGGCATCGGCGGCGCACCGCTGCTCGAGGGAACGCTGTGCAGCTTCGAATGCCGCAAGGCGGCCGAATATCCCGGCGGCGATCATCTGATCATGCTGGGTGAAGTCGAACGCTTCGTGCGCCACGACCGCGGCCCGCTACTGTTTGCGCAAGGACGCTATTGCATGGCCGCCGACTTCGCCGATCCCACCGACCTGTCGAAGGCGACCGGACAGGCGCACGCCGGCGGCCCGATGAATGAGTTCATGACGGCGCTGATGTATCGTGCCCATGGCGTGCTCTCGGCAGCGCTCGACGAGGGTCGCCATGCCGAAGGTCTCAGCGTCCTGCAGAGCCGGTTGATGGCCGCGATCGAAACGTTGCCGGGACGCACGCTCGCGAGCTTGCTGCCTGAATTGTTTCTCGGGCTCAACGCCGCGGAGAGCACCGTGAACGAGCTAGTGCGCATGGGCCTCGTCGAGGCCGACGCTAGCGGCGGCTTGACACTCACGGCCATGGGACGCGACCGCAACCACGCACTACACGCGCGCGCCCGCGCAATCGAGGCAAAGGAACTGTCCGGCATTTCGCCCGGCGAGATCGCGAGTTGCCGGCACGTTCTCGACAAGCTCGTTCGCCGCGCACCGACGGCATAGTAAGAACCAAGGCCGACGACGAAGGAACAATGGTAATGAAGAAACGTATCGCAATCGTCGGCGCCGGCGCTGTCGGCAGCTATCTCGGCGGCCATTTGGCGCGCACCGGCAACGACGTCACGCTGATCGATCCCTGGCCCGAGCACATCGAGACGATCCGCCAACGCGGGCTGCATCTGTCCGGCATGAGGGATGAGGAAACCTGCATCGTTTCGGTCCCGACGATGCACCTCACCGAGGTGCAGAGCCTTTCGAGGCAGCGGCCGATCGATATCGCGATCATCTCCAGCAAATCCTACGATACCGAATGGTGCACGACCCTCATCAGGCCGTATCTCTCGCCGCAGGGCTACGTCGTCTCGGCGCAGAATTCGATCAACGAGGAGATCATCGCCGGCGTCGTCGGATGGGGACGCACGGTCGGCTGCATCGTCGGCAATAATTTCGCCGTCGATCTCTATGAACCGGGCTGCGTCCGTCGCACCATGCCGCGCGACTTCGAGACCAAATCGATTCTCGTCGGTGAGGTCCATGGGCGCGTGACGCCGCGCGTGAAGGAGCTGCACGCCCTGTTTACCCCGATCGACGGCTCTGGCGTCACTACCAATCTGTGGGGCGTGCGCTGGTCGAAGCTCTGCGTCAACGGCATGCGCAACGGCGTCAGCGCCGCGACCGGCATGAGCGGAAACGAACGCGACGCCCATCCCGTGATCCGCCGCCTCGTCATCCGCCTCGGCGGCGAAGCGATCCGGACCGGCCAGTCGCTCGGCCTCGACCTCGAGCACATCACGGGCATCGAGCCGAACCTGCTACGCTCGGCATCCGAAGGCGACGCCACGGCGCTGGCCGAGGTCGAGCGGCACATGCAGAAGGGAACCGGTTCGCAGGCGCGCAGCAATTTGCAGCGTCCCTCGATGGCACAGGATATCCAGAAGGGGCGGCGCACCGAGATCGGTGAGATCAACGGCTTCATCGTCCGCAAGGCGAAGGAGGCCGGCTGCGCAGCGCCGGCGCATGAGCGGATCGTCGATATCGTCCGCAAGGTCGAACGCGGCGAGGTTACCCCGCGCCCGGAGCTGCTGTTCGAGATTTGAGATAGAAAGCCGGGCGATGGAGACGATCAACATGCTGCTGCCGCCGCTCGAAGCGTGGGTCGCAACCATCTTCGCGCGGGCCGGACTCGGCGAAGATGACGCGAGGCTGGCAGCCCGTCGTCTGCTGCTCGCCGACATCACGGGCGTACGGACCCATGGCATCGCGCGTCTGCCCTCGTATTGGCGCCAGCTCGCGCGCCGCGGCTTGAACCCGAGGCCGGATATCAAATGCGGCTGGCATGGCACGGTGTTGGTAATCGACGCCGATCTTGGGCTTGGACAAATCGTTGGCCCCAAGGCGTTGGCACTGGCGATGGATGCGCTTGGCCCGACCCGACCGTTCGTCCCCTTTTTGATCCGCAACGCCGGACATCTTGGCGCAGTCGGCTCGCATCTGCTCGACGTCGCCGAAAGCGGCAGGGTCGGCTTCCTGTCGCAGGTGACCCAGCCGGTGATGGCTCCCGGGGGCGCAACGCGGCCGGCAATCGGTAACAATCCCATTGCATTTGCAGCGCCGAGGCCGGACGGACCACCGCTGCTGATCGACTTCGCGATGAGCAATGTCGCGCGCGGCAAGATCCACGTCGCCCTACGCGATGGCCTGCCGATCCCGGAAGGCTGGGCGATCGACGCGGAGGGCCGGCCGACGACCGACCCGACCGCGGCGCTCGCCGGCTCGATCCTACCGGCCGCCGGTCACAAGGGACTCGCGCTGGCGATGATCGTGGAAGTGCTTGCGGGAGTGCTGACCGGGGCAAGGCCCCTGTTGTCGGAAGGCGGCGCCCCGGGCGGCGTCGGCGCCTTCGGCTTCGTGTTCGATCCGGCGGCGCTCATCGGCAAAGATGCTTTCGATCAGAACATGCAGGCTTGGACGCAGCGCTATCTCGCAGCGGTCGGAGGAAATGGCCGCATTCCCGGCGAGCGCGCGGCAGAACTGCGCGCGCAAGCGGACCAGGTCGGGATCGCGATCGAGCGCAATCTCTTCGAACAACTTGCCGAACTCGGTCGAGAAGGCGGAGCGGTACTTCCAGCTTAGTTCAATCGTTCGCAGGTGAGCTCCGAGGTGCGGTTTGTGGTGGCCGTCTCGTGCGCTGGCGGCGCCGGTGGGAGGACGCGACCGATGAGGGACGTGGCGGTCGTTACGGGCGCAGGGCGTGGAATCGGTCGTGCAATCGCCGACGCGCTCGGTAAGGCCAATTTCACCGTCGCCCACGTGAGTCCCGAGGATCTGGAGCAGGAGCCAATTCCGGCTCCCGACCGGTATTATAGATACGATGTTTTCCGAGATCGGGAAACGATGCGTTGCTGGCCCGGATTGCGGGAGAGCTCGGCGAGCCACCTGCCTGGTCAACAATGCTAGCGTAAGCTCACTGCAGCACTGCAGCGCGGGGATATCCTCGACCTTGAGCCGGAAAGCTACGATCGGACGCTGGACATCAACCTTCGTGCCGGCTTTTTCCTCACACAGTGTTTTGCGAGGAGGTGCCTGGGCCTCGTCGAAAGGCGCCCGGGATCGGTGATCTTCATCGGCTCGGCGAATGCAGAGATCATCGGCGAAAACAGGGCCGACTGTTGTATCAGCAAGGCGGGCGTTGGAATGACACCCGGCCTGACGTCGTAGATGGTGATAGGCTCGGAAGCCAGTCGTGAGGCGAACAGCTTCGTCATCATTCGCACCGAGATGACAGCCGCGGCGAAGGATCGTTATGACGATTTGATCGCCACCGGCGGCATTCCAATGGCGCGCTGGGGCCTGAAGAGATCGGCCGGGCCGTGACCCTCCCTGTTCGCGGAGAGATCCCTTATGCGATCGGCATTCATATCGACGTTGGCGGTGGCCAACAGCTCTCCCGCCTTTGAACTTGAGCTTGCAGTCTTGCGTCCGGTCGAGTTCAGAGCAGAGCGCGTCAGGCGTCAGCGATTCGCGAGGCGATATCCTCGAGCGGACGCCGGCTGAAATCCTTCGCGAGCTGGATTTTGAGCAGTCCGAGCTTCGCAGTCTTCGAGTGCTGATTTGATGGTCGGTGGTGCCAAGAAGCCTATGTCTCGCCCCAGCCGGGCGGGAGCGGCTGGTCCAACCCCGCAGGCAGCTCGGTTCCCGCGCCACCCAAGTGGGTGATGGTCTAGCGGGGTAGTTCGGCGATCTCACCGCCGCGGTCTCCCGGGCTCACTCTATGTCTGGGCGCAAGTCACATCGTTGCGCGAGTTCCTGCCGCATCGGGCCGCAACGC
The DNA here is from genome assembly GCF_015291745.1 of Bradyrhizobium sp. CCBAU 53351. NCBI lineage: Bacteria > Pseudomonadati > Pseudomonadota > Alphaproteobacteria > Hyphomicrobiales > Nitrobacteraceae > Bradyrhizobium > Bradyrhizobium sp. CCBAU 53351. The sequence continues at coordinate 385,831 of NZ_CP030060.1, forward strand.
CTCGCTCAGGGGAAGCCATGGCCGCTTGCTAGTCGGTCAATCAATCTATCTAACATCTTGTCGCAGCGGTCAATCTGGTCAATTTCGATAAACTCATCCGGCTTGTGACCCTGCTGCATCGACCCCGGTCCGCAAACGATCGTTGGAACCCCCAGTCTCTGCAAAAACAGGCCGGCTTCCGTTCCGAATGGCACCTTCACCACGTTGGCGTCACCGGTGAGAGACTTGACAAGATGGACGACCGGGGCGTCGCAGGCGATATTGAGCCCGGGATAACTGTTGACTACATCAATATTTATAGCGGCTTCGGACGCGATGGTCCTTGCGCCATTGGCGATTTCACTCGCTCTAGTTCGCAGCCTACTCAATATCTCCTCAGGTATCTCCGCTGCGACATTCCTGATCTCGAACTCTAACTCGCATCGGCTCGGCACAATATTGAGCATTCCCCCCGATTTAATCGTGCCGACGTGAAGCGTTGTATACGGAATTTCGTAGCTCGCATCCCGCGCGCCCTCGTCGCACAACTTAGCTTGCTCTCTGCGGATGGCTTCGACAAATTCGCAACCCAAATGGATCGCGTTTATCCCGGTAGGCGCCAATGCGGAATGGCATTCCCGGCCAACGCAAGTAACGCGAGCCGCAACCTTGCCTTTGTGTCCGATTGCAACGTTCATATTTGTTGGCTCACCAACGATACAGAAAGATTGCCGTTGCAGCTCATTCACCATCGAGTCAAGCAGACCTCGCACTCCTACACAGCCAATCTCTTCATCATATGATAGTGCCAGGTAGAGAGGCGCATTTAAGCGTGTCTTCGACGCCTTAAGCGCGGCGGAAATGGCACAGCCCACAAAGCCTTTCATGTCTGCAGTTCCACGACCATACAGCTTACCGTCTTGTCGTGTGGCGCTAAATGGCGGTTTGGTCCAGCTCTGATCATCGGCCGTAACGACGTCCGTATGACCTGAGAGAATTGCGCCTGGCCGATCATCGGGTCCGATCGTAGCCAGCAAACTCGCTTTTCGCCCGTCCTGCGAATAGACAAGACGGCAGGTCACGCCGTTTTCGCGAAGCAGCTGAACGACAAAGTCAATCAAATTGAGGTTTGATTCCTGGCTGACGGTCGGAAACGCAACCAACCTCTGAATAATGGCGATGCTGTCCATCTGTATTTTGCTCAGTTTTCCAGTTCTTCTGAGGTTCGTAGCGTTCGCTCGTCGCCAGACTACAGCGTCATCATGGTTGTCCGAGACAGCATCAGATCTCCGCTATGAAAGGTCGATACAAAATTAACCCCAATCTGCCCGACATTTGCCAATGCCCACAATTCAGGGGTCTTCTGTCAACATCCGCGGGTTTGCGTAGACTGCTGACTTGAAGCGTATAGCTCAATCTACTCTGTGCTCTGGCACCGCGTCATGAAGACGATCAAGGGAGCGGTGCGGCCAATGGCGAGCGCTCGTCGGAGCGCTATTCGTCACCCGGGACGCCGAACGAAGGAGCCGCTCGTGGATCAAGCGCGCGCTTCACGTAGGCGTTAAGTTGGGGTTTGTAGACCTTCCAGGCAGAAACGAGCAGTTCGATCGGACACTCTTGTGTCCAGTCGCAGCGCAGGTCCACGACTGGCCAACTGACTTGGTCAACAAGCTTCATGCCGGCTGAGTGTAACGGACCGGCCTCCCCGCCGGCGGCCAACCCGGCTCTTAGTGACGCAATCAGGCGGTCACCAAGATGCCCTGACGAACCAATGAATGCATCGACAATTGCGTGCGGTACTCCGTCATTTGCTAGGAGATTGCCGCCGGCCGCGACATTTTCTCCGCTCGTCTGAGCCCATATGCCTAGTGAATTGGGCCCTGAATAAACAGCGGCATTTCCGTCGCGGTCAACTGCCAGTAGCTGGCGATACTCGATAAATCGACTACGTTGTTTCACTTCTTCGACGGCTTCCCACGCGGACATGCCGCTCTCCATCGCATCCAAGGCCAATGGTCCTAGCGAGGGATCAGTTACGTTCTGCGAAGCGACCGCGCCGACACCAGCTCGCGCGAATGAACACCTTGAAGCGACAGCCGGAGATGAAGACGAAATCGCTACGCCGAACATTCCAGTCTGGTCGCACCGAGCAACTAGGGAAAACGTCATACGCTCACTCGGGTATCACCGCTGTGGCGTCGATTTCAACAAGCCACTCAGGTCGCGCCAACGCTTGGACAACAAGTCCTGTGGACACGGGATGCACGCCCTTTATGTACTGACCCATCGTTCGATAAACGGCCTCCCGATGCCGCACGTCGGTAAGGTAAACGACAACCTTGACCAAATGTTCAATCTTACCGCCACTTTCTTCGATGAGTTGCTTAATATTCTGCATCACCTTATGCGTCTGCTCGACAGGATCATGGCTGTCGATGTTGACGGCGTCATTCAAGCTCTGGGGGCACTGGCCCCGTAGCCAAATAATTTTTCCGCCGCTAGTCACCACTGCCTGACATAGATCATTGTCGAGCTTCTGCTCCGGATAAGTGTGTTTCGTATTGAATTTCCGAATCCGCCTATGAGCCACTTCTTGCTCCTTCTTACGTGTCAGCACCCGCAACCCCAACTGGTGAACTGTTTCGCCAAAAAACTTAGGGGCCTCCCGTCGCTTTTCGTGGATCAACTTTCTCCGATTTTACGACGTGATGTTCCAGGTAACGCCGCCGAGTAGAGATACGATCAGCAATATATTTAGCGTCATGCCAGACACCCCAGATAAAAGCGGACCCTCGCCTAGATTGCCAAGGCAAGCCCACAAAGTAGACGCCCGGCTCCGAGGATACCCCACGTTGGTGTTCGGGTTTTCCGGCCTCGTCGAAGGCCTTGACCTTAAGCCAGCTGTAGTCCGACGAAAAGCCCGTCGCCCAGATGATCGTATTCACGCCGGCAGTCTTTAGATTGAGCTCACGCTGCGGATTCATTAGGCAGTCCGGGTCCGGGAGTAACCTGCGCGCTTCAGGCTCCTCCGGAAGTGCAAGTCCATTCCGCCTAACGTATTCATCGGCCTCATCCAACAGAGTGAAGAGCGAGGCGTCACCCATCGCGACATTCTTCGCGAGATCACTGGCAAACGTTACGTTGCCTGCCTCGAACGCTTCAGTTGAGCCAACAAGCATCATTCCGTCTGCGGCGAGCTTCCTGAAGTCGACCGTGTATCCCCCACGGGCCCCACTGACGGAGATCGTTACGTGCTCGGTACCGCGAACTCTTGCTTCATTATCCCACTTTCCCAAGACGCCGAGCCACCAGCAGAAGTCGTAGCCGCGGTAGGAGCGCGGGGGGCGTTCGTGGGGGCCCACGGAGAGATAGACCTTCCGATCAGAGCGCAGAAGTTCGTCTGCGATCTGGCTTCCGGAAGATCCTGCGCCAACAACCAACACGGCCCCTCTAGGCAACTGCTCCGGGTTTCGGTAGTCGCTCGAGTGAATTTGGACGACTCCAATGTCCTGCGGTACTACTTGAGGTATTGTCGGAATCTGGAATGGACCGATCGCTGCAACTACGTTATTTGCCTCCAACGTCCCTTGCGAGGTTTCCACTCGAAAGCCCAATCGTCCCTCGTTCCGTTGTACGGCCGTAACCTCCACCCCACAGCGCACCGGCGCGGCAATCTTCTTTGCGTAGGCAACGAAATAGTCCGCGATCTCCTCCTTACCCGGGAACGCATCAGGGTGCGTCTGAAATGTTAGGCCGGGGAAACGGTCATGCCACGCGGGACCATTAGCCACCAGCGAGTCCCACCGGGCTGTTCGCCATCTCTCCGCGATCCGGTGCCTTTCCAAGACGACGTGAGGAATACCAGCCGAAGTCAGATGTTCACTCATAGCCAGCCCTGCCTGACCGGCTCCGATCACGATCGTATCTACTACTTCTAATGACATCTCTGTATCCATTTCTAATTCGATTGAGTGATCGCGTCGAACATGGAGGAAATCCGGTTCGAGAGTTTGGAGGCGAGCATGATCATGTGGGATTATGTCGGAGCGCTTAGGCCTGCATCTATGCGCCGCAGAAGCTGTTCTGAAACTGAGCGCGGAGTTGCAACATGATGGCATCATACCGCTATGGAATTAGCGACTATCCGTGCGCTTGATACAACCGCCATCCCATTCAGGTTGTGGCCATTGCGGCTCGCCGGCGCTAATAAGGCTCGATGTGAACCATTGCGGGTTCGGGCAAATACATCACGGAATCCGACCAGGCCGTCCCTCATGGAAATAGACCTCGCGTATTCTTGGCGCCCCGCACCCGCTCGACGCCTATGGCCATGGCCGCCGTGCGATTGAACACCTTGTCGCGGCTCGCCCTCGCCACCATCCGATCGAACGCTCGATCGAGAATCTGGTATTCGCGTCGTACTACTTCCTCCTCTTCCCAGAAGAGTTGTTGCAGATCCTGCACCCATTCGAAATAGCTCACCACTACCCCGCCGGAATTGCACAGAATATCCGGGATCAGGAAGATCTCATTCTGTCGCTGCGTAAGAACCAGATCGGCTTCCGGTGTCGTCGGCCCATTGGCCCCTTCAGCGACAATACGGCAACGCAGCTTCGTGGCGACAGCAGCGTCGATGACCCGCTCCATCGCGGCTGGCACAAGAACATCACAAGACAGCGTGAGGACTTCCTGCGGATCGAAGGCTAGTTCACTCGAATACCCCGAGAGACTGCCATGTGTTGCCGCATGTACCACGAGTTCTGGAATGTTGAGGCCGGAAGCGCAGTAGAGCGCGCCGGTGTGGTCGCTGACGGCGATCACTTTAACGCCCATATGGTGAAGCTCAAGTGCGGCGATCGAGCCGACATTTCCGAAGCCCTGCACAGCAGCCGTTGCATGGTTCAGATTGATGCCCTGTTCGTTCATCACGCGGCGCGTCAGATGCGCGACGCCCCGCCCTGTCGCCTCGCGGCGTCCCAATGTCCCTCCGGCGCTGACCGGTTTACCGGTAACGATCTCCGTCACGGTCCGGCCCTGATACATCGAATAGGTGTCCATAAACCACGCCATCACCTGCTCGTTGGTCCCCATATCGGGGGCCATGACATCAGTGTGAGGGCCAACGAAGGGGATCATCTCCTGCATGTAGCGGCGTGATAATGCCTCTAGTTCGCGCCTTGATAGATTCGATGGATCGACGCTGATGCCGCCCTTGGCGCCACCATAGGGCAAGCCGGTTAGGGCGCACTTCCAACTCATCCAGATCGCAAGCGCAGCAACCTCGCCGAGGTCCACACTAGCCGCGAAGCGCGTGCCGCCTTTCGTAGGTCCTAGCGTGAGGTGATGCTGAACTCGATACCCTTCAAAAACCGCCGTCGTGCCGTCGTCTCGATGAATAGGACAAGATACAGTGATCGCGCGCTTTGGTATTAACAAGCGCGCCCTCGCGTCCTGCGGCACAGACAGGTGATCAGCGATCACTTCGAACTGTTGTACGGCCATGTCAAAGACAGGTCCACTGTATGTGGTCACGTTTGCTCCATTGTACTCGATCGAAACCGGATCGGACGGCGGATAGCTACCATTCGAAGTATTCCCGCCGCTGTAAGAGGCAAGCAAGCCCCTTCAGCGAGGTCGTTATGCTGAATTTCAACGAGATTCGATGAGCTGAGCGCTCAAGGTAGGTCGAAATGCCCTTGGACGGATGCCTTGCGGAAAACAACGTTCCCTTGCTTTTAGACACCTGCTGTCGCTGGATAGGGAAAACAACAAGCACTACACGAGAGCGGAGACATCAATTGTGTACATTCGCCTCCGTCTCTCGTGATAGGAGTCGATGCAAACGCACTTCCCATCGCGGCTCCACCTTGGGTGAAGATCACACCGGTTCTCTTTAGCCAGAGTTGGATCAGTATAAAAGCTTCCGAGGTCGAGCCGGACTTCATTGTTGGCATCGAAAAGGAAGAGATCACGCAGGTTGGTCTCGGAATGCGGATACGTATCGCTCAAAAGCCAGCGCATATTCACAGGTGAATAGGACATGTGTCCGTTCTCTCTTAGGAGGCCGTCGCCAATAGTCTGGACTAAGCCATTGTGCGCGTCTTGGTAAACCTGATAGTTTATACGTCCGGCGTGAGGTCCCCAGACGACGATGCTGCTATCATCCCGCCATAACGGGTGAGAGATCTGGTATTCGGACTTTTCGTAGTCGTAGGTACCTACGGCCTTTGAATCGAACCGCCGAGCCAGCTGCGGCAATGGATGATCAGAGCATTCAAGGAGACGTAAGTTGCTTCCATCCGGATCCATTGTGATCAAGCGATGCAAGAAGCAGGTCTCGTCTTCAACACGCTCTGTCCATCGGTGAAGGAAGAGCACACGTGTTGATGACGGATTTATCTCAATATGGCTCACCCAATGAATTGCCTTATCCATGGATGGCTTATGAGCAAGCTCGTAAAGTTGGCGGTAACTGACAACGAGTGTCGAGTCGCCGCTTGCAATGTCGAGGCGCCAAATGCCATCATCGTCCGGTGCATTATCCAGTGGAAGCCGTCCCGCGAGTGCGCAGTAGCCGATCGTCTCATGCGTTTTGTAGAGACGTCGATAGTCAATGCACATCGCGAATTTGCTGTTCGCGGCTACGACGTAAATCGGGATATTGAGATCGCGAGTGCGCCCCGTATCCACGTCGGTAATCCGCGCACCGATGTTGGGATACGGGCCACCCGCGTCGTGCGACGTACGAATATTGTAGATTATGTTACGGCCAGGCATGCCGGTGAGCCATTGTAGTTGGCTCCCCATTTGCCAGTTCCAGGCTTGGGTTCGATCAACCAGCCGAAACTCACGCGCTTCATCAAAATAACCGACATTGCAGCCGCTATTTCTGCCAATGCGGAAGTTAGGTTCATCGACTTGGTGGCCTAGGATAAGGCGACCCTGCCCGTCCCACGGCGTCTTATTATAGTAACCAAAAAAGAAGTTGTAATCCTGACCACCAAGTCGTGTGATGCTGACTCTTTCGTTGATAGTTGAAGGGGACATTGCTCCTCACAGAGTCGTCGTGGTCGATTGCCCAAATGGCATGACGCCTAGTAGGCCTTATTGGTGATGAATCTGGTATTGAGATAGCCTTCAGTTGATTCTAGGCCACCCTCGGAACCGTACCCAGACTCTTTGACGCCGCCAAAGGGCGTTTCCGGCAAGGCAAGGCCCAGGTGGTTGATGCTGAGCATACCGACCTCAAGATTCTCCGCCAGGAACTGAGCGTTCGCCGATGATTCCGTGAAGGCATATCCGGCGAGCCCGAAGGGCAATCGGTTAGCCTCTGCAACAGCTTCATTTGGATTGTCAAAGCCGCTAATGAGCGCGATTGGGCAGAATGGCTCATCGTTCATGACTCGCATCGATGGATCGACATTCGCAAGTACTGTTGGCTGCCTGAATGTTCCGCGAGTAAATAAGCTCTCGCCGCCGCACATGAGCTTTGCGCCTCGCTGCCTCGCGTCGTCCACAAATTGATCGAAGAGTTTCCCTCTGCGTTCGTTCGCGAGGGGGCCCATCTGCGTTGTCGCATCCAGACCGTTGCCAACGACAAGCGATTGTGTCTTTTCAACAAAAGCTGCGACGAACTCATGATAAACATCGTTGTGTACCATAAACCGCGTCGGCGCGGCGCAGGTTTGACCGGCGTTGCGATACTTGCCTGAAACGAGCAGCGCCGCGGCTGAGGATATGTCGGCGTCTTTGAAGACAATCGCCGGCCCATGCCCGCCGAGTTCCATCGTCGTCCTCTTCATCTGCTCGCCCGAGAGCGCAGCTAGATGTTTTCCAACCGGAACAGAGCCGGTGAAGGAGATCTTCCGAATCGCCGGGTGGGCAATCAGGTGCCGCGATATTTCATCGGGAGTGCCGTATGCGAGCTGGACAACACCTGTTGGAATGCCAGCATCGACAAGTGACGTGATGATTGCCGCGGCAGATCGTGGCACCTCTTCCGAGGCCTTGACGATCACGGAGCATCCGGCAGCCAACGCTGGAGCAAGCTTCTTCGCGACTTGGCTCGCGGGGAAATTCCACGGGGTGAACGCAGCAACCGGGCCTACTGGAGCACGTACGACATATTGCGCAACGCCTGCTGCACGCGACGGTATCACGCGCCCATAGAGCCGCCTTCCCTCTTCAGCAGCCCATTCGAAGGCATCGGCGCAACTCGCGATCTCCGCTCGCGCTTCCAAAAGAGGCTTACCTTGCTCCAAGGTGAGAACATGGGCGATGGACTCTAGTCGATCGCGGAGCAGGCCAGCTGCCTTACGTAGCGTAACTCCGCGTTCCACCGCGGGCGTTCTCCGCCAAACATGGAACGCCTTCTCGGCGGACGCAGCTGCACGGTCGAGATCGGCCACCGTCGCCTTAGCGACGTGACCGATCTCCTCGTCAGTTGCTGGATTAAAGATCGGGATCGTTTGCTTCTCAGAGCCGGAGCACCATTCTCCGTCAATAAAGAGGAGCGTATTCTCATATTTCATGTGTTCCCCGCAAGTCATCCGTTATTAAAGCGTCCATTCAAATAGACCAGCGGAGACGCATCGTGGAGACCGATCTCGATGACATCGCCAACGATTATGACGTGATCGCCGCCATCAAAGCTGCTGTTCAGGTGACAGATAATATATGAGGCGACGTCCTGGATAATTGGTAATCGATTTAGACCTTCTCGATAGGAAATCGCCGAAAACTTATCTGTCCCCTTCTTTGCAAACGTCATCGCAATGCGCTCTTGGGATGAGGAGAGCATGTTGATGCAAAACCACCCTGTCGAAGTGATGGCGGGGAGCGAGTTCGACTTTCTGTCGATGCATATCAGGTATTGCAGGGGGCTGATCGATAGGCTGACGACGGCGCTCATCGTGGTGCCGAAAAGCGCTCCGTGACTATCGACTGCAGTTACGACGGCGATTCCAGAGGCCCACTTCCGCGACACTTCTCGAAATGTTTCGGGCGTCGCTGTGGCAATGGCGCGACCTGCATCGATCATCTAATGGACCCTCCTTTGAGGTACCAGCGAAAGCATGATAGCGGTGGCGAAGGACGGCCCCGTCCACAGCGAACAAAGACGTATCATTGCCATTGGCCTTCATCCAATTGAGATACTGAAGGCATGTATTCGGATCAGGCATAGTTGCACCAAACTCGCATGTTCCGCGCGCGGCGCGCAGCGCGCTGATTGCCATTGACCGTTGATTATACTCCTACCAACGCCACTCATCCGTGGTCACGGGCGCCTCAAATGCCAGCTGTGTTAGGCAGCCCGGTGGTCTCCAACGGTCACGATGACCAGGCGACGATGCTTCGGAGTCCCCTACGCAGAATCCGTTCATCCTCGAGCCAAGCCGCTCTCAAACCGCGACGGTAGCCATTCACTCCTCAGAAAAAAGGAGCGCCGACCTCTGAGGCTGGCGGCCGAGTTCGGGAGGGACGCACAGAAGGGCGTAACCGGTATGAGCTCCCACGTCTGCAGTGATCAGCCTGTGCGAGCGTAGCGGGTCGGCATCCAGTACTGACGCATGGCCTCGACGACGTCCGGAATGTCGGCATGGGCGTTGCGCAGGAATTCCTCGGTCTCGCGGCCTTTCCTTGGTGGTCCAAGCAGTGGACGCCCTTGATCGTCGACGCAATGCAGCAGGATGGGCAGGAGCAAGCCGTGGTGTATGTTGCTGACGTCGAGCAGTGGGCCCCAGGCTGATAGTCGCAACCGCATGGCGGCATGGAATCCCTGACACCACGGCCGCGCATCAACGTCGCCATTCGGCTTGCGGCCATGGACCGGTGCGAACCGATGTGGTGCGGTGGAAAGAACATTACTGATGTCGTTGTGGCGCAGCGCGACGGCCGAAATCGCGGCGAACTCCGGCGTGCCGCCATGGTTGAATGCGTCGGCGTCGATGGCGAGCAGCGGACAGATCCAGTCGAGCGGACTCATCGACACCGGCCCGGCCACGATCGCGGCGACATAGCCGTCGAGCATGGGAAGACTGGTGGCGACGGGATGCTGCTCGGCACGAGCCTGTAGCCAAGGCTCAAGTTCGTCGAGCGGCATCGCGGCTGCCGCCATCGATGATGAAGATGATGAACGGCGGCGGCGGGTCATGCGGCCACCCGTGCGCTGAGCTCGCGGGTCGCCTTCCAGTTCCAGGGGAGAAGTTCGTGCAGCTGGTGGCTCTTGGTCTGACCGGAGACGATGCGCTCCAGCACATCGGCCAGATAGGCCTGCGGATCGAGTTCGTGGAGCTTTGCCGTATTGACCAGCGACGCAAGGATTGCCCAGCTCTCGGCGCCGCCCTCGCTGCCGCTGAACAATGAGTTACGGCGCCCCATCGCAATCGGGCGCATTGAACGCTCGACGGTGTTGCTGTCGACCTCGACGCGGCCATCGCGGAGAAATAGCGTCAGTCCGTCCCAGTGATTGAGCGTATAGTTGATGGCCTCCACTAGCTTCGATTGGGAGAACAGGTGGTCGAGCATCGAGGTCAGTCGCGCCTTCAGCACCTCCATCAGCGGTGCGGACCTGGTGCGGCGGGCGGCAAGCCGCTGTTCGGCGCTCAAGCCACGGATCTCGGCCTCGATGGCGTAGACCGCTTGCAGGCGCTCGATCACTTCGTGAGCGAACGGCGACTGCATCGTCTTGTACACCTCGACGAATTTGCGTCGGGCATGCGCGAGACAAAAAGCCAGCTGGATCGCCCCGCCTTGACCGCGGGCAAGCGCTTTGTAGGCGGCATAGCCATCCACCTGCAGAATGCCGGAGAAGCCGGCCAATTGCCCGGCGATCTCCTCGGTGCCGCGGCCATCCGCAAACACATAGGCGACCGCCGGCGGCGATGGGCCACCCCATGGGCGATCATCCATCGCATGCGCCCAGAACTGGCAGATACGAGTGCGATGTCGTCCGGGATCGAGCACCGGCATCGGCGTCTCGTCGCAGAACAGCCGCGGCGAAGCCTGGATCGTCCGCAGCTGAAGCTCATAAAGACTCTTAAGCCACCATGCCGCACGCTTCACCCAGCCGGCGAGCGTCGCGCGGTCGAGATGAAGGCCCTGACCGGCCAGGATCTGCACCTGGCGGTACAGCGGCAGATACCAGGCGAACTTCGAGATCACCACGTGAGCCACGAGTGCCGTCGATGCCATGCCGCTGTCGATCAGACGCGGCAGCACCTTCGCCTGCACCACGCCGTCGGTGCAGCCGCGGCAGGCGTATTTGGGACGAATCGTGCGCAGTACCCGCAGGATCGCCGGGATCACGTCCAGTACCTCGCTCACATCCTCGCCGATCCGGTGCAGAAGGCCCTGGCAGCACGGGCACGCTGTCGTGTCTGGCTCGAGCACCTGCTCGCAGCGAGGCAAATGCTTGGGTAGCGCGCCGATGTTGCGCCTCGCCTTCTTGCGCGGCTTCCCAGCCGGCTTCGTCGCAGGCAAATCGTCGTTGGCTGGCGCAGGTGATGTGACGCCAGTCGCGAGATCGTCCAGTTCGAGCGCGAGCTGCTCGGCCACGATCGCCGCCAGCCGCTCTGAGCGCTTGCCGAAGATCATCTCCTTCAGCGTCTGCATCGCCACACGTAGCTTCTCGTTCTCGGCGTCAAGCGCGAGCACCATCTCGGCCAGAGCCGCTGCATCGGTCGGAAGAGCTTCGGGACGAATCGCCATGATCGAACGATATATCCGCCCATCACAGGCTCCAGCAAAATCTTCGCCTCTCAGCCGACAACGGCCGGCTGCTTCACAGGCTTGTGTGAAACACGCGTCCACTCAAGTCCGTCGAGCAGCATCGCGAGTTGTGTCGCACTCAGATGCACCACGCCGTCGCGGACCGGCGGCCAGGTGAAGTGTCCCTGGTGCAGCCACTTCGTCACCAGCACCATGCCGCTACCATCCCATGCCAGAAGCTTCACTCTGTCCGCGCGCTTGCTGCGGAACACGAAGATGTCGCCGCAATACGAGGTTCGCGTGCAACGCTTCGCTCACCAGCGCCGACAGCGTGTGCACCGACTTGCGAAAGTCGACTGGCTGTGCCGCCAGCACCACCTTGAGGTCAGACCGTAATGCAATCAACGGATGCCCCGAAGCGCCGATAGCACTGTCGAAAGCGTCGCCAGCTCCACTCCGGGCTCGACCCGGATGCGTGCCCCGCCCAGCTCGATCTCGATCATTCCGCCAAGCTTGCCTGGAGCCGATGCCATCTGCGGCGGCACCTTATGCGCGCACGCTAACCGGTCCGACTCGTCTGCCGTCGCCGGACCGCTCTCGGAAGCGATCCGGACCGGCACGAAGCCTGGCGCCTGAAAGCTCACTGCCGTCGCGAACTTGCGCCGCCACACCGTCAGCAACCCACGGACAACGCCATGGCGCCGAGCGACCTCGGAAATATTGGCCCCTTCCTCGAAGCTCTCGGCCACGATCCGAGCCTTCTCTTCAGCCGTCCAGCGCCGTCGTCGACGCTGCCCTGTGATCACCTCGATCCGACGATAGGAGCCGCTTTCCTGCCTGGCATCAAGCCTGGCTTCATGCATGGCATCTGCCATAGCCCACCTCCAAAAAACAGTTCATGCCAGGCTGTATCGCAGCTCATTCGCGCGATGCCCAGGTGGGGGGCTCATGCCGGTTACAGAAGGGCAACGGTAGAAAACCGTTCTACCGCACAACACCGCCGATCGATCGGCGGATCGTGCTCGACACCTCCTGGCTCGCGCGTTGCCGCCCGGTGGTGTCGCTAGAGCATGCATACGAACGCGACTGAGGGGGCGAGTATGATCGTTTCCATCCGAGAGCTTGCCTCGCGCCTTGGTTGACTTCGAGATCCGAAGGCCTCCCGGCATGACATCCTGCGGCGCCACGCGACTGCCGTGACGTGACAGGCCTGCATATTAGAGCCCTACGCCCCGATTTCGGTGGCGTGCTCTGCTACTGGAACGGTAACACTGTCACCATCATCCCTGAGCTGAACAATGACATTGCCAGAGGCGTCCAACGTCATGCGGCTCCCGCGCGGCACAACTAGTGTTGATGATTGCTCATCCAAAAGGGCCGGGCCTTCGATCGATCCTGCAATCCCGAGTTCCGATCGTCGAAGAACTGGGACTTTAACCCAAGCGCGAGTTGCATCATCATACACGGGTCGATAGCGAGATCCCTCCGAGCGAGGAGGGTCTTCCATCCGACCAAGTTTCGCGGGTTCTCGTACTTCTTTCAGGGTTACACGGATGTTCATAATCTCAAGATCAAGATCGGGTATGATATCGCCGAAGATACCTTTATAGGTCTGGATGAACGCAGCGCGAATAGTTTCACGTTCGCTCTCGCTGTAGGGTCCAACGGGCAGTCCTGTTACCAGCTCCGACCCTTGGCCCACAAAGCGAATGTCGGCGCGGCGCTCCATCTGAAGTGTACTGTGCGGAGATCTGGCCTGCGCAATCACGCGCCTTGTGTCGTCTTCCAGGCGCCTGAAGGCTGCTTCGAGTTTCTCGATTTCCATCGATCCCAGCAGGGCGCCAAGCGTTCTCGAGCGATCAACACGCGCGGGTGCAATCAACAAGCCGAGTGCCGACGCGACGCCAGCATTCGGCGGACAGATAACCTGTTTGATGCCGAGACGTCTGGCGACGTCACAACCGTGCATCGGGCCGCCACCGCCCGTCACGATGAGCTTGTACTTAGTTATATCGTGGCCTCGCTCAGCAACATGGACACGCGCGGCGGCTGCCATCGTCTCGTTAACAATGGCCTGAATGCCATTCGCCACTTTGATGAATGGCATCTCTATGGCGTGCCCGACGCCTGTGAGCGCCGCCTCTGCAGCTCCGCGGCGCAAAACCATAGTGCCACCGGCAAAGTTATCAACGTCAATCGCCCCCGAAACAACGTTTGCATCGGTAACCGTTGGCGCAGTTCCGCCGTTCGGGTAGCAGGCGGGGCCAGGTCGCGATCCCGCACTTTGCGGCCCCACCTTGAGCATTCCTAGCTCATCAACATGTGCGATGCTCCCGCCGCCCGCACCGATTTCGATAAGCTCAACAGTCGAGATGTTCACCGGCAATCCGCTTCCTGGGGCGAACCGCTTCTGGCGAGCCGCTTCAAACTGATACGCGATCAGGGGCTCGCCGTTCTCAATCACGCCAAGCTTTGCAGTTGTCCCGCCCATGTCGAAGGCAAGCACATTGTCAAATCCGGAGCGTTTGCCGAAATACGCGGCCACCAATGTGCCAGCAGCCGGCCCCGACTCCAACAGTTCGATCGGCGTACGGCGCGCTTCCTCGATATGCGTCAATCCGCCGTTTGAGAGCATCATGAAAAGTGCTCCTGGTATTCCAAAGGCCTTTAGCTGCACCTCGAGTTCACGCAAATATTTGTCTGCAATGGGCTTGATATACGCGTTCGCGGCGGTCGTTGACGTTCGTTCGTACTCCCGGATTTGTGGGCAGACCTCGGACGAGATCGACAGTTGGACTTGTGGGAAATGCCGCTCGATTAGGCTCTTGGCTCGCAGTTCATTTGTCCCATTGGCATATGAATGCAAGAATGAAACTGCCAGCGAAGTGACGCCCCTGTCGAGCAGCCGGCGTGTTTTTATTAGAAGTTCGTCTTCGTTGAGTGGATGCTGGATGTGCCCGTTGAACAAGGTGCGTTCATTAACTTCAACGCGATCATCCTGCTCAATCAATGGTTTTGGCAATTTCAGAAATAGATCATACAGATCGTATTTAAACTCCCGCTGTAAGTCGAGCGTATCCCTAAAGCCGCTCGTTGTGATCAATCCGGTCCTTGCGCCACGACGCTCGATGAGAGCGTTAGTGAACAACGTTGTCGCATGGACCACGCGACCAATCTGATCGGGATCGGTGCCGCTGGCGTTAACGACCTGCTTTACGCCGGCGAGGGCTCCAATTGTTGGATCATGGGGCGTCGTCAGCTCCTTGTGTGCGACAACGCGACCATCATCAGTGCAATAGAGGACAATGTCGGTGAACGTGCCGCCAATATCGATACCAAGCGAGTACATATCGGATCTAACCCTTCTTATACAAAATCTTTGGCGCCATCGGCTTCGGCCAGCGCTTCCTGAGCGCGGATCGGAACACCAAATCCGCCAGCGCCAGGTGTGCGCAGCAGAACGCGGGCACCAAAGTCGATAGTGTGTTGTATCTTGGGATCAACCCGAACGGTGTTGATCTGGATCTCACCGGCAGCGCCGGGATCGCCGCCTGCTAAGCCATTCGCCACAGCTTCTGGCTTAGTTCGTTCAGCCATAAAGGAAATTATGGTAGGCCCTTTATTTAGATTCTCGAAGAGAAACTCCTGCCCAGCCCCCCCTGTGAACCGACCGCTGCCCGCTGTCCGCGATCGGATTCGGCGGTGGCAAATTCTGATCGGCGCGGTTCGTTCCAGCACCTCGACGGGCGTGGAGGAAATGTTGCTCGGCCAAGACAACACGCTTGCGCCGTCCGAGGCCGCGCTGGCCCCATAGCCTCCGTTCAGGAAGAATAAGTTAGCGAAAGTCTTTCCATCCTCTTTGACGCCGGCCAGGTTTACGCACCAGAGAGGTGAGCCGACGTCGGAGATGACTCTCTCCGGCACGACTTGTGACAGCGCACGCAAGACCATCGCCGGCAGGAAATGTCCGATAAGTGCGCGTGCCCCGCCCGCTGCGGGCGGCTTTGAATTAAGAATTGAGCCAAGAGGTGCATGAATATTGAGCGGTTCCAACGCACCGTCATTGTTTGGCGTGTCGGGCGTAAGAACGGCTTTGATTCCATAGGCAGTGTATGCCGTCGTATAAGCAGCGCAGACGTTGATGGAGCGCTGCACTTGAGGATCTGTACCTCGGTAATCAACCTCGATTTCATCACCATGAACTTTAAGCGCCATCCGCAACACGATGCTATTTTCAAATCCATCGCTGACGGCGGTGGCATGATAGACGCCATCCGGTATTGCGGAAATCGCACGCCGCATCGCGGCTTCCGTCCGACCGCGGATCTGTTGAGACACTTCGGAGAATGAACGGAGCTCCCACTCCTTTAGCAAAGAAATGAGGCGCACCTCCATCAGATGCAGTGCAGAAAACTGCGCATAAAGGTCGCCTACCGTCTGATCTGGCGTACGAACGTTCTGGCGAAGCAGGCTTTCAAATGTGCGGTTCATTCGACCCGCCTCAACCACCTTCATCATTGGGATTTGGAATCCCTCCTCGTACACCTCGCGTGCATCGGCAGAACGGATGCGTCCACCAATGTCAGGAGCGTGCGTGACCGACCCAGCGAACGCAACAATATTGCCATTCAAGAAAATGGGCTTGGCTACCGTGATATCGGGCAGATGGCCGGTGCCAAGCCAGACATCGTTGGTGATCAGGATATCGCCCTCGGAGAGGGTCTCATGTGGAAACTGTTTGAGAAAGCCACGAACCGTCCGCGGAACGGTACCGATAAAGGATGGAATGCTGTTAGCGGGTTGCGCTAACGAGCGTCCTTCGGCATCCATGAGAACGCACGCAAAATCATTAGACTCGCGAACGACGGATGAGAAGGAGGTACGCAGCAGCGTCGTAGCGGCCTCTTCAGTCAGAGAAATCAGCCTTCGCCAAATCAATTCAAGCTGGATTGCATCAAGCACGTGTCAGTCTCCTTGGAGCGCCCGCGGCCTTGCCCTACGGTCTTGCACTCGCCCACGAAGCGCTGCGCGACAGTCGCACCAGCTCGGGCATTCTGCGGGACATTAAGTCAGGCTAAACGCGTCAGCCAATTCTTCTTGCTGCACGCTCTATACGCGGGTGATATAGCATTGGGATTGTTTGGCGGGCACGTCGGCCCGCGAGAGTTGCCTAGCTCGATCCGAAATCCCGCTAGGGGGCTTACTCCGTGCAGTCGCCGCACTTCACGACATGGGGGTCGTTGTGCAGGAACGTTTCCTTCAAGCTACGCGTGAAACGCTGCGACAGCGATGACTTCACAAGATGTCCCGGAAAGATTGCGAACATCTTAACCGAGATTCTCGGCGAAATACGAACAAATCGAACGTTATCGGAAATAAGCGGTTTGATGTAGGGACTTACGACGCCGATGCCAAGGTCGGCGGCGGCGAGCGAACAGAGGATCGCCGAATAGGTGACCTCGATCTCGGACGAGGGTTTCACGCCGTGCTGCGCGAGTGTCTGACGCCACAAATCACTTAGATCGTCTCCACGATTGAGAGTGAGCAGCGTTGCCTCTTGAAAATCAGAGACCGCAACCTCCTTCTTCGAAGCAAGCGGGCTGTTTGCGCAGACCGCACATAGGGCCTCAGATTCGTCACACACCTCGATTTCGAACTCTCCTGTTCGGAAATGAGCTCCGCTCGTCGTCAGGCCAACATCATAAATGCCATTGAGGAGCCCGTCTCTGATCTGCAGCGACCCTCCCGTCTGAAGGTTGATGCTCACACCGGGGCTAGACTGCCGGAATGCCTTCATGATCGTTGGAATAACGCCCATAGCCAGGGACGGAGTGGCAGCGATGCGCAATAGGCCGGTGCCGGATGACCTGATACTTTCAGCGGCTTGCTGTATCGTTTCCAAGCCAAGATAGTGCTTTTGGACGATTTCAAAGAGCATTTTGGCTTCAGGGGTTGGAACCAAACGGCCCCGTCGATAATCGAACAGTCGAAATTTCACAGCGTCTTGCGCTTGCGCCAACAGCCGGCTCACCGACGGTTGCGTTGTATTTAGAATTTCGGCTGCGGCAAGCGTTGTCCCACATTGCATCATAGCCCGAAACGCATCGATCTCGCGGGAACTGAGCGCTCTAGCCATATGCCGCCCAAACAAATTTACATTTTAGATGCATAAGCCCGATTCGAATAAATCAAATGGTATTCTCGGCCATGCGTCAAGTCGTTCGACGGATGAACTTCAGCTCCCACAATAAGAAAGGCCGCGGCGCTTTGTTGCACCGCGGCCCTTTTGTATGCGCATTGAAAGGCTCGACAAAGGCGGCGCGCCACGAGATCTCTTATGGAACGCCTGTAGCTGGACGTTTCGTATTGACGTTTTTGGGATAGCGTAACCCGAGGTTTTCGCGAAGTGTCTTGCCGCGGTAGCTTTTGCGCATAAGTCCGCGTTCCTGGAGCACGGGGACTACCATCGACACAAAATCTTCCAGGCAGGTCGGCATGTAAGGGAACGTTATCATAAACCCATCTCCAGCTTCATTGTCGATCCAACGTTCCATCTCGTCGGCGATCTGGCTTGGAGTGCCACAGAAAATCTCGAATCCGCGTTCGTAGCGCTGTGCAATCTCCCTTAGCGTGAATTTACGCGATCGGATCATGTCCGCAAGTATATTGAAATAACCCTGATGAAGGTTTGAGGAAGTCGGGATCATCTGTTCGGGAACGAGTTCGTCCAGTGGCAGCTTCGACAGGTCGACTTCAAGGTCCGTACTGACATACGCGACCTTGGCTTCAATCGGCATCACACTGTTTAGTAGGCGAAGCTTTTCCTTCGCTTCTGCTTCGGTTGAACCGACCATCGCGCGGAAGCCGGCGAGTACCTTAAGTTCGGAAGGATCACGGCGGTACTTCGCCATCCTGCTTTTGATATCCTTGTAGAGGGACGCAGCCTCCTCAAGAGTTGCGCCCGTTCCGAAGACGACCTCAGCGGTTTCTGCGGCAAATTCCCTACCCACCGAGGACGCGCCCGCCTGGATAATGACGGGTTGCCCCTGCGGAGCACGTGCAATATTGAGTCCGCCTTGTACCTTGAAATGTTTCCCTTCGTATCGAACGTGGTGAAATCGGTTCGGATCGAAGTTCATAGCTCTTGCCTTGTCGAAGATGAAGGCATCATCGTCCCAAGTATCCCAGTAAGCTCGGACCACCTCCAGGGCTTCTCTGGCTCTGGCATAGCGCTCGTCGTGTGGCGGCATCGTCTTATAGCCATAGTTGCGGCATGAATACTGGTTTGCAGTCGTCACAACGTTCCACGCTGCTCGCCCTCCCGAAAGGTGATCGAGCGATGCGAATTGCCGGGCGATATTAAACGGCTCAGTGAAGCTCGCAGATACCGTGGCGCCGAGGCCAAGCTCTTCTGTGCTCGCAGCTAGCGCAGAGAGAAGCGTCAAGGGCTCAAGTACGTTTTGCCCGCGTGGCCATTGCGCCATTGCGTGGAGATTGTCGACATCAACGCCCGGACTGTCCGCTAGAAACATCAGATCGAAGCGGCCTGCTTCACATAGCTTTGCGAGCTCTGTGTAGTACTGAAGACTCAACGCCTTCTTTGGATCCGTATCTGGATGGCGCCACGCGGCACTTGCGCTACCGGCTGCATGTATGAGTGCGGCGAAAGCGATTTCCTTTGCCATTTCGTTCCTCAATTCCTCTCTGGTCGTATGTAGAGATGCTGCGTGTTAATCGAGCACCGCCGAAATGAACTCTTTGGTCCTTGCGCCCTTGGGGTGCATAAGAACCTCTCGGGCAGTGCCTTCTTCTGCGATTTGGCCTTGTTCCATAAAGATCACGCGATCTGCGACCTCGCTCGCAAATCCAAGTTCGTGCGTAACGACCACCATAGTCATGCCGGTGCGTGCCAATTCCTTCATCGCCGCGAGGACTTCGGCAACGAGTTCAGGATCGAGTGCAGATGTCGGCTCGTCGAAGAGCATAAGGCGCGGGTGCATAGCCATAGCCCGCGCGATGGCCACACGTTGTTGCTGGCCGCCAGACAGGCTGGAAGGGTACGCGTTACGCTTCTCGGATAAGCCTACGCGTGCTAGGAGGGCTTCCGCCTCACAAACGACGTCAGCCTTATTGCGCTTTAAGACACGCACGGGTCCCTCAATGACATTGTCAAGAGCAGTCATATGGGGAAAGAGATTAAATCGTTGAAACACCATCGCGGTCTTCGTCCGCTGGCGGGCGAGTTCCGCACCGCCTAGTGGCCGCAATTGCGACCCCACTTGGCGATAGCCCACGATTTCGTCGTCTATCCAGATATGTCCTGAGTCGACGGAAACCAGTTGATTAATACATCTCAAGAGCGTCGTTTTGCCTGAGCCTGATGAGCCGATCAAACACACTACTTCATTGGGCATGACGTCGAGGGAGACGCCGTCCAGAACTTGTAGATTTCCATACCGCTTCTTAACTCTTCTCATTGAGAGCAAAGGCTTGGTCATCGGACCCTCACGACAGATGTTCCCCGCGCGAACCGCCATTCGAGCAGCAACTGAAGCGGCGTGAGAATGGAGACAGCGAGGAGATACCAAGCGCCTGCTACGATCAGTAGCTCAATCACGCGCTGATTGACGAAGTACACGTTCTGTGCGCTGTAAAGTAAATCGGTGTACTGGATCACGCTGGCGAGTGACGTCATTTTTACCATTCCAATAAACTCGTTACCAATCGGCGGAACTATCACGCGCATTGCTTGAGGTAGGACGATTCTCCAGAGCGCGTGTAGACGGGTCATGCCAATCGACTGTGCCGCTTCGTGCTGGCCCGCATCAACCGAGAGGATTCCGGCGCGAATGACCTCCGAGGTATAGGCACCCTGATTGATGCCAAGGCCAAGCAGCGCGGCCCAAAAGGGCGTGATGACATCGACAGTCGGGGCCGTCCACAGACCGGGAATGCCGATGACTGGGATGATTAAGGCTAGATTATACCAAATCAGAAGCTGGAGGATTACCGGCGTCCCGCGAAAGAACCATTGGTAGCCAAATGCGACGATGACTAGGAGCGGATTATCCGACATTCGCATAATCGAGATAGCCAAGCCGAGCGCGACACCGACAATCATCGCCAGCACGGACAAGATCATCGTATGCCAGAAGCCCGCGAGAATTGTAGGCGCCGCTAAGTATTTGGCAACAACGTTCCATTCGATCTGCGCGTTAGCGAAGGCCCTTACAATAAGGACCAACAGACCAAGAACTAGTACGCCCATTATCCAGCGGCCGACGTAACGCGGCGGCACGATCTCGACCAACGACAGATCGGGCCGTGAAAAGAGAGTGGAGGAACCGCTGCTCGATCGTACAGGCTTGTTTGACACCGCGCTCATTTTCGCGGTTCCGAATTTAGATATACTTCCGAAATAGCGAGTTTGCTCAACTGATATCTAGCCAGGATCTTTGCATAAGTGCCGTCCTTAATCATCGCATCCAGAGCGTCGGCGATCGCGTCACGCAGCGCGACATCGCCCTTACGCACACCAATTGCCTTGAATTCTGGCGCGAAGGGCTCGCCGATCGTCTTGTAAAGGCCTTTGGACTCCGCAATCATGTAAGGAACCTCGACGAAGCCCTGCAGTGCTGCATCAATTCGGCCTTGCGTTAGCTGCAGCCGCGTATCTGGCGTTGATTCGGTGCCAATCAACTTCACAGCCGGCATTCCCTTCTGAACGCAGTCCGACTCGCTCTTTGCAAGCATCACTTTGTACCAAACAGTGGACCGAATGGCGCCGGCCCGCTTACCGCAAAGATCGGACAACTCCTTTAGCTGAGAATTGGAAAGTGCGTAGACCTGATAGAAATCCCTGAAGTAATCGACCATCTCCATAATGGAATGACGTTCAGGGAGGTCGCTAAGTCCACCCATGATGATATCGATCCGACCGGTCTGCAGTGACGGGATGTACTGCGCAAATAGCATTTCATTGAATTCGGCCTTGACGCCCAAACGTGCTGCGATTTCCCGGCCAATATCTACATTCATCCCTCTGAATTCGCCCGTCTCCGGATCCTTGAACTGCAGCGGTGGCAATGCATTGCTGAGACCCATGCGCAGGACTCCCGCCGTTTTGACTGCGTCGGGCACCTGGATCTCTGCTGCACTCACTACCCTCCAGGAGGCAATGGAAAGCCCTACAATTGCTGATAGGGCAACAACTTTCGCGATTTGACTGGTGAACCCGTTTACTCGCCACGGTCCCATCTATTTCTCCTCCCTATTGGTAGCCCTTGCCTTCAGGGGCACGTGTTTCACTCGGCCGCGTGCTGTTGAGGGTAGGAAATTAGACCTCAATGACGCGGCACCGACGTCTTCCATTGGCCAGCACGGCAAACCGCGAAGCGTGCTTGGGCTCGACACGGGAAGCTGGGCGGCAGTTTCGCAACTCGTAAAGTGTTGCTTTCCTGCCGCCACAGCTCGACGGTGCTAATTAGCAACGCTAAGGGGCGGGCTATTTTGGATCAAATTCATTCTATCAAGGTCAGTATGCATCCAAGGCATAGGCCGACCCTCAGCACAAAAAATGGCCCATGCTAGGACAAAACGCGCCATCCATTGATTGTGCGTTGCGGGGCCTCGCGAACCGCTGAGCGGCAGTCTCGATGGCGGTCTCCATTATTAGAGCTCCGGAGCGGGAAAGGGAGGTGCTCTTTCCGTGACACCTGCGCGATGGCAACGGCATGGGCGATGTCCTCGGAGTTGAAGTGTATCGAACGCACTTAAAGATGCTTGTCGCCACACGACCGGGCGAGATCTCGGTGACGCGAGCGCGAGATCAGTAAAGAACGGGGCTCAGCCCGCGAACGCGCAATACGCTGGCCTTGGTGGCATGATGGCTAGGGATGAAGAAAGCCAGGGCGTTCTGGAAAGGCGTAGTGGCCAGCGACCGACCAGACGTCAACCACGTAGCGGCGCGCATCGGCATTCTTGTCACGATCAGCCGTTTCACGTGCAGTGCCGCGCGCAGATTGACGTCGAGCAGCGCGTGGATTTCGTCAGACGCAAGGTCTAGGATGTTGCTACGCTGCGACTGACCGGCCTTGTTGACGAGAACGTCGAATGTGGTCGTACGCGCTAGCGCTCCAGGACGTCGAGATCGTTAATCTCGCGCCGACAGCCTCCGCATCCGGCTTGGCCGACAGCCTGGCCAGCGGCCGAACCTCGCGCTAGCGAGTAAATTAGAAGCCCTGAGGGCGGAAGCGGCGCCGAACCGTCGCAGCCCTGACTAACTCTACGCCGCCGGGAGAGCGAAGGAGAATATTGCCCCTCCCTCTGGTGCGTTGACAACAGTCAGTTCGGCACCATGTTCGCGCACGATTCCGTAGCTGATCCAAAGGCCGAGCCCGGTGCCCTCTCCAACGCGCTTGGTCGTAAAGAACGGCTCAAATATGCGACCTATGTTGTGCTGTTCGATCCCGGGCCCGTTATCGGACAAACGAATCAGGATCTCGTTCTGATTGCGGCGAGCCGATATCTTTAGCCGTGGCTCCTGAGTGCCGCGCGTCGCGTCAATTGCGTTTTCGACGAGATTTACGATAACCTGGTGGAGCTGCCCTTCATTCCCGCAAGTCCAAAGATCCGCCTCGATGTCCATGTGAATGTCGAGGCGAACCTGCTTCGTGCGGACTGCCCAGAGCACGGCGGTGTTGATCAGAGGCTCGATGTTGACGCGATCAAACTCCCCGAGCTTGCTGAGGGAAAGCCGGCGTAAGTTTTTTACAATTTCGCTAATGCGCACGGCGCCTTCCATTGTCCCGTCCAGGAGCGGGCCGAGATCCTCTAGAATGGCGTCAATGCGGAGGCTTTTCTTCAAGGCTGCAGCTTCGGAGCTTATCGATGTGCCGTGGACGGCATCAAGGTAGGATGTCAGCGCCGTGCGATAGCGCATCAAGGTGTGCACGTTTCCATAGACGAAGCTGATGGGATTATTAAGTTCGTGAGCGACACCGGCCACCAGTCGGCCGAGACTTGCCATTTTCTCCTGTTCTACCAATTGACGCTGCACTCGCTGTAGCTCCTGATGAGCCGTGTGCAATGCTTCATAGGCTCGGCGAAGCTCGCCGATAGGCCTTCCAGTCAGAACCACGCCAATGAAGCGGCCCCGATGGTCGTGTCGGGGCGAGCTGTTGATTGCGAACAGGTCTGAGCTGCCGCCTTCGGTCAAGAAACGGAGTTCGCCATCCACAACCTCGGACGGGCTCCGAGGCTTGAGGAGCGACATGAGCTTGGCGCCATCGGCAGCGTCAATGATGTCTGCCATCCTCCAGCCGACGATTTCGTCATTGGCGCGGTCAAGCGTGCGCTGTAAAGCGGAATTGACTTGCTGGATCTGGCCTTTCGCGTCGCAAACGATGAGGATATCAGAGACAGATTCGATGACGTTGGTGACAAATGCTTGAGCTTCCTCGAGCTCGGCATTCTTGTGTTCCAGATCGACCTCATAACGCAATAGGTCGGAATAAACCTCATCCATCTTGCGGATGACTTCGATCCAAGCGCCCTCACGCTCGTGGTCGAACTCGATAGCACCGCGATCGCTGATCAACTTGAGCAGCGAGTCGGATCCGTCAGGAGAATGCGTCGCCTTTGCCATTTTTTCTCAAATCATACCTGGACAGCTTGTTCCGCAGGCCTACCCGGGACAGGCCGAGCTCGCTGGCAACCCGGCTGATATTGCCCTCATACTTCTCCAGGGAGTTGATGATAACCGACTTCTCCAGATCCTCCACCCTGTCCTTCAGGCTCGCTGCGCCGTTCAGGTTCTGTATGACCCCCGTGGCGGTCCGCCTGCCGTTGCGCCGGCCGAGCAGCGTGGGAGCCTGCAATTCGTCCGAGTCAGCCAGCACGGCCATACGCTGGATCTCGTTCTGCAGTTCGCGCACGTTCCCTGGCCAAAGGTATTTGACGAAGCCCTCAAGAGCAGCGGAGGCAAAGCGCAGACCTGGCCGGTTGAAGGAAGTCTTGACTTGAGACAGTACTCCTTCTGCGATCAAGGGTATATCCATCGGCCGCTCCCAAAGCGCCGGCATGTGAACCGGGAACGCCGCCAGCCGGTAATAGAGATCACGGCGGAAGCGGCCCGCCTCCACCTCGGCCTCAAGATCCCGATTGGTGGCTGCCACCACACGGACGTCGACTTTCCTTACACGTTGCGCGCCCAGCGGACGGATCTCGCTCTCCTGCAGCACGCGGAGCAGCTTCACCTGAAACGCCGGCGAGGTCTCTCCGATTTCATCAAGGAAGATGGTACCGCCATCGGCAACTTCGAACAGACCGATGCGATCCTGGTAGGCGCCTGTGAAAGCGCCCTTCTTACACCCGAACAACTCGCTTTCGAGGAGCTCGTCAGGCAGCGCCCCACAGTTCTCAACGACGAAAGCCTTACCGGCTCGGGCTGAGCCGTAGTGGATCGCGCGTGCCAGCAGCTCTTTGCCGGTTCCGGATTCGCCCGTGATCAGCACGGAGATGTCGTATTCGGCCGCCCGCCGGCCGAGTTCAATGACCGCATGCATCGGGCTGTCCGGGGCGTGCACAATTCGGTTGAAGTCATAGAGATGCTTAGCTGCGCCGCGCTTGACCGAAACGACCCTCTTGATGTGCTCGGGCGTTGCTTTGACGTCGACCCCTGCGGTCTCTGTCTCCTTCTGAAGCCGATAGAGCTGGACCGCCTCCTTGACAATGTCGATCAGCCGGTCCGGCTGCCAGGGCTTCGTGATGTATTGATAGATGCCCGCCTCATTGAGCCCTGCGATGATGTCGTCCGATTCCGAATAGCCGGAGATGATCATGCGAACCGGATCGGGCCAGAGCTCGCGCACCCGCTTGAGGAAACTGACGCCGGATTCGTGCGGCATGCGCTGATCGCAGATGATGGCGTGGACGATCTCCCCTTCGAGCAGCTTTTCAGCGTCTGCTGCGCTGCCGGCGCAGAGTACCTCAAAATCCTCGTTGAGGACGCGGCGTAGCGCCTCCTGTGACCTGACCTCGTCGTCGACTACCAAAATAGTACCCTGGAAGCTCATATGCGCACCGCCATGCGGGTAGATTTGTCGAGCGCGCGAGGCGACCTATGGGGTGCGATTGTGAGTGGCGTGCGCGACTTCGGCACCTTGTGAATGAAGTTGTAGCGGGCGACGTGGTAACTCGGATCGAATCCGTAGAAATTAAGCCGCATCCGCCGCAGCTCCTCGTCGCGATAGGCCTGCAAGGGCTTGTGGGCTTCGTCCGCTGCGCGACGTCGCTGCTTGTCAGCAAGACGCGTCGCAAAGCGTTCATCCGCCGCCATGCTCGCGGCAAGGCTCATGAGGCGGCCCTCCGCCAGCTCCCCGCCCGACAGAGCACGATCGATGATGCCAAGGCGCCCCGCCTCTGCCACGCCCATCGGCAGGCGGCATTGCGTGATCCGGGTGGCGTTCGCTGCACCCGCGCGGCGCGGCAGCAGATAAGTCCAGTATTCCGAGCCGAAGAGATTGCCTATGTCCTTATAATGTGGATTCAGGACGACCTGATCGCTCGCCCAGACCTCGTCGGCAGCGAGACTTAAAAATACCCCTCCCGCCCCGGCGTTGCCGCGAATGACGGAAACGACGAGCCGATCGGTGGTCTCGATGACAGTGTGCGCAAGATCGTCGATCGCATTGATGTTGCGCCAAGACTCGTCCGCAGCGCTGTCAGCCGCCTCGATCTCGGCGAGGTGAATGCCGTTGGACCAGTAATCACGTCCACCGGTCAGGAGAAGCACCTTGGTTGGGCGGGCCAGCGCAGCTCGGTAGGCGTTCAACAACGCTTCGCAGTCAGAGGTCGCCATGGCGCCATTGTAAAAGGAAAACTGCAACTCGCCGACCTCGCCCTGCTCGCGATATCGTATGGGCGCATAGCCGCAATCGGGTCGGTACGGCAGGCGCATCGCCTGCTCCGCAAAGACCTTTGCTGCGGATCGTTTCAGGCTTTTCGGTACAAGCTGCCGCACATGGCCGATCCAGACGGCACCATCGACCGTGGCCCGGGCCAAGGCTCCATCGCAATGCGCCACAATGGTTCCGGGCACACCGGAGATGCCGCGCGCCTCGTGGGCGTCGAACAGCCTGACATCTTTGAAGAACAAGCTGTCGACCAAGCCCGGCATTCCGTCTGCACTGTGGATCTTGCGCAGGACGGTCTCGCTCGTGTCGTGCTGCCAATCGATCATCCGGTCGGCCTGCCGGCAGGGCCCGCGCACCCGAATGCGGGGATCATCGGCAGGCATCGGCGACGGTGTCGGCTGTCCGGCTTCGATTGCTGCAATGGCTTCGAGCACCGCCGCGACCGCGCACGTCGTGACCTCGTTGCGGTAGATGCTGGATTTAGCCGCGCACCGCATCGGGAAGGTTCTGAAAGCCCAGATCGGACCAGCGTCGAACCCGCCGTCGGCCTGAAGCACAGTCACGCCCCAATTGGAAACACCTTCCAGAATCGCCCAGTCGAGCGCCGCCGGACCGCGGTCGCCGGGCGGACCGGGATGGACGATCAGGCAGCGCACGCTACGCCAGACATCTTCGGGGATTGCGCGCTTGAGGAACGGCGCGATCACCAGATCTGGCTGATACAGCGCCACGCTTTCGCGCGTAACGTCGGGGTGGATATCCAGCTCGACCGAGACCTCGTGGCCGCCCTCCCTGAGCTCGACGTGGAGCCGTTGCGTCAGGCTGTTGAAGGAGTGCGTGAGAAGCAGGATGCGCATGACCGGCCTCAGCAGATCCTCGGCAGTTGTTCGCCCGACAGCCAGTCGACGATCCGGCCACCGCCAAAGCTCGTCGCCATCTGCACGAAATGGTGATCGTCGGCCACGGCCTCGCCGATGTCGGCCGCATCACAGCCGAGCGGATGCGCGCGCATCGTCGCGAGCACGGCAGCGGCCGCCTCCGGGGCCACAATTGCAACCAGCTTGCCTTCGTTGGCCACATAGAGCGGGTCGAGGCCCAGCAGTTCGCAGGCCGCGGCCACGCCCGGCTTCACTGGGATCGCCTCCTCCTGCACACGGAAGCCGAGGCCAGACTGCTGGGCGATCTCGTTGAGCGCGGCGGCTAGCCCGCCGCGGGTCGGATCGCGCATCAGGCGGATGCCCTCTCCGCCTGCGGTGACCATCTTTGCCACGAGATCATGCAGCGAGGCTGAGTCCGAGACGATCTCGGTCTCGAAGGCGAGGTTCTGCCGCTTCGACATGATAGCGACGCCGTGGTCCCCGAGCGTGCCGGAGATCAGGACGCGATCGCCGACGCGAGCCTTCTCGGCGGATAGATCGAGGCCATCGGGTACGACGCCGACGCCGGCGGTCGAGATGAAGAGGCCGTCGGCCTTGCCGCGCTCGACCACCTTGGTATCGCCCGTGATGATATGGACGCCGGCCGCGCGCGCCGCCTCGCCCATAGATTCCGCGATCATCTTCAGGTCGGAGAAGCGAAAGCCCTCCTCGATGATGAAGCTCGCCGAGAGGTAGAGCGGCCGCGCGCCGGCCATGGCGATGTCGTTGACCGTGCCGTGCACGGCGAGCGAGCCGATATTGCCGCCCGGGA
The DNA here is from genome assembly GCF_015291745.1 of Bradyrhizobium sp. CCBAU 53351. Classification (NCBI taxonomy): domain Bacteria; kingdom Pseudomonadati; phylum Pseudomonadota; class Alphaproteobacteria; order Hyphomicrobiales; family Nitrobacteraceae; genus Bradyrhizobium; species Bradyrhizobium sp. CCBAU 53351. The sequence goes on from NZ_CP030060.1 coordinate 414,123, forward strand.
AGAATAGCGGCGAGACCACGTAACCGTCGGTCGTCATGACCATGCGTCCGGCTGCGACATCGAAGGCCGACTGGTCATTGCCGCGCGCCAGCCATTCGTTGCCGAAGGCCGAGTGGAAAAGACCCGAGATCAGCTGTGCCATCGCGCGGCCGCCAGAGCCGTGGGACAGGTCTACGCAGCCGTTCTTGATGTCGAGCTTGCGTTGATGGGCCTTCATGATGCCCGCCTCTGCTGATGGTCGCGGAAGCGGCCATAGGTCCAGTGCGCAGCGCAGGCGCCCTCGGACGAGACCATGCAAGACCCTATCGGCGTTTCCGGCGTGCAGACCGTGCCGAACAGCTTGCAATCGACCGGTTTCTTCACGCCGCGCAGGATGGCGCCGCATTCACAGGCCGGATTGTCGGCAACGCGGAGCTCCTTCATGTCGAAGCGCGCTTCGGCATCGTATTTCGCGAAAGCGCGCTTCAGCTTCAGGCCGCTATAGGGTACCTGCCCGAGCCCGCGCCATTCGAACTGGTCGCGCAGCTCGAAAATGTCGGAGACCTCCTCCTTGGCGCGCAGATTGCCGTCACGCTTTACAGCGCGGCTGTACTGGTTCTCGACCTCGTGCCGGTTCTCATTGACCTGCCGCACCAGCATCAGGATCGCCTGCATCATGTCGAGAGGCTCGAAGCCCGAGATCACGACCGGCTTGCCGAATTCTTCCGCGAAGAACTCGTAAGGAGCCGTCCCGATAATAGTCGAGACATGCGCAGGTCCGACAAAGCCGTCGATCTCGACCCGGCCGATGTTGCGAATATCCGGGCTCTCCAAGATGTTCTGCATCGCCGGCGGCGTCAGCACGTGGTTGCAGAAGACGCTGAAATTGGCGAGCTGCTTCTTTTCGGCCAAACGGATCATGACCGCAGTGGGCGGCGTCGTCGTTTCGAAGCCGATGGCGAAGAATACGATCTGGCGCTGCGGATTCTCCTCGGCGATCCTGAGCGCATCGATGGTGGAATAGACCATGCGGATGTCGGCGCCTTTCGCCTTTGCCTTCAGCAACGAGGCGCCTTGCGAGCCCGGCACGCGCATCAGATCGCCATAGACGCAGAAGATGATTTCGGGCCGTTCGGCCAGTCGGATCGCCATGTCGATGCGCCCCGCCGGCAGTACGCAAACCGGGCAACCCGGACCGTGGATCATCCGCACGTTTTTAGGCAGCATGTCCTCCAGGCCATAACGCGAGATCGCATGCGTGTGGCCGCCGCAGAATTCCATGAAGCGATAGGGGCGCTGCGGATCTGCTTCGGACTGGATCGCGTTCGCAAGCCCGAGCGCGATCTCCTTGTCGCGGAACTCGTCGGCATACTTCATGGCATGGCTCCCAGGGCCTCGGCGCTAAGCTCGTGCAGCAATTCCAGCGTCCGTTGCGCCTCTTCCGGATCGATTTTGGTAAGCGCGTAGCCGACATGGATGATCACGTAGTCGCCGATGGCGAGATCCTCGATGAGCGCGACGGAGATCTCCTTGCTGACGCCGTCGATGGACACAATGGCCATGTCGTCAGGCAGGAGCTTTGTCACCTCGGCGGGTATGGCAAGACACATCAGGCGGTTCCTTCTAAGCCTTGGTGTTCGAGAAGTTGCAGCCCCGCGATCCAGGCCTGACCCAGGCTTAGGCCGCCATCATTCGGCGGCAGTTGGCGCGGCAAGAGCGGGGTGAGCCCGGCAGCGATGCAACCGCGCGAAATCCCGGTGCTGAGGCGGGCGTTCAGGAAGCAGCCGCCGCTCAAGGCGACGGTCTCAAGTCCGGTCTCACGAGCCGCTTGGGAGATCCAATCGACGCAAGCGGCAGCGAAGGTGCCGTGAAACAGCCCGGCCCCGTCGGTGGGATCCGGCGCATCGACCACCAGACGGTCGAGCAATGGGAGCAGCGACAGCACGCCATTCTCGATCACCCAGCCGCCGGACACAACGCGCGGCTCGCGGACCCGCGCCTCTAGCTTCATGGCAGCCTCGCCTTCGTAGGTTTGTACGGTGCAGACCCCGAGCAGCCCTGCGGCCGCATCGAACAGCCGGCCGGCGCTGGTCGTCGTGGGCATACCGGGTTGTTCGAGCAGAGCCGATAGGCGCGCGGCCTGCGGCTGTGCCGCAAAGCGAGACGCAATCGCATCGCCGCGCCGAAGCGCGTGCAGCACGCTGGCGGCCATCCGCCACGGCTCGCGCGCGACCCGATCGCCGCCCGGCATCTTCAGCGGCGCCAGATGCCCGAGCCGCCGGAACCGCGCGCCTTCACAGGCAAGCAGTTCGCCCCCCCAATTGCCGCCGTCGCTGCCGTAGCCGAACCCGTCAAGCACTAAGGCAAGCACCGGACCTGCGATGCCATGCTCCGCCATCACCGAGGCCGCATGGGCGTGATGGTGCTGGACCGCGATCAGCCTGGTCCCGCGTGCCTCGGCGAAACGGGTCGATGCCATGTTCGGATGCAAGTCGTGGATCAGGGCGACAGGCTCGACGTCGAGGGTAGACAGCAGATGGTCCACAGTTTCCTCGAAGAATCGGATGCCTTCTGCGGTGTCGAGGTCGCCGATGTGCTGGGAGACAAAGGCCTCGTTGCCGCGCGTCACCGCCACCGTCGACTTCAGCGCTCCGCCGACGGCAAGCAGGGGCGCCACCGAGCGCGCAAGCCGGACAGGCTCCGGGACATAGCCTCGCGCACGCCGAATGAACTGGGGCCGTCCGGCGACCACCGCAGCCAAGGAATCATCGGCGCGGGTGACGATGTCGCGGTCATGCGTGACGATGAGATCGGCGATGCCGGCAAGTCGTTGCTCCGCTTCGCGATTATCGATCAGCAGCGGCTCGCCGCTGAGATTGGCGCTGGTCGCGACAATCGCCCAGCTCTCGCCGACCGGCGCATGCGCCGCATTCAGCGCATCGAAAATCAGGTGGTGAAGCGGTGCGACCGGCAGCATGATGCCGATGCGCGCCAGCTCCGGCGCGATTGACTGCACAAGGCGCCCGCGCGACGTCAGCAACACGATCGGCCGCGGCCGTGACTCGAGCAGCGCAAGTTCGACAGCGTCGGCCTCGGCGAACTCGGCGACTGCCTCCAGCGTACCGACCATGACGGCGAAGGGCTTCTGATCGCGCTGCTTGCGCAGGCGCAGTTGCCGCACGGCCGCATCATTGTGAGCATCGCAGATGAGCTGATAACCGCCGAGGCCCTTGATCGCGACAATCTTGCCGCCCGCGACGGCGGCGGCGATCTCGGCGATGCCATGGCTGAGCCGCGGCCCGCATCGCGGGCACGCAATCGCCTCGGTATGGAAGCGGCGACTGCCGGGGTCAGCATAATCAGCGGCACAGGCTGCGCACATCGCAAAGCGCTTCATTGCGGTGGCCGGACGATCATAGGGCAGCCGCTCGGCGATGGTGTAGCGCGGACCGCAATGCGTGCAGTTGATGAAGGGATAGCGGTGGAATCGGCTTGCCGGATCGAACAGCTCGCTCAGGCATTCCCGGCAAGTCGCGGCGTCCGCGACGATGCGCGTCGACACCCTACCCTGCTCGCTGGTGCGAATCGAGAACTCCTCGGTGGCGGCGGCGCCGATCGGCTGAACCGAGATCTCGTCGATCCTGGCAAGCGGCGGCTTTTCCAGTGGCAGCGCGGCGACGAAATCGGACGCCCGCTCGCCTTCGACTTCGATAAGAACGCCGTTCGGATCGTTGGCGACGAAGCCGCCGAGGCGATAGCGGGTGGCGAGACCATAGACGTAGGGACGAAAGCCGACGCCCTGCACGGCGCCACGCACATGCAGGCGCAGCCGCTGTCCGTCCCGCGCTGTGGCCTTGTCGCTCATCCTCACTCCGCTGCCGTCATCTCGGCCGGCTTCGCCTTCGAAGCCCGCTTGCGGAGCCAGGCATAGAAGGCCAGGAAGCCTTCGCCGGTGCGCGCCGACACCGTCAGCACCTCGATCCTGGGATTGACCCGCCGCGCATATTCGATGGTCCTGGCGAGGTCGAAATCGAGCACGGGCGCAAGATCGATCTTGTTGATCAGCATAAGCGCGGAGGCAGCGAACATGTCCGGATATTTCAGCGGCTTGTCCTCGCCTTCGGTGGTCGAGAACACCACGATCTTGCAGGCTTCACCGAGGTCGAATGCCGCCGGACAGACGAGATTACCGACATTCTCGATGAACACGACCCCACCGTTCAGCCAGGGCAGCCGGTCATAGGCTTCACCGACCATGGCCGCGTCGAGATGGCAGCCCTTTCCGGTGTTGACCTGGATCGCCGGCACGCCGGTTGCGCGGATGCGCTCGGCATCGTTGGAGGTTTGCTGGTCACCCTCGATCACGCCGATCGGGAAACTGTCCTTCAGCTCACTGACGGTGCGGACTAGCAGCGAGGTTTTGCCGGCTCCGGGGCTCGAAACCAAGTTGAAGGCGAGCACGCCGTCGGCACGGAAGCGAGCGCGGTTGTCGGCGGCGAGTCTGTCGTTCTTGCCGAGAATATCGCGTTCGATCTGGATGATGCGATCGCTGCTCATGCCCGCGATCTGTTGGCCGGCGGCGTCTGCACTGCAGTCGAGCAGGCCCGTATCGCCAGGCCCATGATCGTGGCTTCCGTCGTGATGGTGGTGGTGATGGTGACCGGGGCCATGGTGGTGATGATGACCTCCATGAGCGTGCTCGTGATCCTGATTATGATCATGCGTATGTTCGTTGGACGCTTTGCCGTCGCTGCAGCCGCAGACCGTACACATCAGTCGACCTCCAGTTCCTTCACACGCATCTCTTCGCCGCCGGTGACCTGCAATTGATAGCTGCCGCAGGATGGACACGGCTCGTAGCGCTGCTTGATCTCGACGTTTTGCGAGCAGGCCATGCACCAGGCCGTGCCCGGCGTCGCGATGATCTCGAGTCTTGCGCCTTGCGCGATGGTCCGCGCCGCGACGGCCTCGAAGCAGAATTGCATTGCGTCCGGCGCGACATGGCTGAGCGCACCGATCTCTAAACACACCGCCTTCACTCGCAAGAACGAGCGCTTGCGCGCCTCTTCCTCGACGATCCCGATGATGCCCTCGCACAAGGCCATCTCATGCATGGCTGGCCTCGCGGAAGCTGACGCTGAATCCGACGCAGGGGTCGAACGCCCCGACAAGTGTCCGCACCGCGTCTTGGCCCTGCCGGCCGGCGGAGAGGAGCGCGCCCTTGAGGCTTCGCACCAGCGGTCCGCGTTCGTGAAAATTCCACTCGGTCGGAGCGATATATTCGAAGCCGACGATACGTCCTTCCTCATCGAGCTTAACCGCGTGATGGAGCCGGCCTCGGGCGCATTCCACTGCCGCTGCGCCCCGGCGCTCGCCGAGCCGATAGCTCGCAACGACGCCATTATCGGGAGCGTCCCGCCTGGCGTCCAGCCAACAGGTGAGCCGGGCGATCTCGTCGATGCGCGCTCTCACGCGCGCGGCGCCGCTAGCACTTAAGGACAAAATCTGTTCGCGCTGCGCCCGCCGCGCCCAGACGCCCGTTTCCGGAACCTTCCCGCAGAGTTCCGGCGCTTCGGAATAAGCCGTCCCTTCAGCCATGAGGCGCGTCACGATCTCAAGATCGTCAGCGGGGGTCAGAAAGAATTGGTCGGCCGCCGGCAATGACATCACCTCACGATCGCAGCGCGTCAGATAGGTGGAAAGTACGCTGCCTGGCGCCGGAGGCTGGTGTTCACCCGAAACTCCGAGCGCGCGGAGCGCAGCCTTGACGTGTGCAATGACATCGCGGCGCACGGTATCTGGCACGGTTTCAACCGCACCACTGAGAGTGGTGCTCGCCTGTATCATGCTTCGCACTGCGGGTGCGCTCTCCTGATCGAGTTCGAGGCCTGCGACGAACAGGCCGCGTATCAATTCAGTTAAGCGCTCGGCGACAACGGCCGTGAGACGATGCATCGCTATCGGCTTGATCGTCTCCAGCCCCTGCGCCGCCTCGATTGCTGAAAGGAAGGCCACTTGGTGGGCGACCGAGCATAAGGAGAACAGGCGCGGCAGCACAGGGATGAGCGCGCTTGCCGGCTTTCCGGCAAACAGCCTCGTCAGGGGAGGCCGGCTCCGTGGCCGGATAGCAACGTCCGAAATTGTGGTACCAGTGAGCCACACCATTATGTCAATTTCGTTTCGAAAGGGGCGACTCATCCCGGCCGCTCCGTCAAGGTACCGCGCAGGAAGCTCCGACGATCAATCGGGGTCGTCGGTGGTTCGCGCCGGCGGACCGCCTCCTCGCTGTCGGCCGGCAGCATCAGCTCGGCAAGAGCGGCGTCAGCCGTTGCTCGCGCCGATGCCATGTCCGCAAATTGGAACATTGGCGAGAACAGCGAGCAGCTAGCGATGCGGCCCATTTGCACCTCGCTGAGGGTAAATTCGATATCACCGGCTGGAAAGCGAATACGCACGGTCGCGCCCGACCTATCCCCAGCGGCGCTCGCCGGCATCACCACGTTCATGAACCAAGGAGTGACCATGATGCCGACAAACGTTCCCTCGAAGCGACGGAAACCAATGGCCTCAACATCGAGGGCCTCGTTGTAGATTGGCAAATCGCGCATCGCGCGCTCGCCGATCTGGCGATACATTCCTGCCAATAGCTCGCCCCATGTCACCGCGTCGGCGTCGCTGGGAGAGCTTGGCGCGCTGGCAGTCATGTTTCGATCGCCATGAACTTCGATTTCGGGGCGTCGCAGTTGGGGCATCGCCACTCCTCCGGCAGAAGTGAGAACGGTGTGCCGGGTGCGATCTGCGCCACCGCATCACCATCGGCCGGATCATAGACGGTCCAACAGATGCCGCATTCAAGCCGCGCAGCCTCAGTGACGTCTTGGCGCACGCCAAAGTTCTCAAAGGCGCTCATTTGAAATATGCCTCAATGATTTCTTGGAGCCGTTCGGCGGAATCCTCGAAATCTTCGTCTGCAGCAAGCGCAACCGTGGGTACCCCGCCAACTTCCAGCGTGTCGAGGATGATGGTGTCCATGGCGTTGAAAAACTGCACCGACCAGACATTGCGAATGCCAGTCGACAGCACCCGACAGGTGCCATAGCCGCGCGAGACAAGCTGGATCGGCCCGTTCCGAATAGTCTCCTGCAAAAAGCTCATATCCACCGGGCTCATCGGCAACAGAGTGAAATTGATGATCTGCGAGCGGATGCCAGGACGCCAGGCTAGCGCCCGCTCGCGGATCTCGGCGAGCACCGGTAGGACGTTCATGGCGCCTTCAGGGGCCTGTCCGATTTCGAAATCGGCGGCTGTCAGATCGGCTGCTGCGCGTCTGACGATCTCGGGAACAGCGCCTACTTCAATATATTCGGAAGCCGCGTCAGTTTCGATCCTGACACGCCAGATCCCTGCGAGCACCGATTCTTGAATCTGCGCCAGCGATCCGTCCGGCAGCGCTACGACGCCGCCGACCTCCCCCTCGCCGAGAACATCGGCGACGAGCTTGCTTTCGAGATCGTTGAGATTGCCGAGCCGGAACAGTTGCGAGGGTGCGTCCGCCCTTTGACCTGCAATGGCCTCCGCGATGTTGGAGAGCAGCGTGACGGCTTTGGGGCAGTTCTTAGCGAGCTCGACACTGTCTAATGTTGCGAGTCTTGCGAGTGCGCCGGCCGCCGTCAGGCTGCCACTTGAGGCATTGAGACTCTCTTCTCCGATAGGGAACACGCTGACGGGTTGCTCGGCGCCTTCCGGCGCATCCCAGAATCCGACCTTCATAGCTCGACACCTTTTGCGCGATGCTGGGGAACAATGGTAACGGCAATGGCTGCGCTTTGCCCGCGCGGGCGGTCGATCAGCTTAGTGATGCGGTCGACATAGACTGACCAATCCTGGATCTTGGCGATCAGCCCCAGCGTCTCGCCCTTGGCCACGAAGATAAGGGTCGGCTGCACTCGCACCCCGAAACGTTCGCCAAGCGCCTCTTCGGCATGGGGTGCAATGATCGCGGCGCGCAGGCGGCCTCCGAACGCCGTAACCAGCTCAGGCAGCACTACGGCGACATCAATGGCCTCCGGAAAACGGTTGGGATTACCCGCCGATAGCAGCACGGCGACAGCACCGGCTTGGTCGGCATGTTTAAGAAAATGATCGACGGTCGCGACATCGACCTCATTGAGGCCATGCCGACTGAGATCATGCCGTCCTACCTGGAATTCCATTTGACCTCCCAAAACAGACTTATCTTTCTGATCGGGATAGTGTTAGCAAGCTGCGTGCCAGGGACAGTCAGGATTTATGTAGTTGAATTCACTGATCTATTTTCAACGCCATCAAGCCGAGTGGATGCGAATGATAAGCTACTTTCCACTACAAACGAAAGCCTTCTTTCCAGACTAGAAACTTGTCTTCCGGCGAGCACCTCGGCCAGCGGCTGAGGTCAGCCGGCCAAGTCATTCTAGGATGACAACCCGCTTAATCAGTCAGGAGGTGCGCAGGCAATTGCGGTTCGCGGTCGATCAGATCGGCGAAGAAGCAGTCGAAATCGTTGCCGTCGAGCGCTGCACCGAGACCGTCGATGGCAGCCGCAATCAGGCACGCTTCTTCTTTCTCAAGTAGGCGGATCGCCGTGTCGATGTAGACCAGCACGTGGGCACCGGCCGGAGGATGCGAGAGCAGAAGCACGGAGACGCGGCGTTGCTCGCCGCGAAACTCGCACAAAGCCGAAATTCCATCGGTCTCGACGATAGTCATCGGCAGTCCAAGGCACATCCGTCTTCTCCGGCACGCTCCGGCGGTCAGGCCGGCCGCATCTCGTAACTCGCATGGTCGATGTCGTTGGCGAGCAGGCGCTCGGAGTCTGCCAACGGCGTATCGCGCAGCTTCACCTCGATGCCCCACTCGGCCAGAACTTTGCAGGCAAGCTCGATGGCCGGTGCGATCTGATCGCGTACGGACGCCGTCAATGGACCTCCCCAGTCTTCGAGATCGAGCGGTTGGCAGCCGATCAGGACGAGGTGCTTCGGGCAGCGGCCGAGCAGGTCGGCTGCGCTGATCACCTCCTGGAAGCCGGTTTGATGCAGACTCATCTTCTTCGCGCCGGTGAAGCGTGGCACCTCGTCGCCGCGCACGAGCTTCAGCTTGCCTGGCGGCAGACCATAATCGATGGCATCGAACACGAGCAAGCGATCAGCGTCCTCCAGATAGTTGACGAGATAGAGCCCCTGCGTTCCGCCATCGAGAATCGTGACATTATCAGGCACGGCGTAGCGGCGGTGGAAGTCCTCCACCGCGCGCACGCCAAAGCCTTCATCGGCCCACAGGATGTTGCCGATGCCGAGCACCAAGATGTGGTCGTCGTTTGGGGCGTTCAACATCGAGATCGTTCCAGTTTCAGTCACGGAATTGCCGTTCGCCCGAGATCATCGAGGAGATGATACTCTGGCGTGACATGATGTCCTCGCGGATCGCAGCGTAGATGTGTACCATCACGAACACGACCAGCGCCCACATGCCCAGATGATGCCAGGTGTGAACGTCCTGGCTGTTCGGCCAGATCGAGAACACCCAGCCGAACAGTTTGTGCTGCCAGCTATCGATGCCTTCTCCTTCCGAATAGAGCGCAAAGCCGGTCACGATCATGAAGGTCACGAACAACGTGAAGCCCGTGAACATCGCGGTCTGCGCCAGCGGGTTGTGCCCGACATACATCTTCGGCTGACGTTCCAGGAAGGCGTACCAGCGGATCTCGTGCCAGACTTCCTTCCAGAATTGCCGGCGATGCACCGGCAGATAGAAGATCTGCCGGGAATGGTGGTTGCCGGTGAAGGCCCACAGGATACGCGCGAGGAAGAACACCGCGAGCACCTGCCCCGCCGCGAAATGGGCGAAGCGCATATAGCCCATCACGAAGTTGGCCGACGCCTCCCCCTCGACCGCCGGCAGCGGCGTCCCGATCAGAAACCCGGTGACCATCAGGATGATGATCGAGAACGCGTTCACCCAATGGCAGATGCGCACCGGCGCTTCGTAGACATAGACGGTGGGCCGGCCCACCGCATGCTCGCCAGCAGCATCGGCCGCGATCGCCGTCAGGTCCGGCTCGCTTTCCACCGGGGGAGCAATTGCATCCATCATGGCCGCCTCCTACCTGACCTTGACCTTGGCGAGTTCCTGGCCGTCCGGGCTCATGACGTGCGTCGAACAGGCAAGGCACGGATCGAAGGAATGGATCGTGCGCAGGATCTCGAGCGGCTGCTCGGGATTAACCATCGGCGTGTTCATGAGCGAGGCTTCGAACGCGCCGATGTTGCCTTGCGGATCGCGCGGCGAGCCGTTCCAGGTCGTCGGTACCACGCACTGGTAGTTGTCGATCTTGGTTTCCTTGATCTTGATCCAGTGCGCGAGCGCGCCGCGCGGGGCCTCGGTGAAGCCAAAGCCCTTGGCTTCCTTCGGCCAGCTCTCCGGTTTCCACTTGTCGACATTCGCGGTCGAGCTGTCGCCGGCTTTGATATTGGCAACGAGCTTGTCCTGGAAATAGCGCATCTGGCGTCCGGCCCAAACAGATTCGAGCGCGCGCGCCGCGGTGCGGCCGAGCGTCGAGAACAGCGCCGACATTGGTAGATCGAGATCCTTCAGGAATTTGTCGACGGGATCCTTGAACTCCGCCTTGTTCTGCGCATAGCCGACGACCCAGCGCGCGAGCGGGCCGACCTCCATGGCATGTCCCTTCCAGCGCGGCGCCTTGATCCAAGAATATTTGCCGCCTTCGTCGAGCTGTTCGATCGCGGTCTTGGTACCCTTTGCATTGGGTCCGAGTTCGTAGTTCGGCTCCGTGATGCCATCCCAAGGATGAAGGCCCTTGGTTTCGTCGGGATACTTGTACCAGGAGTGGACCACGAACTCCTGGATCTCGTCGGGATTGGCGTGATCGACCGGAAGCACCTCGGAGAGATTGCCGTTGATGATGGCGCCTCGTGGCAGCTTCAGGTTCTTGGCTGAATAGTCGTTGGCATGTTCTGGCACGTCGCCATAGGCGAGCACGTTCTGACCCGAAATGCCTCCACCATAGAGCCAGTCCTTGTAGAACGAACCGATCGCGGCCACGTCAGGCAGGTAGACCATTTCGTTGAATTCCATGATGCGGTCGATGATCGAGGAGATCAGGTTCAACCGCTCCATGTTGATGGCACCGACAGCACCTGTCCCATCTACGTTGATCGGACAGGGCACGCCGCCGACGAGCCAGTTTGGATGCGGATTCTTGCCGCCGAAGATGGTGTGGATCTTGACGATCTCCTTCTGGAAATCGAGCGCCTCCAGATAATGCGCGACCGCCATCAGATTGGCCTCGGGCGGCAATCTGTAGGCTTTGCTGCCCCAATAGCCGTTCTTGAACGGACCGAGCTGTCCGGACTCGACGAACTTCTTGAGCCGGGTCTGCAGATCCTTGAAGTATCCCGGCGAGGACAGCGGCCAGCTCGAGATCGACTGGGCTAGCGTTGATGTCGCGCGCGGATCGGCCGAGAGTGCGGAGACGACGTCGACCCAATCGAGCGCATGCAGGTGATAGAAATGGACGACGTGGTCGTGCACCTGAAGTGCGAGCTGCATCAGGTTGCGAATCGAGTTTGCGTTTTCGGGGATGGTGATCCCAAGCGCGTTCTCGACCGCGCGCACCGAGGTCAGCGCGTGCGTGCCGGTGCAGACGCCGCAGATCCGCTCGGTAAATGCCCACGCATCGCGCGGGTCGCGGTTCTTCAGGATCACCTCGATCCCGCGCCACATCGTGCCGGTCGATACGGCATTGCGGATCACGTTGTCGGCGTCGACATTGACCTCGACCCGCATGTGTCCCTCGATGCGGGTCACGGGATCGACGACGATGCGTTTGCCGGAATTGTCGAGATTGAAGCCGTTGGGAGTCTGGATACCCATGATCGTTTCTACCCTAATGTGTCTTTTGATCAGCTGTTGTGGCCGGCGTCTTCGCGCTTGCTGGCAAGCCGCTTTACCGCAGTGACGGCGGCGTGCGCGGCCACCGCCGCACCCACGGCGCCCGCTGCCGCCATGCCGATCTGATCGGCGTTTTTCTCGATGCCGAACTGCTTGATGTTGGTGAGGCGATCGTAGAACGAGCCCTTGTCCCAAAAGCCGTCCTCTGAGCAGCCGATGCAGCCGTGTCCCGATTGGATGGGGAATGAGACCCCCCCGTTCCAGCGCACGGTTGAGCAGGCGTTATAGGTCGTTGGCCCCTTGCAGCCCATCTTGTAGAGGCAGTAGCCTTTGCGCGCCGCCTCATCGTCCCACTCCTCGACAAACTGGCCGGCGTCGAAATGCGGGCGCCGGTAACACTTGTCGTGGATGCGCTGCGAGTAGAACATCTTAGGCCGGCCCTGGCGGTCGAGCTCGGGCAGCTTGCCGAAGGTGGTGATGAAGGTGACGACGCCGGTCATCACTTCGGCGATCGGGGGGCATCCCGGCACCTTGATGATCGGCTTGTTGGTGATGACCTTGTCGATCGGTGTGGCCTGGGTCGGATTGGGCTTTGCCGCCTGTACGCAGCCCCAGGACGCGCAAGCGCCCCAAGCGATGATCGCCATCGCGTCCTCGGCCATCATCTTCAGCTTTTCGACGAATGGTTTGCCGCCGTCGATACAGAACATGCCGCCCTCGTTGAGCGGCGGATTACCTTCAACGGCCAGAATGTACTGACCTTTATGCTTGGCACGGGTCTCCTCGAGGATCGCTTCCGCCTGATGGCCCGCGGCCGCCATGATCGTGTCATCGTAGTCTAGCGAGATCATCGACAGCACCGCATCCTTCACCAGGGGATGCGCGGAGCGGATGAAGCTCTCGGAGCAGCAGGTGCATTCGAGACCGTGCATCCAGATCACGGGCACACGCGGCTTGGTCTCGAGCGCATTGGCGATGCGGCTCGCCGCCAGCGGGCCGAGGCCGAGGCTCGTCGCGGTCAGGCTGCAGAACTTGTGAAAGCTTCGACGCGTGATGCCTTGCCGCCTGATCACGCTGTAAAATGTTTCCGTCGCCGTGCCCATAAATCCTCCCGCCGTCAGCTTTGGCTTTCAATGACGCTTAGGGACAGCAAGAAGCAGGCCAACTGCGTGGCGCAAAATGAAATTAGAGGAATGTCAAAAGGTTGCGAGATCTGAATTGTGCAAGACGCGAAGATCGAGCGGCACTGCACGAAAGAAGCGGAAACAATTCGATTTGCAGGCGGTAACGAGGTTTACGCCGCCGAGCCCGTTTCAATGCGCAGTGCACACCATGCAAGGATCGAACGAGCGCACGACATGCTGAACCGCAACGGAACGTGCGCCAGCCTCGCCCACATCGGTGCCGACCAGCGCCTGTTCCAGAGGGCCTGCCACGCCGAGGGAATCGCGCGGTGAAAAATTCCAGGTGGTCGGCGCGATGATCTGGTAGCGCTCGATCTTTCCACCGCGCACCGCCACCCAATGCCCGAGGCTGCCGCGCGCGGCCTCGACGAGACCGACATATGCCCCGTCGGGCATCTCCTGCGAGGGAGCACAGAACGGTTCCGAAAGTCGTAGCGCGCGGGTCCACTGCTCCATCGCAAGTGCGATGCGCGCAGTCTCGATCAGCCGGGCGATCACACGGTTGCGGACATTGGTGCCGCTTGGGGCGACGAGATCGGCTATCAGCGCTTGCCCGGCCACGGTCTGGCGCGCAATCGCCCCGACCTCGACCGGCTGGCCCGAAAGCCGCGGCGCCTTGCACCAGCTATAGGCGCCTGCCTTGTCGGGATCAGGTACGGTGTTGCTGTGCGCAGGATCGGAGGAGCAATCCCGCATCCATGCATGGGAAACGTCCTCGCTGATCTGACTCAGCGGCAACGGCTCCACAACCATGTCTGGACCAACAATGCCGCGCGGGAACAGTCCGCAATCGGCGCCTTGATAGGCGCCATAGCTCATCAACACGCCCGGTCCCTTGCCGAGCTCACTGAGCGCGAGGCTGTCGGCAAGCCTGAGGAAATGAGCGAAATCACCGCTGCGCCCCGCGCGCCAGCGGTCGAGCTCGTCTGCGGTCGAGAGCGACAGCATGTTCTCTAGAGTATCGGCGAACACTGTACGTTCAAGGAACGTGCGAAATGAGGTCACGATCGACAACAGCCGTACGCGCTCGCCGAGTTCGATCGCGCGCGTCGCGCCGCCCGGCTGGAAGGCAAGGCTGTGTGGCCATTTGCCAGCAATGATTCCCATAGTCTCGAGCAGCCGCGCCCGCGCCGGCAGCGCATCGCGCGCCGCACTGCCGCGGGTGGCCGCAAAGCGCTCGCGAGTCTCCTGGTACCAATCCTGCGAAGCGTAGGCTTCACGGGCGAAGTCAGGCATGAAGAAGATGTAGAAATGCGTAAGATGATCGGCGGCATTCTCTGCCGCGTGCGCGATATTAGTGGCGAGCAGACCGTTCGGCGCCGCCTCGGTTCCCATCGCATGGCGAAGCGCGGCAGCGGCGGCGACCGACTGCGAGACCGAGCAGATGCCGCAGATGCGCGGCGCCAACACCAGCGCATCAAGCGGTGGCCGCCCCTCCAGAATTTGCTCGAACCCGCGATAGAGCGGCGCCGTCACTTCGGCGCGCTGGACCCGGCCGCTTTCGACGTCGAGGCGGACTTCGAGATCGCCCTCGACGCGGTTGAACGGGCCGATCGTAATCCTCGTCATGGCGTGCGCTTGGCCGTGGTGCGGCCGGGCGGCACCACCACATGATCAGCGGTCGCATTCAGCCTCACGCGCCGCGGAGTCGCCGATTTCGACAACGCCGCGAGCGCGACGAACCAGGCTTTTGGCATGTCGGTCGGCAAGCCGACTGGGATGCCGGCAAGCTTGGCGGTCTCCAGGAAATTCTGCGCGTCTTCGAAGCCAGGTGACGTGCAGGCGATGCAGGCATAACCGCCCTTCGTGCAGGAACCGCCGCCGTTCCAGGAGCGCTGGTTGCAATCGCCGACAGCCTGAGTCGCCTTGCAGCCGAGATGCTCCATGAGGCAGCCGCGCTCGGACATGGTTTCGGCGCTGGCCTTGAACTCATAGAACTCGTTGCGGGAGCAGCCGTGATGAGCAAGATGGTTGGCAACGAATTTCGGTCGGCCATAGGTGTCGAGGTCAGTCGCTGACAAGTCCTTGGACGTCAGTGCCAAAATGGTTTCCATCATCCAGCCCGGATGCGGCGCACAGCCAGCCACATTGATCACCGGCAAGCCGAGCCGGGAGCGGAAGCCTGCGCCGAGCGCGCCGCCAGCATCGGCGCCCTCGAATTGCAGCCCGACCGCGTCGGTTGGATTGGCGCCGGCGGCTGGCACCCCGCCATAGGCGGCACAGCTTCCGACCGCAACGACATAGTCCGCCCGCGGCGCGAGATCTAGCATCCAGTGGTAGATCGAGCGGCCCGTGCCCGCGAGCATGTTGAAGCGGCCGCTATCGTTCGGGCCGCGGGCAACGGAGCCTTCGAGGAGCAGTAGGTCGAGCGGCACCCTGCCCTCGCGCACGGAGTTGAGCACCTCGGCCGCTTCCTCGCCTGTCTCCTCGCTGACCGAGGGATGCCACAGCAGGTTGATGCCGAACTGCCTCAGTTCGTCGAACCAGCCGGAAGAGCCGCTTTCGAGGATCGACATGGTGCAACCGCCGCAGCTCGCGCCTTGCAGCCAGAGCAGGTTGGTCATTCCGTTCGATTGGCTCATCACTTGCCCTCCAGCTCCACCAGCTTCGGCCGACCCGGCTCGAATGGCAAGCCCTCGGCGCGAAGGAACTCAGTCATGATCGCCCGGCGCGCCTTCATGTTTAAGGTGCCTCTGGCGGATCCGGTGCGTGATGATCCAAATTAGACCGACGGCAAATGGTACGAACAATGCTGTCGCGAGTGACGGCTCGACATGCAAGCCGCCGTCATGTGCGCCCTTAGCGAGGTAGCCGAACAGGCTGACGACGTAATAGCCGATCGCCGCCACGGAGAGGCCTTCGACGGTGCTCTGCAGGCGCAATTGCAGCTTGGTGCGCTCGTTCATTGAGCGCAGCAGGTCACGATTCTGCTCCTCCAGTTCCACGTCCACCCGCGTGCGCAGGAGATCGGCGGCGCGCGCTAGCTTGATCGATAAGTTGGCCTGGCGGTCCTCCATCGCGGCGCAGGTGCGCATCGCCGGCGCCATCCGCCGGGCAAGGAAGGACGACCAGGTCGGTCGCCCTCCGATCTCGCTTCCTTCGATCACGCCAAGGCGGGCCTGCACGATGTCGTAATAAGCCCGGCTCGCGCCGAAGCGGAACAGGCTACCCGCTGCGCCGCGCTCCAATGAGGCGGCCAATGCGGTCAGCTCCGTGAGGAGGTGATTGTTGAGCTTGAGGTCCTCGGCGCCCTGCATCTCCTGGAGCACTTCGACCAGCCGCCGCCCAATGTGATCGACCGAGGGCGCGAGCTCGAGCGCGGCCGGCAGGCCGAGCAGCGCCAGCGTGCGATAGGTCTCGATCTCCAGCACGCGCTGCACAAGAGCGCCAAGCCGGCCCGGCGACAGGCCGTCGTTGCAGATGAGAATGCGGACAAAGCCCTGCGCATCCGCACGAAAGTCGGAAGCGACGACCGCAGGGCCGCTGCGGACTGTCGCCATTGCGAGGCTGCTCTTATCAAACAGCTCCTCAGCGCGCGCGACGGCCGCTTCGGTCTGCTCCACCTCGAGCCTCACCGCCACAAGCAGCTGTCCCGTTTGCGGCAGTGCCCGGATCAATGCGGTAAGTTCGTCACCGATGGGAGCGAACGCCAGCGCGGATGCCTCATTACTCCAGATCCAGGTGAAAGTCGTGAATTCGGAATGCTGTTCCCAGCGTAGCGAAACTGCTCCGATTGACACCTGGTGGTGCTTAGCCGACACCTCGGGTGCCGCCAAGCCCTGCGCGGTGCAAAAGCCTACAAAGGCCTGCCGGTCGGCGGCCGCCGCTTCTCCCTGGCCCAAAAAAGCAAATCGCAGCACTGCGAGAGGCGCGGAGAGCCGCGTGAACGGACGCGCATGCACCTCACCCAACACTGCACCGCGTTGCGGGTGCAACGCGAATCCGGCCAGATCCAGACCATGCTCCATCGACGATCCCTAGGATACCGGTTTGCCCACGCGAGGGTGCCGGCTTGTCCGTTGACTAGCGCAGGTCTCTGGCACTTGCGCAATGGTAGTCGCAGGCGTCTCGCATTGCGAGCCAGACTACGCCGCGACGACGTTGGCCATGAAACGGTCAAGCTCCGCGCGCAGGCGGTGGCTCGCCTCGGTTAGTCCGCGCGCTGATTGCAGCACGGCGGAAGCCGCCGAGCCGGTCTCGCTTGCTTCGCGATTGACCTGCTCGAGATTGGATGACACCTGCGCGGTGCCAGAGGCCGCCTGCTGCGCGCTCTGTGCGATCGCCTGTGTCGTCGCGGTCTGCTGGTCGACGGCGGACGCGATCGAACCCGAGATGGCGGAGATATCGCCAATGATGCCGGCGATCGACTTGATCGCGGCAATCGAATCTCCGGTCGCTTGCTGCATACCTTCGACGTGAGAGCCGATCTCCTCCGTCGCACGGGCGGTTTGGCTTGCAAGCGACTTCACCTCGGCTGCGACGACGGCAAAGCCGCGGCCCGCCTCTCCGGCGCGGGCTGCCTCAATGGTGGCATTGAGCGCGAGCAGATTGGTCTGCTCTGCGACCGCTGTAATCAGCTTCACGACATCACCAATCCGGTGCGAGGCTTGCGCGAGCGTCGCGATGCGGGCGTCCGTGCTCTTGGCCTGGGCTACCGCATTACCGGAGATCGCATTCGAGTTGCGGACCTGGGTGCGAATATCATTGATCGACAGCGACAGCTCCTCGGCCGCCGAGGCGACCAAACCAATGCTGCTCGACGATTCTCGCGCGGCGCCGACCACCGCGTTGGTCAGGCCCCCTGTCGCCTCCGCATTGCGTGACAGCGTTGATGCTGCTGCTTCGAGTTGCTGAGCAGAACCCGAAATGCCGTTGACGATGTCACCCACCGCGGCCTCAAAGCCGCCAGCGAATTTAGCGAGCTCAGCGCGCCGCAGCTCGGCCGCCGACCTGTTACGCTCTTCGATCTCCGCAGCTTCGCGTTCGGCGCGCTCAATGGCTTGCCGCTTGAAGCTCTCGACCGCGCCAGCCATCTTGCCGACCTCGTCGTGCCGACCGAGCCCCGGCAGCACGATCTCATAGCGGCCGTTTGCCAGCTCGATCATCGAGCTGCACATCGCGATGACAGGTTTTGCGATACCGCGTCCGATCGCAAAGGAGAGCACGAGGCCAATTGCAATCGAGGCGAGCGCAAGGGCAACCACTACCGATTGACCGTGGATGATTTGCACCGCGGTCTTTTTCTCGGCATCAGCCTGCTCCGCCAAAGCCACTCGCTTCAGAGAGGCGGCCGCCCCGGATAGTCCGTGACGCAGCTTCCACATGTCCGCCATCAAACGATCGATCTCTTGGCCTGCGGCCTCCACTCGGGCGAACCCATCTCGGTAAGACGCGACGAGCTCGTCGAGCGCCTGTCCGCCGACGTCCGGCGAGCGACGCTCTCGCACGATCGCACCTTTAAACCCTTCTATTCTCTGTAAGACGTCCCTCGCGAGGACTTCATCGTGGAGCTTCAATTCTGTCGTTACGAGGCGATCGATCGTATCGAAACGCTCAATGATATTTTCTGCTTGAGCGCCCGGCGCCTTCACCTGATCGAGCGCGGTCCGGATGACGTGCGCCTGTCCGCCCATCGTGGCTGCCGAGCGATCGATCCCGGCGCGCAGCGCCAACACTTTGTTGAAGGAATCGGTATAGGCGCGGTAGGCTTCGAACAGTTCCTTTATCGACTGCTGCCAGCTGAGAGTTGCAGTCTCGGTTTTGGCTGCCGTGATCGTTCGCTCGAGCAAGCGTCGCGCCTCTTCCGCGGCAGCTTCCGCCTCCTTTATGCCCGTCAGGGCGTAATAGCGCGCGTTGCTCTGGTATGCCGAGAGCGAGCTGTCGATTTCGCGCGCATAATCCGATTCCGACATGCTGATACGATAAACGTCGAAGCCGTCGAGGATCGCCTCATAGCCAAACCAGGCGCCCGCCATGGTGCCCGCCGACAGCAGCAGAACGATAGCAAATCCCATCATGATTTTCAGGCGAATTGACAGGTTGGCGATGACTGGCTCGCTTTTCGGCAAGCTCATGGCCGCTGCATTCATCCGGCCCTGTGTCTGGAAGACGCCTGCCCGGCGCGATGCGCCGCCGCGCCGAATGAAGCTCAAATCCATATCGCAAATACCCGGTTCGCTGGAGCTGGAAATGAGCAAACGATGTGCCGTCTCTCCTAATCATCGGTAAATTGCAGCGAGCTGCCGCGCAGCAAGTGTCGTGCGCCGGGTAAGGAAGCTCGCTGCTCATGCAGGGAAAAAGACCGCGAACCCACGTGGATGCAGCGGAAAATAGCAAAGAGGTTCAATAAAGATATGAAAGCAGGATTTCCACCTGCGGTTAAAGCGGGTTTCCAATTCTTCGTTGCGTAGGGCCGCTGAAGCGTGAAGAAAAAAATTGCAGGGCGGTGATTTCGCGCCGGCATGCGCGCGATATTCTCGATGGCATGCGCTGATTCGTTTGTTCGCTGCGTCGAATCACTCTCAATGCAGGAGCATGCGATGACGAAAATCTCGGAGATTCCGGGTACGCTGGACGCCGTCGGCGCCGTCGGCACGGATCGCCAATCAATCTATGTCTATGAGGCACCGGTACGGATCTGGCACTGGTTAAATGCGCTAACGATCTCTCTTCTGGCCGTTACCGGTTATCTAATCGCCTCGCCGCTTCCCTCGATGCCTGGTGAAGCTAGCAATTGGTACACGATGGGCTACATCCGATTTGTTCACTTCGCGTCGGGACAGGTGCTCGCCTTCGCGTTCCTTTATCGCGTCTACTGGGCGTTCGTCGGCAACCAGTATGCCCGCCAGTTGTTCGCGTTTCCGATCTACAACCGGATCTGGCGCTGGGGCCTTTTGTACGAGCTGCGATGGTACCTGTTCCTAGTGCGCTACCCGAAAAAATACGTCGGCCACAATCCTTTGGCCAATACTGCGATGTTCTTGTTCGTGATTGTGATGATCCTGATGATGCTGACCGGATTTGCACTTTACGCTGAGGGCGAAGGTCGCGACAGCTTATGGTATGCGCTGTTCGGCTGGTGGTTCTCGATCTTCCCAAACAGTCAAGACGTGCATACAGTGCACCATCTCGGCCTCTGGTTCATTGTGACTTTCGTCATCCTGCATGTATATGCTGCCGTGCGCGAGGACATCGTGTCGCGTCAGAGCATGCTATCGGCCATTATTACCGGCGAACGGACGTTTCGCGACTCGCGACCTGACTGATATCAGAATGTGCCCGCTAGGGTCACTCGGACGGTCAAGGGTTCGACCGGGTGAAGCACATAGTCCATCACACCAATGGCACAGACTGGCGCAGGGGCGGCATTGGCGGCACAGAGATTGTAAAGTTTGTCCGTCTTCAGCAGGGAGCCATAGGCATAGGTGATCTGGTTCGCCTTGCTGTTGAGGAGGTTGAGCAAATCGAGCTGGAGGCGCCAGCCCTTGTCGGTGCGGTAGCCGATCCGCGCGTTGAAGATGCCGGTAGGTTGCGATCGGAAGGCGTTGTCTTCCGTCAGCGGACTGGAGGCGAGATAGCGCCAACGCAGGGCGCCGAACCAGCCCGTCTTCGCGCCGAGCGAGATGCCGGCGGACGCCATCATGGTCGGTGCGTTAGGGATATAGTTGCCGGGCGCGTTGCCGATCTGCGCGGCGGGATAGCCGGCGAGTGAGGCATAAACCTCCGCCTGGTCGCTGTCGTAACCGCGAAAGCGCGCATGGGTCATCGCGAGATCGGCGTCGACGTCAATCCAAGACCGTGGGCGGTAATGGTTGGTCCATTCGAATCCATAGCGGCGGCTCGCGCGCGCCGTCGTGGTATCGCCGGCATCGCCTGAGAACAGGATCTCGGAATCCTGGTCGAGGACGAAGAGGCTGAGCGAGGTGTCGAGATCCGGGACGATCCTCGAACGCACGCCGACCTCCGCGCCCCTGGTGCGGACCAGCAGCGGCGAGCGCGGCAGCTTTGTCCCGGGATCGCTCGGATCTTCCGTCGTCGTCGCACCCCGCGCGTCGTTCGAGTGCATGCCATAGCCGGCGCCGAAAAAGAACTCGGTCTTGTTAAAGGGACCGACCACGATGCGAAGCTTGGGACTTCCGATCGTAGCGTTGGCATGGCCTGAGTTGTTCGCATCGAACAGCGACGTCACGTCGGCCGCGTAATAGTCCCCGCGCCAACCGACCGTGGTCCTCAGCCAGTCCGAAAAGTGCAACGTACTCTCGGCGTAAGCGCCGATGCTGCCTTCCCCGACCTTATCGCTGCGTACGTTGGACAGGAAACTGCGCCGGTGGGTGTCGGTGAGCGCGAGATCGATGGCGTCGTAACGGGACTGCAGGCCGAAGGTCGTCTGCATCGGCAGCCCAGCGAATGAGCCATCCATCGTCCGTGCGATGTTAGCGCCGGCCATTAGGCGGCCGTCGTGCTGGTGAAATTGGTCGCCGACAACGGGATTGGCCAGGAAATAAGTGAAGTTATTGTAGAGATCGAGCTCGCTCTTGACGACATAAGCGTTCGCCTTCCAGGCCCCGGAATTATCGCTCTGCGCCACGCGCGCCGACAGGGCAAAACGGTTTGCGTTGCCGCCGTCAGTCGGGTCTTCAGATCCAAACCGATCCATCAATCCGTCCGTCATGGCGCGCTGCGGCACCTGATCGGTCGAATTCCATCTGTTGGCGTAAGCCATGCCCGTGACCGACACGCCGTCGGTGGCCGTGCCCTGACTGTAGCGCAAGAGCCCATTGAGCTTGCGGAGGTTGTCCGGGTTGTCCCAGGGGCCGTTGTAGGTCCCAGCCTCGCCGGCGAGGAGCAATGTCCCATCGCCGAGCCTCGTCGAATCCATGCCGAGGAAGCGGCGATATCCAAAGCTGCCGGCGGTCATCTGCGCTAGCCCCTTCACCGTGCGGTCGATCAGGCCGATATGCACGGCGCCGGCCGAGGAGAAGTCGCCTTCATCGGCGAAGTAAGGCCCCTTCTTTACCTCCATGGCGGCGATCGCTTCAGGAATCAGCCAATTGAGGTCGGCATAGCCCTGGCCGTGGGCGTGAGTGCGCATGTTGGCAGGCACATCATCAACATAGATCGCGAGATCCGTGCCATGATCGAGATTATAGCCGCGCAAGAAGTACTGGTTCGCTTTGCCCTCGCCGGAATGCTGCGTCACAATGAGCCCCGGTACAGCTTCGAGCACTTCGCCCGGGCGCATCACGGGCCGCGCGTTGACGTCTTCGCCTGATACTGTGATCTGGCTTGCCATGCTCGACGCGGGAGCCAAGGCCGCGCTGCTCTTGGCCGATACCGCTGAGGCTTGCCCGCCCAGCTGGCTACTGGACCCTATGCCGAGCGCTCGATCCGAGCGTGGCGTTGGAGCTCTTCGCGGTCGCCGTGGGATCTCCTCACGAGTGACTATGACTGCAGGCAAGGTGTAGCTAGTCTGGATATTGTCTCCAGAGCTAGGTTCAGCGTCGATCATGAGGGCGCAGATGCTTAGTGCTGCAATGCTCGTCCAGCGGGCAAAGACGGCAGGCTTCGAGCGGCTCGACAGCATCGCTGCAGCCGCTAAGTCGCGCGTGATGTCGGCAAGGCGGTTCGAGTGGTCTTTCCCTTCCATGCAACGCGATACAGCAGGAGAGATGCTAGCCAGGCGAGAGCGAACAATGACATCACGCCGAAGCCTAAGATGGCTTGTGATCCCTTGAGGCGATCGACGAGGCTCGAAAGGGCACCCGTGAGCTCAAGCTGATCGCTGATCAGGCCAAGCGTTTCCACGCTGCCGATGAACAGCGCAATCGCGACTGAGGCACCTGTGATTGTCAGATTGTACCAAAGCTTTCGGGCCGGATCGACGAAAGCCCAGCGATAAGCGCTGGCCATAAATGCTGAATCCAAGGTATCAACCAGGGACATTCCGGCAGCGAAAAGTGCAGGAAAGACTATGGCCTGCCAGAGCGACAGGCCGCGCGCAGTCTCAGAGGCAGAGAGGGAGAGCAGGCCAATTTCGGTCGCCGTGTCGAAACTTAATCCGAACAGGAATCCGAGCGGATACATGTGCCAGCTTTGCGTCACAATTCGGAAGATCGGGCCGAGCAAATGCGAAAGAAGACCGCTTCCGGCTAGGGGCGCATCGAGTAATTGTGCACCGTAGACGCCGCTGGCCTGCGCTGCACGCATTGTGCGCCACAAGTTTGCGAAGATCGCAAAGTTGACGGCGGCCACGCCGAGCAGGAAGACGGCTGAAACCGAGGTTCCGAGAAGGCCGCCCAAGTTTTTGAGCAAACCCTCTCCGCCGAGGGTCATGACGCCGGCGGCAAGCAGGATCATTGAAGCGAGAACGATCGTGGAATGGCCGAGCGCAAAGTAGAGACCTGCAGTTTCGGAGGCGCGGCCGGCATGCATCAGCTTCCGCACGACATTGTCGATTGCCGCAATATGATCGGCATCCACGGCATGGCGCAGACCGAACACCCAAGCGAGCAGCGCGGTTGCCATTACCGACGGCTGACCGGCGAACAGCGCAACGGCCCAGCCCCAGGCTGCAATGTTGGTCAGCGTCAGCCCTGCCAGCAACAAGACAGTTCTCAACTTAAGGCCTTTCAAGAGGCCACTTCGTGACGTGACCTGCCCCATGCGGCGCCACTCCCCTGGTATGATCTTTTTGTCGAACTCTCATACCCTGAGCAATATTCAGGCCAAGTAAGACCATGGCGTAAAAGGGCGCCAAGCGATTGCACTTGCAAAAGAATCCCTGTCGATAGCGAGTTACGCCTTAAAATAGGCGATGCCGCTCGCAAACTAACTAACCATATTCGGCAAGGTACTTCCCATCCCTGAAGAAACGTATTCGTAGTTCAGCAAAGGCTCGCAAGGGCGCAACTGGCTTGGCCAATGGTCCGCCGTGCTTTGACCGGATTTTCTTCAGCTTTGAGGCTTGAGCGGGCCGCAGCAGAGACTGCTGACAGGTGAATGTGGCTCATCGGTGGTTGCAAAGTTCTCATTTGCCGGCCGCTTCCGCCTCACAGCAGAGTGACGCCAAAAGCAAATACATCGAGAGCTTTTGGGGGGAAGGCGTGTTTTACCAAGGCGAAATCGCGTTCGTGCCTATCGGGCAGCGCGGCCTGAGCGCGGATGGCCATCCCCAGAAGACACTCATCTGTTCGTTCGACAGCCCTCCGACGGTGCGGCAGTCGACGTCCAGCATGGGTAACCGGTCGACGCGCCGAGGCAAAAGCTCCGGGGCCACCTTGGCGGCTTAGGATTGCTCAAATGAAGAGGAGGAAGGCATGAAGTTCAGGACATTGTTGGGCGTGGCCGCTATCCTTGCGCTCACAGGTGTATCGGCTCCTGCCGCTGATAAGGATGCCGCCGACATTGCTGTCGAAGCAGCAAAGAAATATGCGGGCACGACGATCAGTATCGTCTGGGAGGCGGGCCTTCAATCGCTCGACCCGCTCAACTATTCGGGTCCGAAATGGGAGAAGCTCACTGGCATCAAGGTGAAGGTGGTCGAGGTGCCGACCGACCAGATGTTCACCAAGATCATGCAGGATTTCAAGTCGGGCGCCGGGGCCTATGACGCACTGAACGTCATTCCATCCTGGATGCCCGACCTGGCCCGGGCCGGAGCGCTCGAGCCCCTGGACAAATATGTCGACAAGTTCGGCTATCGCGACGAGTTGCAGGACATCGCCGCAGCCTATCGCGACAACCAGATGCAGTATGACGGCAAGATCTTCGGCTTCCCGGACGACGGCGATGTGATGCTGCTCTACTACCGCAAAGACATTTTCGAGGATCCGAAGATGAAGGAGGGGTTCAAGGCCAAGTTCGGCTACGAGCTCGCTCCGCCCAAGGATTGGAAGCAGCTTGACGACATCGGACAGTTCATCACTGACAAGATGGCGCCCAAGGTCTATGGCGCCGGCTTCTTCCGAACTGCGCCTTATCCGCAATACATGTTCCAGGAACGTTTCCGCATGGAGGGCGGCAAGTTCTTCAATGCCGATACGATGAAATCGACGGTGAACAGCGATGTCGGCCTGAAGGTCTTCAAGCAGATGTTGGCCGAGAACAAGTTCATGCCACCAGGCGTGGAGCAATGGAATTTCGTCGACAACTTGGCCGCGTTCCTCCAGGGCACCACCGCCATGACGATCTCCTGGCCCCCTTATGGGCGTTGGGCCGCCGGCTACGGCTCGGGCGAGGAAGCGCTGAAATGGGTACCCAAATCGCAAGTCGCCGGCAAGGTCGGGTATGCGCTCACGCCCCTCGGTCGCCCGGAGCTTGGCGTCGGTTTCGACCTGTCCGTCTCGGCCACGAGCAAGAACAAGGAGGCCGCTTATCTCTTCATCCAATGGCTGAACAGCAAGAAGACCAGCCTTGAGCGCGTGCAGCTCCCCTATACGCTCCGCGATCCCTTCCGCCTGTCGCACTACGCGAGCGAGAAATACCGTGCGCTCTGGCCTGATGCTCCTGCCTATCTCGACACGATCAAGACATCTGGCGAGAAGGGCCTGCTCGATCTCTCCCTGCTGCAGCAGGACAAGTACGACGAGGCGATGACCAAGGCCATTTCGAGCCTCTGGGCCGGCGAAGATCCGAAGACCATTCTCGACCGCATGGCGCAGCAGTTTGATGCCATCACCGAGAAGGTGGGCATTGAAAACCAGAAGGCGGTTTATAAGGTCTGGGCAGCAAAACCAGGCGCTTATCCGCAATAGTTGGCTTGGAGGGCGCGCGGGAGGCACCGCCTCCCGTGCGGCGCGATTCCTGGATTGATGATGACGTTCTCTTTAAGCTTTAATGGCACTGAACATCGCCGCCCGAGCCGGCTCGGGCGTGTGCTCGAGGACCGCCTACCCTATCTCATCGTTGCGCCCGCAATATTGGTTCTTCTCCTCGTCGGCCTCTTTCCCCTCATCTACTCGTTGATCGTGAGCTTCCAGCGCATCACGATGACGGACAATGATACGTCTTTCGCCGGCTTGCTGAACTATGCGGAGTTGTTCAGAGATACCCGTTTGTGGGCATCGCTCGGCCACACCGCGATCATCACAGCAATCGCCCTGCCTCTCGAGCTACTGATCGGCTTCCTGATGGCGCAGCTCTTCATCGACCGCATGCCCGGGCGCCAGCTCTTCGTCGCGCTCTTGGTGCTGCCGACGGTGATCTCTCCGATTGTTGCTGGTGCGACCTGGCGCCTGTTGTTCGACGTCCGCTTTGGTCCCATCGGTGAGATACTCAGCTTTTTCGCCGGCGAACCGATCCGGATCCTGTGGACCGTCAACCCTGCTTACGTCTATCCGGCGATCATCATCTGCGAAGTTTGGCAGTGGTCGCCGTTCATGTTTCTGCTGCTGCTCGCTGCGTTGTCCAATGTCGATCAGTCTCAACTGGAGGCTGCTGAGATCGATGGGGCATCGTATCTGCGCGTGCTTCGCGCGATCATTCTGCCGGCGATCGCGCCCGTGATAGCTGTTGCATGCCTTATCCGCGGCCTCGACCTCGTGCGCATCTTCGACATCATCTGGGCCCTCACCGAAGGCGGGCCGGGCTCGATGACCGAGACGATTTCACTCTACACCTATGTGCAGGGCTTCTCGCAATTCGAAACCAGCTACACCGCCGCGATCTCCTTCCTGGTGATTGCGCTGCTCACTCTCATTACCACGCTTGTCCTCAAGCGCATGGAGATTGCGCGATGAGGCTGATGAAGCTGCCCACCAGGAAGGGGCGCGTTCTGGTGCTACGCTATATCGGCGCCGGCGTCGTCACTTTGCTGTTTCTATTTCCGGTTTATTGGCTGTTTATGATTTCGTTCAAGACGCCGGACGAGATCTATCACGTGCCGCCATTGTGGATGCCTGGGCAGATCCAGTTCTCGAATTATTATGTCCTATTCAAGGATGGTGACGTCATGGCCATCCTGAACAGCCTGATCGTCGCCGGCGTTAGCTCCGCCATTGCCATCATTCTTGGTACCCTATGCGCCTACAGCCTCGCCCGCTTCGGCACGGGTGGCGAGAACCTTGCGATGTGGATCATTTCCCAGCGCATGATCCCGCCGATTGCGGTCGTCTTCCCGATCTTCCTCATCTACGTCTATTTCGGTTTGGTTGACGGCTACTTCGGCCTGATCGTGCTCTATACCGCGTTCAATCTGCCCTATGTCATCTGGATGATGCGGGGTTATATCGTTGATGTTCCGCTCGAGCTGGAGGAAAGCGCCCTCGTCGACGGACTGAACCGATGGCAGGTCATCTGGAAAGTCGTCTTCCCGATGGTGCGCCCGGGGCTCATGGCGACTTCGGTCTTTACTTTCGTGTTCGCCTGGAACGACTTCCTCTTCGCGCTGGTGCTCACGCGTACCGAAGTGATCACTTTTCCGGTCATGCTGACGCACTATTTCGGTGGCCAGTCGAACTTCTGGGCCAAAATCGCGGCGATGTCCGTCCTGGGGACTTTGCCGATCTTCGTCGCAGTTACGGTAATGCAGCGCTATCTCGTGCGCGGCATCTCGCTCGGCGCCGTCAAAGGTTGAGGAGATTAGAGTGGCCGACGTCAAGTTGACCGGAGTGCACAAATACTACGGTAACGTGCATGCCGTTCGGGGACTAGACTTAACCATCAGCGATGGCGAATTCGCTGTGCTCGTGGGTCCGTCAGGCTGCGGCAAGAGCACGCTTTTGCGGACGATCGCCGGTCTCGAAGATCCGGACGACGGCACGATCGCGATTGGCGGCGCTATCGTCAACGATCTGCGTCCGCGCGAACGCAACATTGCGATGGTCTTTCAGAACTACGCACTCTATCCCTATTTAACCGTCAATGAGAATATCGCGTTCGGCCTGCGCGCCCGCAAGACGCCAGAAATCGAGATCAGGAAGCGGGTCAGCGAAGCCGCCGAGATGCTCGGCATCGGCAATCTCCTCCAGCGTTATCCACGTCAGCTCTCCGGTGGACAGCGTCAACGCGTCGCGATCGGACGGGCCATCGTTCGCAAGGCGGATCTTTTCTTGTTTGACGAGCCGCTCTCGAATCTGGACGCCCAATTGCGTGACGAAATGCGAACCGAGATCAAGCGTCTGCATCACGAGATCACCACCACAATGATCTACGTTACACACGATCAGGTCGAGGCGATGACGCTGGCGGATCGTATCGTGCTGCTACGCGATGGAAAAATAGAGCAGCAGGGAGCTCCACTCGAACTGTTCGAGCGGCCGCGAACGGGCTTCGTGGCGGGCTTCCTCGGCTCTCCTTCGATCAATCTCATACCGGCAACCCTGACGGCGATGAATGGCGGGCTTTCTGTCGTTTTCGGTTCCGGAGAGTCCCTGACTGTGCCGCCTGCGAAGGCCACTGCCCTTTCTAGCGTGGCGGGACGTGAGGTCATTGTCGGCATTCGGCCTCAGCATTTCGGCCGAGCCGGCGACGGACCATTGCGCGATGGGGTGGTGCCCTATTCAGCGGTCGCCGATCTCATCCAGCCTACAGGTACTCGTACCTTCACGACCATCAAGATCGGCGGAGTAGACGCAGTCGCGGAGCTGCAAGCACATGATGTTCAGAGCCATGGCGAGCGAATCCAGCTCGCCATCGACCTCAATCGGATGGTGCTGATCGATCCGGCCACAGGCTCGGTCATCGCCTAAGCGCAAGAGTTCGCAAACCCAACAACGGGATGCAGGGGGAAAAGCATGGCATCGAGACTTTTTGCTAGCGGAATCGGAGCGCCCGAGGGGCCAATCTGCCTCCCCGACGGATCGATGTATGTCACGGAGATGTCCGCATCGACGTTGTGCATCACGCGGCTCGATCAGCGAGGCAATCGCAGAGTGGTTCGCGCGACGGGCGGCCGCCCGAACGGACTGACGACGGACGGCCACGGCCGCATCTGGATCGCGGAAGCGGGCCTGCGGGCGCTGATTTGCATCGACCAAGCCGGAAACGAGATCCGGCGCATGCAGGGCGAAGGCGCCGATCGCTTTCTATTTCCGAATGACCTCTGCTTCGGCCCCAACGGACTACTCTACATGACTGATTCAGGCATGGCGGCTGAGGATTTCATCAACGGGCAGGCCTTCGTCGAGGGCTATATGGACCTTGATTGGGACGGCCGCGTCTACGAAATCGATCCCGCGGCCATGAAGGTCCTTCGCGTCCTCGATCGCAAGATCCGATTCACCAACGGGATTGCTTTCGGGCCCGACGACCATCTCTATGCCAACGCATCGTTCACAGGCGAAATCTACCGCTATGACGTACTCGGCAAGCCAATGCCTGAACGTGTTGTTTTCGGCAATGTGCTGCAGCCCGACTCCAATCCTGACTTCAAGGGGCCCGACGGGATGGCTTTTGGCACCGACGGCCGGCTCTATTGCACAGTCTATAATCAGAAGAACGTCACTGTGCTCGACCGCGGCGGCAACGTCGTGGACCGGCTCATGCTGGATGGGCCGCAACCGACAAATTGCGCCTTCACGATTGAAGGCAAGAAGTTGCGCGTGACAGAGGTCGGCAAGGGCCAGGTTGAAGAGCTCGATGTGCCCTGCGAAGGGGTGCCTCTACATCTGCCTAAATTCGGTTAAGGTTGGAAACTCGTTTCCGGTCGGCACGCGGCACTTGGCACAGAGCAACTAGCTGGTGCAGGCCGCAGATGAGTTGGCGGCAGCTCGCGGTCTTAGCATTTCGCGACGGCGCGCCTGGGGCGGATACATACGAGCATGAACAGTTCAAAACAGGAGCTAAGACAAGTGGGGCCGCTGGCTTGCCGAGGATTATGGCCACCGGCCCCGGCGTCAGCTACTTGAAATTGCCCTGCCCCAGGTGCAGTAGCGATAGCTGACAGGCACGAGATGGCCCGGCGGCGGCTCCTCCGCAAATCTCGGCTGCAGTTAACGTAAATGGCAGGGCGCGAGGTGATGTTATGTTTTGTTTTGGTCAGCATGGCGGTGCCGCCAGTTGAAGTGCCGTGATCGTCGCCCACCAGGACGGCCTATGTCGCGGAGCCGCGAACGGAAGTTGGGCAATTACTCGTCCGGCTACGACGCGAGTTGAGTGATTGGTTAGGTCGGAACTCCTTGCGAGCCGTTAGTTGATCGCGAGCGGAGCTCAAACTCTAGCTCTGTCAGCTTTTTGATCAGCTGCTCAATAACCGCCTCGTAATCAGAACGCGTGAGTGAGTTCACGCCACGGGAGGCGAGCTCGTGCTGCAGGATTGTTGCCATCACGGCCTTGACGCTCATAGGACCTCATCTGAAATGATTTCGCATCAAATCTCAAACCAAGGAGACAATCAACAAGGAGGAGGATGGAGCTGGAAGTGTCGCTGCATTCCGATCGATTATCAGCCCCAGGGATGCATACGTACCCAAAAGACTTTGAGCCTGGATATTCGATGCTCCTCCACCAGTTGGCCGATTTGCTGACTCCGCTTCCCGTCTTTGCTTTATGAGCTGGTCAAAAAGCCACCATCAGCTAGCACGAGAGCAGCTCTTGTGGTAATTGCAGTCCATAGGTCCATAGTTTGTTTTTGAAGAGTTTCATTTCGAGGACGATTTGTTCGTGACGATGGTTGCCGTGCTTTGCCAATTTGCATCCGCCGATTGCGTTGATAAGATCGTGACGAGCTCTGCATTCGACAGCACGCTTACTTTCCAGGGCTGCGTTATGAACGGCCAGACAGGGCTGGCCCAGTGGAAAGAAGCGCATCCAATTTACCGCTCAGATACTTGGCATATTCAGCGGCACAAATGCATGCCGGGAGATTACAATATCGCTCACCACAAAGCGTAGAGATCAAAGAAGCTACGCAACGCCCGCCACCGCGGTGTCAGCGAGAGCGTATGCGGTTCATCTAATGTCCCCAGCGCAACGCGCGGACGGGGCTTGCCGGGGCTCTGTTCGCTCGGAAGCATTTGAGCTAAGCCGAGTGGCTACAGGACGAAGAAAGTACAGCGAGAGGCCAGGGTTCCGTTCGCAAATCCTCTTTAATGCGTCGGCCTTGATCCAGAAAAGCTCCAAATCGCTGGCCGCTCGAGCAGATTGCGTGCGGCGGCGTCGATCCACGGCGAACAGCCCAACCTCACCAAAAACCTCTCCTGGATACAAGAGCTTGTCTATTTCGGGAAGCTCGACTTGTCCTGATCCGATGAGATAGAGTGCATCGGCGTGATCCCCTTTCTCGAAGATTGTCTCTCCAGCCTTGATCCGCTGTGTGTGCATGAACGGCTGAAGCCAGTTCGGAGAAAGATCTGTATTAGCGGCGAGCTTGGCGCGGCGTAGTACCAAGACCATGCGGACGAAGTAGGCAGCGTTTAGTGGAAGCAAAATAAAGTGCAGAATCAGCACAGGGTAGATACCGGCGCCAGTGGCATAGACGATGAATGCGAGATTGCTGCAGATGGCGACGGCCCGCAGAGTCAGCATGGTGTGCATGCAGAATGTCACGAGGACGAGCGAAGAGGCCAGATAGCCACAAGCTTCTATCCACGTCATGGCAGCCTACTTTGCTGCTTTAGGCGCAATGAATCACCTGCAAAGCGCGGGCCAAGCGTTCATCAGAAGACGAACGGCTGACGTACCGCCTCAGCCGAGCCGGAGCCTGCTTCGCTCTGTTGGTTATCCAAGGCTGCACGCCGCGCATATGAACCAGTTCACACGCTGATCGGGGCGCTTCGCTTCGCCAGCGTTATAAACTGCTGCCGGTGCCAGCAAGTTCTATCCGCTCGCGTCACTTAAGGTGGCAGCCGATCGCGGTCCGGTCACGGGACCGGATAGTCTTATTTCAGGAAGCCGATAGACAGCCAGGGCACCGCGGCGACGATCAGCGTGCCAATGAGCAGCGCAATCATGTATCCCACGATTGGTCTCATACCGTCGTCCGGGTTAATGCGGCTGATAGCGCAGGCCGCGTAGTAGCCGACCCCAAACGGCGGTGCGAACAGGCCGATGCCCATCGCGAGAACCACGACCATTGCGTAATGGACATCGTGGACCCCAACCTGCCGCGCGATCGGGAACAGGAGCGGACCGAACAAGACGATGGCTGGGATCCCCTCCAGCACGCTGCCTAGAATCACGAAAGTTACGATCGTCACCGCTAGGAAGACGGGGACACCGCCGGGAAGGCTGGTCATGAACTTGGCAAGCGAGGCTGAAAATCCCGACTGGGTCAGCGCCCAGGCCATTCCTGTCGCGGCGCCGATGATGAGCAGAATCGCGCCCGACAGGGAGGCCGTCTCGACCAGCATAGGATAGATGCGTCGCCAGTCGAACTGGCGGTAAATGAGGAGACCGGCGCAGGCCGAGTACAAGATGCCGATGGTCGAGACCTCCGTTGCCGTTGCAACGCCTTCGACGACGGCGGTCCGGATCACGAAAGGCAAGGCGATCGCAGGAAGAGCAATGACAAAGGCTCGGCCGATCTCCCGCCCAGTCGCCCTTTTGACGTGAGAGAGGTCCTCGCGCCGGTAGCGCCACCACACGATCGCCCCGAGCATAACTGCGAGCACCACGCCCGGGAGCAATCCGCCGGTGAATAGCGCGGAGATCGACACGCCCGTCACCGAGCCGATCGTGATCAGAACCAGCGACGGCGGAATCGTTTCGGTTTGCGCCCCCGTGGCGGCCAGCAACGCAACGAGGTCGCCGGGTTTGGCGCCACGCTGCCGCATCTCGGGAAACAGCACAGGGGCCACGGCCGCCATATCTGCCGCCTTGGACCCTGAGATACCGGAGACCAGATACATAGCCCCGACCAGGACGTAGTGCAGCCCGCCGCGGACGTGGCCGAGGAGACTTGCGAGGAAACCGACCATTGCGCGAGCCATGCCCGTCATCTCGATCAGCAGGCCCAGGAAGACGAAAAGAGGCACGGCGAGCAGGATCAGATGGCTCATCCCTTCATCCATCCGCCCGATCATCACTACGTCCGGCGTGCTCGTCGTAAGCGTGAGATAACCCACGGTGGCGAGACCGAATGCAAAGGCAATCGGAACGGCGGCAAAGACCATCGCACCGACAACAAAGACGAAGAAGATCAGAAGGTTCAGATTGCCGAGCGGCTTAAAAACCGGCGCGAGCAGCACGAACGCAAGGATGAGACCGGCGACGATCGCTAGAGAGGCCAACAAGCTGCGTAGATTGGCAATTCGGCAGAGCCGGAGGGCCGCGGCGATCAGCATCAGCCCAATTCCGATCGGTAGCGCCGCCGCACGCCAAGTGTTGATGATCTCCAGCGCCGGCGTGGTGACGAAGGCCTCGTCGGCGGCAAATTCATAGGCCGGCCAAACGACGAGCAAAAGAAACGCCAGCGAGGCTGCGGCCGCCACCACGTCCAAAAACGCACGCACCTGGGCACTGAGCACGCCGACGATGGCTGTCATACGCATGTGCTCGCCGCGCTGGAAAGCAATGACGGAGCCGAGCATGGCAAGCCAAAGGAAGAGAATACCGGCGAGTTCGTCGGACCAGACGATGGGGGAGCGGAATACGTATCTGCCTACGATTCCTGCGGCCAGGATTGCGACTTCGGCCAGGACGAGTAGCGCGGCTGGGACCGCGACGAGGTGGCCCAACATCGTGTTCGCTGTTACCGCCCAATGTCGGGGACCCCGTTCAGTCGAGGCGGTCGCTCCACCGTCATCAGCATGTGGAGCGTGGCTCACGCTGCTCATGACAGCTGACCCGCCGCTTTTTCGAGCTGCGACCACGCCTCCTCGCCGAATTTGCCCTTCCAGTCGGAGTAGAAGCTAGTCTTGGACAAGGCTTGTCGGAAGGCGGCGCGATCGACTTCGATAAATTTGAGACCTTTGGCCGACAGATCGGTGCGCAAGGACTGGCTGAGCTTTGCGATATCAGCCCGCTGATCGACGGCGGAGCGATCTAGTTCGCGGGTCACGACCTCCTGAACATCCTTCGGTAAGCGCTCGAATGCGCGCTTGTTGGCGAGGATCCAGTATCCGTCCCAAACGTGCCCGGTCAGGCTGCACGTGCTTTGCACTTCGTAGAGGCGGGCGGTTGCAATGATCGGCAACGGATTCTCCTGGCCGTCCACGACTTTGGTCTGTAACGCGGAGTAGACCTCGTTGAAGTTAATAGGCGTCGGGCCGGCTCCAAGCGCCTTGAAAAGCGAGGTCAAAAGCGGCGCCGGGGGGACGCGGATCTGGAAATTCTTTAGATCGTCAGGGCTGCGGATCTCACGTCCGGAAGAAGTCACCTGACGAAAGCCGTTATCCCACGCTTTGGAAACCGCCATGATCGGAGTTTTGGCAATCTGCGTCCGGATGTAGGTTCCGAGATCTCCGTCCATAGCTTTCCAAACGCTATCGTAGTCAGTAAACGCGAAGCCGGTGTTCACCAGGCCCGCACTTGGGACCAGGGTGGCGAGGATCGAAGAGGACTGATTAAAGAATTCGACGCCGCCGCTGCGGACCTGGGTCATGAGCTCGGTGTCGGACCCGAGCTGGTTGGCCGGAAACAGCCTGATCTCGAGCCGGCCACTGGTAGCCTCTAGAATGCGTTGGATGGCTTCCTGCGCGCGGACGTTCACCGGATGCGTCGGATCCTGGCCGGTTGCAAATTTATAAACGAATTCGGCCGCAGATGCCGGTCGAGTGAGAATTGCGCAGAGAGGTACGGCCGTTGCAGCTTTCAACAGGGAACGCCGGCTGATATCTCTGCGTTTCGATACGCTCATGTCTTCCTCCTCGTTCTATTTACCTAGCGGTGGCGATCTCAGCGCAGGCGGCGCAGCCGTTCCGCTCATTCGTGTGCCCGCGTCTTGAGTGCCGGCATTTGGGCAAAAGCCAGCGTTCGCCGCTGCAAGGTGCGGCGGGCAACGTTGAGTACAGCTTGTTGGACCTCAGCCCAGCGGCGCTAAAGCCACTGTTTGATTTGCCTTGCGACCTCTGCGGTGGAAATCCCGTAACGGTCGTGCAGCGTTGGAAGCGCGCCGGCGTCGAGAAATTCGTCCGGCAATGCGATCTGGCGGAAAGGCGGATGTGCCCCAGAACGCAAGAGGAGTGCGGCAATTGCTTCGCCGAGGCCACCAATGGTCGTGTGATTTTCGGCAACGACGACAAGCCGTGCCGGCTTGCTGGCCTCACGCAGGATAGTCTCTGCGTCGAGGGGCTTGATGGTTGGAACATGCAGCACCGCTGCATCCACGCGGTCATCCTTCAAAGCTTGGACGGCCTCGAGTGCCCGCATGGTCATGATGCCGGACGAGATGATCAGGACGTCCTTGCCATCACGGATCAGCTTGGCCTTTCCAAGCTCGAACTTATAGTCGTATTCATCCAGAACGACAGGCACCTGGCCGCGCAGCAGGCGCATGTAGACTGGACCTTGATGCGCGGCTATGGCTGGCACCACCTGCTCGATTTCACTGGCATCGCAGGGGTCGATCACCGTCATATTTGGCATGGCCCGAAACAACGCGAGATCCTCGGCGGCTTGATGACTTGGGCCATAGCCCGAGGTCAGGCCGGGCAAGGCGCAGACGATTTTCACGTTGCGGTCTTCCTCCGCAATGGTCTGATGAATGAAATCGTAGGCGCGCCGCGATGCGAACACGGCATATGTCGTCGCAAAGGGCATGAAGCCCTCTGCGGCGAGTCCGGAGGCTGCTCCGAACAAAAGTTGCTCGGCCATGCCCATCTGGTAATAGCGGTCTGGAAATTCCTTGGCGAAGATGTGCAGGTCGGTGTATTTGCCGAGATCGGCGGTCATGCCGACCACCTCTGGCCGGCTCCGTGCCAGTTCGACGAGTGCATGTCCGAACGGCGCTGGCTTCGTCTTTTGGCCCTCGGCCGCAATCGAGGCGATCATGGCAGAGGTGGTTAGGCGCGGCTTGCCCGCTTGCGGTGCTGATCTGACGGTCTTCATGCCTGCCTCCCGGCTTCCAGCGCGGCAAGGGCAAGTTGCCATTCGTGCTGCTCGACGCGAATGAAATGGTTCTTCTCGCGCTGCTCGAGGAAAGGAACGCCCTTCCCCATGAGGGTGTCGGCGACGATCATTCGCGGCTTCGGCTCGGGATGCGACTTTGCACGGTCGAATGCTGCGAGCACGGCATCGAGATCATTGCCATCGATACGTTGTACGAACCAGCCGAATGCCTGGAGCTTGTCGACCAAGGGTTCGAAGGCCATGACTTGCGTCGAGGGACCGTCGGCCTGCTGGTTGTTGACATCGACAATGCCGATCAGGTTGTCCAGCTTGTAGTGGGCCGCCGACTGGATGGCCTCCCACACGGAGCCCTCGTCGAGCTCGCCGTCGGAGAACAAGGTGTATACCCGCGCCTCGGACCTTTTGCGTTTGAGGCCAAGGCCCATGCCGACAGCAATGCTGAGCCCGAGGCCGAGCGAGCCACCCGACATTTCCATTCCGGGCGTGTAGGAGGCCATGCCCGACATTGGCAAGCGGCTCTCGTCACTGCCATAGGTCTCAAGCTCTTCCTCGGGGACGATCCCCGCTTCTATCAAAGCCGCATAAAGCGCAATAGCGTAGTGCCCGTTTGAGAGCAGGAAGCGATCGCGTTCCTCCCAGGTCGGATCCTCCGGCCGATAGCGCATCGCGTGAAAGTAAGCCACGGCGAGAACGTCGGAGATATCGAGCGCCTGAGCGATATAGCCTTGGCCCTGAACTTCCCCCATGCGCAGCGCATTGCGGCGAATGTTATAGGCGCGGTCCGCCAGCTTGGGCGTGTTGGTCAACGTTTTGGTCGGCGCTTCCATCGATCTGGACCTTCTCTTGCTGGCTCAGTGGATGAGCATGCCGCCATTGACGTCGATCACGGCACCAGTGACGTACGCGGAGAGATCGGAGGCCAGAAAAGTGTAGATGCCGGCGACATCTTCTGCGGTGCCGAGACGATTGAGTGGAATGCCTTCCAGAATTTTCGCACGCATTTCATCAGTCAGCTTGCCGGCCGTGATATCGGTGCCGATCAGGCCAGGCGTGACGCAGTTGACGCGGATGTTGTCAGGACCGAACTCGCGAGCCATGGCCTTGGCTAAACCAAGAACGCCGGCTTTCGCTGCCGAATAGTGTGGTCCCCCAAAAATTCCGCCGCCACGCTGGGCCGACACCGACGACATGCATGCGATCGATCCGGACTTCCGCGCACGCATATGCGGGATCACGGCCTGGGAGAGGAAGAGAACGCCTTTGAGATTGACGTCTTGAATGCGATCCCAATCGGCGGCTGATATGTCCAGGAGCTTCACCGGCTGGGTAATGCCGGCATTGTTGATCAGTATATCGATACCACCGAATGCCTCGACCGCGCTTGCAACTGCCCGCTCGCAGGACGATTTGTCAGCGACGTCGCAGCGCAAACCGAGGTGTTCCTTGCCAAGAGTGGCTGCTGCCCCTGCCGCGGCTCCGGCATCGATATCGAGGATTGCGACCCGAGCGCCCTCGGAGGCAAACCGCCGGGCGGTGGCGAGCCCGATCCCCCGCGGCGAGGCCGCGCCCGAAATGATGGCTGTCTTCCCGCTGAGCAGCATCAGTTCCTCCCGCAAATTGTTTTCCTTGACAATGCTAGGAATGACCCTCGCTCTCCGCGCCGACAAGCGCACAGTTGTCATGGGTCGATGAATCTGGTTCACTTATGCGATGCTCTCGAATGTTCCGATATCGGCAATTCGCGCCTTTGAGGCGGCGGCCCGCACCGGATCGTTTCGCGATGCGGCGAATGAGCTTCACCTGACGCCAAGTGCAGTCAGTCATGCAATCCGTAAGCTGGAGGACACGCTCCGGACCGTTCTCTTCGAGCGCAGTGCACGCGCGGTGCGGCTCACGCCGGCCGGCGAGAACCTGATGCGACATACCGGCGCTGCATTCGATCAGCTCCGCCGCGGCTTGGAGGAAGTCGCTGCTCGTGGTCCGCAGTTGGTGCGGGTTCACTCCGCTCCGAGCTTTGCAGCGCAATGGCTAACGCCACGACTGGCGCAGTTTCTTGCAGCCCATCCGAAGCTAGAAGTTCGCTTGGCTGCCAGCACAGACTATGCGCGTTTCAGTAACGATGATTTCGATGTCGACATCGTTTACGGTCCGCCGAGGGCGGAGGGCGTCGAGATTGTTCCTCTGCCAGAGGAAACAGTCACTCCCCTATGCTCCCGGAAGCTTGCAAAATCAATCAAGAAGCCGATCGACCTCCTGGATCAGACATTGATCCGTTCAGACGTGAAGCAAGTTCAATGGCATCAGTGGTTCGCCGCCAATGGATTGGAAGCTCCAGCGATTCACGGCATGAGATTCGATCGAAGTTTCCTGGCGATTGCAACCGCCGCCGAAGGACTGGGAGTAGCCTTGGAATCAACGCTTCTAGCGGAGCGCGAATTGGCTAGCGGACGACTGGTTGCTCCATTGGCCGGCCGCGCAACCGATATTCGATACGTCGGTCACAGGCTAATTTATCCGCGCGCCAGCCGGCAACGCTCGGCGGTGCGCGCTTTTGCCGATTGGATCGTCGCCCAGCTCGGAGGCGAAGCTAGCCTTTCCTCCCAGTAAGTATCGCTCGTTGCCGCGATGGTTTGGCTATCCGAAAAAGTGAGGATGGGCCTCGTCAGAACGGCCATGCGCGGTGGCTTATCGCAACAATTGTGTGACTGCGAGAGGGACGAGCAAAGACGTAACCAGCGCGTTCAGGCTCATCGCAATCCCCGAGAACACGCCCGCAACCTCGTCCACCTGAAACGCTCGCGCGGTACCAATGCCG
Organism: Bradyrhizobium sp. CCBAU 53351; assembly: GCF_015291745.1. Lineage (NCBI taxonomy): Bacteria > Pseudomonadati > Pseudomonadota > Alphaproteobacteria > Hyphomicrobiales > Nitrobacteraceae > Bradyrhizobium > Bradyrhizobium sp. CCBAU 53351. The sequence continues at coordinate 452,991 of NZ_CP030060.1, forward strand.
TGCGCGGCGATGCCCGCGGCAAAACCACGCGCACGAAAATCAATGATACCACTCCAATTCATCAATGGCGTGACAATGATCGCTCCCATGATCCCCGTGAGGATCACCGCGACGGCGGTCAGAGAAGGGTCGGCGTGCAGTGTTTCGCTGATCCCCATTGCGACCGCGGCTGTCACGGACTTAGGCGCAAGGGACAGTACAACATCGCGCGGCAAGCCTGCAGCTTTCGCAAGCAGCACAATCGACGCGGCCGCTGTGACCGAGCCCACAACGAGGGCTGCCAGCATTGGCACGATCGAGGCAAGGACGATCCTGCGGTTCTCGTAGAGCGGGATAGCGAGCGCGACTGTGGCTGGGCCGAGCAAGAAATGTACGAACTGCGCTCCGCTAAAATAGACCGGATATGGCGTGCTGGTCACGAACAGAAACACGCCGATGATCCAGACCGCGTGGAGAACAGGATTGGCGAGCGGATGTCGGTGGAGGGCAAGCGACAGCGCTTCCGAGACTGCATAAACCAGTAAGGTGATCGTCAGCCAAAGCAGAGGCGATTGCGACAGATAGACCCAGAGCGAGAATGCATGGTCCTTCATGGCGCCTCATGACCGAACAGCCGGCTGACCAGGCGAAACGTTAGCACGGTCGCGAGAAGGGTCACTACGACGGAAAGGGCAAGAATCAACACAATTGCTATCCCATGAGCATAAATGAGATCGAGTTTTTCCACGACACCCACGCCGGCCGGGACAAACAGGAGAGACAGATTGTTGAGCAGCCCCCTGCTGGCAGTCTCAACGCCGCCGTTTCGCAGCGGTCCTTGAGCGATGATTGCGAAACGGTCACGGACGAGCAGCAAAATCAACAGCAGCAGGAGCCCGACGACCGGACCAGGCAGCAGCAGGCCGAACCCGCGCGTAATGGCCTCTCCGATCAATTGGCAGAGGAGGATAAGACCGAGACTTGCCAGCATGGGGCACCTGAGTAGCACTTTCACACGAGGAGAAGCTGCCGGAAGCTCAATTTTGTTGATTCTTGAGACCGGCGCTGCCCTCCTGCGCTGCAAAAAAGATAACGATTGATAGCCATCTCGATTTGCCGATGGAGCGTCATCGCGGCTGAACACCGGGGCTTGCCTACGACCGGAAGGGTAACTTTGATTCCTGCATCGACAAAGGTCTTTCTCAAGCTTTCCCTCTGCGCGTCGGACATTGGTGTGTCGCTGTACTCCTCGATCCGCCAGATGATCGCCGTGGAGACGCACACCCGCTGGGCCACTTCCTTGACGGACCAGTTCAACAGGCCGCGGGCGGCACGCAGATGCCTGCCGCTGAGGCCCTCATGCCAGCGATACAGCCCGTCTGCTCGCTGCAAGCGGCATTCGACTAAAAAGGCTGTGCGGTTTCGACCGAAACCGCCCATCCGCGCAGAGCTGCCTCGTGGTCGTCAGGCAATGTAAGCTCCTGGCCGGAGTTGCAGCCGGGCTTGGAGCATCTCGTGCACGACCATGCGTAGAGCCTCGCCGCAGTCCGGATCGACATCAAGATGGCTCGACAGACGTTTCAGGGCGAACGGACTGTTCTAGCAGACAGCAACGCGTACGTTGTTTGTCGCGCCTATTTGTCCGAATGGGAGGCCAAAGACCACGACGGCCAAGTCGCCGGACCGCACATAGCCTTCCCGTTGCGCTGCCACGGCCGCGATCCGGGTTATTTCTTCATGGCCGGAGGGATCGCTGGCCACGACACTATGGACGCCCCACAACAGGCACATGCGTCGCGCCACAATGTCGTCTGGCGTCAGAGCAAGAACGGGGATCGGTGGTCGTTTGCGCGAAATGCGGGCTGCGGTCGTCCCGCTCGCCGTGAAGCCGATGATGGCTTTGGCCTCGATCGTGGCGGCAAGATCTGCGCCTGCCGCTGCGACAGCGTGTGGAGGGGTAATCTCTTCGTCGACTTGCGCAGCCCTGATCAAGGAGCGATAGAGACGATGTTGCTCCGTACTCCGGATGATACGATCCATCATGGCGACGGCTTCGGCCGGATAAGCGCCGTTTGCCGTTTCGGCTGATAGCATCACAGCATCGGCTCCATCATAGATGGCGGTCGCAACATCGGAGGCTTCCGCGCGCGTCGGCGTCGGCGCTGCCACCATGGAATCAAGCATTTGGGTTGCGACGATCACGGGCTTTGCGGCCATTCGGCAAGCACGAATGAGCTCTTTTTGTCGGCCAGGCACGTTTTCCGGGGGAATCTCGACCCCAAGATCGCCGCGGGCGACCATGAGGGCGTCGGACAATTTGATGATATCATCGATGTGATCAAGCGCCATTGGCGTTTCGATTTTGGCGACGAGGCCGGCTGCCTCACCGATTAGAGCTCGTGCCTCAATCAGGTCTGAAGGCTTCTGAACAAAGGACAAGGCAACCCAGTCGACGCCCAGCTCTAGGCCGAAGACGAGATCGTCACGATCCTTCTTGGTCAGGGGGTAGATATCAAGCAACGCTCCCGGCACGTTTACGCCTTTTTGATCGCGGATCGTTCCACCGACAATGACGCGCGCTATCATGTCGCCATCGCCTGGCTTTTCGAGGCTTAGGCGAACACGGCCGTCATCGATGAGCAGATTTTGACCTGGATACGCAGCTACAAAGATCTCCGGATGTGGCAGAGGGATCGCCTGCTTTCCGCCTCTTGCTCCGTCCAGAACAAAGCGGACCGTTTCGCCGGCCTGCAGCGTGAGCTCACCCTCTTCAAGCGAACCGATGCGCAGCTTCGGGCCTTGCAGATCTTGTAGCACGCCGATGGGTCGGCCGAATTCGCGCTCGAGCGCGCGAATGGCGGTAAAGGCGCGCGCGTGATCGTCTTTGGTGCCATGACTGAAGTTCAGGCGGAATGTATCGGCACCTGCAAGATCGAGAGCACGGAGTTGGTCGAGCTCGACGGTTGCCGGGCCGATGGTTGCGACGATCTTGGCATGGCGCGAGCGGCGCATCAAAAATCAAACCCCTTGGATGAGCCGCCTTCGAGCCAGCCGCTCCTGGCGAAAGCCAATGCTTCGTCGATCACGCGCTCGCCCCATGCAAACGATGTCAAGCTCCAGAAGCGGCAGCCTTTGTCTTTTGCTGCGTCGCCGATAGGATGGCGTTGACAGCCCGGTACGCGAACACAATCGCAGGCCCGATGGTGATGCCTGCTCCTGGATAGATGCCGCGCATCGGGGATGTCATGTCGTTGCCGCAAGCGTAAAGGCCCGCGATGGATCTTTCCTGCCCGTCTAGGACCTGGCCGCAAGTGTCGGTTGCCAGGCCGGTGGCCGTGCCGAGCGTTGCCGGAACGATTGGAAGCGCGATAAACGGGCCTGTCTTGATGGGTCCGAGATTTGGGTTTTTCTTGCTCACGGCCGGATCGCCGAGCGTGCGATTAAAGGCGGATTCACCGCGTTTGAACAGCGGATCGCGCCCCTCAGCAGCGTGCGTGTTGTGCTCTTCGACGGTCTTTTCAAGCGCAGCCGGATCTAGCCCCAGCTGTTTGGCAAGTTCAGGAATTGTCCGGCCGACCTTGATGTACCCAAGGCGCGCATATTTTCCGATCCTCAAGGTCCAGGGCCAGGGCAGCAGATGTCCCATACCTCTCAACCGTACGAACTCCAGGTCGCAGATGAAGTAAAATCGCTTATCTGCCGGATAGCCGCTGGTGAACATCGCCAGGCAAATGTCGTGATACGAATTGGATTCGTTGACGAAACGCTTGGCATCCGGCCCCACTGCGATGACGCCGGGACGGCCGCGATCGAGCCAGCCATAGGGGACCACTTGGGAGGAGCTGCCGCTCTTGAGAATTGAGACGGGAGTCCAAAAGCCGGCAGAGGCGACATTGTTGTCAATCGCAGCTCCAAGCCTGGACGCCAGGGAAATGCCATCGCCCACAACGTCCACATGGGCCAGCGTGTCATCGTGCTGGTGGGGACCGCTGAGGCTGGCTCTTAACTCTGCGCTGCGAGCAAATCCGCCCGTTGCGAGGATGACGCCATGCGAGGCGCGCACGCGAAGGTCGGAACCGTTCCGCTTGACGACGGCTCCGGTGACACGCCCATCTTCCCTGATCAGCTCTATCAGCGGGGAGCCAGGCCATATCTCGACGCCGTGCTTGCGCAGACTGACGACCAGGCGCGCGATCAGGGCGTTCCCTCCGCTGAGCTCTGTCCCGCGCCTGTGGCCCAGCCGGTCACGCGCGTAGCGACCGACACGCCGCAAGACGTGTCTGAGGGCGGCAAAGGATTGGAAGGGATTGAGGAAGCTTCTGACCTCGCTGGATGAGATCATCATTCCACCAAGCACAACCCGGATGGGATCGCCGATCAGATCGAAATCGGCTCCGAGAAGGCGCCCATCATAGGGAGCCGGGCTCAGTGCCCGGCCCTTGTCGACGCCGCCGATCTGGCTCGAATGATAATCGGGCGCCGAGGCCAGCGTGAAGTTGACCTCTGTCCCGTCCTCAAGGGCGGCAAGTGCAGCTGGGCCGTCCTCGAGATAAGCATCGATGAAGCCTGCCCGGTAATAGGTGCCAAGTTCGTGCTGCAGGTAGGTCCTTGCCTTCGCAAGCGAGTCGTCGATCTTCGCTGAGCGCGCCTGGGGTGAGCAAGGAACCCAGATCATACCATTGGAAAGAGCTGTCGTGCCGCCGAGCCGGGCGGATTTTTCGCAGACAGTGACGCGCAGTCCTGCTTTTGCCGCATAGAGGGCGGCCGAGAGCCCGGCTGCACCACTCCCGACTACGAGAACGTCGGTTGCCCATTCGTGATCCGCCCTTGCGCTTCGGGCGATCGCCACGGTCATGCCCTTGCTTGATTGGCCCATCGGTGTGTCCATTCCAGCCTCGCTGCGATTTCTTGGAACTGAGGTCAGTGATGTTGGGGAAGCGGGACGGCTTTGAATTCCTCGGCTGCCGCCTTTACTGCCCGTTCGATCGGAATTCGTTCGATGGAGGAGGCGCCGACAAATCCGACGCATTGCGTCGACCGGTACACCTCGGCCGTATCCGCGGGCTCTGCGATCGCACCACCATGGCAGAGCAGGACAACGTCGGAGCGCCCGCTCCTGGCCGCGGCGTTGATGTCGTTGATGCGATTGATCGCGTCTTTGACCGACCGCCCTTCCTCATGGCCAACGAGCCCGCCCCGTGTGGCGCCGACATGAGGGATGATGCAGTCGGCCCCGGCGCTTGCCATCGCCTTGGCATCGTCCGGGTTTGCGACATAGGCGAGCGAGAAGATGTTCTTCTTGCGCGCAGATGCGATCATCTCGACTTCGCGTTCGAAGCCGAGCCCGACGCGGCCGCGGCGGTCGCGCCATTTGTCGCCCATGGTCGAGATGGTGGGATAGTTGATCACGCCTGAGAAGCCGGCCGCCCAGAATTTGTCGAGCAACGCATCGAGATCGAGCCGAACGGGATCCCAGGCCTCAACGCCGCCGATCACGGGGATGGAAGAGACAACGTTGCGGATTTCTGCGGCAAGCTCGAGCGTGCGCGCGTTGGAGTCTCCGATCCGGCTGGTCGGAAGCCCCATCAGGCGCGACAGCCCGGTAGAGTAGACCACCAGCATGTCCGCGCCCCCGAGGACAGCGCATTTGGCCACCAGGCCGCAGCTGCTGCCTGCGGCAAGAACCGCTCTGCGCTCGGCCACCTGGCTTGCGATCTTCGCTAGGATTTCGCTTCGCTCAAACATCCGCATCGCAGTCAGCCTTCCTGCGCCAATTGCTCGAGGATCCAACTCGCGGCCGCCTCGGCAAATTCGGGATCGTTGATGTGACAGTTCAATTCGCGCACCGTGATTTTGGGCGGCAGATTGTTCTTGACCGCGTCCAGCCAAGCGCGGTCGGCATTGCAATCACGGAACACGCCGCCGTCGCGGTCGTAGTCGGAGACGCCTTTCGCCGGCCAGAGCACGATGGCTGGCGCTTCGGCCCGCGACAGCCGCTCGGCCGTAAGCCGGCCGATGCTTGCGTTTTCGGACGGAGTTGTGCGCATGAGCGTGGTGTAGCGAGTATGGGAGTAGAACTGGCGGCAGCGAAACTGATCGGGGACGCTGGATGGTGGACCAAAATTGACCATGTCGACTGCGCCTGGCGCGACGACCTGCGGGATTGATCGATCCGCGGCTGCCTTGAGCCGATCCGGTCCGGCGCTGGCGGTGCCACCGACGATTTCGTCAGCAAGCTCGGTTGTGGTCAGATCGATTACAGCGTCAAACTCACCGGCCGCGATTAGCTGTTCCATCTTGCGCCCGCCGGCCCCGTTAGCGGGGAAAACGATCGCATCGAGGCCGGCCTCTCCAAGACGTCTTACGCATTGATTGGCCGCCGGCGTCGTAACTCCGAAGGCCGTGATGGCGACGATTTTCTTCCGTCTCCTCTGACGGGATGGCTCATATTGCATGGCGGCCACGGCGCGGCCGGCATTGTCCAGCACGCGTTGGGTGAAGGCGTTGATCCCGAAGAGGTCGACAAGGGTCGGATAGAGGATGATGTCGTTATGGACGGCCAGTTCGGCGAGCAGTGCGGGCCTGGCGCTACTCACAAGGAGCTTCGGGAAGCCATATGGTAAATCGCGGACGACTTCGCCAAAGACGGCGCTGCCCTTGCCACCCGCAATTCCGACAATTGCGCTGATCGCGCCTGATTGGCGAAGATCATCGACCATTTTGCGGGCCGATTGGGCAATGTCGTTCAAGAGCTCGACGGGAGAAACGGCGCGGCCGCCATCTGTCGGCTCTTTGTCCGACCCTGCCTTGGACGTACCGACGTCTAAGACCACCGTCGTGCGGCCCAGGCCTTCGATGACGTTTCGGAGATAAGATGCTTCTGCGCCCTTCGTATCGAGCGTCGCCACGATTGCAACGGCGCCAGCGGCTCCGACCTTGGGCGAGCGCCCAAGCCTGGCCGACTTCGCGTCGTCGGTGCAATGGTGCGACACGATCTTTCCTCTCCGATCCTGCTTGATACGAATGGTCTAAACGCGGCCGAGACGCTCAATAAGTGCCGCGCCGGGGAGAGTTGGGTAATATTGGGTAGATGTCTCGAAGCGCTCGGGAGCGCACCGGTGGCTCTAGCCAAGGTTGCCTGTCCTGTCTGCGGCGTGTCTTCCCCTCTCCTCTTCCGGCATCTTCTGTCCGGCGTCCTTTCGGGCCCATGAGACGCACGCGGTGCGCAGCAGGCGAAGGTCATCTCCGCCAGCCCTTGGGACGCTGTTTCACCCATTGCAAAAAGTGCCAAGTGGCGGGCGGGTGGACAGCTCGCGCGGTTCAATGCCTGTGAATTGAATTCTAAAAAGAGACCGCTGCTGGAGCTCTCCAACAGCGGCGTAAGTCGAGGGAGGAAGCAGACGAGGCCGGCCTGCCAGCGGATAGATGAGACGTCGTCGGAAGCCTGACGTGCCTAGATGTCGTGCAGATCTCTAGACCGAACTGAAATGCCGTATAAGATCAGTGCGATGTTTAAATGGGTAAGATTGGGTAGAGGCGGTTGAAGCAAAGAGCAGTCGGCGAGCTCATTTCAAGCAGGTCGGACACGCGCGAGGGTTATTGCCTAGCAATCTATGCGCCGGCTTTAGGGAGCCTTCCGGAAGGCTCCATGCTGGTCATGGCGACCTTGCCCGTCGTTGACTGGAACGATTGTCTGTTACGGGATCTGCGCACGTTCCGAAAGGAGAGATCTGCGGGTGTTTACGCCGCGATCGTCATGATCGATCCCTTCGCGTGCTGGGAGGATCTTGCCGATGCGTTGAAAGAGGCCGGGATCAAGGGGATCATCAACTTCCCGCCGGCGTCTCTCATTGAGCGGTCAACGACAGGGACGCCCATTGAAAGCGGACAGGAGATCGAGCTTCGACGTCTGGAATGGTTTGCCAATTTGGACTTCAGGGTGTTGTTCGCGACGGACGACATCTCTAAGACCGCAATGGCCGAGCGGCGCATCGGCTCGCATCTGGCCGGCCTGGTCCAGATGCCGGAAGAAGCGCTCAAGTTCGTGATTGGCGATGGCGTCGATTTGGTAAGCGCCGGGAAGCGAGGAGCGCCGGTGGCGAAGTTCGCGCTTCTGAGCGGCACGAAGCCGCCAGCGCGAAAATAATGAGGAGCAGAGCTACTCCAGGATCCGCAGCTTCTTGATCTTGTTGTAGAGGGTCTTCCTGGAGAGTCCAAGGGACTGGGCAGTTTTTCCGCGGTGGAGCTTGTTTCGTTTCAGCCCTTCGATGATCCACTCGCGCTCGGAGAACACATTTGTCCGTTTCACGGCCGATGACGCGGTCAGCAAAGGCCTTAGGACGTCAGCCGTAATGTGTGACAGTTGCAGCGTCACCAGCTGGTTGACGATTTGGCGCAACTCTCGCAGGTTTCCCGGCCAATCATGCCCGGCAAGCGCCAGGAAGGCAGAATTCTCTATTCCCAACGTCGGCGCGTTTGAATCTCCCTTCGCTTCCACCGTGAAATGCTGGACCAGTTGGGGAAGGTCTTCGAGCCTGTCCGGCAAGGCCGGCAGGGCAATGTCAAGCCCGGTAAACAGGGCAAGAAGCCGAGGACAGAGCACGGTTTGAAGGCTGGCGCTGCGAGCAATTGTCGCTGTTGCAATGATCCGTGCGTTGGACCGCACGACCGATACCCCGTTCAGGGGTGCAAAACCGCCGGTCTCGAGGTAATCAGCAAGACGCTCCTGGCCATCCCGCGGCAGTTGATCCAGATGCAGCAGCAGGACGGCAGTGCCGTTTGCAGCTTCAAGAATCGATAGTTGGCGCTTCCTGGTCTCGTCGCGCTCCGCGCCGAACAATGCACCGATGTTGCCCGCTGCCGGCCCCGCGCGGCACTGGAAGAGCGCAGCCTTTGTATGTTTGCGGTCGCTGAAGCTGTGAACGAGATTCGCTATCCTGCGTTTTCCCGAGCCCGTTTCGCCCCACACGAGCACAGGATTAGGATTGGCAGCCAGGCGTTTGGCGGTCTCGAGCACCCGCTTCATGACTGAGGATTGGGCAATGACGCCGTGCCTGAACCCGCTCAATTGGAGCTGACGCTCGAGCAGATCGACTTTCTCGCGCAAGAGATGAATCGTCTTGAACCCGGATGTGACCTCGAGGACCGACATCTCCAACGGGACCCGGTCCAGCGAAGAGCCGCCTATGAAGCCCTGGACGCCCGTTTCGCGGCAGATATCGAGGAGTTCGTCCGGCTTTGTAATGGGTCCGCCGCCGAGTAGACAGATGACGTTCTTGTCGGTGGAGTGCGCCACCCGTGTCACGGCGCTGGTCCGCGCTGCGAGCTCGGACTGGCTGATCGATGGATCAGATCCGCTTTCGACGCTGCGATTGAGATTGAAGTTGATGCAGATCGCCTCAATGCCTGCCTCGACCATGCGCCGCGCTTCGGCCTGGGAGCGGGTATAGGCAATCGTCATCAAACCGCGTTGACGGGCTTTTGTTAGAAGTTCGATTTCTCGCTCGTAGCCGAGGCCAGATTTCTCGAGCAAGGACCTTCTAAAATCGTCGATGTGGATGACGGAGGGGAAATTGGTAACCCCTGTAAAGCCCCATCGGATGATCCGGTCGAGGAAGCGATCGAGATCGAGGCGCGGATCGAAGGTGCATGCGCCGAAAAAGACCGGCAGTTTGGTGCTGGGCAGGATCTCGGTTCGGCCGAATCCGGCGACGAATTCGTTGCTATCGCGGATGGGCAGGATCGAGGCTGGCGAGGAGCCGCCCATGGCGCGAAAACGGCCAGCGTTGAGCGCAAGGACAAAATCTGCACCCGCCCGTTCGGCCGCCCTTGCGGTCATGCCCGAGCCGATGCCTGCCCCGAGCACGAATGAACGGGAATTGCGGAAGAACTGCCTGATTCCTGCGTTCTTGACCTGCTCTACCCGGTTGTGCATACCGGCCGCCCCTCCTGTGCGGCAGGCCCGAAAATTAGCTCCAATTTGCCGGTGCGTGCAACCGCTGCAGGGCCTTGCCGTTGGCCGTGAACAGGTGGCAATCGGCTGGTGAAGCCGCAAGGCGGACCTTGCCAGATCGTTTGGCTGGCTCGAGCCGTGGCGCTTTGGCGACCACGGCTTCCTTGCCCGCGTTGCCGTAGATGTAGGTGACGCTGCCAAGGTGCTCGACGAAATCGACGTCCAGCTCGAGAGCGATCTCTTTGTCTTCTGCCGGCTGCGAGAAATCATCGGGACGGATCCCGAGCGTGATCGGCTTGCCGACCAGCAATTGATCCGGCCGAACGGGGACCGAGACGGTCGAGCCCGCGTCAAGCCTGACCTCCACCCCTGTCTCGTGCGCGGCCTCGATATGACCGCCCAAAAAATTCATCTTAGGCGAGCCAATGAAGCCGGCGACGAAGCGCGACGCCGGGTAGTGATAGAGCTCGTGGGGGCTCCCCACCTGCTCGATATTGCCGTCCTTGAGCACGACGATCTTGTCAGCCATGGTCATGGCCTCGACCTGATCGTGAGTGACGTAGATCATGGTGTTTCCAAGCTGCTCGTGGAGCTTGGCGATCTGGACCCGCATCTGCACCCGCAGCTCGGTGTCGAGGTTGGACAGCGGCTCGTCAAACAGAAACACCTTGGGCTCGCGGACGATGGCCCGCCCGATCGCCACGCGCTGGCGCTGGCCGCCGGAGAGCTGCCGTGGCTTGCGATCGAGCAAATGGTCGATCTGCAATAAGGACGCGGCCTCAGCGACACGCTTCCCGATCTCCGCTTTCGTCGCTTTGGCCATCCGCAAGGGGAAAGCCAGGTTTTCCCGGACGGTCATGTGCGGATAGAGGGCGTAGCTCTGGAACACCATGCCTAGATTGCGGTCGGCCGCGTCCACGTCGTTGACGAGCTCATTGTCGATGAAAAGCCGTCCTCCGCTAATCGGCTCGAGACCGCCGATCATGCGCAGCAGGGTCGACTTGCCCGACCCTGAAGGCCCGACGAAGACGACGAATTCGCCGTGATCGATGGTGAGGTCGATATTGCGCAGGATCTGGATAGTGCCATAGGCCTTGTTGAGGCCTTCCAGGCGAACATTGGCCATCACGCTCTCCTCTGCCGTACGGTGTCTACACCAGCCTTCACGGCGATTTCTGAAAGGCTGGACACGGTAAAGTCGGCTGGCAGCAGCGCGGCGTCCTTGCGAGGTGGGACGCCTGTCGTGACGAGCACGGCAGGAAGGCCGGCGCGCTTGCCGGCCTGGATATCTGTCTGTATCTGGTCGCCGATCATCAATGTGGATTGACGTGGCGTTCCAAGCCGCGAAAGCGCGGCTTCGATCATGTGCGTCTCGGGTTTGCCGACGATCAGAGGCTGGACTTGAGTTGCGGCTGCAACTGCCGTGATCATGGCCCCTGCCCCTGGTTCGAAGCCGTCCGCAGTCGGCAAGAGAAGATCAGGGTTTGTGCCTATGAACACGGCGCCGCCCAGGATAGCCGCAGCAGCAATTCGCAGCTTGTCATGCGTAATCTGGCGGTCGAGCCCCATCACCACGACTTCAGGCTTCGCATCGGTGACTTCGAGGCCCGCCTCCTCGATCGCTTTGGCAAGGGATGGCGCGCCGATGACAAAGGCCCGTGTCAGTTTCGGGTATTGGGCGCGAATGAGCGCCGCGGCCGTGATGGCGCTCGTCACGACCTGCCTCGGGGAGATCGAAAGCCCGAAACCTCCGACCTTGCGCACAACATCTTCCGGCGTGTGGGTCGAATTGTTAGTGACGAAGCAGAAGGGAAGTTTTGCCCGCTGCCAGCTCTTGAAGGCTTCGATGGCGTCCGCGATCGCGGCGTTCCCCCGGTAGACCACGCCATCCAGATCGGAAATGACACCGGCGATCTCGGGCCATTGAAGCTGAGTGCCGGACTTAGCCATTCATCAGCATCCCGCCGTTCACGTGAACGATCTGGCCGGTCATGTAGGAGGCCGCAGGGCTTGCGAGAAACACGGCAAGGCCGGCAATGTCGTTCGGCAATCCAACCCGTCCCAATGGGATTCGGCCGCTATGGCGGGCTTCCGTCTCCTCACGCGGACGGCCATGCATGGGGGTGTCGATGATCCCCGGTGCGATTGCATTCACATTGATCTTGAGCGGCGCGCATTCATAAGCAAGGAGCTTTGTGATGTCGTGAACGATTGCCTTGGAGAGGCAATAGTCCGCCCCTCCGGCCTGATAGTTGAATACGGCGCCTTGCGAAGACAAGGAGGAACCGACATTGACGATGCGGCCGCCCTTGGTTGTCATGAAGCGCTCGATCGCGAGCTTCGAGCAGCGGAGGATTGCGACCGAGTTGATCTGGATTGTGCGTTCGATCTTGTCGGCCGCCCCGCTGAGGAGCGGCTGGGCAGATTTAACGCCGGCATTGTTGACGAGCACGTCGAGCCGGCCGAATCGTTTTCCGATCTCCTCGAGCACGCGCGCCACGTCCTCTTCGCGCGAAACGTCCATGGCCATCGGCAACACGCCATTGCCATGGGGAAGTCCTACCAATGTCTGCCTGAGGCTTTCGAGATTGGCGTCGGTGGCAACGACGTTGGCCCCTCCTGCCCGAAACGCATTCACAATGGCAGATCCGATGCCGCCCCCTGCCCCTGTCACGAGCACCGTTCTGTCTGAGACTGAGAACTGTTCGGTCATTCCAACTCCAAGATCGTTTGTGATTTGAGGAATTCATCGACCTCTGCTGCCAGCGGCATTGAGGCCTGCGCCCCGCGGCGCGTTACGCACAGGGCAGCAACGGCTAGTGCTCGTCTGACCGAATCCCTCAGAGGCAGGCCTTGAGCGAGCGAAGCGGCAAAAGCGCCATTGAAGGCGTCCCCGGCGGCCGTGGTATCGACGACTTTGACGGGAAAGGCACGCAGCGCAAACGAGTGCGCCGCGTCGGCATAGAAGGCGCCCTGCGCTCCCAGCGTGATCAGTGCGGCTTTGGGTCCGAGGTGCAGAAGCTTGGACGCCGCCACTGCGGCGCTGTCGAAATCGGTCACCTCTACCCCGGTCAGCTCGAAGGCCTCGGTCTGGTTGGGGGTCACGTAATCGACTTGTCGCCATGCCGCCGGCGAAAGCCCGGGTCTGACCGGCGCCGGATTAAAAATGAGTTCGAAGCCCTTCTCGCTTTTCATTTCAAAGAGCCGGTTGAGGGCGGAGATGGGCAAGCCCATTTCGGCAACAACGAGCGCGCCTGGCGCGATGAATGCGGCCGCGCTCTCAACCATGGCCGGCATCACATTCAGATTGGCGCCCGGATCGATCACGATCATGTTCGAACCGTCGTCTCCCACCAGGACGAGGGCCGAGCCGGAGACCTCACCGGCACAAATGGTGATGGCCTCAGCACGGACTCCGGCTTCGCGCAGTGACTGCAAGAGGGACTGGCCAGCCTCGTCCCCGCCAAGACGGGTGTAGAATAGGGGCTTCAGTCCAAGCCGTGCGGCCGCTACGGCTTGATTGGCGCCCTTCCCTCCAGGATTGCGGTTCAATTTGCCCATCAAACTTTCACCCGGCGTTGGCAGCCGCTCGACATTGAAGCAGAGGTCGAGATTGGTCGTTCCAAAGAACATCAAGGGCCTGGGATTCATTTTACTGCCCCGAAAGTGAGACCACGTTCGAGGTGGCGCTGGCCCATCACGATCAAGATCACCGGAATGATCATGGTAACGACCAGTCCTGCAGCCATGACGGGATAGAACTGCACCCCCGGATTGAGCAGCTTGAGTAGCGCGACGGTCACCGGCGCCTTGGTGGAGCTCAGGATCAAGCCGAGCGCGAAGTTGTGCCAGGCCAGCAGAAAGATCAGCAAGGAGGCGCCGATCAGGCCGGGCTTGAGAAGCGGCAGCACGATATGCAGAATGACCCTGACAGGTTTGGCCCCGTCCATCGCTGCAGCCTCCTCGATGTCCTTTGGAATATCCTCGATGTAGGAGCGGCTCAACCACACGATCATAGGCAGCGTGACGACCTGGTAGACCCAGATCATGCCGAGATAGGTGTCGTAGAGTCCGATGGTCTGGAACACGTTGAAGAGCGGGATGACGACGAGCAAGGCCGGGGCGAACCTGAAGCCAAGAATGAAGAAGGCGATGTCCTCCTTCATCGGGATGTCTCGCCTTGCCAGAACGTAACCGGCGGGCACGCCAAGGAGCATTGAGACGAAAACAGATCCGAGCGCGATGGCGACGCTATTTGTCACTGGCGTGAGGAAATCAACCTTGATGGTGCCATAGCTTGTCGCGCCGGCCTGCGCGGCGTCGAACAGCACCCGGAAATTCTCAAGCGTCGGCGAGAAGATGAACTTGGGCGGCCAGGCCATGACCTCGCCCTGCTGTTTCAACGACATCAGCAGGATCCAGATCAGCGGAAAAGCGAGAGTGAGCGCGCAGATGCCAACCAGCAGATTGAGAGCGATATTTGTCGATCCTGAGCGATTTAGGCGCATGTCGCGTCTCTTCAGCTAACGCGTTGTCGGACGTATCGCCACAACTTGACCGTGAGGAACGCTCCGGCCAGGACGATGATCCAATTGACGACCATGAGGGCCGCGCCCCGGCCGAAGGCGAGGTTCTGGAATGCGGTGATGTAGGCGCGCACGGAAAGAACGGAGGTGCTGTTGCCGGGACCGCCTTGCGTCGTTCCGAAAATGATGTCGAATTGATTGAGAGATTCGATCAGACGGAAGACCGCAGCAATCAGGATGTAGGGCGCGATCAACGGCAGCTCGATGTAGAGGAAGGTTGCCCAGCCCTTTGCACCATTGACGCGCGCGGCCTCCCTGATCTCCTCATTGATGCCCTGGAGGCCGGCGAAGATGATCAGCGTGAAAAAGGGGGTGTAAGTCCATATGTCGATCAGGACGAGGGAAATCATCGCTGTCGCGGGATCAGAAATCCATGCAAACCGGCCCATTCCTACAAGCGACAGCAGATAGTTCAGGATGCCGCTCTGCGGATCCATCATCGTCGTCCACATCAAGGCAACGCTCATGGGCGGAAGCACGAGTGGCAACAGAATGACCGGCCGCATCACGCGTGCCAGGAACACTTCGGTGGCAAAGAGCTTGGCGAGGGCAACGCCGAGCACGGCTTCCGCAAGGACCGCTGAACCAGCGTAGACAAGTGTTGCTCGGACGCTATTCCAGAAGTCGTCTGTCTTGATCAACGCGGCGTAATTGGTAAGGCCAATAAAGTGGACCAGTGGCCGGCCGAACTTGAGATCCGTCAGGGACTGAAATACGCCGTAGAAGAACAGGAACAGAAAGCCAAGAAGGATCAAGACCGCCGGCGCGATCGCGGCGATGCTCCACCAGTCAAGGCGCGGCGGGCTGGCACTCTTGGCCGCGCCGTCTTGCGCCGAAGCGAGTTGGCTCACTGAAGACTGCAGCGTCACGATTGCGTCTAATCCTGAAGAATACATTTCAACTGACATCGAAATCCAAGGGGGCGGCATGCAAGCCTACCACCCCCTTTGGGACTTCACATCGACGAACGGATCTCGGAGGCAAGGTCGGTCAGCGTTGCCTTCACATCCGCTCCATTGACCATCTTCTGCATCGCCACCGCCCAGGCATTCATTGCCTCGGCGAAGCCGACGCGGGCCGTAAAGGCGAGTTGCGCCTGGTCCTGCACAGTCTTGAACGTCTCGACGAAGTTGTTGAATTCAGGCTTTGCGGCGTATTCGAGCCAGGCCTTGTCGCTCCAGGTCGATGCGCGCGGAGAGTTGACGAGCTTGCCCGCAACGGCACCGTTCAGCTCGACCTGCTTGGAGGTCGCCCATTGGATGAAGAGCCAGGCCGCGCCCTTCTTCTGGGAGGCGGCGTTCATGGCCAGAGACCAGATCCAGATGTTGGATTCGAAGTTCTTGCCGTTCGGTGCGCGCAACGGTGGTGCAAAGGCGATCTTGCCGGAGGCGGGCTTGCCGGCGACGTCGTTCCAGAAACCGAACATGTTGGAATCGATCGCCATGGCGGTCCGCCCTGAATTGATCCCTTCGACCACCTGGTACCAATTGTCATTGGCAAAGGAGGGAGCAGCGCATTTCTTGATCATGTCGACATAGTCTTTGTGGAAGGCGATCGACTCTGGCGAATCCAGGCCCGTGTCGAGTTTGCCGTCTTTGACGACGAAATCGTGCACGCCATAGGACCTCGCAATCGAGATCGCAGCCGTGTGGATGCTGCTCCAGAACCTTACGCCGCGAACGCCGAGAGGCGTGATGGTGGGATCGGCAGCTTTGAGTTTCTCACAAGCGGCCGACATCTCCGGCGGGGTGCTCGGGACTTTGATACCGTGCTTGTCCAGCACATCCTTGCGGTAGAACAACTGGATGTTCTCGAAGCCATGGGGGATCGCCCAGACCTGCCCGCTGCCGGCCTCGATCTGGCCCTCCTTGACCTTCCATGTCAGCGCTTCGCGCAAGGCTGGGAAGAAGTCCTTGTAGTCGTAGGCTGCAGAGGTGAGCTTTGAATCGTTTAGATAGCGATCGAGCGGTTCGAGCAGTTGGCCCGGGGCAAGGTCCCAGGCGGGCTGGATGCCCGTGCCGACGACATCCCAGCTTGGCGATTTCGTGCTGAGCTGGATCGTTAGCTTATTCCAATAGGCATCATCCGGATAAAGCTCCGGCGTCACCTTGATGCCGGTGAGTTTCTCGAACTCGGGCAGTTGAGCCGCAACAGCGTCAGCATAGGGGTGAATATCGTAGGCCCAGACGATGGACGTGCCTTCGAATTGCCGCCAGTTGATGTCTTCTGCGTAGGCCTGGGTGGCAGCCAGTGCCGCCCCGGCGCACACGGTGGAGTTAATGAGAGCTTTTTTGATAAGTTGAGCCGAATGACCGCAAACAACGGCTAGCGTCCTTGGCATGATTCCCTCCGATGGGCTCTTTGGCCCGCAAACCACGCGCCCTCTCCTCTAGCAGAGGCCGTGGTAGGCGAAGGCTATGCGCCATTCTAACGGGCTAAGCGGCTTTTGACACAGAGTTTGGGTAAGGTTGGGTAAGAGCCAGAAATCGGGGTTTCTAAAATAAGATCGGCTGGCCGCGACGAGGCTACGCAATGCGAAGCGCCAGTGGACGCTTCAACAGCACTTTTGCAGGCATACGAAAACGATCTGAAAAAAGCCTCCGCCAGACATTTGGTCTAGGCAGAGTAGCCTCTCATGCTTGCAATGCTGGCCCGATGACGCTGTTCTCAGTATAAATTGCTTTCAGTCTGGCATTGCCAATTGGAGTTGCAGGATGATCGCGCAAATCGCAAGAGTCGTTTCCAGCACGGTCAGAAAACCAGCTGAGGACGGCGATACTCTCAAGATTCTTGGTATATTTTGTGGAGCAGGCCTTCTGCTCTCTCTACTCGTCGCAATGGCTTTTGCGCTCGACTTGACGCCTTTGTGATGGTTCAGCGGTTCATCACGATGAGGTCGAGCCGAGCAGTTCCCACTAAAGCGCACGGCAGAGGAATTCACCGCGACGGCCCCATCGTCCCTCCGGCATAGCGCCTAGCCGCCGCGTCCTGCGTGTTTGTTGACCCATGCCGAAGTCTAACTCGGGGACCGGCCAACCCTAGTTGCCATTCGTAGGCCCGCGATATTGGTGGCGTACTCGGCAGCGATATTGCCGCCAAACAGGGCTGAACCCGCCACCAACGTGTCGGCCCCAGCCTCCACGACGGCGGCAGCATTGTGGCACGTGATACCACCATCGACCTGAAGGCGGATCGGGCGATCGCCGATCATGGCGCGAATGCGCCTGATCTTGGGGATCTGGCACTCCAAAAACGCCTGGCCACCGAAGCCCGGATTGACGGTCATGACAAGCACCAGATCCAACCTATCGAGCACATATTCGATTGTACCCTCCGGCGTCGACGGACACAGGCTTACGCCCGCTTTCTTGCCGAGCGCGCGAATAGCCTGCAGCGAACTATCGAGATGTGGACCGGCTTCCGCATGAATCGTGATGATGTCGGCACCGGCTTTGGCAAAGCCTTCAAGATAAGCGTCGACGGGCGCTATCATGAGGTGAACGTCAAACGTCTTCGTGGTGAACGGCCTCACCGCCTTTATCACGTCCGCACCGAAACTGATGTTCGGCACGAAGTGCCCGTCCATGACATCGCAATGGATCCAGTCAGCGCCGGCTGCGTCGATCGCCGCGACCTCCTCGCCGAGACGCGCGAAATTCGCCGCCAGGATCGAGGGAGCAATGACGATATCCCTGGTCATGGACATTTGCTCCCGGTCGCCTGCTCGCTGCCAGCTCCGCCGCTGAACACGCGGCTCGCCAATACGTCGGAGGGATCGATGGTTTCGAGATCAGCGATCTCGAGCATCCGGTCGAGATCGGAGACCAGCCGATCGGCCTGGCGCAACCGGATGCGATCGACAGCGTTGCGGACCGAGCGCGCATTGGAGAAGAACGGCTGAGTCCGGCGCAGCACAATGTATCTTTCGAACGACTCGCGTGCCGCGGCCGAGAAGCGGTAGCCGCGCTCCCTCAGCATAAGCTCGGCAATGTAGAGCAGCTCCGCCTCCGAATAGTCGGGAAACTCGATGTGGTGGGCGATGCGTGATCGGAAGCCTGGATTGGAGGCAAAGAAACTGGTCATCCGTTCGCCATAACCCGCGAGAATGACGACGAGATCCTCGCGCTGGTTTTCCATGACTTGCAGCAAGATCTCGATGGCTTCCTGACCATAGTCGCGCTCGTTGTCGGGCCGGTGCAGGTAATAGGCCTCGTCGATGAACAGTACGCCGCCCATCGCCTTCTTCAGGATCTCCTTGGTCTTCGGCGCAGTGTGACCGATATACTGACCGACAAGGTCGTCGCGCGTCACCGAGATCACCTGTCCGCGCCGCACGAAGCCGAGGCCGTGCAAGATCTTCGCCATGCGCAGGGCGACGGTAGTCTTACCGGTGCCGGGATTGCCGGTGAAGGACATGTGCAGCGTCGGGGCCGAGGAGACGAGCCCGGCCCGCTGCCGGATCCGCTCAATCAACAGGAGCGAAGCGATCTGCCGCACCCGCTGCTTGACGGGCTTCAAGCCGATCAACTCTTGTTCGAGCTGGTGCAAGGTCTCCGTGATCCCCGCCGCCTCGGCCTCCTTGCGCAGGTCAAACGCAGTAGGCACCTCATTGACCTCAATGGTCGTCGTGTGCGGCACATCCAGCATCTTGGACCTCGAATAAAGAGGCTTCGCCGCCGCAAATGACGGCGAAGCAGTTGTCCGCCAGGGAGTCGGAGCGGGGAGAAAGAGTCGCTCCGAGCGGAAAGCGACTAAGAGGAAGCCGGCTGAGGTTGCCGGTGTACGGTGGTGTAACGTACCGAGCGTACGGCCATCTCCTGGCGCACCAGCTCGAACTCAGCCTCCTTCGCGGGCCGGTTGACGAGGAACGAGATGCGCACCGACTCCCAGCCATGGCTGGAATCGAATCCCGAGACGCGGATGTAGCGGTCGCCATACACCCTGCGGCATTCGGCGAGCTCCATCATCACGCCGGCAGCGTCCGCGAGATCGAACATCGGCAGACCCCACATCTCCCAATAGGTGTTGCGGGGATGCGGGTCGTCGGTGAACTCGATGTTCACCGCCCAACCCTTGCTCAGGCAATATTGCACCTGCTTGGTAATCTGCTCGTCGCTGAGATCGGGCAGGAAGGAGAAACAGCCTTGGGTCAGTTTCATCTTTGCTCTCCTTTAGACAGCGGCGAGCGCCGTCGGCACGAAGTCCGGCGTGTCGGTGGATTGATAGTTGAAAGTGACGTCTTTCCAGGTCTCCAGCGCGGCCTTCAGCGGCGTGCAGGTCGCTGCGGCCTTGGCCAGGATCTCTGGGCCTTCGTGAACGTAGTCACGTCCCTCGTTGCGAGCGAGGATCATCGCTTCCAGCGCCACCCGGTTGGCGGTCGCCCCGGCCTGGATACCCATGGGGTGGCCGATGGTCCCGCCGCCGAACTGCAGCACGACGTCCTCGCCGAGCAGGTCGAGCAGCTGGTGCATCTGGCCGGCATGGATGCCGCCGGAAGCCACTGGCATTAGCTTATTCAGGCTCGCCCAGCTCTGGTCGAAGAACACGCCGTGCTCGAGCTTCATCGGGTTGAAGTCGTCGCGGCAGATGTCGTAATAGCCGCGCGTGGTGTTGGGATCGCCCTCGAGCTTGCCGACGACCGTGCCGGCGTGGATGTGATCGACTCCGGCGAGCCGCATCCATTTGGCGATGACGCGGAACGACACGCCATGGCTCTTCTGGCGCGTATAGGTCGAGTGACCGGCGCGGTGCAGATGCAGGATCATGTCGTTGCGGCGCGCCCATTTCGCCATCGACTGGATCGCGGTGTAGCCGATCACGAGGTCGATCATGACCACGACCGAGCCGAGCTCCTTGGCGAACTCCGCACGCTCGTACATGTCCTCCATGGTCGCGGCCGTGATGTTGAGATAGGTGCCCTTCACCTCGCCCGACGCCGCCTGCGCGCGGTTGACGCCTTCCATGCAGTAGAGGAAGCGGTCGCGCCAGTGCATGAAGGGCTGCGAGTTGATGTTCTCGTCGTCCTTGGTGAAGTCGAGCCCGCCCTTCAGCGCCTCATAGACCACGCGGCCGTAATTGCGGCCCGAGAGGCCGAGCTTCGGCTTGATGGTGGCGCCGAGCAGCGGCCGGCCGAACTTGTCGAGCCGCTCGCGCTCGACCACGATGCCGGTGGCCGGCCCCTGGAACGTCTTCACATAGGCGACCGGCAGCCGCATGTCCTCGAGCCGCAGCGCCTTCAGCGCCGCGGCGCGGGCGCGATAGAGGTCCTTGTGGAACGTATCGAGCGTCGGCTGGTCGCCGGTGTAGGAGTGGATCGTGGTCATGAACCCCTTCTCGATCCCGACGGCGTCGTCCAGCACCTGAGCGAGCGGCGCGAGGCAGTTGGTCGAGCACGAGGCGTTGGAGACCACGATGTGATCGCCGGTCAGGGCGAGATGATTGACGCCGAACACGACGGTGAGATCGACCTCGCTTGCCGGCGCCGAGACCAGCACGCGCTTGGCACCGGCCTGGATATGTGCGGCGGCTTTCTCACGCGAGGTGAACAGACCGGTGCATTCCAGGGCGATATCGACACCGAGCGCACGATGCGGCAGCTGCGCCGGGTCCTTGATCGCGGTCACCTTGATCGGGCCGCCGCCGACGTCGATCGTATCGCCGTCGACCTTGACTTCGCCGGGAAAGCGGCCGTGGACCGAGTCGAAGCGCAGCAGATGCGCATTGGTCTCGACCGGACCGAGGTCGTTGATCGCGACCACCTCGATGTCGTTGCGGCGGGACTCGGCGATCGCACGCAGCACGTTGCGACCGATCCGGCCAAATCCGTTGATGGCGACACGCAAGCTCATGCTGTTCTTCCCTGGTTCCGACGTGCGACCGAGCGCCTGGCCGCTTCTGCGATGCTCTGCGGTGTGATGCCGAATTCGCGGTACAGCACGGGCGCCGGCGCCGAGGCACCGAAGCTGCGCATGCCGACGAACTCACCGTCGGCACCGATCCAGCGATGCCAGTCGCCGACAACCGCTGCCTCGACGCCGACGCGCGGCGCCGTGCCGAGCACGGTGGCGCGGTAATCGTCCGGCTGCTCCTCGAACAAGGCGAAGCAGGGCGCGGACACCACGGCCGCGCGGATGTGCTCGGTCGCGAGCAGGCGGGCTGCTTCCAGCGCAATCGAGACTTCCGAGCCGGTCGCGATCAGCGTCACGTCACGGCCGCCGTCGGGCGAGACGACGAGATAGGCGCCGCGTGCGACGCGGTTCTTGCCGCGGGCATCGCTGCGGAAAGTTGGCAGCGCCTGACGCGACAGGCACAGCACGGACGGGCGATGCTCGGAGCCGAGTGCGCAGTCCCAAGCCTCCAGCGTCTCGACCGCGTCGGCGGGACGGAACACCAGCAAGTTCGGGATCACCCGCAGCGCGGCAAGGTGTTCGACCGGCTGATGCGTCGGGCCGTCCTCACCGAGCCCGATGGAGTCGTGCGTCATCACGTGGATAACCCGCAGCCGCATCAACGCTGCGAGCCGGATCGCGGGACGGCTGTAGTCGGAGAAGGCGAGGAACGTGCCGCCATAGGGAATGAAGCCGCCATGCAGCGCGAGGCCGTTCATTGCTGCAGCCATCCCGTGCTCGCGGATACCGTAGTGGATGTAGCCACCGGCGAACGCACCGGCTTTAACGGGGGTCTGCGCCTTCGCCTGCGTCAGGTTCGAATGCGTCAGATCCGCCGAGCCGCCGACCAGTCCGGGAATGGTGCTGGCGATGCCGTCAAGCACCTGCTGCGAAGCCTGCCGCGTCGCCAGCTTCGGCCGTTCGGATGCGAAGCGCTCGCGCAACTTCGCCGCGGCGAGCACATAGGCAGCAGGCAGGGCAACCGCCCTACCTTCCACGAACAAATCGCGCTGCTCGGGCGTTGCGCGCTCATAACGATCGAGCCAGGCGAGTCGCTCGACCTGCCCGCGCTGTCCGATCATCCGCCACGCCTTGAGCACCGGGATCGGCACCACGAAAGGCTGATAATCCCAACCGAGCGCGCGGCGCGCCGCCGCGGTCTGCTCGGTGCCGAGTGGCGCACCATGCGCCTTCTCGGTGCCCTGCCGATCAGGCGCCCCATAACCAATGATGGTGCGGCACGCGATCAGCGACGGCTTGGCGGTCTCCCGCTCCTCCGCGATCGCCTGGGCCACGGCTTCTGGATCGTGTCCGTCGACACGGCGCACCGACCAGCCGGAGGCCGCGAAGCGCGCGAGATGATCATCCGATGTCGCGAGCGACGTCGGACCGTCGATGGAGATGCCGTTGTCGTCGAACAGCACGATCAAACGGCCGAGCCCGAGATGACCCGCGAGCGAGATCGCCTCCTGGCTGAGACCTTCCATCAGGCAACCGTCGCCCGCGATCACGTAGGTGAAGTGATCGACGAGGCCGTCGCCATGCCGCGCATTGGCCATGCGCTCGGCAAGCGCCATGCCGACCGCGGTCGCAATCCCCTGCCCCAGCGGACCCGTCGTGGTCTCGACTCCCGGCGTGTGGCCGTATTCGGGATGGCCCGGCGTCTTCGAGCCCCACTGCCGGAACGCCTTGATGTCATCGAGACTGAGGTCGCCGCCGGTCAGGTGCAGCAGCGCATAGAGCAGCATCGAGCCGTGGCCCGCCGACAGAACGAAGCGGTCGCGGTCCGGCCAATTGGGATGCGCCGAGTCGAATTTCAGGAAGCGCGAGAACAGCACGGTCGCGACATCGGCCATACCCATGGGCAGACCTGGATGGCCCGACTGCGCGGTCTCGATGGCATCGACCGCGAGGAAGCGGACGGCGTTGGCGAGATCGTTATGCGCGACTGCCGTGATGTCGGCTTCGGCGTGGACGGAGATATTCATCGGTGTCTCTCCTCGTTCACTTCAGGCTGCGCTTGCGCTCGATCAACTGCATGATCAGCGGCGTCAGAATCAGCTGCATGGCGAGATCGAGCTTCGCGCCGGGACAGACGATCGAATTGGCGCGCGACATCCAGCTCTGCGGCAGCATCGAGAGCAGATAGGGGAAGTCGATGCCGCGTGGATTCTTGAAGCGGATCACGACCATCGATTCGTCCGGCGTCGGGATCCAGCGCGCGATGAACGGATTGGACGTGTCGACCGTCGGCACACGCTGGAAGTTGATGTCGGTCTCGGTGAATTGCGGGCAGATGTAGTGGATATAGTCGGGCATCCGCCGCAGGATGGTGTCGGTGACCGCCTCGGTCGAATAACCGCGCGCGCTGCGGTCGCGGTGCAGCTTCTGAATCCATTCGAGGTTGATGACGGGCACGACGCCGATCTTGAGATCGGCATAGCGCGCGACATTGACCTTGTCGGTGACGACGGCGCCGTGCAGGCCCTCGTAGAACAACAGGTCGGAGTTCTCCGGCAGCTGCTTCCAGTCGGTGAAAGTACCGGGCGCCGTGCCATGCAGCGCGGATTCCTCGGCGTCGTGGACATAGTGCCGCGTCACCGCCGTACCGGTCTCGCCGTAGTCGCGGAACGCGCGCTCCAGCTCCTCGAACAGGTTGGTCTCGGGACTGAAATGGCTGAAATGCTTGTTGCCGCGCTCGGCCTCTTTCGCCATCTGCGCGCGCATCTCGGCGCGGTCGTAGCGGTGGAAGGCGTCGCCTTCGATGTAGGCGGCATTGACCTTCTCGCGGAAAAAAATCTGCTCGAAAGTCTTCTTGACCGAGGTGGTGCCGGCGCCGGAGGAGCCGGTGATGGAGATGATCGGATGCTTCCTGGACATGGGACACCTCGCTCAGAGCCGGAAGAATCCGCGCCGCGCGAACAGCGGCGCAGAGACGCTGGCGACCAGCACTGGATCGCAATGAAGCTCCTCGACGCGCCGCACCTCGTTGCTCGAGCCCATGATCAGGGGCACGCGCTGATGCAGGCTCTGCGCGGAGAGGTCGAGGATGCGCTCGCGTCCCGTGGAGGCGGAGCCGCCGGCCTGCTCGATGATCATGGCCATCGGATGCGCCTCGTAAGTCAGGCGCAGGCGGCCCTCGCCGTAGCCGGGGCGCGCGTCCGAAGGGTAGAGGAAGACGCCGCCGCGGGTGAGGATTCGGTAGGCCTCGGCAACCAGCGAGCCGACCCACCGCATGTTGAAATCATGGTTGGCGGGGCCTTCGACGCCTGCGAGGCATTCGTCGATGAAGGCGCGCACCGGCGGATCCCAGTGCCGACGGTTCGAGGCGTTGATCGCGAACTCCTCGCAGGCCTCGGAGATCTGCACGCCGCTGCGGGCGAGACGGAAGCAGCCGGCCTTGTGATCGAGCGTGAAGATGTCGACGCCTTCGCCGAGCGTCAACACCAGCGAGGTCTGCGGCCCGTAGGTGACGAAGCCCGCCGCAAGCTGCACTGATCCGCGCTGGTGAAAGGCGAGCGAGAGGTCGTCGGGTGCCGGCAGGATCGAGAAGATCGTCCCCACCGTCATGTTGATGTCGATGTTGGAGGATCCGTCGAGCGGATCGATCGCGATGCAGACGCGGCCCTCGCGGTCGCCGATCTGGGGTTCGCGCATCTCCTCCGACGCCAGCGCCGCGATCGGCAGCTTGCTGAGGCAGCGGCGCAGGATCGCATCGGCCTGGACATCGAGGTCGCGCTGGATGTCGCCGTCGCTGTTGCGCTCCGTGGTCAGGCCAGAGGCGTCAGCGAGATCACCTGACGCGATGAGGTCGGCGATTTCGATGGCCGCCGCCGCGATGGCATCGACTGCGGCCGCCACGGCCAGCGCATGCGGCGCGGTCTCGGAATACCGTTGAAGGTGATCGTCCAGCCTGAGTTGCCCAGTCATCTGCGTCCATCCCCTTGGCCGGCGCCGCAGCCATGCCCTCCCCTCTGAAGGTCGGTCGCGGTCAGTCCCAGCACCAGGAGATTGACAGGGACAGATTAATAAGGAAAATTTCTATTCGTAATGAGCACCAAAGAATTTTCTTATAATTGACCCGGACAGGCGGCTGCACAGCTCCGGCATCTGACGATCAGGCAGCTGCGCTCGCTCGCGGCGCTGTCGGCCAAGGGCAGCGTGACGGCGGCCTCCGGCCATCTTGGGCTGACCCAGCCGGCCGTGACCCAGCAGCTGCGGCAACTTCAGGACCTCGCCGGCCTGCCCTTGGTGCAGCGGACCGGCGACGGCATGCAGCTGACCGCGGCGGGCAAGGAAGTGTTGGCGCTGGCCGAGCGGGTCGAGGCCGCGATCGCGGACTGCCAGGGCGCGCTCGACCTGCTCGCCGGACGGAGCGGCGGCGCGGTGCATCTCGGTGCGGTCTCGACCGCTAAATATTTCGTGCCGCATGCGATCGCGGCGTTCTCCAAGCGCTACCCCAAGATCGAGATCAAGCTGACGATTGGCAATCGCGATGAGATCCGCGCAGCCATGCACGGTTATGATCTCGACTTCGCGGTGATGGGCCGGCCACCCGCCGACGTCCACGTCGACGTGCGCCAGCTCGGCCGCAATCCGCACATCATCGTCGCCCGCAGGGGACATTGGCTGGAAAAGGACCGAGGACTCAGTCTGACCGACCTTGTGCACGAGACCTTTCTCACTCGCGAGCCGGGCTCGGGCACGCGAACACTAATGGAGGGCATGTTCCAGAAATCGGATCTCGAGCCAATCATCGGCATGGAGATGAGCAGCAACGAGACCATCAAGCAGGCTGTTATCGCCGGGCTCGGCATCGCCTTCATCTCGGCGCACACCGTCGCGCACGAGCTCGGCGAGGGCCGCCTCGTCGTGCTCGACGTCGCGGGCCTACCAATCGTGCGGCAATGGTACGTGATCCGCCGCAGTGACAAGGTCCTGCTGCCGCCGGCGCAGGCTATGTTCGATTTTCTTGGCTCTGAAGGGTCGAATTATTTGCCGTACCTACCTGAACTCGGCGGGCGCTAAAGCAAGATCCGGAAAAGTGTGAAGCGGTTTTCCCAAAACTCATGCTCAAACAAAGAGCTAAAGCGCCATGACGATTCAACCCATCGCGCTTTTTTCTCGACTTCTTCCAATGTTTTATTGCACGTCGACCAGGCATTGACCCACCGCGTCCAGGAGCCGACGCCGTTTCAACCACCAAGTCTGTCCGGGCCGGTTCTTGGAGGTGTGCCCCGGTGCACCGGTTACGGCAACGGCGTGAACTTAAGTTGGCCGAGCGGCACGACTTTGTCGGTGCGGGTCATCTTGAACTCGGTGTTCGGGCCGAGCCACTTGTCCCAGAGCTGGTTGATCTCACCTGCCTGGTCGAGTGCGAGCAGTGTCTCGTTGATCTTGGCGAGCAGCGCCGGCTCGTCCTTCTTCATGCCGATGCCGATCGGTTGCAAGACCATGGGCTCATCGATCATCTTCAGCGGTTGGCCAGCGGACTTCGATTCGTTGACGAGCTTGGTGATGGTCATGGTATTGGCCACCATTCCGACCGCCTTGTTCTGCTGGACGGCCATGAAAGCCGAGCCGGTGTCGACGAAAGTGAGGGGATCCGACTCATTCAGCTTGATCGCGAGCTCGGAGGTCGAGCCCTTGGTCGAAGCCAGACGTTTACCTTTGAAGTCGGCCTTCTTGGTTCCTGGATCCGAAGCCTTCACCGCCAACATCTCCTTGGCGAGATAATAGGGGTCGGAGAACTGGATCTGCTCGGCGCGGCCCAGCGTATAGGCGAGATTGGCGACTGTGATGTCGACGCGGCCGAGCTTGACCTCGGGCACCCGCGCCTCGACCGAGAGCGGGCTGATCTTCGCCTCGACGCCCCAGCGCTTGGCAATGGCTCTGCAGAGGTCGACATCAAAGCCAACCATCTCCCGCGTTTTCGGATCGGGCGCGGCAAACGGGGGTACGTCGGCGAAGGTGCCGCAGCGCAGCTCTTTGCGCTGCATGATATCGGCCAGCTGATCAGCCATGGCCACGCTGGCAAAGCAACTCAGGCCCGTGGCAACGATGGCGGCGCGGAGCACGCATTTTCCAGTCTTAGTCCCGATCCCGATCGACATTTCGAACTCCCTGTTTTGCAATGATGGCAGGCGTTGTCATCGTGCCCGCAGATCCGACAAAAAGCGCTGCGCACGCGGATGCTGCGGCGAGCCGAAGAACGCGCTCGGCGACGCCGATTCCAGCAGGCGCCCGGCATCCATGAACCAGACACGATCAGCGACATCGCGTGCGAAATTCATCTCATGGGTGACGCACATCATGGTCATGCCATCGCGAGCAAGTCCCCGCATCACCGCCAGAACTTCGCCGACCATCTCCGGGTCGAGCGCGCTGGTCGGCTCATCGAACAGCATCGCCGGCGGCTCCATGGCCAGCGCTCGCGCGATCGCGACACGCTGCTGCTGGCCGCCGGACAGCTGCGCCGGATAGTTCTGCGCCTTGCTGGAAAGGCCTACCCGGTCGAGCAACTGAAGCGCGATCTCCCTTGCCTTGCTCCGTTTGATGCCGTTCACCTTCACAGGCGACAGCATCACATTGTCCAGCACGCTGAGGTGTGGAAACAGATTGAAACTCTGGAAAACGAAGCCGATACGGCTGCGCAGGTGGTTCATTGCCAAGCTGCTAATCTTCGCATGAACATTCTGTCCGTCGAAGCGCAGCACTCCGGATTGGATCTCCTCAAGCCGGTTGACGGTGCGGATGAGCGTCGACTTGCCAGAGCCCGAGGGGCCACATACCACGACCACCTCGCCCTTTTTCACCTCCGCGTTGATGTCGACGAGGGCGGGCAGCGAACCGTAGAACTTGTTGATGCCAATGAATTCAATCATCGGAGTTGCCGTACTGTTCGAGGCCTGGTTTGACATGATCATGTCCTCGATGCGGCTGCCAAAGCCGGCGCTGCAGCACCATCCATCGACCTGGCGCGCCGAACGGCAATCCGACGTTCGAGCGTGCTGGCCAGCTTAGTGAGAGTCCAGCAGACGACGAAATAGATGATGGCGAGTATGAAGTAGACTTCGAACGGCTTGGTCAGAAGCCGGTTGTTGATCTGTCCCGCCGCGAAGGTCAGCTCTGGCACGTTGATGATGTAGCCCAACGTCGTCTCTTTGATGGTGGAGACGAACTGGCTGATGATGCTCGGGATCATGTTGAACAGCGCCTGCGGCAGGATCACGTAGCGCATCGCGCCGAGGTGGCTGTGGCCGAGCGCCCGCGCCGCGTCCATCTGCCCTCGCGGCAATGCCGTGATTCCGGCTCGCACGATCTCACTGAGAAAGGCCCCCTCGTAGATGACCAAGGTGGCGAGCATGGTCACGAAGCCGGGAACGCTCTCGCCGATCAGGAGCGGCAGCAGGAAATAGACCCAGAGGATGATCAGCAGCAGCGGAACGCCGCGCACGACATAGACCAGCGCCGTCGCCGGCCAGCGCAGCACGGGCCAAGGCGATAGACGCGCGAGCGCCATCGCCACGCTGAGCGGGAATGCCAGCGCAATTCCAAGAATCGACAGGATCAGGGTCGCGGCGATCCCGCCGAGCGGGCCGTTCGGAAACTGGCCGACCAGCAGCAGCAGCCAGTTGTCGCTGACGATGCCTATCATGTTGAACAGGAGCGTCATGTCAGAGCGCTCCCGCCATGCGGCTGCGCCGCTCGAAATAATAGCCAAGCCACATCAGGAGCAGCGAGCACACGAGGTAGAAGACGGT
The DNA here is from genome assembly GCF_015291745.1 of Bradyrhizobium sp. CCBAU 53351. Classification (NCBI taxonomy): domain Bacteria; kingdom Pseudomonadati; phylum Pseudomonadota; class Alphaproteobacteria; order Hyphomicrobiales; family Nitrobacteraceae; genus Bradyrhizobium; species Bradyrhizobium sp. CCBAU 53351. Next base: position 482,158 of record NZ_CP030060.1, read on the forward strand.
CGCGATCAGGTAGGTCTCGAAAGCGCGGAAGCTCTGGTTTTCGACCTCCTTCACCGCATGCGTGAGCTCGGTGACGCCGATCGCCATGGCAAGACTGCTGTTCTTGAACAGCGACACCGTGTGGTTCACCAGCGCCGGCATCGCATTTCGGACCGCCTGCGGCAGCAGGATGTAAGTCATCGCGCCGAGATAGCTGTGACCCAGCGCGCGAGCGGCCTCCCACTGGCCCTTGGGCACGGCGCGCAAGCCCGACCGATGGTCTTCGCTGAAATATGCGGCCTGACACAGTCCGAGCGCGATCACCGCGAAGATTGCCTCGCCGTTCTGATCGGACAGCCAGACCTGGAGCCGCTCGGGCAGCAGGCTGGAGACACCGAAATACCAGAGCATCAGCTGCACCAGTGTCGGCACGTTGCGGTGATAGGCAACGTAGGCCTCGACCAGGGCGTCGGCGATCCGGCCCGGCAGCATTCGAATTGCAAGGAGGGTGATACCGAGGCTCATGGCGAGCAGCCAGGAGCCTGCGAAGATGATGAAGGTCATCTTCACCCCGTGGACGAGCATGCGGCTGAACTCGGGGTTCAGCAGGATCGCCATGAGGTCGAAGCCCTTCATCGCACCCTCCGCTCTAGGTGACGGCTGGAGGGCTGGCGGGGTGCTCGGGACGGACCGTCGACAGTCCGCCCGGCACCTGCAGGGTCGGTGTGATCTCGATATGGCCGATGTTTACCGCCACTGGCGCGGCAATGGCGAAAGCGATCGTGTCGGCGATGTCCTCCGGTTTGGGCAGCTCGAATCCGTCGATGAAGGCAGCGCGGGTCGCGGCGGAGTCGCCGTGGACGTGAGCGAAGATATCGGTCTCGACCCGCCCCGGGCAGATCTCGGTGATGCGAACACGCTTGCCGAAGGCATCGATCCGGAGCTGACGGGACAGCATGCTGACCGCCGCCTTGGTGGCGTGGTAGGTCGAGTTGCCGCCGAAATTATAGGCGCCGGCGATTGAAGTGATGTTCACGACGTGACCGCGGTCGCGCGCCACCATGCCGGGCACGACGAGGCGGCACAGATGCAGGACGGCCCCCAGATTCACGCCGAGCAGTAGCTCGATATCCTCGGCATCCGCCTGCAGGAATTTCTTGGGCCGGTCGACGCCGGCGCAGTTGACGAGAACGTCGAATTCGACGCTGCCGGCGAGCTTGGTAAGCGCAGGCAGATCGCGAACGTCGACGGCATGGGGAATGCAGCCGGTGCGATCTGCCAGCGCCTTCAGTGGATCGGCGCTACGCGCCAACGCGTGCACCTGCAGTCCCTCGCGCGCCAGGCGCTCGACGACGGCGAGGCCGATGCCTGACGAGGCGCCGGTGACGAGAGCCGTCCTGTAGTCGGAAAATGGCATCTGAGTCCTCGCTGTTCTCCAGAGGCTACCGACGGAGCAGTTCCGCCGCCAAGATGGAATCACTTTGGCGGGATAAGGGGCGCTTATGATGGGCCACGCCCGGGGCCGCCGGCGATCAGGTGCGACACCGGCGCGATCTCGCCACCGGCGGTCTCGATCGCCGCACGGATCGTCCGGGCGAACTCGACCGCGCCCGGGGTGTCGCCATGCAGCAGGATCGATGTGGCCTGCATCGGCAGCGCCCGGCCGGTCGCGGTGATGACGACGCCGTCGCAGAGCAGGCGCTGCACCCGTTCGAGCACGAGCGCCGGGTCGTGAATGACCGCGCCGGCCGTGCCCCGTGGCACGAGCAGTCCGTCATCGTCGTAGGCGCGATCCGCGAGGAAAGTGGTGGCGACGCGCAGGCCGCAGGCCGCCGCCGCCCCCTCGATGGCGCGGCTGGTCGACGATACGATGAGGAGCTCTCGATCGAAGGCGGCGACAGCGCGGACCAGCGGTTCGGCGAGTTTGGCGTTGGCGGCCACCATGTTGCCCAAGGCGCCGTGGAAACTCATGTGGGTCATGCGGTAACCGGCTGCGCGGACGATCCCTGCAAGCGCGCCGAGCTGATAGGTGACCATCGCCGCGAGCTCGGTAGGATCGATGTGCATCGCCCGGCGGCCGAAGCCCTGGCGATCCGGGAAGCCGACATGGGCGCCGACATCGACACCCCGCGCCTTTGCCGATTCCACGGTGCGCTGCATGATCAGCGGGTCGCCCGCGTGAAAGCCGCAGGCGATGTTGGCCGACGAGACGAGGCCGAGCAGAGCGTCGTCGTCGCCCATGGACCAGGGACCGTAGCCCTCGCCCAGATCCGCATTGAGATCGATCTTCATTCGGCGTCACTCCCGTGCGGCTGCAATCCGATCAGCGGCGCGCCGTATCCCACCGTCGCGCCATGCTCGGCGAACGTCTCGACCACCATGCCGTCCTCCGGGGCCGGGACCGGAAGCAAGAGCGGTCCGATCTGGAGAAAGGCGAGCGGCGTGCCGGCCGCAACTTCGTCGCCGACGGCGACCGATGGTTGCGAGCGCAATGGATGGCGGTCGAGGTAGAGACCCGGCACCGGTGCCCGAATGATCTGCGTGGGGGAAGAAGACAGCGCCGCCGTCGCAGCCTCGATCATTTCGACTTCGACTCGGGCGCCGTCATGCCGCAGGCGCAGCACCCCGGCTGGGCCTTTCAGCTCGAGCAGGCCGATGTCGGTCGCCGCGAGGAAGGCGCAGAGCTGGTCGACATGGTCGAGCGGGTTGGTCATCGCACCGCTCCCTGGTTGCAGTAGAGCTCGACCAATCGGCGGGCGTTGCTCAGCCAGCGCCGGGTCGCCGCCGACGCGTCCAGCGCCTCGTCCCAGCTGCACAGCACGAAACGAATCCGGCTGCCGATGGGAGCCTGGCCGAGGCGCCAGAGGTCGGCGTCGATGACGGTGCCGATCTTGGGATAGCCGCCCGATGGCTGCGCATCGCGCATCTGGATGATCGGCTGGCCGCCGTGGGGGACCTGGATCACGCCTGGGACAATGCCGTGGGAGCGCAGCTCCATGGGTCGCTGCGGCCTGAGTTCGGGGCCGGCGAGACGATAGCCGTAGCGGTCGCTCTGTGACGTAATCTTCCAAGGCTCGGACCATAGCGCCTCGTGGGAAGACGGCGTGAAGCTATCGTATTCGGCAGCCGGCAGCACCCGCACGGCGGTCAACCCGTCCACCTCCAATGGCAAGGCGAGGCCGGGCGGCGTGATGCCGAAGCCTGTCTTGGCGCGACCGGGGGGCTCGGCAATTGGCAACCGATCGCCGTCGCGCAGCGGACGGCCCTCTAACCCGCCGAAGGCGCCGCGCAGCTGGGTACTGCGTGAGCCGAGCACCGAGGGAACATCGATCCCGCCCGCGATGCACAGGTAGACGCGGCTGGCGCGCCAGGTCGCAGTTGAGGGAACGGCGAGCGAGAGGACCTGGCCGGCATCGGCGCGGTGCGCCCACCATGGTAGCACTGGCGCCTCGTCGAGCCGCGGCGCGCAATCCGCGCCGGTCACGGCGAACACCGTCGAATGGGTGAAGCGGACGCGGAACGGGAACAGCGGTATCTCGAGGGCTGCCGCATTCTCCTCGTTGCGCAGCAGGATGTTTCCAGCGGCGAGCGCCAACGGGTCCATCGCACCCGATGTCCCGACGCCGAGGTTGAGCGCGCCGGTGCGGCCGAGATCTTGCACCGTGGCGAGCGCGCCGGCCGACAGCACCTCGATCATCGCAGCACCCGGATGGTTTTGAAGCGGATGCAGTCACCGGGCTGCAGCAGCGCTGGCGGCGTGCGCTCGACATCGAAGAATGCGACCTCGGTGCTGCCGATCGTATTCCAGCCGCTCGGCCCATCGGAGGCAGAGACGCCGGTCTGACTGCCGCCGATGGAGACGGCGCCGCGTGGGATGCGCAGCACCGGCACCTTGCGCCGCGGCGTCGCGATGCGCTGGTCCATGCCACCGAGATAGCAGTACCCGGGATGGCTGCCGAGGGCGTAGACGGTGTAAGTCGGTGCGCTGTGGATCGCGACGATATCGTCGACGCTCAATCCGGTGTGGGCCACGACATCGGCCATGTGCGGGCCGCCGTCGCCGCCATAGACCACCGGCAGATCAAGGCAGCGCCCGGCGACAGGAAGCGGCTCGAGGGCGTGCCACAGCTCGATCAGTCTGTGCTCGATTTGTCCCCGGTGCCGCGGCGGCTCGGCGAAAGCGATCATGAGGTTGTTCATGCCCGGCACGGCCTCCCGAACGCCGGGCAGACGGCCCGCCTCCAGCGCCAGGGCCCAGATGCGGCACTGCGTCGTCAGCGAGGTCTCGCCCGGAGCTTCGAACAGCAGCGCGGTCGTTCCCAGCAGGCTGAGTTGTGGCAGGTCCGTCGTCATGCCTTGCCGCTCCCGCACAACTGCTGCTCGAGATGGTGAATGCTGACGCCGCCCCTGATGAACGCGGCATCCCTGACGAGCCGCCGGTGCAGCGGCAGGTTGGTCGCGATTCCTTCCACGCGCATTTCGTCGAGGGCGATGCGCAGCCGGTCCAGGGCCTCGGCGCGATTCGCGCCGTGCACGACGAGCTTGCCGATCAGCGAGTCGTAATATGGCGGCACGCGATATCCGCTGCTGGCATGGCTATCGATGCGCACGCCGGGGCCGCCGGGGAGCTCCCAGGCGGTGATCACACCGGGGGACGGCACGAACGTGTCGGGATCTTCGGCGTTGATCCGGCATTCGAAGGCATGACCGCGGCAGACGATGTCGGCTTGCGCGAACGGCAGCGCCTCGCCCTGAGCCACACGAATCTGCGCCTCGACGATATCGATCCCAGCGGTCATCTCGGTGACGGGGTGTTCGACCTGCAGGCGCGTATTCATCTCGATGAAGTAGAACGCGTCATCCTCGACGAGGAACTCGAACGTGCCGACGCCGCGGTATTCGAGCTGCCGGCAGGCCTCCGCGCAGCGCTCGCCGATCTGCGCCAGCACGTCCTGGTCCAGTCCCGGTGCCGGCGCCTCCTCCAGCACCTTCTGGTGCCGTCGCTGCAGCGAGCAATCGCGGCTGCCGAGCCAGACGGCATTGCCATGGGTATCGGCAATCACCTGGATCTCGACATGTCGCGGCCGGCGCAGGAATTTCTCGATGTAGATCGCGCTGTTGGCGAAGCCGCGCCGCGCCTCTTCCCGCGTCACGGCGATCGCATCGATGAGGCCAGCCTCGCTCTCCACCATGCGCATGCCGCGTCCACCGCCGCCGCCCGCCGCTTTCAGGATCACGGGGTAGCCGATCTGCCGCGCGGTTGCGCGCGCGAGATCGAGGTCGTCGCCGAGCGCCGCATCCGGACCGGGTACGCAGGGAACGCCGGCGGCGCGCATCGCCCGCTTGGCCGCGACCTTGTCGCCCATGACGCGCATCACCGCGGCCGTCGGGCCGATGAAGGTCAGGCCGGCAGCTTCGACCTGCTCGGCGAAGCCAGGGTTCTCGGACAGGAACCCGTAGCCCGGATGGATCGCCTCCGCTCCGCTGACCTCGGCGGCGAACAGCAACGCCGTCTGGTTGAGATAGCTCTGCGCTGCCGCGGCCGGCCCGATGCAGATGGCCTCGTCGGCATGATGCACGTAGGGCGCATCGCGATCGGCCTCCGAATGGACGACGATGGTGCGCAGCCCGAGCCGCCGGCAACCACGCTGGATGCGCAGCGCGATCTCGCCCCGGTTGGCTATGAGGACCGAGCCGAACATGTGCCTACCTGATCCGCATCAGTTCTTGCCCGGCCTCGACCTCCTGCCCGGTGGAGACGAGAATTGCGATCACGGCGCCGTCCCGATCGGCACGGACCTCGTGAAACATCTTCATGGCTTCGATGACGCACAATGTCGTGCCGGCGGTGATCGCCTGGGCCACCGTGACGAAGGGCGGCGCGTCAGGATCGGGCTGCAGATAGGCAACGCCAAACAGCGGCGCGACGACGCCATCCGCCGCGGCGTTGACCGGTGCCGGTTGCGCAGGCTCGGGACGGCTCGGGGGGCGCGCCGTGGCGGCGACCACTGGCACCGCCGGCCGCGATTCGGTCGGCTGCGGTCGGCGCACCAGCCGCAATGACATGCCGCCCTGGCTGAACTCCATCTCGGCCAGATCGGAAGCCGCCATGGCGTCAATCAGTGACTTGATACGATCGAGATCCATGCTCCGGCCGTTCGTCGAGGTCGGCGCCCGCGGCGTCGCTACCTACCGACGAACGCTACCGCTGGCGGTCTTCCCCGACCAAGACGGTTTGGCTTTGCCCATATAAGAGAGCGCTATGACGCTTTCTGCGCCCGCTCCTCGGCGACGACGAGATTGCCAGGCAGCCCAGCAACGAGCTCGAGCAGGATTTCCTTGATGGCCTGGGCCGGCTCCGATAGCGGCAAATGATCGGACTGGCACAATGCCAACGGCGCCTCGATGATCGGATCGACGATGCGGGACTGCCAGCCGCCGCAGGAGCCCGCCACCTGTCGGGCCATCGATTCCGGCAGGATCGTCGCGCCGAGCCCGTCGGCGATCACCGCCGTCAATGTGCTCGCCGATTCGATTTCCGCGACGACCTTCGGCGCCTGACCGATCGCCGCAAAGGCTTCGTTCACCATCTTGCGCACGACGTTGTAGGGACGGGCGAGATAGAGATCCATGTCGGCCAGCGCTGGCACGCTGATCTCGCCCGGCGGGGCCATCATGCTGGCGGGGCCGACCACGTAGAGCTGTTCGCGCAGCAGCGGCACGAACGAGAGGCCATGAACGGCCGTCTTGCCGCCGTAGAGCACGGCGAGATCCATCCGGCCGTTCATGACGAGCTCCGAGAGCGTCGTTCCGTAGGTCTCGTTGAGGTAGAGCAGGATGCCAGGGTGGCGGGCGCGCACGGTCCGCAGCAGCGGCAGCGCGAGTCCGGCCGCGGCCGTTCCAGGCGCAAGTCCGACGGCGACCGCACCGGAGATGCTCTTGGCCGCCGCGCTCATATCGGCGCGCGCCTGCTCGCATTGACGCAAGATGAGCTGCGCGTGGCGATACAGCACCTTGCCCGCTTCCGTGGGCACGACGCCGCTTTTGGTGCGCACCAGGAGCTGCTGGCGGACCTCGCCCTCCAAGGTCGCGAGCTGCTGGCTGAGCGCCGGCTGCGCGACATGGAGCACATCGGCGGCCTGCGTCAGGCTGCCGACGTCGACGATCTTCACGAAATACTGAAGACGCCTCAGATTCACCTTGTCCCTCGGATCGATCGGCGCAGCGGCCTTCCCGGCTGCGCGGCATTCAACGGGGCGCCGAGGAGGAATCCAACCATAAGATATGCCTATCAGGCCAGATTGAACTCGTGTTGGTCAGCGCCGGCGGCTGTCTTTAGCGTCGCACCTCTCCAGACCGGGGTCAATTGCCATGAACCGTTCTCGTATTTCCGCGCGCGTCAGACGCATCAAGCCTTCGCCCAGCACGGCGGCTGCGGATCGGGCGAGCGCGCTCAAGCGCGAGGGCAAGAGCATCGTCAGCCTTGTGGTCGGCGAGCCGGATTTCGACACGCCCGCGCATATTCGCACTGCCGCCGTCTGGGCGATGGAGAAGGGAGAGACGCGGTACACGGTGCTTGCCGGCACGCTGGAGCTGCGCCAGGCGATCGTCGCCAAGCTGAAGCGCGAAAACGGCCTCGTCTACGATCCCGCGGAGATCGTCGTCACCAACGGCGCCAAGAGCGCCATTTACAGCGCGCTCGAAGCGACCCTCGAGGCCGGCGACGAGGTGATCATCCCAGCGCCCTATTGGGTGTCCTATCCGGACATGGTGCTCGCCTGCGAAGGAATACCTAAGATCGTGGCCTGTCCGGAAAGCCAGAGCTTCAAGATCTCGCCGGCCCAGCTGGAGGCGGCGATCTCGGAGAAGACGCGCTGGCTGTTGATCAACTCGCCATCGAACCCGACCGGCGCAAGCTATTCCGCAGCGGAATATCGCGGGATTGCCGAGGTTCTCGCCCGCCATCCGCATGTGCTGGTCATGACCGACGACATCTACGAACACATCCGTTTCGACGGCGAGAGTACGCCGCATCTGCTCAACGCAGCACCCGAGCTGCGTGAGCGCGTCCTCGCCATCAACGGCGTATCCAAGACCTATGCGATGACCGGCTGGCGCATCGGCTGGATCGCCGGCCCCGCGGACCTCGTCGGCGCGCTGAATACGCTGCTGTCGCAGGCCTCGGGCAATGCCTGCTCGATCAGCCAGGCGGCGGCGGTCGCGGCGCTCACCGGCGACCAGAGCTTCGTTGGCGAGACCGTTGCGACTTATCGGGCGCGTCGCGATCGCACGCTCGCGCGTATCAACGCGATCCCCGGGCTGAGTTGCCGGCCGCCCGACGGAGCGTTTTATCTCTACGTCAATTGTGCAGGCCTGATCGGCCGGACAACGCCGGCCGGGACTCGCCTCGAGAGCGACAGTGACGTCGTGATGTACTTGTTGGAGGCGGCCGGCGTGGCCGTCGTCCAGGGCACCGCCTACGGTCTGTCGCCATTCTTCCGTGCCTCGATCGCGACATCGCAAGCGGCGCTCGACGAAGGCACGGATCGCATCGCCCGTGCAGTTGCCGAGCTGCACTAACCTGAAATTGATCGAAAGCATCCTCCATGACCAATCCCGGAATCGTCAGAAACCCCTCCGCTCCCCAGGTCGACCCGTCCACCGTCGCCAAGCTGCGGAGCATCGCGGTGGCGCTGCTGAGCGATCAACTGCACCGCAACTGCGGCAGCATCGGTCTTCGCGCCTACCATTCGCCCGCCCCCATGGCCGGCACGGCGGTGACCGTGAAGACGCGTGGCGGGGACAACCTCGCCATTCTGCGCGCCTATGATTTCTGCCGGCCCGGAGACGTCATGGTGGTCGATGCCGGCGGAGACACTACCAACGCTCTGGTCGGTGGCATCATGACCTTCGCCGCCGCTTCGCTGGGTCTCGCCGGCATGGTGCTCGATGGCGCCATTCGGGACGCGGCCGAAATCGGCGCACGAGCTTTTCCCGTTTATGCCCGCGGCGTGAACCACCGCGGCCCCTACAAGGACGGTCCAGGGGAGATCAACGTGCCGATCACGGTCGGCGGTATGGTGGTCAATCCGGGAGACGTGATCGTCGGGGACCAAGATGGACTTCTCGCCTTCCCGCCCGGTCTTGCCGCAAGCGTGATCGAGAAGGCGATGGCTCAACATCAGAAGGAGGAGGCGACGATGCAGGCCATTCGCGAGGGCCGCTGGGACCGTTCCTTTGTCGACGCGCTGGAAGCGCGCTGCGCCAATTGAGCGCGTTTCTGCCTCTGTTAAAGCTTGCTGCGGCGTCTTCACGCCAGAACAACCGCAGAGCCAGGTGAACTCTTGAGATAAGGACACCGGGCGGAGTCACGGATATGCGCTCTTGAGATCATGGCTCGCGGCGCAGCCCGGACAGCGAAATCGCAACCCCGGCCGCTACCAACCAGCCAGTTCGCAGGTACTTCCTGCAGGCTGGAAACGCCGCACCAAAACGTGAAGCGTGCCAATGTCCTGGTTACTCGGCAGCGCTCCCTACTTCACCAACGCACAGCCGCCCTCCACCATTGGCCGGAACGCCTGGTCTGCCGGGATCGTCGAAACAAGCTTGTAATAATCGTACGGATATTTCGTCTCCTCCGGCTTCTTGACCTCGAACAGGTACATCGGATGCACGACGCGGCCATCCTGACGGATCGCGGTATCGCCGAAAAGCCTATCGTGGCCTTTGAACGTCTTCATCTGCGGCACGACGTCCTTGGCGTTGTCGCTGCCAGTAGCGGCGACCGCGTTGAGGTAGGCGAGCGTGGAGGCGTAGACGCCGGCTTGATTGCCGCTCGGCATTTTGCCGTTCATGCCGGGGCGTGCCGCAAAGCGTTTGGCGAAGGCACGGGTGTCGTCGTTCATGTCCCAGTAAAAAGCCTCCATGAGTTGCAGTCCTTGAGCGACCTTCAATCCCATTCCGTGGACGTCGTTGATGAAGAGGAGGAAGGCAACGAGCTTCTGTCCGCTCTGCTGGATACCGAACTCAGCCGCCTGCTTCACCGCGTTGATGGTGTCGCCGCCTGCATTGGCAAGCCCGATCACCTGGGCTTTCGAGCCCTGCGCCTGAAGCAGGAAGGAGGCGAAGTCAGAAGTGCCGAGTGGATGCTTGGAGGAGCCGATCACCTTGCCGCCATGCGCCTCGATATATTTCTGCGCTTCCGCCTCGATGCCTTTACCGAGCGCGTAATCGACGGTGAGGAAGTACCACTCCTTGCCGCCGTGCGACATCATTGCCGCCGCCGTGGTGTTGCCGGTCGCCCAGGTGTCGTTGACCCATTGGATGGTGTTGGGCGAGCAGGCCTTGCCGGTTAGGTCGGCGCTCGCGGTGGAGGACGCCAGGAACGTCATCCGGCTGTCGCGTAGCACATTGTTGATGGAAAGGCCCACCGCCGAGTTCGGCACGTCGACGATGGCATCGACACCTTCAACATCGAGCCATTTTCGCGCAATGGCCGAGCCGACGTCCGCCTTGTTCTGATGATCGGCGTAGACGATTTCAACCTTGACGTCCTTGCCGCCGCCGGCGAAATCTTCCGCCGCCATGCGTGCGGCTTCGACCGAGCCCATGCCGTTGGTGTCTTGGAATATGCCGGAGATGTCGTTGAGCACGCCGATACGCACGACGCCATCCGAAATCTCCGCGTTCGCGGCGCCGACCCAAAAGCTTGCGGCAAGCGCAATGGTCCACCCCAGGTGCTTCATTCTTTGTCCTCCCTCACTCCCGCGAGTCGGTCGTTGCCGAAAACTGGAACCTAGACCTGCCGCTCCGGCAGACGCAGCACGAGACCGTCGAGCTCAGACGTGATCCTGATCTGGCAGGACAGCCGGCTCGTCGGCCGCCGCTCCGCGGCGGTGCCATCGAGCAGCGCGTCCTCGTCGTCGCGGACGGCCGGCAATCGCGCCAGCCAGGGCGTCGTCGACATAGACATGGCAGGTCGCGCACATGGCGTTGCCGCCGCACTCGGCGAGGATGCCGTCGAGGCCGTAGCGGGTTGCCGCCTGCATCGCACTCTCCCCGTCGCTGGCGTCGAGGTGATCGCTATTGCCGTTGGAATGAACGAAAGTAATGGCTGGCATCAAAGGTCCTCGTCAGGCCGGGGTGATGGATATCGGCAGGCTCTCTAGCCCGCGCAGCGTGTTGTTGTAGCGGCGCTCGACGGGACCGGAGATTTCGATCGATGCAACCCTTCGCGCGATCGCGGACAGCACCACCTCACCTTCGAGCCGCGCTACCAACTGGCCAACGCACATGTGAATGCCGGAGCCGAAGCCGACATGGCCCGAAGTCTTGCGGGTGATGTCGTAGCGATCGGACTCGATCCAGCGGCGCGGGTCGCGGTTCGCCGCGCCGAGGAACATCAGGACCTTCTCGCCCTCGCCGACGCGCGTGCCGCCGATCTCGACCTCGCGCGTCGTGGTGCGGAAGAAGGTCTGCACCGGGCTTTCGAAGCGAACGGCTTCCTCGAAGGCGTTGCGCGCCAGCGACGGATCGGCCCGCAGCCGCGCGAATTCCTTCGGAAAGCGTGCCAGGCAATAGAGAGCGGCTCCGATGCCATAGACTGTGGTGTCGAGGCCTGCGGACAGCAGTGAGCGCACGAGCAACGGCGCCTCATCCGACGTGATCTCGCCAGTGTCGGAGAACGCATGGATACAGGCGCCAAAGCCGCCAGGCTTAAGATTCGGTCGCTGGCACTGCTCGGCGACATAGGCCTGGTGCGGCGCCGATCGCTCGATTGCGGTCTGACGTAGCTCGTTTGGCGGGCCGAAGGCATTGAAGACGAGACCAGCATAAGGAATCAGGTGCTCGCGCCCTTCCGCCTTCAGTCCGAGCGCATCCGGAAATACAGACAACGGATAGGCCTCTGCGAGATCGGCGACCGCATCGAATTTGCGCCGCTGCAGCAGCTCGTCGATCTTGGCTTCGGCCGCCAAAGCGAAGCCGTCGCGGATCCGCTTCATGGTCGCGGGCGACAGCACCTTTGACAGCACGGCGCGGGTGCGGGTGTGCGCGGGGGGATCGGCCTCCAGGATCAGGCTCGGCGGCCGCCAGGGCTTTTCCTTCTTGAAGTCGGAAAGACCGACGCCGCGGCTGGAACAGAAGGTCTGGGGATCGTTGAGGACTGAATAGACCTCGGCATAACGCGCCACGCCGTAGACGTTCCATTTATCGAGATAGACGACAGGGCCGGCCTCTCGCAGCCTTTCATGGGTCGGATAGGGATCGTCGAAGAACGAGATCGCGAAGGGGTCGACGTCAAGGTGTGGAATGGCCATTGGACCGGCGGTCGAAGCACAGGCGCTCGGTACAGTCATTGCAGTCCTCGCAAATTTGGGCTTGTGAAGCGTTCGCGCATGTCCTTATTTCTGGAGCAGCGCATGAAGCGAGCCCCGACGTGATGCAGCCACCGACCAGCAAATCGAGACACAACACCGCGACTGAAGGCGATGCGCCGCTGCTCGATCTCGACCGCTACATCCCGGCTCTGATCACCTTCATCGCCAATAAATTGTCCAAGAGCGCGAACGCGTTCTATCAGCCCGCGTTCGGCGTCAACGTCACCGAGTGGCGCATCATTGCCCTGCTCGCAATCGAGCCAGGCATTCCGGCCGCCCGCATCTGCCACGTCATCGGCTTCGACAAGGGGCCGGTGAGCAGGACGCTCGCCGCCATGGAGAAGCGAGGCCTGATCGCGATCCGCATCGACCCGAATGACGGCCGCACCCATTCGATCTCCCTGACAGCGAAGGGGCGCACCACCCACGACAAGGTGATCGCCGTGGCGCTTGGGCGCGAGCGGCGGCTGCTGTCGTGCCTTTCCAGGGATGAGCAGGAAATACTGATCGGGCTGCTGCGCCGTTTGCATGAAAATCTCGGCGCGGTGACGGATACCGATAGCTAAGCCAGGGCGCACAGCACGATGTGCACGCAAGGCTTCGTTACCTTCACGCTTGCGCCGGCGTTTGCTGGCGATACCATCCCTGCCGAACATCGGTCCTCCCAGGAAAGGCGTAGCGGTTGTCCCGCCATCTTCCCTTGCGCGAAGGTTCGCATGAATTAGTTGCCTAGGCAACAAAAAACCTTTGCCTCCGGCTTGAACCCTCCCTTCCTTATTCGCGAACCTCTCCTGGTTCGCGGATAGGCGGCAACCGCTTATAGACCCTTTGTCGATTGCGAGGGGCCGACAATCCGCCGTCTGGCAGAGCATCCTGGCAGCGCGCGCGGCGAGATGCTCAATGTCGAGCCATCGGAAAGGATCGCTACTAACATAGAGGCCAAGTTCGAGACGGCGCTAGCGGTTTAATGTCAACCCGGGACTGCCGAGAGGATGAAGAGATAAAGTCCGTAAATGCGAGAGCGAAGGGAGCCGCCGTCATTGGGAGCTTGCTGGCTCGCGCAGCGTATCTACCGGGTCGCACCCAAGCGGCACGACCGAGGAGAGCAGCGCGCTGCTAGGGGCGGTCGAGACACCCCCGGTATCGATTCTCCGGACCATCCTTAGAAAAAAGACGCATTCAAATGGCGAAGGGTAGCTGACCTCTCGCTAGCCAGCGGCGGCGACTGTTCCATAGATGGTCAAGAGGCCAAGTCCCATCGCGATGTTTCCGATAACGAACTGCAAAGACCGGTTGACCCAAGTTAAGGTTCGGGCTGAGATGACTAAGGGAACCGCAATCAGCGACGACAGTGCGGCCATCCCCATCATCGAGCCCATACCAAATAGTAACACGTAAAGTATCCCCGCTAGATGGTTCGGCGCTTGTGAGACGGTTAAGACGAGGAGCGCGGCTGAGCCTGCCATCCCATGCATGAGCCCGACCGCCAGCGTCCGCCAGCGCGCACCATGGTCATGATCATGCGCGCGCGCCTCAGGGCGCCAAATTTCGCTCTTGTGACTAGGAGCACGAAAATCTGAGATGTGATGGTGAACATGGACACGTTCGCGCCATAAGCGCCATATGACGTTGCTTCCTAACAGAATCAACATGAAGCCGACGGCCGCCTCTAGCGGTTGCGAAACGCCCGGCGGAATTGCATATCCGAGCACCAAAGCCGCCCCGGAGAACAGGAACAAAGTGATGGTGTGTCCAATTCCCCACGTCAACCCATGCTTGACGATCTCGCCCACATCGCTGCGGCGCGCCGCAATGCTCGATACCGCCGCAATGTGATCGGCCTCGAGCGCGTGCTGCATGCCCAGCAGCAGTCCCAGCCCCAATATTCCGAACATGGCAAGATCCAATCATCAAGAGGGAAATACGGTGTCCTTCAGCAACTTGCTTTGCCGTCGTATCCAACCGTACCACTCCTCAAATCCTGCGCCGTTTCTGGCCGAGACCTGCAGAACCTCGATGGCCGGGTTGACGTCTCTGGCGTATGCCACCGCGCGATCGACATCGAAATCCACATGCGGAAGCAAGTCGAGCTTGTTCAAGATCATGAGGTCAGCCGACCGGAACATGTGAGGATATTTGATCGGCTTGTCCTCTCCCTCGGTCACTGAGAGGATGACGACCCTTGCATGTTCGCCAAGGTCGAACATCGCAGGACAAACTAGATTTCCGACATTCTCGATCATCACGATCGATTCCGGCGGTGGACGCAGCTCTGAAAGAGCGCGCGCAATCATGTCGGCCTCGAGATGGCAACCCGTGCCCGTATTGACCTGGACTGCTGGGGCGCCTGCGCGTCGAATTCGCTCCCCATCATTGGCCGTCACCTGGTCTCCTTCGATGACGAAGAGATTGACCTCGTGATGAAGGTCGCCAATGGTTCGCTCCAGCAGCGTGGTCTTGCCGGCGCCGGGCGAGCTTGCGAGGTTCAGGGCCAGGATTTCGCGACCGGCGAACCAGGCCCGGTTCCTTGCTGCCAAAACGTCGTTCTTGGCGAGGATCCGGGCTTCCAGATCGAGCACCAGGCCCGCAGCTTCGTCATGATTGGTATGCCCGTGTTCGTGGGCATGGTCATGCGAATGTCGGCGTCCATGATGTCCGTGATCATGATGGTCATGATGATGGTGATCATGGCCGTGTCCAGCGTGAGAGTGGACGTGGGCGGGATCATGGTCATGCGAATGGGCGTGAGCAACGCCATCCGCGTGGACATGGAAATGATCATGCAGGTGCTCACCGGTCTCCCCACCGCCCAGGCTCGCTTCATGTCCGGTCTGGAGATTGATCACCGTGGCACCCGCCTTGGCGCCGCAACCGCAATGTCCGCACATCAGGCAGCCTCCCCTTCGATCTCCATGCTTCTGATCTTCAATTCCTCGCCCTGAAGGCGCGTAAACTGCCGCGAGCCACAAGGGCACGGCGCAAACAGGCTCGCCTGCTCGAATTCCGAACGACACGTCGCGCACAGCGCTCGCCCGGCCACGCGCCTGATGTCGAGCGCTGTGCCGTCAAGAGGCGTCCCGCGGGCGACGGTCTCGAAGCAGAATGCGATCGCCTCTCCCATCACGCCGGAGAGATCTCCAACATCGACGGTGATGCGGCGGACCTTGCGGCCCTTGGCGGCATCGCTGACGATCGCCACGATGTTACGGGTGATGCCGAGCTCGTGCATGGGTCCTCTCAGCAGATCCGAGGCAGCTGTTCGCCGACGAGCATGTCGACCATTCGGTGTCCGCCAAAGCTCGTCCGCATCATGACGCGGCTATCCTGGTCCGAGGTGATCCGGCCGATACGGGCGGCATCCAAACCCAGTGGATCTCGCCGCATGGCAGCCAGCGCGGCTTCGGCCTGATCGGGGGGAACGATCACGACGATCTTGCCCTCATTGGCGAGATAGAGCGGATCGAGCCCAAGCACCTCGCAGAACGCCTTCACTTCCTCGCGGATCGGCGTCATGCCCTCCTCGATCTCGATGGAGACCCCCGAGCCGTCCGCGATCTCGTTCAGCACCGTCGCGACGCCGCCGCGCGTCGCGTCCCGAATGAAGCGAGTGCCCGGTGCGGCGGCGAGGATCGCGCCGATCAGCTCGTGCAGACAGGCGCAATCGCTGGCGATCGGCGTCTCGAGCGCCATGTCGCCGCGGGCGCACAGGATGGCGGCACCGTGGTCACCCAGCAGTCCGTTCACGAGGACGGCGTCGCCGGCGCGGGCCTTGTCCACGCCGAGCGCGAGCGAGGCAGGGATCGCGCCTACGCCCGTGGTCGTGATGAAGATCTTGTCGCACGCTCCCCGTGGCACGACCTTGGTGTCGCCCGTGACGATCTGCACCCCCGCTTGCGAAGCCGTTCGCGCCATGGAAAGCGCGACCTGTCGCAAGAGATCGATCTGCACGCCCTCCTCGATGATGACCGCGCAGGACAGATACATGGGCACCGCCCCGCCGACGGCGAGATCGTTCACCGTGCCGCAAACCGCGAGCTTTCCGATATCGCCGCCCGGGAAGAACAGGGGATCGACCACGAAGGAGTCGGTCGTAAAGGCGAGCCTGTCGCCATGGGCTGCGAAGACCGCCAGATCGAACCGCGCCTGATCCTCGAGCGGCTCACAGGCGTGCTCGCCGAAGGCCGTCAGAAACACGTCGTCAATCAGGTCCTTCATGGCTTTGCCGCCGCCGCCATGAGCCAGCGTCACCGAGCTGACATTGACTTTGCCGCGCGTGCGCGTCTTGACGAAGGGGACGAAATTCATACGACCTCCGCTTGGCGCTTTTGGCCGCCATACTGGTAGTAGGCAGCACAGGCTCCTTCGGAGGACACCATCAGTGCTCCGAGAGGCGTTTCCGGCGTGCATGAGGTGCCGAACACCTTGCATTGCCACGGCTTGAGTGCGCCCTTCAGCACCTCGCCGCACTGGCACGATTTCGGGTCGGCGATCCTGACGTTGGGAATCGCGAATTTGCGCTCCGCGTCGAAATGCACATAAGCATCGCGCAGGCGCACGCCGGAATGATCGATCGATCCAAGCCCGCGCCACTCGAAGAACTCGCGCAATTCGTATACTTGGGCCACCGCGCGCAGCGCCGCGTTGTTGCCCTCGCTCGGCACGACGCGGGCATACTGGTTCTCGACCTCGACCCGCCCCTCCGCGATCTGCTTCAGCAGCATCCAGATAGACTGGAGGATGTCGAGCGGCTCGAAGCCGGCGACCACCATCGGCTTGCGATAGAAATTGGCGATGAACTCGTAAGGAGCCGTGCCGATCACCATCGACACGTGGCCGGGCCCGAGGAAGCCGTCGAGCTGCAGGCCGGGACTGTCGAGGATCGCCTTGATGGTCGGAACGATCGTGATGTGGTTGCAGAACACGGAGAAGTTCCGGATCCCCTCGCTCTCCGCCTGCAGGATCGTCAATGCGGTCGACGGCATGGTGGTCTCGAAGCCGAGGCCGAAGAAAACGACCTCGCGAGCGGGATTGCGCCGAGCGAGCTGGAGCGCGTCCATCGGCGAATAGACCATGCGCACGTCGGCACCATCCGCCTTGGCCTGCAGGAGGCTCTTCCGCGAGCCGGGCACGCGCATCGCGTCTCCGAAGGTTGTGAAGATGACCTTCGGGTTCTCCGCGATCGCGACGCAATCATCGACCCGTCCCATCGGCAGGACGCAGACCGGACATCCCGGACCATGAACCAGCTCGATAGCCTTGGGCAACATGCCCTCGAGCCCATAGCGGAAGATCGAATGGGTGTGCCCGCCGCAGACCTCCATCAGGTAAAGCGGCCGGCCCTCCGGAAGTTTCATGCCGGAAACCAGCGACTCGATCTCGCCGATGAGTACGCGCGCCTTTTCGCCGTCGCGGAATTCGTCGACATATTTCATGCCACGGCTCCCTTCGTTCGCGCCGATCCCCGGTCGTCAGCCAAGAGCGTGTGAACGAGATCCCAGAGGATGTGGTAGGCGGTTACATGGCACTCCTGGGTGCGATGGATCGACGTCGTCGGGACGACCAGGCAATGGTCGACGACACCCGCGGTTTTCATCTTTCCGCCGTCGCCGCCCGCAAGCCCAATGGTCACGAGGCCCATCTCCTTCGCCTTGGCAAAGGCGGCCATCAGGTTCGACGAATTGCCGCTGGTGGAGATGCCAATGAGCGCATCGCCTTTCCGCCCCTGGGCCACGATCTGGCGGACGAAGACGTGATCGAAACCGAGGTCGTTTCCGACCGCCGAGATCATCGCCAGATCGGCGACGAGGTTGGTTGCGGCCAGTGCGGGCCTGCCCGCCGTGATCGGGTGGACGAACTCCACGGCGACATGCGAGGCGTCGCAGCTCGAGCCGCCATTGCCCATCGAGAATAGCCGTCCGCCGTTGCGATAGACATCCGCGACCGTTTTCGCCGCGGCGATCAGCACCGCGGCGTTCTCGGCAAAGAAGCGCGCATTGGTGTCGCGCGAATCGCGTGCCTTCTCTTCGACCGAGAGCAGGAGGGCGGCATCCAGCCGCGCCGGCTCCTGCTGTCCGCCATGCAGAAACGGATAAAGTTCCTTCAGGTCGCTGTTGCCTGACATGGCGCTACCCTCCCGGCTCAGCTGCCGAACGCTTCATGGCTTCGATTTCAGCCTGTGCTTCACCCAGTTCTGTGAGAATCTTGAGCGTTTGCGCGGCTTCTTCCTCGTCGATCCGGCTCATCGCGAATCCGACATGGACGAGCACCCAGTCGCCGAGGCAGGCCGACGGCGGATGATCCTCGCTGACGATGCAGGCGATGTTGACCTGCCGCTTGACGCCGCTGACGTCGACGGTCGCAAGCTTTCTCGCTTCGTCGTCGATCCTTACGATCCGCCCGGGAATACCGAGACACATGACGGCTTTCCTTCCCTGAAGTCTTTGTTTGATTTCATCAGATGCGCAGCTCCAATGACGGCTTGGCCGAGAGCAAGTCCGCCATCGTTGGACGGAACGCGCGCATGTGACAGCACAGTGAACTGCTCGCGCTCCAGCCGGCGCACCACCTCCTCGAATAGGATGCGGTTCTGGAAGCAGCCGCCGGTGAGCGCGACGGTCGAGAAGCGTCGCTCGCCGTCCTCGGGGGAGCCGGCGAGCTTGCGTGTCATGGCGGCGATGGACTTGGCCAGCCCCTTGTGGAACCGTGCAGCCATCACCGGCGCCGGTGTCTTCAGGATCAGGTCACCCAGCACCGCATGCCACATCGCGAGCGGCTCGATATAGGGCAAACCCGTGCCGGCGAGATTGGGGATCGTCAGCGGATAGGCCAGCGCCTCGTCTTCATCGGCGAGAGTTTTCTCGTCGACCATGGCTTCCAGCCGCGCCGCCGCCTCGCCCTCATAGCTCTGCGCGTCCCGGCAGACATCGAGGGCGGCGGCCATGGCGTCGAACAAGCGCCCGCAGGATGATGCTGGCGGAGCGTTGATGCGGTTGCGCGCCATCGAATCCAGCAGCGCGCGCGGCTTTGCCGCCAAATATGAATGGAGCTCGAGCTCGGCGAAATTCATTGTCAGCTCGGCCCAGCTCATCTCCGCCATGAGATGCGCATAGAGATTGCGCCAGGGCTCGCGCACGGCCTGGACGCCGCCAAGCATCGGGATCGGCTTGAACGTACCGGCCCGCGTGTAGCCGACATAGTCGGCGAGCATGAACTCGCCGCCCCAGAACGTCGCGTCCTCGCCCCATCCGAGACCATCGAGAACGATCCCGAGGACCGGACGGCCGTCGAGCGCATATCCGTTCTCGGCAAGACAGGCCGCCACATGGGCGTGATGATGCTGCACCTCCATCAAAGGCAGCGTCCCGCCCGCCAGGTGCTCGCGCGCGAGCTTGGAGGACAGATATTCGGGGTGCATGTCGGCGATCACTGCCGTAGGCTCGTGCTCGAAGAGCGCGGCATAGAGCGATAGGTTCTTCCTGTAATCGTCGAATGTCGCGACATCCTCCAGGTCGCCCTGATGCTGGGACAGGATCGCAGCGCCGTCCTTGAGCAAACAGAACGTGGCCTTCAGCTCCCCGCCCATGGCGAGCAGATCGGGCGCTTTCGCGAACCCCCTGGGCAGGGCGATCGGCGCCGGTGCGTATCCTCTGGCGCGACGCAGGAGCCGCGGCCCGCCCGCCACCACCCGGACCACAGAATCGTCGACACGGTTGGCGATGCGCCGATCGTGGGTGAGCGCGAACGTCGCAATCCCCGCGAGGCGCTCCGTCATCTCCGTATCGCCCGTCACCTGCGGCTCGCTCGACAAATTGCCGCTGGTCATGACGACCGGCCGGTCCATCCGCCGCAGCAGCAAGACATGCAGCGGCGTCGTCGGCAGCATGAAACCGAGCGTCCGCAATCCCGGTGCAATCTCGTCAGGCAGGTGCTCCGGCCCATTCGCATGCAGGAGCACGATGGGGGCCGCCGGGCTTGTCAACGCGACCAACTCGTGTTCGGCGAGATCGCAGAACCGGCGGATAACGTCAACGTCCCTGGCCATCAGGGCAAACGGCTTGCCGTCCCGCTGTTTCAGTTTGCGCAGCCTCCTGACCGTGTCGGCCTGGGTGGCGTCACAGGCGAGCTGGTAGCCGCCGAGCCCTTTGACGGCGACGATTTCGCCCTTCTGGATCAGGCTGCACGCCGCATCCACATCGTCAAGCATGGAAAACTGCTCGAAGGTAAAGTGACGCCCGTCGAGCCTGACCAGCTTCGCCTTGGGCCCGCAGGCATGGCAGGCGATCGGTTCGGCGTGAAACCGCCGGTCGGAAGGGTCGCGGTATTCGCGGGCGCAGTCGGCGCACATTGCAAACGGCGACATCGCGGTCTTGGCGCGATCGTAGGGGATGCCGTCGACGATGCTCAGCCGCGGCCCGCAATTGGTGCAATTGGTGAAGGGGTAGCGGAAGCGGCGCGCAAAGGGATCGGTGGTTTCGCGCGCGCAATCGGCACAGAGCGCCGCGTCAGGTGAAATCTCGGTATGAGCCCCGCCATGTGCGCTCTCGACTATCGCAAAATCGTCGCGCAGCACGCCCGCATAGGCGGTGATCTCGATTGCCTCGATCTGGCTCAGCGGCGGCGGATCGCCAGCGATGCGGTCGACGAGCATGTCAATGATCGCCCGTTCTCCCTGCACGCGAACCAGAACGCCTTCTCCGTCATTCAGCACCTCGCCGCCAAGCCGCAGTTCCCGCGCGTGGCGCCAGACCGCCGGCCGGAAGCCGACGCCCTGCACACGTCCGCGAAACCGGATTTCAACGACCTCGACAGGGTTCTGCGGCGCGGCGAGGTTGAGCCTGCTCATGGTGTTTTGTCCCAGATCAGGATCCGGTTGTTGCCGGTGTCGGCGATCGCCAGAGTCCGACCGACTGCCGAAGCAGCATAAGGCCAGCACAGGCTGTCGCGACTTGCCGCGCGCCAGCGATTGTCACCTTTGTCGGCAAAGCCGTTCTGGGCCGCCAGCCCTGTGGCCGGCGCATCCATGGCGAGGTCCTGGAGATGGAAGCCAAGCAGCCGCGAATTTGCGGTATCGCAGACCACGAGCTGGCCATCCCAGATGACGAGACCATAGGGCATGCTCATCGCGCTCGAGGATGGATCGTACGAGCTGCGATTGTGATCGACGCCCGCGAAATCGTCCTGGCCCAGCACGAAATCGCACGGCGTCCCGCTGACGGTGGGGAAATGGCGCCATACCATGACGCGATTGTTGCCCGCGTCCGAGATCGCGAGTGCGCCGTCATGGCAGGCGATGCCGTGCGGCCACCGCATGCTGGTGGCACAGACGTCGCCGCCGGCATTGTCATCACGGGTGACGAAGTCTCTTTGGCCGAGGACCAGATCGGCCGGCGTGCCGTTGGCGGTCGGAATGCCGTTCCAGATCAGAACGCGGCGATTTCCGGTGTCGCAGACGATCAGCCTGCCCTGGAAGATCGCGACCCCGTAGCACCAATTCAGTGTGTCGGAGCGAGACACCGCTCTTCCGCGATTGGCTAGGCCTGAGACGAAGTCCGCCTGACCTAGAACCACATCGGCGGGCTGGTTCGAGGCGGATGGATAGCGATTCCAGATCAGGATCCGGTGATTCCATGCATCCGCCACGGCCAGGATGCCGTCTGCGGCAGCGACGCCGGTCGGGAAGTTGAGCGTGTCGGGGCCGATGTCGCGCTTGGCGTTGCGGCCCTCGCGCGAGAAGTCGGATTGACCGATCAGAATATCGGCGGGCGCTTGATCGGAGGACGGACAGCGGCTCCAGATCAGCAGCCGATGATGGCCACTGTCGCAGACGAACATGGGCCCGTTCTTGTCGAGACACACCCCACGCGGGCCGAACAACGTCTGGGCCGACGGAACGATCGATTGCACAAGTCCGTCCGGCGTGACCTCTCCACCCAGAATCACGCGGGCGCCGGCCGGCGAGAGAAACCGGCGTGGCACGTGGTTGTCGCGCATCCTAGCGCGCGGTCGGTCCAAGCGAATGGTTGCGGCTGAAGTGATCATGGCTATGCCGTTATCCTCACTTCAACCCTGGTTCCGATGATCCTGACCGCGTGCGGCTGCAGTTGCACCTCAGGCGCGGTCAGGCATTCGCCACTGGCGAGGTCGTATCTGAACCCATGATAGGGACAGGTGATGATGCCGCCCTGCACCTCGCCATCATGGATCGGAAGGCCGAGATGCGCGCAGGCATTCTCGAAACAGGAGATCGATTCCCCACTACGTGACAGGATGATCTTGCGTCCGCCCAATTCCATCGCGCGGACCAAGCCCTCCGGAAAATCCGCCCAAGCTCCCGCCGGTATCCACTGTCCTTCCGCATTCAGCGCGAAGGGGCTGATGAACCGAACGCCGCCTTCGCTCGCCGCGGCCAGCCCCTTGACCTGAATAACGTCGGTGATCTCGGGGCAGACATCCTGAAGCGCCTTCTTCACGCCGGCATGGAATGTCAGCGCCGAGGCGGGACAGCCGTCGCAGGCTCCCTTGAACCGAACCTCCACTGCCGGCGGGCGAACCGAGACGAGTTCGACATCCCCACCATGCGATTTCAGCATCGGCCGGACGCTTTCGAGTGCCTGCTCGACCCGCTCGTTGAGGGCCGCCCTCAAGAGGTTGTAGCGCCGCAGCACCGCGTAGACGAGCTCGTCCGAAGCTGCGCTCTTCATGGCGGCCAGCGCGGCGGGATCGGCCTTCAAGGCACGTATCAGGCGCCGGAACGCTTCCGCATTGAGCGCTTCGATCGCGATCTTGTAGGCGGAAACGACGCCCCGCTGCGTTTCATCCCAGGTCGCCACGACCGTTTCCAACCGCTCGATATCGCCGACAAAGCCGGCGAGATCCTCCCGAAGTGTTGGTGTCGATTCGTGAGCGTTCATGCGATCTCGCGCCGGCCGCGCTCCTCACCTATAGCGGAGGTTTCGGAAGAGATAAGGCTGCAAGCCCCCACCAATTGCTGCTGCCAGGGCTGAAGCCGCCCATATCGGCGCCCCGACCAGCGTAAGAATGATGAGCAGCATGGCTGTGACCGCCACCCCGATCGCAATTTGCCGGTAAGCCTTGGCTGGGTCTGCGAAAAGCTTTCCGCGGAAGAACAACAAGATGGAGTTCTGTGTCATTGCCCACATGTCATCTTCCTCAAGCGATGATCGAAAGAGCGATAAGGCCGACGAAAACGCCGGCAATTCCAGCCAACGGGCCGTAGAAACCACCGAGCAGCGCTGCGAGCTCATTTCCGAGCACTTTTCCGCCGACGATGAGGCCGCCGACCATTCCTCCTGCGATTGATGCAATCATCGCCAGACCGAGACTTAAGGCGAATATTGCCGGAGTAAGTGACACGCTCATTTGCAAGAACTCCTTCGATCCAGATTTGCTAGGAATGCAGGGTGGTAGGTCGATCGAGAAGCGCCGACAGCTCCATCAGCTCGCGCTCGATCTGCATGGAGGCCTCGCTGACGATCTGAGCGCGACCGGGATCTCCATGGGCCAGGAATATTTCGCGCGCCTCTCTGTAATAGACGAGGGCCATTGAGAGATTGATGCCCCTGCCGGTTTCCGAGTTCGAGGCATGACCGGGCAGATTCCACAGGCAGTTTGCCTTGTTCGAGATGGTGTTCGCGTACTCGATCGGCATCGTCTCGCGGGTGCGGACCTTAAGTGCCTCGTCATAGGCCTCAAGCGCGCGAAGATTATTCTCGAGCACGTGGCTCGAGGCGACATATTGGAGGGCATTGCCGAGGTTGTTCTGCAACATCGCGTATTCGACAGGATCATCGACGAGAGTCACGACTTTGAGCGCTTCCTCGAAGGCTTGAACAGCAAGAGCCTCTCGCATTTTGCCGCGCTGATCGGTCATCGGCATGGAGAGAAAGGCCGTCGCCAAATTGTTCTGAAGAATGGCGTACTCTTTGGGGTGGCTCGTTCGAGTGAAGGTACGAAGGGCGCGTTGATAGGCTGCTATCGCCTCAGAGATCTTTGCGCGGCCAACGGCAGCGAGGCTTTGGATGCACAGCCCGAGATTCATCTCGGCTTCCGCGGTTTCTTCAAGCGTTGCGAGTTGAGTGAGCTCTGGCATGATGGCTTCGAAGATGGACCGAGCGAGCTCGATTGACTTTGTGCCCTGCTCGGGCATCGCCTGCAGCGCCGTTGCTTTGCGCGCCAGAATACGAGATCGCAGCAAAGCCAGCTCACCGGGACAGACGGTCAGGGCTTTGTCGTAGAGTTCTATTGCGGAGTTGATCTCATCCGGCGACTTGGGCCTCGTTTGCAGCCCTATTCCGATCTCCATGAGCATCTCGGCTCGCTCGGCCGGCGTAGCCGTCTCGGCCTCCGCTGCTTGCAAGGCTGCGCGTACCTGTTCGCTCAGAAGGCCTGCCGCCAAGGTGTCCTCCCGGACCGAGCGCTTGATTTGCCGCGCGTCATTGATGCGGATCAATCTTGCAGCCAAATTTTCAGTCTGTCTACTCAATAAGCGAAATGTAAAGAAAGTTTACAAATCGAACGCATGCGCGATGATGAGAGCTTGGTCAGCGGAGGACCATTCGGCTGCGAACTCGCGGACGTCTATCGGGACATTGTGCTCGCTGAAGAAGTCGGGTGCATGCACCACGCGATCACCAGCGATGTTGCGCATCTTCAACAGATATCCACCGCCCGCCTGGTGACGGACTGGCAGGATGCAAAGATCGTTGTCTCGTCGGAGCAGGATGACGCATTGAAGGCCATCGAAGAAGCGTCTGCAGAGCGCGGCAGAAAAGTAGAGCGAGCCGTCTTTGATGGTGACCGCAAGATTTGGCATCAGCCCACCGGCACGGCCTCCTGGGGCGTTCGCAGCAACTCTTCGATCCTAGCGGCGACCTTCATGACCGCCTGCGATACACGACAAGATAGCGACAGACCAAGATCGAGTTGCTCTGCCTCGATCAGAAATACGATGACATCGTCGGGAAACGCATCGCGAAATATCGCCTTTCCGGCGAAAAGTGCGTGCTCCCAGCGAAAGTCGTGCAGATTAAGTCCACCTCCATAAGGTTTGGTCAATTCGTGTCCTGGGACCTCGAAGATTGCGCCCGGCTCGGAGCCGGATCTGCAGGCATCGACGATAATCAGCGTTCGGCAGCCCCGCGCAGCGAACATCGCCGCCATCCCGTCGGTGCCAGCGTCGAGCAGACGAATGTCAGCATTCTGTCCGAACCCCCGATCTTTGAGCTGCCCGAGAACAGCAAGACCGGCGCCGTCGTCGGAACGATTTGGATTTCCACAAGCAACCACGGCAATCACGGCGTGCCCTTTCCATGAGGCGCATCAGATGCGCCAGAGCTTACAGGACCAATCGGGTTCGACCGGCACATTCAGTTCCGGCAGCTCGCAGAAGCGCTGGTGCACCTTGTAGTACATGCAAGTTTCGCAAAGCTGCGTAATGCCGGCGTGCTCAATCGGATATGAGGTAAACCCCGCGAGCTTGAGCTTAGCCTCCAGATCATCGCCTGCAAGGCGAAGGTCGCAGACAAGCCGCTGAACTTGCTCATGGCTGTCTGCGCGCGGATACACGTCCGTGGCAAGACCAGAGGTCAGGAGACCGATGATGCGGGAACGTAAGCTTTCATCGCTGGCGGAGGCCATGACGAGCGCCTCGGGTGAGAAGCTAGATGCGCCATAGCCGGCACCACCAGTCCGGCTCGACAGGCACAGACAGCTCTGGCAGATCGCACCATTTGCGGTGCACGAGATAGTACATGCATTCCAGGCAGCGTTGCCTGTCAGGTCCGTAAGGATGGTCGAGGAACCCCGAGATCACGAGTTTGGCCTTGAGGTCCTTCGTATCGAGCTGACGCAGCTGCAGCAAAATTTCCGCAAATTCCTTGTCCGTCTCGGGAAAGGGCTCGACTTGCGTTTCGAGCCCATCCGCAAGCATATCGGCGATGGCTTTCAGGGTAGCCCCGTTTTCGGACGCCATTGTGCGACGCGCCTTTTGACGTAGTGATCCACCGTGGTTCGCTCGGCCTGCGAGAATGACCAAACGAAGCCTGTTGATGCAATCCAGTGACTCGAGCGAGTTTGCGGTCAGGCTGTTCTAAAGCGCGCCAGTTCCTCTCCTGTCTTTGCGTCGTGCGCGTGGACCGTGCAAACCAAGCACGAATCATAGGAGCGGCAGACATGGCCGACTTCAACGGGATCGCTCGGATCCTTGATAGGCGAGCCGATCAAGGCCTGCTCCATCGGTCCTCGGGTGCCGTCCGCCGCCCGCGGTCCAACATTCCAGGTAGTCGGCGCAATGATCTGGTAGTTCTTGATCTTGCCGTCCTTGACGTCGATCCAATGGCACAGCGCTCCTCGGATTGCCTCTGTGGCGCCCCAGCCGCGCCCGTCGCGCTCGTTGGGCTTGATATACCACGGGTCGTTCAGCCGAAACTCACGAAGCGCGTGTTCAGCTTGCCGGTATAACTTGACACCTTCGTGCATGCGGGCGAAGTGCCTGAGCATGACGCTGGCGCCCCCCAGCTTCTTGTACATATCAAGGACCAGCGGATCGTAATGTTGCCAGCTCTCGCCGTGCTTGCCGCCTGCGATCAGCTGCCGCGATAGCGGCCCAGCTTCGAGCCGGCCGCTTTCATCGTGACACACGGCGGTGGCCCAGGAATACTTTCCACCCATGTCGACGGCGTTCTTCTGGGTCGGTACAGTCTTGCGGTCAAACGGATGCAGCCCACCCGGCTCATCGTACCAAGCATGGGCTGTGTCTTCGCGCGTAAAGTTCTGGTCCATGAGCTTGAACGTATCGCTACGGCCATCGTAGACGCCGCTCTTCATGATGACCGCGGCGTTGCGGCCTTCGATCGTCGGTTTCTGATACTTGTCCTCGTGGGGAAGGTATCCCCAGGACACGAAGCGGCCGTGACCTTGACCATACTTGTCCATGCCGCAATCGATGCTCATCCGCCAGAACATGCCCAGATCAGAATTGGCGTGGTGCGGCGTTTCATCAAGCCAGGCCATGAAATCGTCATAGCTTTTGATTTGTTCGTACCGCTCGAGCGAGCAGCCTAGCCATATCTTTTCCATCCATTCGCGGCGGAAATACTCGAGGATCGACCAGGCGCGCGTCACGTCGGTGAGCGTCGGGGCA
The DNA here is from genome assembly GCF_015291745.1 of Bradyrhizobium sp. CCBAU 53351. Lineage (NCBI taxonomy): Bacteria > Pseudomonadati > Pseudomonadota > Alphaproteobacteria > Hyphomicrobiales > Nitrobacteraceae > Bradyrhizobium > Bradyrhizobium sp. CCBAU 53351. The sequence goes on from NZ_CP030060.1 coordinate 509,674, forward strand.
CACATCACCCCGCCCGGTACCATGTAGCTCGAGTGGGGCCATTGCCCGCCCAGCAGAGCATAGATTTCGACGGGCTTGCCAGAAATCGTCACGCCGATTTCGTAATTTGCGCCGGTGAAGGGAGCGTAGCGCCTCACCGCCTCTTTATAATATTTCGAGCTCGAATAATTCTTGTGAGTGTAGTCGATCATGAAGAGCCCGTAGTGATGGCGCGGAAGGCTCTGCAGACTCTCGACGAGCTGGCCGAGATTTCGGGCCAGGATGGCGTTGCGTGGCACCTCGGTCTGCCAGGCCGTATCGAGCGCCCATGCGGCGCAGGTCAGATGCGAGGCGCCGCAAATGCCGCAGGCGCGCGGTGTGACAACGAGGCCGGCTTGGGGATCCTTGTCACGCAGAATGATTTCGAAACCGCGAAACAGCTCCGCTTGGGTCCAGGCGTCGACCACGACCCCATCCTGGATGTTGACACGCACGTCGAGATCGCCTTCGACCCGGCCGACCGGCGAAATGTCCAGAGTTTGCACTGCGCTTGGCATGTGAATCGGTTCCTGATGACTGATGGTTGAGCGACAGGTCTGTGAGCAGGACACTCGTCAGACGACGAAGATGTCTTCCTCGGCCCATGCTGGTGAGGCGGCTTTCGCGGCCGCGGTCAGCTTGACGTAACCGGCTTTGTCAACGCCGGACGGCAGATCCTTGGGCACGCCCATCAGAGTCTGGGTCTTGAATACCGTCCCGGGGGCCAGCTCAAAGAACGGAAATTCCGGCTCGGTACAGCCCATGCACGGCATGCCTGCTCGGGTCTTCGACGATTGCCGATTCCAGAGAATGCGGTTGCAGGGTGAATGCGTCATCGGTCCACGGCAGCCGAGATCGTAGAACAGGCACCCCTTTCGCTGGCCATATTCCGTGGCTGAGACCTTATAGGCAAAATGCATGTTCCGCGTACAGCCGGTCTGGGTGAAGCTCGTGAAAAACGTCTTTGGGCGTTGAAACTCGTCGAGCGAGAGTTCAGCACCTCTGCCGGTCGCCACCGCGACGACAATTTGCGTGATCCAATCCGGATGGGCTGGGCATCCCGGTATGTTGATGACGGGCAAGCCTGCCTTTGATCGGTAGCTTGTGCCGAGATAGCCACCTTGCTGACGTTTGAGAAATTGTAGTCCTTGGCTTTCTGACGGATTGGGAGCAGTCGCGGGAATACCGCCATATGTTGCACAGTCGCCAATCGCGACAGTATAGCCGGCGACCTTGGCAAGATCGGTGACCCAATCTTTCATCGGGCGGCCCGCAAAGCGATTCCATTCGCCAGTGCCATTCGGCGCGTTGACCACCGTGCCCTCGAACACGAAAATATCGAGCGGCATCTGTCCTGATGTCAGCGCGTTGAGAAGCTTCTTCAGATTCTCGCCGAGCTCAAGGCCGAGCGATGGGTGCCATAGGACGTTGATGCCGAAATCTGTGACGAGATCACAGGCGCTTGGCTCCTCGGCATTGAGAAACGACATCGTGTTGCCGGAGCACGCTCCCCCCTGGAGCCAAAGAAGATTAGTCATCTATTTCCTCCACCAAATCAGACGCGCTGGCATGGCATCTTTGTCGGAAGGAGGTAGCAAGGACCATGCCGAGCGGCTCGTACCTTGCAATTTTCAAAAAGCTCAAGGATTCTAAGCGTCAGCTGACTTCGCAGGGCGATCTACGGTGTGTGACGCCGCGCATACTAAGTTTGCTATGCATACCAGCTTGTCAATGTAAGCAATGATCGTTGCAGCGCATCAAATATTGCAAGGGTTGGCATTAGTCCTTGTTACGGGGTGACGGTGCCCAAAGCTCCTTCCCTGAGGCAGGCTGAAGTATCGCTCGTTCGGTGCTGATTTTTTGAAGACGAGCAGCGGTACTCAGCCGTGACGATTGCCACATGCAGGACAATCGACCTCGAGCAGATAACCGTACCAGATGCCCTCGCAGCGGCTGCACCAATGTCCAGTCAATTGGCGCTCCGGCAGACCGAGCCTTCTGGAAAGCAGGCTCAGCCCGAGATCCTTTGCTGGCGTCCTGCGAGCAGGCGAAACTCGCGACTGGGGGAAGCGCACCAGGTTGGGTGAGGGATCCCTCTTAAACTGATCTTCGTTGCGTACCATCGGCTGTCTCACTCTGCCTCATCGAGGCTATAGCGCTTGATCTTGTTGGAAAGTCCAACGCGCGAGAGTCCAAGTTCGTTCGCAGCCTTGCTTTGATTCCACCGATGCCGCGACAGCACTTCGGCGACAACTTGCTTTTCGAGGCATTCGACCTTTTCTTTCAAGGTGGTGCCCCGCAGCTCGTACCCGCCGGCTGACTTGAAGCGGGAGCGCGGCGGGGCCGCCAATATAGCGGGCGACATGTGCGTGGTGGTGACGTACTCCCCCTCCTCCGTCAGTGACACCATGCGGCGGATTTCGTTCTCAAGTTCTCGAACGTTTCCCGGAAAGTCGTAAGCGGAGAGCTTTTCGAGAACGGCTGCAGAAATTCCAAGGATCTTGCGCCCCATCGCCTCGCTGTGCTTGGCGGCAAAGAACTCCGCTAGCACCGGGATATCCTCTCGGCGATCACTCAGCGAGGGAACTTCCAGCTCGAATCCCCGCAGGCGGAAATAGAGATCCTGTCGGAATTTGCCCGCGGCGACCAACGCGCGGAGAGGACGGTTGGAGGCAGCGATAATGCGGACATTGCTGGTGACGATCTTGTCGGAGCCGAGCGGCTTGACCTCTCCCTCCTGCAGGAAACGAAGCAGGCTCACCTGAAAAGATGAAGACACCTCGGATATTTCATCGAGGAATACCGTTCCCCGGTCCGCGGCGCGAAAAAGGCCCAGCCGGTCTGAGACAGCGCCCGTAAAAGCGCCGCGCTTGTGCCCAAAGAGCTCGGATTGTAAGAGCTCATCGGACATCCCCCCGCAGTTTTGGACCAGCAACGGGCTGTCGCGGCGGCCAGAGTTGTAATGAATGGCGCGAGCGAGAAGCTCTTTGCCCGTCCCCGTTGCCCCCTGAATCAAGATAGGCAGCTCCGTTTTGGCTGCTTTTCGCGCGAGCTCGCTGAGGTTGTGTAGTTTTTCACTGACGTAGACGAGCTTTTCGAAACGGCGGCTCTCCGGCTGCATCGGCAGAATGGGCCTTGCGTGAATGCCTGTGGCATTCGCTGGAAATTTGAACTCTCGTGTAAGAAGGCGATGTCGACGGGCAAGTTCACGGGCCTCAAGGCCACGCTCCACCATAAGTCCAATCTGGTTGGCGTCCAGCGGCTTACGGATGAGCTGATAGATGCCGGCGGGCGCCATTTCCCGTTGGCCGATCTCGGTCTTGGCCTCGAGCGCCAGGATGCGGATCACGTCAGGATGAGATACTCGTAGATCAACGAGGAACTTCAGACCTTTGCCTTCGCCATACTCGACGAGAGCAATGTCTACTTGGGCGTCGGCCAGGGATGCCCTCGCATTTTCGACCGAATCGGCGGAAAGAACGCGGTAGTCGTATTGGTCTGACAAGGTGTCTGCGATGGCAGCCCATTCAGGGCCGCTCCGCGCGATGATCAGCACTGTTTGCAGGTCGCGCATGCAACATTCTTTCCAAAATGCAAAGCAGGTTAGCAATATCTGCAAGATAAATCAACTTCGCGAGGCTTGCGCTGTCCATAGTGGTTCGGCAGGTCCGTGAACCCGCAATTAACCCCGCCGCAATTCCCCAAAGGCCGGCAACCTTTTCGCAGCTTCCCCCACTTACTATCGCGGCCTCGCTGTTTGGGGGCAGTGCAAATGGCATTTCCGGTCAACTTTATCGCGGCGGCGCTTGCAAGCTGCATGAACGATGTCCGCTGTTGGTTGACTGCAGCAAAGCCTAGCCCGCTAGAATCATGTCGCTCTGGCGAAGCCGGCCCGCTCGAGCAGCTTAGATTGGACAATGACCGTTTGAGGCGCGAGCTCAAACGCCTGAGCGATTTCCTTGATACCTCTTCGGAGGTCGTCTGGGAAACCGATGACCAGCTGACGATTACAAGCGGCAAGGAAGACCTCGGGCTGCCGGCCGGCCAAATTGGAATCAAGTTGGCGGAGGCCTTGGGGATCAATCCGCTCGCGAGCAAATCCTGGATCGAATATCTGCAGGCTCTTTCCAATCGAAAGCCATTTCGGGGGTTCGAAATCTGCTTGGACGGACGTGCGGGGGACGAGCTTTGGCTGGAGATCAACGGCAATCCGACATTTGCGAGGGGTAAATTCCAGGGTTATCGAGGCACCTGCCGGAATGTGACCGAGCGCAAGCTGCACGAGGCGCAAATTGCATTTCTGGCGGCCCACGATCCCCTCACAAGACTGGCCAACCGGCGCAGCTTTCACGAGCTTGTGGAGCGCGCGGTTGGAACACGAGGGCGGCACAAGCGCATTGCGATTTTGTGTCTGGACCTTGATGGCTTCAAAAGCGTCAATGATACGCTTGGACATGGCGTTGGCGATGCCCTGCTGCTTGAGGTGGCGCAGCGATTGAAATCTTGCGCCAAGACGACAGACCTCGTCGCTCGGCTTGGCGGGGACGAGTTCGCGATTCTGCGGGTTGATGCCGCCGATCCTGAGGACGCCAGCAGCCTCGCTGAGAGAATCCTCGCATCCATTGGCGAACCCTACTTCCTCGATGAACACCGGGTGATGATTGGCACGAGCATTGGCATAAATATCACGGCATGCTCCGAAAACGGAACAGACGAAGTGATTAAGAATGCCGATGTGGCGCTCTATCAGGCAAAGTCCGATGGACGCGGCACCTATCGAATATTCCAGAACGAAATGAACGTCCGTTTGCAAGAGCGCCTGCAGCTCGAGGTAGACCTTCGCCAGGCTTTGCAACGATCTGAGTTCGAACTGTTTTATCAGCCCATCGTGAATATCGAATCCAAGCAGATTGTCACGTTCGAAGCGCTCTTACGCTGGCATCATCCGCAAAAAGGGACGATACCCCCTACGACCTTTATTCCCCTCGCCGAAGAGACAGGGCTCATCGTTCCGATTGGTGATTGGGTGCTTCAGCAGGCCTGCCGCGATGCCGCATCATGGCCGCAAGACGTAAGAGTTGCGGTCAATCTGTCGTCTGTTCAATTCAGGCGCGGAGCCTTGGAACTGTCCGTGACCCGCGCCCTGGCTGCTGCGGGCTTGCATGGGTCTCGTCTCGAACTGGAGATTACCGAGAGCATTCTGCTGCACGACGAAGAGATCACGCGCGACATTCTCAATAGGTTGCGGGTGCTAGGAGTTCACATCGCCATAGATGACTTCGGCACAGGCTACTCCGCATTGAGCTATCTGCGGAGCTTCCCATTGGACAAGATCAAGATCGACCGATCCTTTGTGCAGGATCTCAGCCGCGAGACGAGCGCGGCGGCGATTGTCAGGGCAATTTCCGAGTTGGGGCAAGCCTTGGACATGACCATTGTCGCTGAGGGGGTTGAGACAGCTGAGCAGCTTAGGATTCTTGGTGACCAACGCTGCACGCAAGCCCAAGGCTACTTCATCGCTTACCCCCAGCCTGCGGCGCAGCTGATCCGCGTCATTGAGGAGCTGAAAGCTGTTGCCTAATCTGGAGCTGCCCAAGGTTCGAGAACCCCTCGGCTATTTTAAAGCGGAAGCCACCCGCTGAGGTCTTGATGCACCTTAACACTTCGAGCCGTTCGCGCCAACACCGCGGCGGGCCGCTACTGATGTAGCCATTGGGGGCAAAGCTAGTCTACATGCTGGCAGGAGAGACTCAACGAGGAGATCAGGAGAACAAAACAGCCCTCAGGCAACAAAACGCCTTGCCTACTCCGATCATGGCTTTGAAGCTTTTCACGCTATTCTAGAAAGCCCGAATGCCTGAAAGGACCTCCCTACACTCTTGTGGCGGCCAAGTCAGGGAGGGGGCAGACAACCGGTCTTTTGGCGGAGCTCCCTCTCGTCTTTTTTGACCTGACACTGCGCCTTTGTATTGCTCAGGCCGCATGCATCGCGAGCCCAATTCGGGACAAGTGCGTGATCGTCTCGCTCATTGTCGTTTGGCACCAACGCTGAAATTCTGCCGATTGTCTGTCCTTGACTTGGCGCCTCCTGAAAACGGTAGTCTTGCGACGTTTCAAGGCCTGAGAGGCTACGCTGTTGAACAGGGCAGCAAACCAACTGCGGCTTGCCCGCCTCGCGGCCGACCCTAGTTGGTAGCATGGGAATTGCTCTGTCGATGATGGTGGTCTCAAGATCGGACAGTGCCACCATTGGTCGCTCAGGCAGCAGTCACGCGGACTGGCATACTTTTGAGCCCCCGAAGGGTGTTATTTAGCATGCGCTCGGGTTCGGCAATGAGTTCAATTGATTTTACCCGCTTCGCAAGTTCCGTTAGAACCAACTCACCCTCCAAGCGTGCGATCATCTGGCCCACACAAGCATGAATGCCGGAGCCGAAGCCCACATGTCCTGTTACAGGTCGCTCCACATCGAAGCGCTCGGGCTCTTGCCAACGAGCCGGATCACGGTTGGCGGATGCCATGAAGACCAGCACTTTGGTCCTCGCTGGTATGATATCGCCCGCCATTTCCACTTCACGCGAGGTGGTGCGGAAGAAGGTCTGCACAGGTGAATCATAGCGTAGCCCTTCCTCAAACGCATTGCGGGCGAGTGCCGGGCGCTCGTGTAGTTTGGCGAATTGCATTGGATGGCTTGCGAGTGCAAGCAAGGTATTCCCCAGTCCATTGATCGTCGTGTCGACACCCGCAGTTAGGAATGGCCGGACCAAATGCGTGGCCTCGTGTTCAGTAATCTCACCTGCATCAGCAGCTTCGTAGATCATCGTTCCAATGCCATCGGGTCTGAGCGCGCTGCGTGCGCAACGGTCCATGATCCATTTCTGCGCGGTCAGCCCTGGATCACGAGATCTGGCGAGAATGTGATTATCCGGTCCGAAGCTGTTGAAGACGAACGTGCTCCAGGCAAGCAGGTTCTCGCGTCCCTCCTCTGAGACGCCAATGGCGTCGGGGAACACCTTTAGGGGATAAGCTATGGCCAGATCTGTCATCGCGTCGAAGGTCCCCCGCTCGACGAGCTCGCCGATTTTCCTCTCGGCCTCCTTCTGAAAGGTGTCGCGCAGGTTCTTCGCTACGCCCGGTGACATGGTCCGGGCGAGGATTCGGCGTCCCTTCTCGTGATCGGGCGGGTCGATCTGTAGCGTCATCGGCCGGGGCAGCGCTGGGTTCATACCCTTTAGGCCGACGCCCTCTCCGCTGATGAAGGTCTGCCAATCCTTGAGCGTGGAATCAACCTGCTCATACCGCGCCATGGCCCAGATGTCGTACGGCTCGATCCTGAACACCGGTCCCAGTTCGCGAAAGGTCTGGTACGCCGGATACGGATCCCTCAGCACCTCATCAGCGAACGGATCGATCCGAGTAGAAGCAAACTGGCTCATGGCGGCCCCTCGACTTATTGTTTGCTGAGAGGACAATTGCCCTCGTTCTCGGGTCTGAAGGCATCTTCGCCCTTGATGATCCCGACAACCTTCAGGAGGTCCCACTTGGATTTCGACTGGTCGGGCGATTTGACCTGGAGGAGATAGAGCGGATGGATCTTACGTCCGTCCTTGCGGATGAAACCTTTGCCGAACAAGGAATCGTCGGTCGGAAGCTCCTTCATGGCGGCAACGACCGCCCTACCGTCTTTCGCGCCACCGACCTTGTCGACGGCCTTCAGGTAGTGAATGACGCCAGCGTAGACGCCGGCTTGCATGTCGTTGGGATAGGCCTTGGATGGGATGCGCTCCGAGAAGCGCTTGGCGAAGGACCGGGTGGCCTCGTTGAGGTCCCAGTAGAACGGATTCATGATTTGGGCGCCTTGGGCGAATTGCAGCCCGAGAGACGGAATGCCGTTCATGCCCAGAATCAGACCGACCAGTTTGTGATCTTTGGTCAGGCCGAACTCGGCGGCCTGCTTCATCGAAGTGATCGTATCGTCGCCGGCGTTGGCGATACCGATGATGTCGGCGCCGGAAGCCTGCGCCTGCAGCAGGAACGAGGCGAAGTCGGCCGTCCCGAGGGGATGACGGACGGCTCCGAGGACCTGTCCCCCGGATGCCTTGACCGATTCGGACGCCTGCTTCTCCAGATCGTGGCCGAAGGCATAATCGGCCGTGATGAAGAACCACTTTTTGCCGCCCTGCTCGACGATGGTCTTGCCGAGCCCGCGGCCATAAGCATAGGTGTCGTAAGTCCAGTGCACCGTATTCGGCGTACACTTTTCTCCAGTCAACAATGCCGTACCGGCGCCAGAGCCGACGAACACCTTGTTCTTTTCGGCGCTCATCCCCGCGACTGCCAGCGCAATCGCCGAGTTGGGGACGTCGAAGATTGCATCGACGCCCTCATTCTCATACCAGCGACGCGCGATGTTGACGCCGGTGTCCGACTTGTTCTGGTGATCCGCACTGACGACTTCGACCTGCCTGCCGCCAGCCTTTCCGCCATAATCCTCGACAGCCAATTGAGCCGCGATGACGGACCCAATGCCCTGATAGCTTGCAAATGCTCCGGACTGGTCATTGAGAACGCCGAGCTTCACCGTTTCCTGCGCATCGGCCGATCCGCAAATCAGCGCAAGCAAGGAGACGCACGTCGCCAATAGGCTTGTCACCCTCATGGATACTCCTCCCGGCTACCGTTGCGGTCTCAGCCGCATAATACTTATATTTTATAAGTATATTGGGCGATGTCAATTCGGCATGCGTCATGATAGATGCGAACGTGGATGACCCAGGGGAGCTAATGACAATAGCAACAACGGCGGCAGAGAAGCAGCTCGATTTGGCCGCACTTCGCAACGTCCCGGGCTTCGTGATCCGATTGATCCAGTTGAAGTTCTTCGACGGCTTCTATGAGACCTTCGCCGAGCTCGGACTGACGCCTGCGACCTACGCAATCCTCATGCTGGTGCGGGACAACCCGGGGGTCGTTCCGAGTAGCATCGCAGCACTGTTGCGGCTTCAACTCCCGAATTTGACAAAAATTCTGCACCAGCTCGAGGACGCGGGTCTGGTGAAGCGAAGCCGGTCCAAAATCGACCGGCGTGCGATTGAGATCACATTGACGTCGAAAGGCGAGAAATTGATGAGGGACGCCGTCCGGCTCACGGCGCCCTATAACCGCCGAATGCTTGCTCCCCTTAATGAAACGGAGCGATCCACTTTGATCGGCCTGCTAAATCGGATCTGCCCCTTTTAGACTCTTAATCAAATCTTGACCGTATCGTTTACAAGGAGAAGACATTGGCCATTCGCAATCAGGCGGCTGATGCGCGCGCATCCTCGCGCCAAGTTCACCAGGATGCCACGACTGGCCTTAGCGCGAGCTGATGCGCATGCGCCTCGACATCGAAGTTAGTCTGCTGCTGGAACGAAGCCGCGTGCCAGGCGGTCGAGAGCGAGGTGCACCTCACCGCTTTTTCGCTCGCTGCGCTTCATCGAAATTCAAACAGACTGCCTATTGAATTTCGGGTGGACCGCGGCGCCGGTCTGGACTAATCGTCGGCATCACAATCAGTCTGCTCGTCAACCCCGATATGAATGTACTTGCGATCGTTGCTCCGACCTTTGGGCTCATTGCTGTGGGCTACGCCGCAGCTGTTAGCGGACTGGTTTCAGAAGGTGCGCAGAAGGGCATTTCCGAGTTCGCATTCTCGATTGCAATACCAGCGCTTCTCTTCCGGACCATCGTCATCTCGCAATTTCCTGCTATGAATCCTTTGCTGGCATGGGGCGCCTACTATGGCGCTGTCGCCCTCACCTGGATCGCCGCTCTAGCTCTGTCGGCACGCCTGCTTCGCGTGACGCCCGCGGCCGGCGTTGTCGCAGCCACGAGCGCTGTGTACGGCAACATAGCGATGCTCGGTATTCCGCTCGCGCTCACGGCGTTCGGTCCGAAGGCGGCGGGGCCAATGGCGCTGATCCTTGCCATTAACACACCGTTGTTATGGCTCAGCGGAACACTTCAGATCGCCTGGATCGAGCGGAAAGATGGCGCCTCGATTTGGGCACTTGTGCTTCGCCTCCTGTTAGATCTTTTGCGCAATCCGATCATAATCGCGATTGCAGCTGGCTTCTTTTGGCGAATGACCGGGGCAGGACTGAATTCGCTGGTAGATCGGACTTGCGAGCAACTCGCTCAAGCCGGGTCTCCGGCAGCTCTGATCGCGCTGGGGGTCGGCCTTATGCGATTCGAACTCCGCGGAGAAGCACTGAGCCTCGCGGTCATGTGCTTTCTGAAGCTCATCATCATGCCCCTTGTTGCCTGGACGCTGGCCTTTCCCGTTCTACATCTGCCGCCCTTGGTTGGCGACGTCATCGTTCTATTTGCGGCCATGCCGGCAGGGGCCAATGCGTACCTGTTCGCCACGCAGTACAAATTGCTGGCGAACTCAACGTCTGCTGCGGTTGCTTTAGGCACGCTTTTGTCGGCAGTGACGCTTCCTTTGCTCATTACGATCTTGCTGATGAATCCACTCGAATAGCAACCCCGCGTTCAGCCGCCGAAGGCCTCATTGCGCACAGCCTCGGTGAGCGCTTTAGCGATCGCCGGGACCTCTAAACGTCAGCCAGGAACGCTGCAATTTGCGTCCACATGGCGATCGGATTGGAATACATCGGGAAATGGCCGCACGCCGGAATCTCGGTAAGGCGTACGCCATTTGTGCGAAGCAGGCCGAGATAGGATAACGTCGCATTCTGTTCGCCGTACATGAACATCTTCGGGCAGCGAAGGCCGATAAACTTTTGCATCAACTTTCCACTGTCCGACAGATCGACCATCGAGCGGAATATTCCAGGTACCGCAGCCGCCCTCACTTTGTGATGAAGACTGGAAGCGTAGAGCGCGCTGGCATAGGCTGGCATATGCCGGGTTCGGTCGATAAAATCGGCGAAGAACCGCTCCACGTTCTGCTCCGGAAATTGCAAGATCTGCCTGCTGAGGAAGCAGTCCTCGGGCGCAATGTTTCCCTCGATATTGACGAAGCTGAGTACGTGTTGGGGATACTTGTGCGCGAGCAGAAGTGCCGTCAGACCACCCATGGAGTGGCCAACGAGATGAAATCGGTCGAGCTTAAAATGCTCGATTACGCGCTGCGCAGTCTTTAACAAGAACGGAATTGAAATGTCTGATAGATCCGCGCAATACGTCTCTCCGCAACCCGGTGCGTCATAGGCGAGAAACGGATGCGCCGCGAGAGCTTCGTGGCGCACGATGTCAGCGTAGTCTTCTTTGGTAGATCCGAAGCCGTGCAGGAAGACGATTGGCGCCGCTTTTCCGGCGCGATGAATCGCTGACAGGTTCAATTCGACGCCATCAACTTGTGACGGCAACCGAACCAAGGCCAGTTCACGGTTTTCCGGCACGGCTTTCCCTTTGAAGCGTTAACGGGCAAAGCTGGCTCTCGCTTTGCAGCAAGAGCCAGGCCACTGGCTAAGTCTGTCCGAACCCGGATCCCGGCTTCTTATATTCGGGCCGGGGTGGGCTGAAGATGTCGAGCACACGGGCGCCCTCGGGACCAGCTCGCATGGTGTGAGGGACGTTGCCGGGCGTACGCCAGAAGTCGCCCTTGCGCACAGGGATCTCCTCCCCTCCCTGAATCCTAATGGCAGTGCCGTCCAGCAGCACGCCCCATTGTTCCTCAGGATGATGATGGAGCACGCCTTCGGCGTGCGGTGCGAAGCTCACCACCGAGAGCATCGCGTGTTCGCCCGAAAAGATGCGCGTGGTGAGTCCGGGCGCCAGCTCGCGAAGCAAGCCGTCATCCGGTGTATCAAGATTGTGAAATTCCTTTTTCTGGTCAGTCATGTCGTCCTCTGGTTCTGGTTACTACCGTCCGTAAGAGCCCTCGTAACGCCCCTCGCGAATAGCCTTCATGGTCTCCTCTTCGCGCGCGATCTGGGCACGAACAGCCTCAATCAGGGAATCTGCCATCGCGGCCGGAAAGGATACAACGCCATCCTCATCGCCAACGACGATGTCGCCAGGGGCGATCGGTGACCCACCGATCGACACTGGCACGTTGATGCAGCCTGGGCCACTTTTATAGGGGCCGCGGTGGGTCACTGCGCGGGCAAAGCAGGGGAAATCCGAACCGCTGAAGGCCGCGACGTCTCGGATGGCGCCGTCGATTACATAGCCGGCAGCTCCCCTCTCTTCTGCGATATTCTTCATGATCTCACCCACCAGTGCCCGCGTCTCGTCGCCGCCTCCGTCCACGACGATGACATCCCCGGGGCCGACCAGTTCAAGCGCCTTGTGAATTGCGAGGTTGTCTCCAGGACGCGTCCGCACGGTGAAAGCCGTTCCGACCAACCGTCCGGAACGATGGAATGGCCTCAAGCCAACAGCACCCGCCAATCGGTCGAGATTGTCCGAGATGACCGAAGTGGGGGCATCTTTGAAGGCTTCAATGAGAGCGGAAGGCGGCTTTGGCACGCTGGCAAGCGCGGTTTTGACGTTCATGGTTCACATCCGGTCAATCCGGCGATCTGGCGCCGCATCGCAAATGTGCGGCGCCAAATCGCACAAGGTGGCTAATCGATCTCGCGGCCGGCTTTTTCCGTTGCTGCCAACAAAGCAATGAGCGTGATGACGAGGGCTCCGGTCACGTAGGCTGGAATCGCATACGTGTCGGGATACTCTCTCAACAAGGTGGCGAAGATCAGCGGGGCAAAACCGCCACCGAGGACACCTGCGAAGGTGTAGGCGAGCGAGGACCCCGTGTATCGCACACGTGTTGGAAACTGCTCAGTGACGAAAGCACCTTGCGGACCAAACATCGCGGCTTGAAACACCATGCCGACTGAAACTGCGGCAATGATGATGGCTGGTGATTTTGTATCGAACAAGCCGAACAGGAGGAAGCTGCCGATGATAGATGCCAGAGCACCGAGCCCATAGACAGTGCGTCGACCAATCCGGTCAGAGAGCGCCGCAAGCAGGGGAACGGATATGGCATGCACGCCGGCGCCGATCAGAACAGCGGTCAGGGCCAATGTGCGGCTCAAACCCAGCTTCTGAGTGACATACGTCAAGGTGAATACGGCAAGCAGTCCATACACCACGTCCGAACCGATTCGAACGCTACCGGCCACTAACAGGTTGCGCCAATGGTCCCTCAGGACCTCGGCAACCGGCGCCTTGGTCGTCGCATGGCCGGCCTGCAGCTGATGGAAGTGGGGTGTTTCCTCAACGCTCCAGCGGATCCAGAATCCGAAGAACACCAGCACGGTGCTGGCCAGAAACGGAAGGCGCCAGCCCCAGGACAGGAAATCGGCCTCATTCAGCAGCGTCGTCGTGACGGCGATGGCCCCTGCGGCGAGAAGAGTACCGGCAGAGGGGCCGACTTGCGTCCACGACGCATTGAGCCCGCGATTTTGTGGCTTGCCATGCTCCACGGAAAGAAGGATGGCGCCAGCCCACTCGCCACCGAGCGCGATGCCCTGAATGGTCCTGAGACTAACGAGCAGCAGGGGCGCGGCGATTCCGATGCTCCCGTACGTAGGCAGCAAGCCCATCGCCAGGGTAGAAATGCCCATCAAAGCGAGCGTATAGACGAGGACGGCACGACGCCCGACCTTATCTCCGAGGCGACCGAAGATAATTCCGCCGATGGGACGCGAGATGTAACCTACGGCATAAGTCGAAAACGCAAGAATTGTACCGACAATCGGATCAAATGACGGGAAAAAGAGCTTATTGAAGATCAGAGCTGCCATGGAATTGTAGATTACGAACTCGTACCATTCCAGCGAGGTACCCACCATGCTGGCGAGTGCAAGCCGCGTCATCTTTCCTGCCGTGCTTGGGCCGACAGTGTCGAGCTGCGGCGTCAATGTCGTCTCTGCGCTTGTCGTCATCCCTATCTCCTGCGCGTTATCATTTGATCTGCCCGTCGTTGGCGCCCCGGCAAGCGTCACGACGTTTGATTGGTGATTGTGCTCTATGGGCTAGTGGATTGCCTCTGATAGACAGCGTGGTGCCTATTGCGGGTATGCGGCCTCACTTCGCTTGCCCATCTGCCCGCCTCGACTGCCTTTGCCCATTCGGCGCTCTTCAAGACGTCCGGATGGTCAATCTCATAAATGGCCGTATAGATCGGCTTGGGCGCCGGCATATCCTTGATGCCGTTGGCAATGGCGAACGCGAAGGGAACTCCTTTGACGCGCGTAACGCTGTGAACCCCTGGCACTTTCAGGAGATGCGGGACATGTTCCCCATCGTACACCTCGTTGAAGAGATCTTCGTGCGCAGGATCGACGTCCATTGAAGCAATCAGGACAAAGCGGGATTGGATCGGCATCAAGCGCTCCGTTGCTACTTGTGAGGAGGAGTGTATTCAAAGCCGTAGTCACGTTTCGCCGCCTCCGGCGTTACGTAACCGTCCAGCACGTCGTTGAGGATCGCCTCCCGGTCCCGACGTTTAACGTCACCGAATCCGCCGCCGCCGGGTAGCGAGAGCGTTAAAACCGTATCTGGCGGCAACATGCGGCTCAGCTTGGGGCGGACCTCCTCGCCATTCGAACTGGCGATCGAACCGGTCGCGCCGGATTTGCCATCGTACAAACCTGGTGCTGGATAGTGACATCGATCGTACATGCCTGAGAAGAGATAGGGCTTCTCGGTCAGAACCTCGACTTCCATTGTCTGGCCCAAGCCACCACGATGTTCGCCGGCTCCGCCGGAGTCAGGTCGAAGCGCTCTTTGCCGTACGACCAGAGGCGTCAAAGCTTCGATGATTTCCACGGGCACACCGGCGACACCGCTTGGATAGGAGGTGGCCGAGAGGCCATCGAGTCCCTTGAGGGCGCCAGTTCCGCCGGTAGAGAACCAAGTGTACGAGAAGAACTGATTGTCGCGCTTATCGAAGCCGCTGATATGCGTATTCCAGAGACTGTCGGCGCCGGGTGCCATCACCTTATCCGGCAGGATACCTGACAACGCGCCCATGATGGCTGAAGGGAGGAAGTGACCGACCGTATGACGGCCAGCGACGGCAGCAGGATGCTGAGCGTTGAGGATTGACCCGACGGCGGCGATCGTGCGTATCGGCGTGAACGAACCGGCGTTATTGGGCACGTCTGGCGCAATTGCGCACTTCACGCCATAGGTGGTGTAAGCAACGGTATAATTGAAACCGACGTTGATACCGAGATCAACCGTTGAGGAAGACCCTTCATAGTCGACGATGACCTCATCGTCCTTGATAGTGACCTTGGCCTGAATCTCGATCGGCTTGTCGAACCCGTCAATGGTGATCTTGAACGGATGCGATCCGTTGGGCAGAGCCGTAATGGCGGCTCTCATCGCCCTTTCGGTGCGCGCGACGATGGCGTCTGCCACCCCTTCGATATCCGCAAGATCGAACTCTTCGAGGAAAGACTTGAGCTGCTTTGCTCCGACTTCGTTCGCGGTGATCTGTGCATGAATATCGCCAATCACTTCATCGGGGGTCCGCACGTTGGCCGCGATCAGCCGATAAACGGCTTCGACGGGTTCTCCTTTCGAATGCAACTTCATGATCGGGATGAAGAGACCCTCCTCATAGACGGAGCGGGCATCACACGACAGCCCCCTGCCGCCGATATCGAGCGCGTGACAGCAGTTTGCAAAAAGCGCAACGACTCGCCCATTGTGGAATACGGGCGTTGCAATCGTGATGTCGTGAAGCTGAGAGACCGTAATCCAAGGATCATTCGTGATGATGACGTCCCCGGGCTGGAGCGTATCCAGCGGAAACGTCTTCAAGATGTGTTCCATTCCTGTCGCCATGGAATTGATGTGCCCCGGCGAGCCCGTGACCGATTGGGCCACCATCCGGCCGCGGCGATCGAACACGCACGCAGAAAGGTCTTCGGCGTCCCGGACGATGGACGTAAAGGACGAACGCATCAGGGCCGCGGCCTGCTCGTTCACGGCGGCAATGAGCCGCCCCCACATGATATCGAGCGTAATGGGGTCCAGTTCCTTGGCGCTCATCGGGCCACCTCGAGATCGACAATGAGATTACGGTTCTGATCGACGCTAATTTCGCCGGGTCCGTTGATAACAACGGTCGATTCACGTTCTTCGATGATGGCTGGCCCCTGCAGGCGATCACCGGCTCCAAGGCGATAACGGTCGTAGACCGGCACGTCGATGAGTCCTGCGTCAGGGACGTAGATCTTTCTGGAGCCCTTGAGTGGACCGTCGGACTTCGACGTATTGACCGGTAGCTTGAAGTCAGGCTTGGGCCCCGATGCGACCACTCGCCATGACATCACGTCGATTGGCGTGTTGGGTACGGTATGTCCGTAGAGTTCGGTGTAGACCCGCTCGAACGAAGCGGTGATTTCCGCGATGCTGTCTGGCCCAAGTTTACCGGAGGGAATCGGCACACGGATGTCAAAGCCTTGCTTGCGGTAGCGCATATCGGCCCAGCGACGGAACGAGACCTCTCGATCACCCATTGAATGAGCAAGACGGCTTCGCCCCTCCTCCTCCATTTCTTTGAGAGACCGATTGACTGCGCCCCAATCCAGTTGTTCCAGCCGTGCCGGGCTTGATCGCACAAAGTCAAATGCCAGTGGCGCGGTGAGGAAGCCGACGGCCGACATGACGCCCGCACCGAACGGATAGATGATCTTCGGCAACTTCAGG
The DNA here is from genome assembly GCF_015291745.1 of Bradyrhizobium sp. CCBAU 53351. Classification (NCBI taxonomy): domain Bacteria; kingdom Pseudomonadati; phylum Pseudomonadota; class Alphaproteobacteria; order Hyphomicrobiales; family Nitrobacteraceae; genus Bradyrhizobium; species Bradyrhizobium sp. CCBAU 53351. The sequence goes on from NZ_CP030060.1 coordinate 526,375, forward strand.
ACGCGCGCGACGCCGTAGGCGTGAACCGGCCCCGCGCCACCAAACGCAAACATCGGAAACTGGGAAATGGTGCGCCCCCGCTCGATGGCGTGGATGCGTGCAGCAGAAGCCATTGCTTCGTTTGCCAGTTGATGGATTCCCCAGGCTGCGGCTATCGTGTCGAGATCAAGCGAGGCCCCGACTTGTTCGTTAATGGCACGTTCTGCGGCGGTCTTGTCGAGCTTCATATCTCCGCCGAGGAAGAAGCCTGCATTGAGGTAACCGAGCAGCAGATCGGCATCAGTGACCGTTGGTCGTTCCCCGCCCGCCCCGTAGCAGGCAGGTCCTGGCACGGATCCGGCGCTATGCGGCCCGACCTTGAGGCGGCCGAGTGCATCGATCTGCGCGATCGAACCGCCGCCCGTGCCGATCTCGATCATTTCGATGACGGGCACCTTGACTGGGAGACCGCTGCCTTTCTTGAACTGATATTGCCGATCGACCTCGAATTCCGGGGCCAGCAGAGGCTCGCCATCGACGATGAGGCAGGCCTTGGCGGTGGTGCCGCCCATGTCAAAAGAGAGCACGTCTGAAAGTCCGAGTGACTTGGCATAATGTGCCGCAGCCAACGCGCCGGCCGCAGGTCCCGACTCAACAAGACGGATCGGCGCTTCGATGGCTTGGCTGGCGGTGAGCAGACCGCCATTCGATTGCATCACATAAAGACCGGCTGCATCGCTGAGCTCGTCGCGCGTACGCGCTTCGAGCCGCGTCAGATATTTCTCGGCGATGCTCTTGACATAGACATTGCAGAGCGCCGTCGTCGAACGCTCGAATTCCCTGATTTCCGGGGAGATGTCGCTGGAGAGAGTTATCGCAACGCCGGGGAGCTTTTCCCGTAGGATGCGGCCAACGATGCGCTCGTGATCCGGACAAACGTAGGCGTTGATGAGACTGACGGCAACCGCTTCGATGCCTATTCTGCGCATCTCCTCGGCGATGCGCGCGACGTCGTCTTCGTTGGGGGCCTGGCGGATTGTTCCATCCGACAGAATTCGCTCGGCAATCTCAAACCGGTGACGCCGCCGGGCAATCGGGGCGGGACGACGCAGCCGAAGGTCGTACATGTCGTAGCGGTGCTCGCGCGCAATTTCGACGGCATCGCGGAATCCGCGGGTCGTGACGAGAGCGGTCAGCGCCCCCTTTCTCTCGATCAGCGCGTTGGTGAAAAGCGTCGTCCCATGCACAACATGCGAAACTTGGCCTGCATCACCGTTGATGACCTGCTTAATTCCATTGATTACGCCATTGTCAGGCTGATCTGGAGTTGTCAGGACCTTACCGAGCCGAAATAAACCGGTCTCATCGTCGACCAGGACGATATCTGTGAAAGTTCCCCCAATATCGGCGCCTAAACGCATCCGCTCCTCCAAATTCAGGATTTGGTAGGATTAGCGACTATGGGGTGACAGCCGAATTACCGTTTGGGCAATCCAGCTTTAAGGGAGCATTAGTCCTCCGCCCGCGGCTGCCTGCTGCGGCGGCGGCGTGCCCGACGCCCCCTTCTTGATCATCGTGTGAGAAGAGTTCCTCCCGTTCCGTGCCCATCTAAGCAGCCTCTTCTCCAGAGTCTTGATGCGTACGGTGACAAGCCTGGGAGGGCCAATCTGTCACGCGACAAAGTCAGCAAGGCCGTATTTCGCGAGAGATCCGGAGACGATGGCGAAGCCTGGATCTCTGCGACTGATTCACGGACGCGAGCGTCTGTGCCGGGAGAAGCGTACGCGGCCTGCCTTTCGTTTCCAGCAAATCGGAAGGAGCGGCGGGAGCTCGTCTCGTTTGTGGAGTTCGGGAAAGACCGATTGCTGGAGAAGGGGTTCGCAACGCGCAGCGTAGTCGCGCTCGAGCGCTTCCGTCAGCCGTTGTCCAGTGGATCAGACCGACCGGTCGGTGCCTGCGCAGGGCTGGGACCAGCAACAACATTAGTGCTTCGCACCTCCTTGACAACGCGCGTGACGATCTCGGAGGTCAACTCACGCTTCATCTCGCATCAGCTCCGCTATCCTTGCCGTAGTCATCGACGCCGAGTTGCCTTGCCCGGCACGGTCGTGTTGGTTGTCCTTGCAGATGCGCGAAAAATGATCCGCGCAGATTTCCTCGAATTTGTCCCAGCTCGGCGGCGGACGAAGCTGTTCGTTGTTGGCTCCAGACATGTTTCTGGATTCCGACCCGCCTGGTTAGTCGTGACTGGCGGCACCCTCGGTGCTGGTCCCAAATGGCTGCCCCTGACGAGTCAAAGAGCTTCCCAAATAGATTATCATAGGAACTTTCACAACTAATAGCTGCATATTTTGGTTACATATCCCGTTGATATATTTACGGCACTAGAAAATGGAATAAGTGCTCTTGAGAGCAAATTATCGCACATAAAGCGCTCTTAAAAGCAAAATATGGCAAACTGCAGGAAATTGCTGTATGCTCTTAAGAGCATAATAATCTGCTTAATGGCCTTCAAGAGCATGGTAGCAACCAACAAACTTCAAAAGGCGCCCCCTTACCCGGTGTCACGGACGCTCACGCAATTGGGAGCGGATCTGCGTACTGCACGCATCCGCCGCAACATGACCATGCAGGACGCAGCCAGCAGAATTGGAACGGGCGTGCGCGCTGTTATGGACGCCGAAAAGGGCAAAGCATCGACGGGTATCGTGGTGTATGCCGGGCTGCTGTGGCTCTACGATATGCTCCAGCCCCTCGAAGAACTCGCTGACCCCTCAAAGGACAGGGAAGGGATTGCTCTGCAAGCGACGCGGGAACGCAAGCGGGCGCGCAAGTCCGGAGGGCTCGACAATGACTTCTAAAGCAACACCGAATGCTTCGTCTACATCACGCTGCCGTGTCAGACCGAACCGATAACCGCCGGCCCGATTCTAGCTCGCTAAGGATCGCCGTGGCAATGCATTGGCTCGCTTCGTCTACGGCAAGTTGTACCTCTCAAACGGAGATGCGGTCGCGATTGATCCTATCGAGCTTGAATTATCGGATGAGACTTACGAAACAGGCCGACTGAATGGCGGTCTTTGGCGCGTTACGCGATGCAAGCTCGGACTATTGGGGTCGCCGCGTCATCGAGAAGCATGCCGGGGTTCCCCAGCTTGGCGAACTCGACTATCTGCTGAATTCAGCCGACGACGGCGTAGGGGCGCTTGGTTTGGACTTGGTCAACAACCTCCGGCACCACGTCGCAAATTCAACAAGACGCTCGAACTTGCAAAGCTTCAGGAAATCGCCGAAGCCTTGATGCTCTAGGAAGATGTAAAACCGAGGAAGGCGCCCAGGTTCGAGACTGGATGCTGCTCGGCACCTCCATGGGCGGAGCCCGTCCGAAAGCTGTCGTCGAAGATGACCACGGATTCTGGATCGCAAAGTTCAATCGTCCGGACGACCGCTGGAACAACACTCGCGTCGAACGCGCGATGCTCGAGTTGGCCAAGGTTTGCAGCGAAGGACGTTCTTCTCGTCAAGCGCTTTGATCGCACGTAGACGGGCAAGGGATATTTGCGTTCGCGGATGATCAGCGGGCTAACCGGTTTGCGAGCTGATGAAGCCGTCGAGATGCGCGATCGCTGGTCCTATGTGTTGATGGCGGAAGAGATGCGCCGGGTCACGGAGGAGCCGGGAAAGGATGCGAAAGAACTTTTTCGACGCATGACGTTCAATGCACTGATTTCCAACGTCGACGATCAGCCGGCCGCGTGCATCACTACGGACGCGACCGACTTCGTTCAAGGAGTGCAATGAGCTCGGCCATTATGGCTTGCCTTTCTTGGCTTTCGCCACAATGGCATCCAGATCGACGGCGGACTTCGGGGCGGCGTGGCCCGAGGAGAGATTGCTGTCTGCATCGAGCTTGATGCCGAGAGCATCAAGGACGCGAAGGATGAGCCCGAGTTCTGCGCGCTGGTGGCCATGCTCGACTTCGATGATCCATTGGCGACTGACACCAACCTGTTTAGCTAGCGTCGACTGATCGAGCTTGAGGCGCTTGCGCCGGTCGCGGATGACGGCGCCAAGATCGGCTGCGGTACGTGTGAGCATGGAACATCCAAATGTCAGCGATCGCTTACATTACCGTGTCGCCGTTCGCTGACAATCGGAAATGTCAGCGTTTGACAACATTTTAGAATGTCGCCGATCGACGACATCTGCGCCGGGATGTCCAATCATTTGAGACGCCGACAGCGGCTTAGTTTGGCATTGACCAAGCAAGCGGCGACCCCGCTCGACCGCAGCTGGGTTTTTTCCGCTTTTGGTTTTCCGACCGTTGCCAGGGACCTCGCCCGTTGAGAATCGACTTGGGGAGTTAAGTTGGGTTATGTGAACGTTTCGGTTGATCCATTGGTCACTTATGTCCTCTTCGGCCCTTTTTTGGATAGTTTCTTCGGAACCATTCGAACCGTGTTGACATTGTGTACACGAATGCAATATAACGCTTCATAAGAAGTGAGGAGTAACCGCAATGGAAGCAGCACTACAGCGCCCTGCGGCGCGAGTAAGGTCGCGCCGCGTCCGGAGCGAAACCAATATCCACATTCGCGCTACCGCACAGGTAAAGCACTTGATCGATACCGCTGCAGTGGCGGTGGGCAAGACGCTTAGCGAATTCATGCTGGATAGTGCGCGGCAACATGCCATCGATGTGCTTTTGGACCAAAGGTTATTTGTCCTTGATCCAGAGAAGCACGATGCCTTCTTGAATGCACTTGATAACCCGCCTCCGGCCGGGACCAAGTTGAAGGCACTGATGAAGCGTAAGCCGCTTTGGCAGAAGTAATCGAACATCCGAGGAAGCGTGCGGGCATAACCTCCCCCACGCTTCTCAAGCCGACGCATGACTTTAGCCGCTTTGATTGCGGTAATGAAGCCCTGACCGATTGGTTGAAGAATCGCGCCCTCGACAGCGAGGGCAAGACTGCTCGCACCTATGTTGTTTGCGAGGGCAATTCGGTCGTAGGCTACTACTGCATCGCCTCTGGAAGTGTTGAGAGGGCTGCAATTCCCAAGCCGCCCATAAAAAGGCACGGACTCCCAAATCCCGTACCTGTAGCCATTATAGGCCGCTTGGCGCGAGATCTTACCTACAAGGGCAAGGGGCTCGGCCAAGACCTGCTTCAACATGCCCTCCACCAAATCGTTCACGCATCTGAAACGATCGGTATTCGCGCCATCCTGGTACACGCGATCGATGAGAAGGCTGCCGCTTTTTGGAAAGAAGCGGAATTCATAGAAAGTCCGATTGGGTCCCGAACATTTTTCCTCCCTATCGAAACTGCCATCGACGCACTCTAATGGCGTCACAATCCAACTGCCCCAGTACCGAATGGCCGAGCCGCTCCTGGACCACCTTAGGCGCCGCAATTCAAGCCCGCCATCAACCTTGCGGTTTATATATCAGCTCGCAAAGAAGTGCCGAAAGAGAGTGAAGCCCGGATATTTTGCGGCGTCCATGGCCTTCTCGTTGGAGCCTTACCTAACTTGGTGATACCGGCGGCGATTTGCACCGGTCACAGGGCCCCGTTTGACCATGTAATCGCGGGTGACGATCTCGACGTCCTTCACCGGACTGGAAACACCGATCCGAGATCGGGCTTGGGACATTGCAGCCTCCATTCACGCAACGCATTGAATGCGATCGGCGGCAATGGGACGAACGCTCCTCCGAGCCTGATTTCGGGCGGCCGAGCTGATTGTATTCGTCGGCGCGCTCATGAACATGAAACTTACGCTTGGTGAAATCGACATTGACCCCTGCCTGCCCCACAATTCCGACGCGGAAAGGCCAGTGAAGATCACGGTCTGGGAAATTGAGCCTTGGCTGGAGTTGCTGCCGTTCACGGCGGCCGGAATCCGTGCGACGGTTTGGCGAAGGTCAACCTCAGACGCCCCATCTCAAACGCGCAGAAACAGTTAGGCCGACAAAGGGATCACGCCTTCATTGCGAAGTCGCCAGCGCTTAACACCCATGATGGCCTTTGGCTCCGGTACCATTGCCTCGTTTCGAGTGTTGCGCACCGGCCTTTACGAGCAGTGGACACTATCGAGCTATGTGGGCACGCGCTTCTGGCTGTCGGCGATTTGGCTACGTCTTTGCCTTGCGGCGGACGCTGGCGCGATGCCGGATCTCGACGAAACCATTCGGCTCCTTTTTGGAAACGATCTGGCGTAGGATTTCCAGAAGCATGTCGATCACCTCGGATGCCACTCGCGTTGGCGGACGATCGGCAAGGTAAATGAGGTCCAGATCGCTTCTGATTTCGGGGGTGACAATGGGGCTGGCGCTCAAGACGCCAGTCTCGAGCTCGTATTTGACAGCGCCGAAGGGGAGGACAGCGGGAGCAAGGCCCTGTCGCACGAGGTCTTTCAGAAGGGTAACGGAATCGATCTCCAGCACCGTGGATACGGAGAGATTGAGGCCAGCGGCGCCCGCATCCAGCAAACTTCGGATCGGATTTTGAGCCGACGGAAGCAGCAGAGCATGTTCAAGGAGGCTCGCAAGGCCGACCGGATCGCCAGCGAACATCCCTGGTGGCCCGATGGCGAACAGCCGCTCGACGGCAAGGCACTCACTGACGAGGCGCGGGCTATCTGGCTGAAGGCCGTTGACTAATGCGACATCGATCGAGCCGGTCAGCACCCAGTTTTGCAAATAAGCGCTATATCCCTCAAGTAAGCGCGGACGAACGCGAGGCAGACGTTCGCGACAGGCCCTGATGAGCTCCGCTCCCGCCATGGCGATAACCGACGGCGTGGCTCCGATAATCACGTCGCCGGTCAGGTGTTTTCCTTCGGCCATGACCTCCTGACGAACAAGCTCCACGTCGCGCAGGATTTGGGATGCGCTTCGGTGCAGCATGAGGCCTGCTTCCGTCATCTGCATGCCTCTCCCGTCTCGGTCGAACAGCGGCGTTCGCAGTTCGTCTTCGAGAGCACTGATTGACCGGCTGATGGCAGGGCCTGCTACGCCGAGGTGAGCCGAAGCGCGGGCGATGCTCTTCAGATCCGCGACGAAAACGAAGTACCGAAGCTGTCGTAGGTCCATGGCTTATGAACGGGCGAATTGATACATAGCAAATGCCGTTCGGCTTGTGCGGACGGGACCGCGACAGCTCTGCAACCAACCGTCAAACCGAGCTTGCCGCATGAATTTTTGGCCCTCACATGTTAGCCACTCAGCTTATGCGAGCCTGGCAGAGCGCACCAGTAGACGTTGGTTTCTTCCTCGCCCATTCGCCAGCTAGCTTGGGCAAACGCATCGCAAGGGCGGCGGCTGCCGAGCTCTCCGGCATCGTAGGTATGAATGGGTCTGCGGGGCCTGAACGGCGATCTGCGAAAAGGACCGCGAGAACGTGCTTCGTTGAGCCGCAATCCGCAGGACCCCTTTCCGACCTTGACGCCTGGTGAGCAAGGATGGCAAGGCGCGTGCGGCGGCAACTCTTTCGACCGCGGCTCGTTCTCGCCCAGTGCAAGTTGGATATTCGGCAATGTCAGTCCGAGCGTCTCAAGCCTGAGGAGACTAAATCGCAGCTAGGCAGCAGGATAATCAACTAGTATTGTATGATACCAATTACCGAATTAGTACAAGGAATTACTGCGTGAAGGTTTCCAAAGTCCAGCGCGTACCGGCCAAGGCCGCACCGCTCCGGCAACAGGTCGCAAGCAATCTGCGCACCGCCATCATTGATGGCCGCTTTCAACCAGGCGAGCGGTTGAAGGAAGGCGAGCTGTGTGCATGGACCGGCGTCAGTAGGACTGCCGTCCGTGAAGCCCTGCGGCAACTGGAGGCCGAGGGCATCGTCGACAACATCCCCAATCAAGGACCCGTGGTGGCGCGGGTATCCCCCGACGAGGCGCGGCAACACTATGAAGTCAGGGGTATGCTGGAAGGGCTGACGGCAAGGACCGCCGCCGAGCGGATCTCTGAGCGCGAAATCAAGGACTTGCACCGGCTCAAACGAGATTTGGACCGCGCCTTCAAATCAGGTAGCGTTGCTAAGGTGCTCGAATGCAAGAATCAGCTCGACGAATTCCTGATGAGCGTTTCGGCCAACAGCGTCGTCAAGGGCTTCGTGAGCGTCATTCGCGCACGTCTCAGCTATCTTCGTCCCATTGTTCTGTCGCAGCCCGAACGCCTGAAGGAAAACGCTGTCGAGGTCCATGCGATAATCGACGCGATCATCACACGGAAGCCGCAGGCGGCGTGGCAGGCTGCCGTCAATCACGTCAACATGGGCGCGAGAGCAACCCTCAAGGTGCTGGAGCAGCTGGAGGTGGCGGCGGAACACCAGGCCGCGCTGGACGCGGAAGCCGCGCTTCGGGCGAAACGTCCGCGGGGACGGCCGCGCCGTGACGCGGCACCAAATAATCCGGTCGGTAGGGTGACGATGTAAAAACCGGTCCGCGCGATGGTCTATCTGCTATCCACCCTCGGCCTGGAGACCGTTGTCTCGAACCACCTGCCCCCAAATATGCGCCTGCTCCGCGTAAAAGTTGCGCATGTAGTCCGGATCGCTCGCAGCGACCGTCAGCCCCATCGCGTTGATCCGTCCCGTCACGCTGGCGTCCTTCAGAACCGCGCGCATCTCTGTATTGAAACGCGCGATGATCTGTTTGGGCGTCTTCCCGGGCGCATACAGTCCCCACCAAGGCGTCGCGACGAGATCGGGAAACCCGCTTTCGGCGAGCGTCGGTACGTCGGGAAGGGTCGGGTGGCGTGTTGCGCCGGTCTGAGCGAGAGGGCGCAGCAACTTGGCGTCGATCTGGCTGTTGAGCACCGTGGTCGCTGCGATGATCAGGTCAATATGTCCCGCAATCGCGTCGTTCACCGCGGGGGCTGCTCCCTTATAGGCAACGTGGCTCCACTGCGCGCCGGAGCGTTTGGCAAGCAGCAGCATCGTGAGATGGCCAAGACTCGCCGTTCCAGCCGACGCAAATGCGAAGCCGCCCTGCTTGGCTTTCGACGCAGCGATCAACTCAGCCAAAGTCTGGTAAGGGCGTGACGGCTGACAGGCAATGATGTTCGGCGCCGTACCGACCAGCATGACCGGATCCAGATCTGTCTCGGAATTATATGGCAGGCTCGGCTGCGTCACCGGGTTGGTCGCGTGAGTATCGAATACGAACAGCCACGTGCGGCCATCTGGCGGTGACTTCGCCACTGCCGCCGCGCCGATGCTGCCCGCTGCGCCCGGACGGTTTTCGATGATGATCGTCGTTCCCAGTCTCTGCTGCAAACCCGGCTGAACCAGACGGGCGATAGCGTCCAGCGTTCCGCCGGCAGGAAACGGGATGATGAACTTCATCTGACCCGCAGGCCAGTCCTCTGCCCTGGCAACAAAGGGGGTGGCGAGTGCGCCGGCGAGCACGGCACGTCGTGTCAGTTGTCCCATGTGTTTCTCCCGAGGTGATGATCGAGAACAAGACTTCGGACCAACAGTTCGGGGGGTGGCCCAGGACGGCATGCAAGCGTCGCCGGCCCCGCCCATTCTCCTTATCGCTGCGCAAACGTTGCGATCGGCCCTGCAACAGGTTTTCCGCGGTGCCAGACCGCCGAGATCTTGTGGACGTTGGCTATGTCGGCCGATGGATCGGCGTCGAGCACGACGAGATCGGCGAGCTTGCCAGCTAGCAGGACACCGCGGTCATCCAGCTTGAGCAGCTTCGCCGCGCCGCTGGTCGCGATGGTCAGCGCCTGCATCGGCGTGAGGCCGGCTTCAACCATGAGATCGAGCTCACGATGTTCGGCAATGCCGGGGAAACGCAGGCCCACGCCGGAATCGGATCCGAACCCGATGCCGATACCTGCCTTGTAAAGCGTCATCAGGTTCTTCTGGTTCATCGCCAGCGCCTTGCGGGCGCGCTCGGAAGCTGGTGCGTCATGGACCTTCTGCTGCCAAGCCGGATCCTCCAATTGCGTCTTCACGGCGGGATCCAGTGCCCGGTTCACGAACGGATCCGCCGAGACCTGCGGCTTGTCGGCAAAAATGAAATTTGAATCGTCGAGCGCCAAGGTGGGAACGTACCAGGCGGCATTCTTCTTCATCAATTCGATCGTCGGCGGATCGATCTCTTTGTCACGGATGCCGTGCGCCAGAATGTCAGCGCCGGCCTTCAGGGCGGCCTGAGCATCTTCGAGGTCGTTGATGTGGAAGGCGACCCGAAGCGCGTTCTTGTGGGCCTCGTCGACGGCGGCGGTATAGACCTCCGGCTTCACTTTGACTGGCAGCAGCTTGCCGAAGTCGTCAAGCCAGATCTTGATCAGGTCGGTCTTGCGTCCCGCCATCTCCCTCACCGCTTCGCGCGCTGCGTCGGGCGTATCCGGGCGATAGATCTGGTTCGGGCCGACGGGAACGATCGCCACGGGCGGTGCTCCCATCGCAACCCCAATGCCGCGGTCGGCGCCAAAGATGTCGGCCCCTGGCGCCTTGCCGGCATGTAGATCCGCTCGCAGATCGTAGAATTCAGGTGCGTTCAGGCCCAGCGACGTGATCGTGGTGACGCCATAGGCCTCCCACTGTCGAAGTTGGGACAAGATGTAGTCGCGATTATAGTTGTCCGGACTCGCCTTGAGGCCCCTGACGATACCCACATGGGAATGATCCGAGATCATGCCGGGGATGATGGACTTGCCCTTGAGGTCAACGACATCGGCATCGGATGGCACCGGCACCGCCGTTACGGACCCAACGGCCGCGATGCGTCCGTCGCGAATGACCAAGACGGAATCGGGAAGCGGCTTTCCACCCGCTCCGTCGATCAGAGTGGCTCCCTTCAGGACGACTGACTTTGTTTGCGCCTGTCCCGGCATGCCCGATAGACACAGGCCCGCGATGGCCAAGATGACGACCGATGCGGCTCTCATGCGGCGCTCCTCCCTGTTTCCTCGTTCCCCACGGGTTGGTCCCAGGGGCCATTAAATCTTATAGTACTATATTACGAGCAATTAGCAATTGATCCCGAGACGATGCGCCCTGGATCACCTAACTCAGCGATTTATCGCAGCACGAACGGATAGGGCTCGTCGCCGCTGCTCATCCAGACGGTCTTGGTCTGCATGTATTCGTTGATGGCCTCGATGCCGTTTTCGCGACCGAGACCGCTGCGCTTGTAACCGCCGAACGGGGCCATGTAGCTCACCGTGCGGTAGGTATTGACCCAGACCATGCCGGCCTTTAGCCGGTCAGCCATGACATGGGCGCGCTTCATGTTCTGCGTCCAGACGCCTGCGGCCAGACCAAAGAGGATGTCGTTGCCGATCTCGACGGCTTCCTCCTCATCGCGAAATGGGATCACGGACAGGATCGGGCCGAACACCTCCTCCTGCGCGATCCTCATGCTGTTCTTGACGCCGGTGAAGACCGTGGGCTCGACGAAGAGACCCTTGCCGCATTCCGGCCGATGGGCACGATCGCCTCCGAGTGCCAGATGCGCGCCATCCTTCTTGCCGATCTCCATATAGGCGAGGACCTTGTCGAACTGCGGCCGGTTGGCGACCGGCCCGACCTGTGTTTCGTTCTGCATTGGATCGCCCATCTTGATCGTGGCCGCCGCCTTCAGGAGCTTTTCGACGAAGGCGTCGTGGACAGATTCCTGTACCAGCATTCGCGAACCGGCGATGCACGCCTGCCCGACGGCCGCGAAGATTCCGGCAATGGCGCCGTTGACCGCATTGTCGAGATTGGCGTCGTCGAACACGATATTGGGCGACTTGCCGCCCAGCTCCAGGCTGACGCGTTTCAGGCCGCGCGCAGCGCCCTTGTAGATCTTCTGGCCGGTGGCATCGGAGCCGGTGAACGCGACCTTGGCGACCTGAGGATGCTCGACCAGCGCCGGCCCGACCTCATTGCCAAAGCCGGTAACCACGTTGATGACCCCAGGGGGGAAGCCCGCCTCCTCCACCAGCGCCATCATCTCGAGGAGCGATGCGGAGGTGAATTCCGAGGGCTTGAGCACCACGGTATTTCCGGCCGCCAGCGCCGGCGCAAGCTTCCAGGCGACCAGCATCAACGGCGAATTCCAGGGGATGATACCGACGACGACGCCGACCGGCTCGTGCTTGGTGTAGGTGAACATGTTGGGCTTGTCGATCGGGATGACCGAGCCCTGAATCTTGTCCGCGAGGCCGCCGAAGTAATAGTACCATTGCGGAATGTAATTGAGCTGCCCTCGCATCTCGCTGATCAGCTTGCCGTTGTCCCTCACTTCGATCTCGGCGAGCCGCTCTGCATTCGCCGCGATCAGGTCCCCCAGCTTGCGCATCAGCGCGCCGCGCTGCGTTGCATTCAGCTTGGGCCACGGCCCCACATTCATCGCCCGATGCGCCGCCTGGACTGCGCGCGCGGCATCCTCGGCATTGCCGCGCGGGATCAACGCCCATGGCTCGGCGGTGTAGGGATTCATGGTCTCGAACCACTCGCCCGAGGCCGGATCCTCCCACTTTCCACCGATATACATCTGGTACTTCTTCACGGAACGCCTCCCTGCAGCATAAATATCTGGAATCATAATATCGTATTATTGGCTTTTAGTGAGGTCAAGCTATTGCTTACTACGCGCCCTGAGGGAGGTTTGACAAAATATCTTTTGCAATAATACGGTATGACATACTTTATTGACGTTGCAGGTCGACGAACCCGCGCGGGGAGGACTAGAATGACAAACAACGTGGCCACCGACATCACCGCTGCGCTAAAGCATGCCGGTGTCGAGAACTTCTTCCTCCTCACCGGCGGCGACCAGCCGTTGTGGATCGCGCTTCGCGATGCCGGAATTCGAATGGTGGTCGCACGCAGCGAGGCCAGCGCGGTCTACATGGCGGACGGTTATGCCCGCGCCAGCGGCCGCGTCGCGCCGGCCTATGGGCAGGCCGGGCCCGGCGCCGCCAACGTCGCGGCCGCACTGGCAGATGCCGTCTGGGCCCAATCGCCGGTATTCGCGCTGACAGGAGCGACCGCGACGCAAGCCCTGCACATGAACGAGTATCAGGACCTCGACCAACATGTCATTTTCCAGCCCGTCACGAAGTGGAACGGTGCCGTCGCCGCTCCTGAGATGACTGGGAGTCTCGTCTCGCAGGCGCTTCACATCGCGGCGACACCGACATGCGGACCCACCCATCTCGACGTGCCGAAGAATTTCTTCGCGCTGCCCGGGGACCCGCAAACCGCGAACCGGCTAGAACGTTCCTACTCAAATGCCGCCAGCAAGGTGCGTGCGCTCGGCACCGAGGTTGCTACGGCGCTCGACCTCCTCAAGCGCGCGGAGCGCCCGGTTCTGTTTGTCGGCGAGGGCGTGCGGCTTGCCGGCGCGTGGGCCGAACTGGCACTGCTGTCGGACCTTGCGGGCATCCCGATCGTCGCCACGGCTGGCGGCAAGCCGGCCATTCTGACGTCACACCCGAATTTCTGCGGCATCGTCGGACGCTATTCCTCGGTGAGCGCCAACAAGCTCGTGGCAGAGGCCGATTGCGCCCTCGCTCTCGGGACCCGATTGGGCGGACTGGCAACCAACGGCTACACTTTGCCGAGCCGCAAGGCGACCGTGATCCAGATCGACCATGATCCGGCTTCCCTCATTAACACCTACGCGCCACGCCTCGGTGTCCGCGCCGACATCAAGATCTTCCTCACCGACCTACTTGACCTCGTTAAACAGCAGAATTTGCGGACATCGTCCGCCTGGCTGGACCGCTGCCGCCGCGATACTGATAAATGGACAGCTAATCACCGCGAACAACTCGCTGCGTCAGGTGGCAACACGGCCCTCTCCCCGCTTTCGGTGCTCGACGAGCTCTCCCGCTATGGCAGCGAGATCACGCTGGTCGCAGACACAGGTTACATGGCTGCCTGGACCGGCGTGCTGTTCCCGACGCTGCGTTACGACGCCTTCTTCCGCGCAGTCGGATCGCTCGGCTGGGCGCTCCCCGCCTCGCTCGGCGTCCAGATCGCGCGATCGGAGAAGGTGGTATGCATTACCGGCGACGGCGGCGCCGGCTATCACCTGGCTGATGTCGAGACGGCGGTTCGCTACAGGCTGCCGGTCGTGATCATCGTCATGAACAACAGCGCGCTCGCCTTCGAATATCACGAGAAATATCGCTGGAAGGGAAATGTGGTTGCGGAAGCGAACGATTTCGGGCGCGTCGACTTCGCCGCGGCCGGAATCGCGCTGGGTGCAAGGGGCGCACGCGCCACCAATCGCGAGGAATTTGTGGCAGCCATGGCGGTCGCAATGAAGGCATCCAATCCGTTCGTGATCGACGTCGTCATCGACAAGGAAGCCTTTCCGCCCGTCACCAATTTCGATGCCGTGATGGAACGGAAGCTCTAGATTGGCGGACGGCGCGCCGGAGGAGCGGGCACGCCGTCAGCGATCCAACCTACGACAATCAACAATCATAAAGAACCAGGGTGGAACCATGAAGACCCGTCGAGCTATTGTTGGAGTTGCCGCGGTCGGCCTGTTGCCGCTGACCGCCCCCTCTGTCGTCCGAGCGCAAAAGGCCACGATCCGCTGGCGCCTGGCGTCCAGCTATCCCAAGAACCTCGACACCATTCACGGTATCGCCGTTCGCCTTGCCAAGCACGTCGAGGAGATGACGGATGGCGGCTTCCAGATTCAGGTGTTCGGCCCCGGGGAAATCGTGCCAGGCCTGCAGGTACTCGATGCCGTGCAGAGCGAAACGGTCGAGATAGGACACACGGCATCGATCTACTACAGCGGCAAGAACAAGGCGTTTGCGATCGACACCGGGCTGCCGTTCGGAATGACGCCACGCCAGCATCTGTCGTGGATGTATCGCGGCGGCGGGCTCGAACTGTTCAGGGAGTTCTTCAAGTCCTACGGCGTCGTGAACTTTCCCGGCGGCAGCACGGGCGTGCAGATGGGCGGTTGGTTTCGCCGCGAGGTCAATACGCTCAATGATCTGAAGGGCCTCAAGATGCGCATCCCCGGCATTGCGGGCGACGTGGTCGCACGCCTCGGCGTCGTTCCTCAGAACATTGCCGGCGGCGACACCTATGCTGCACTAGAAAGAGGCACGATTGACGCGGTCGAATGGGTCGGCCCCTACGATGACGAGAAGCTGGGCTTCAACAAAGTCGCAAAATATTACTATTACCCGGGCTGGTGGGATTGCACGGGGCAGTTGGCCTTCTATGTAGGAGCGAAGGCTTGGTCGGCCTTGCCTGCTCATTATCAGCGGGCATTCGAGGTGGCCGCCGCGGAGGCCTCCTGGGACATGCTGTCGCATTACGACGCCAGCAACATGGCGCCGCTGCGTCGGCTGATCGCAAACGGCACCGAGCTCAGGCCATTCTCGCGCGAGATCATGGAGGGCGGCTATCGCGCGGCATTCTCGCTCTACGCCGAAGAGACGGAGAAGAATGCCGAGTTTCGCAAGATCTACAGCGAATGGCTGAAGTTTCGTGAGGACATCGTGACCTGGTTCAGGGTCGCAGAAGCGAGCTTCGAATCCAATCTGTATAGCTTGTACAAGACGTGACCGGATCGGTCTCTAGGGCTCGGGGGCCCGCGCTTCGCATCGGCAACTCAGGCGACTTCCAGCAGCCGCGTTCAAACGATGCCCAAGAAGTTTCGTGCTGGCTATCCTTCTTGGACTGGCTGCGGCCGAATATGGATCGTGAGGGTCTTACCGCGCACGCTCCGTCATCCCCTCGAACTGTGTGCGGTAACACAACTCTGGGCCCTGACGCGATATATATAGTGCTACGCCGCAGAGTTCTTACTCGGCAACGACGCCCAGTAACGAATTCAGCACGAACACAGGACAGCCCGAGCCGGCGCATGCGGAGTAGGTTGGTGCCGCCGGAAGGCGATGCAATCATGTTGGACGGATTGGGACCGCCAAAACCGCTCGGCGCCGGGGCGGCAACTCCGGCAGACCTTGTCACCCGCCCATGGGACTGACTTTCCGCATTTTATAGCCAAATTGCCGGGCTGGCTCCACGTGAATACGCAAGCAAGGCGTAACTTAAGAAGGCACGGCAATGATCTGCTCGCTGTGAATTTCGCTATTCCGAGCGAAGGAATTGAGCAGAAGGCGCGCAAGACCGGTGGCTCGTGCGCCGAACCCGAGCAGATCAGAACCGACGTCGACCGCCACGCCGCCGAACCGAGAGTCTACAGATGCATCCTAGCTGCGCCGCGAAAAGCGACGGCTAGCACCATTCGCACATGATCGAAGAAGGCCTGGTCGGAACCTCGAAAAGTGGGATTAAGGTGCCGTTCCGGGCCGCCATTGAATGGCTAGCCATTGAGCTTGGCTGAGTTGTGCAGGCGTGAGATTATTGGCTACCGCGTCTCTTGTTCGAAGGTAATACGGGCGCCGTAGCTGAGGAGCGTGGGCGGCAGCCAAATTCAGCCACATGTACGCAAGAACGCCATCCTGCGCAACGCCATGCCCCTTATCGTAGGAGAGGCCGAACAAATATTGGCCTGTCGGATCACCGCATGCGGCTGCCGTGTGGTAATACGCCGCGGCTATCTCGTAGGACTGCGGGACATTGAAGCCATGTTCGTGCCTGAAGCCCAAGACAGCTGCGGCTCGAGCGGACCGGCATGCTTCAATCGCACCGCCCGCCGCCGAAACATGTCGCCGCGCGAATGAGCGCCCGTTTTCGGAGAGTTCGGCGCCGAACACGTTGCCGATAGTCCACAGTGTGAGGAACAAAGTTCCGATCAGGGGGCGTGCATTCTTCATAGATGTTCCCGAGTCGATTTGCAATCTGCAACGATCATTCGAACCTCACCAGACCTTCCATATCAGCCATGTGACCCAAATGGCTGGCGCGAAGAACAGACCGAACGGCAGCCGGGTGATGGCTTGGATGCTGTCGCGACGGAGAAGCGCCGCAATTCCGCAGGCGATTAAAGCTGATCCGGCCGCGACCTCGATTGCGATTGGAATCAGATTCCAATCGAGCCAGACTCCAGCAACGCCGGCGAGTTTGACGTCCCCCAACCCGATGCCGTCGCGCAGACGGACGGACCTGTAGGCGATGCGCAATAGCCAGAACATCGCGGCTAATGCCGCTCCGCGCGATGCTGCCGTCGCGAGCGTCGGCACCATCCAGTCTGGAGGTTGCACGAACACGTTTGCCAATCCGAGTACAAGCGCCAGGATGGTCAGTTCGTCTGGTATTACGAAGAGTCGCGCATCTATAACGGCGATTGCGATGGCAACGGCGGAGAATGCCGCCCCGAGGAGGCCTGCGGAGCTCGGATCCGCTGCGACGCTCGTCGCCATGCAGACGGCGCAGAGGACGAATGCCGCCGTGACCGTGACGTGGGTCGGTGCTCGGAACGTGAGAAACTTTTGCGAGCAACGCGAGAGGCGTTCCGGCATTTTCCTCGTTGCTCCTTCATTGAAGTAGTGGCGGTTGTCTTCCCTTGGAAGGAAGGGACTCGACCGTTCCGCGCAGCTTTGCCCGAAACTCCTCGGCGACGTAGTGGGCGGCAATGCTGTCCCGAATGACTTGCGGACGGATGAAGATAATGAGCTCGGTCCGGGTCGTCGTCTTGTTCTGGTGCGACAGGAGGTCGCCAATTTTCGGTATCTCGTCGAGAACCGGAATCCCACCACGATCGACTTCAGTGTTTTCCTGAATGAGGCCTGCCAAGAGTACGGTTTGCCCGTTCGGCACGGCGACAGAGCTCTTCACTTTGCGTTGCGAGACGGTCGGCGTGAGCGAGTTCGCGGTCGCGTTCGTCGCCTGACTGATTTCTTGCTCGATATCGAGGCGCACGTTGCCGTCGGGACTAACCCGAGGAATGACGCGCAAGATAATGCCGGTGTTGCGATAGTCGATTGAGTTGATGATCGTGTTGTTGGTGCCGGTCGCCGAATTGAGAACGTTGCCGGTGCCGGTCGATACCGGGATCTCGTTCCCAACGAGTAGTGTGCCGACCTGATTGTCGATCACAACCAGCGAAGGGTTCGATAATATCTTGACATCTGTCACCGCGTGCAGCGCATCTATGATCATGTTGGGCTGCGCCTCAGGGCCGACGAGGAAATTAAAGCCTGGGAAGGCGCGGTTAAGGAAAGCGGATGCGACGCCATTGAGGACGCTCGACTGCTGTCCTGGGGGGGAGCTTGGGACGTTCAGGGCGGAGCCTCGATCGGGAGCCATACCGAGGTTTTTGCTTTGGATGAAAAATTGAACCCCGTAGCTCAGATTGTTGTTGAGCGTAACTTCAGCGATGGTCGCATCGATCGCGACTTGAGCCTGCGGTTGGTCGAGCTGGCGTATGGTCTGTTCGACGGTCCGGTAATTCTGAGCGTTCGCATAGATAAGCAGGGAGTTCGTGGAAACGTCGGCTGCGATGCGAATCCCCTCCATCACGGGCCTGCCGCTAAGGCCAGCGCTCTGTAGCTCCGAGCCGCCAGTGTCGTTCCCTGTTCGCGATCCGCCCCCGAGTGCGCCTCCGCCGAAATCAGTATTGCCTTTTGTGCTTGTGGAGGAGCTGGAAGTCGTTGAGATGGCTGGTAGTCGGTCGGCATTGGACGATGTCCTCACCAAACCGCTCCCAGGCGCGACCTGTCCCGCCGCGCTGTCGGTTGCATTTGAGCTGCCTCCGCCGAAGATTTCGCCGAGCACTTTCGCGAGCTGCCGGGCGTCGCCGTACTTGACCCGGCGGACATGTACAACAACACGGGCAGGATCTGATGCGTCGAGTCGGCCAATCCAAGTCTGGACCGTTCGCAGGAGCTGCGGCTTGGAGGTTACCGCCAAAATCGCGTTGCGGCGCTCCATTACCTGAAACTTGACAAGATCGTGCCCAACGTCGCCTTCCTTTGAATTCAAGATTTTTTCGAGTTCTGTCAGGACAGGCTCAGGAGCGCTGTTCTGGAGTGGAAAGATACCGACTGACTGCCCCCGCATCCAATCAACGTCGAAACCAACAGCCGTATCGACGACCGTGCGACGCTCGGGCCCTGTGCCCTGAACCAGCAGCATGTTGCGAGCCTTATCCACGCGAACCGCACCGGGCTTCGTAGCAAAACTATCCAGGAGCTGCATCAGCGTCCCGGCCGATATGTATTGAAGCGGCACGACAGAGACGCCAAATCCCGGCTCCACGTTTGCAGGCTGCGAATCAAGACTGCCGGCTGCGAGTGCCTCTGTCTGTGGGACAATTCGATAAGCGGCGCCGTCGCGGACGAGCGCGACTCCTGCCAATCGGAGCGCACTCTCGAACACGAACAGCAAGTCCTGCTTCGGAACCGGCCTTCCCGACGCAATATTGATATTGCCCTGAGCACGCGGGTCGATTGTGTAGCTCGTCTTCAGGATGTCGCCGAGTACAGTTTTTGCAACCGACGCAATCGTGGCGTTTTCGAAATTCAGTTCATACCCGGGACCGGTGCCGGTACTCGTCGCCGGGGCCACGATTGCCTGCATAGAAGAGACCGGCTCGGCCGAAAAGAGTTGGGCGCGACCTGGCCGGACAGTGCCTTGCAGATCGGCTTCTGCGGTGCGTTCCGGAAATCGGGGAAGCAGATCCTGATTACGAACCTCATCCATTACGTCAGGTTTGGTGTGAGTGTCCTGCCACGTGAGTGGCGCGCCGCATCCCGTCAGAGCCCCCGCGGCAACTAGGGCAATTGTCTTCTTCAGCTTCGCGCCACATCGCAAACGGTGCAGGCGTGTCAACATAGCGCGTAGCCTCTCACTCTCTCGCGTCTTCATTACAAATGCGAGCAGATCGTCGAGCGCGTGAACCGCGCGGCGCCCAATCTTCTCAATGATTGACGTTACTCCTTATGTTGTTGTCGCAACGGCTAAGCCGCATGCAACAATATCGCTGCACCGACACTTTCGTTTCGCCCGTGACAATTCTGCAAAGCAATGTCTCCGCGCGCGAAATCGCTCATAAGACAGCTTGTTCAGCGTCGAGCGGCGACTTCATTCGGTTGAGCAAGGCTGTAATTGCCTCTAACTTAGACATCGCACCGAAACCTTGTTTGAGTATTGCGCATCCCAACCGACCGGTTGAACGTTGGGATTGAGATAAGCATCGCCGAGAAGTTCCCGTTGAGCGGCGGCATCGCCTGGCCGTGCGACGACGAGCGCGCAGTCTTTGGGTGCCTTCGTCATGATGACGGCGTCTCCTTCTTGGAAATCGAACTCGATCTCGTCTGTTTCATCGAAGAGCTCGAGCGTGAAATTGCTGTTGCTCACGGGCTGCTTGAAGTTGAGAGCCATATGCAATGTTAGCACCGATCCATCCCACTCGAGCCATGAATCGGATGCGCCATCGAATGGCTGCTTGGTGCCATTGACGCGCGCGAACGTATAGAAGTCAGACGCGCGCAGCGAATTAACCGTCGCCCTGGCCAGCGGATCAAGCTGGTCACGCCCGAGGTGTGGGGCGCTTTCGTTGAGGCCGCTACTTCGCAATGCCGTCACCGACGTTTCCCTATCGTAGGTCCAAGATACGCGGACGCCGCTGATAGAGCCATTTCCATCAAAGATAACCGCATCATGCATGTGAACCAATATATCCGGATGAGCGTCGACGTGCCTTGCGTGGATGCACACACACAGCGTTGCGACGATTACGAACCAAATCAGAGAGCGTTTCATTGCATCATTTCAGTTGCATCCGGCGCGCGGATCGTGGAAGGGCGCGACGGCTCCTCTTTTCGAGCAGCCGTCGGCGCGGTGGTCACGGCTTCCCGTGGTCGTCGTGGTGGTCGTCTGGATCAGAACCGCAATAATGCTTGATGGCGGGCAGCTTCTTTGGATTGTCCCAGCGCGGGTCCCGAATGTCGTAGACGATGGGCTTTGCGTAATCTTCGGGATCAACGAGCCATCGTGTGTCTGGCCATTGATCGAGTGTCAGGCCGAGGCGCTTAATTTGATCCAGGTATCCGCCGTAAACGGCGGGCGAGATGGATTCCTTGAAGGTCGACCCGGTGGTCAGATGCAACGGAATGAAGATCTTCGGGTTCAGCGCTTGAATATACGCGAAGGGATCACGATAAGAATTGTTATCGAAATTGGCTGTCGCAATCGTACCGGCATCCACATCGGTGGCCGGTAAACTCTTCAGGATGTTCGTGATACGCTGGCCGTCAGCTGGCGTGCCGTTGGGCCACCCGCTTCCCAATCCTTCTTTGAGTGCTCCCGACGAGTTATACCAAGCAAAGGTGAAGTGACGACCTTCGCGCAACACAAAATCGAAAAACAGCGGAATAGGGCCACCCGGACCACCACTGCCGCTGGTAGCAATGTTGATCTGCCCAGGCAGCGTCCCACTTTTCCCGGGCGCAAGCGGCGTTCCGGCCGGAAACAGCCCCGGATCGCGCGGGTCAACCGCATAATAAACGGACGGATTAGGTGCCCGCGGCCAGGTCGGGTCGACCGGGACTGCAACCGAGTGCAAGTGTCGGAAGGCGATTACGCAGGCGTCCGGTTCCAGGAAGTCCAGTTTGACAATTTGGGTGCCGGGAACCGAACCGGTCGTCGTGACCGTGTTGCAGGAGATCGACGCCTTGTGAGGAAACGCCGTAGCCGGATTACCTTGAATCGCCGGGTCGGCCTGCTCGCGCGCGAAATCGGCTTGCAGGGCAACGCAGGTTTCCGCGGTGGCGTAGAGTTTCGCGCCGGTCATCGCAGCGATGTAGGCCGCGTTGTCCGCGTGATCGAAGTGACCATGCCCGATTAGAAGGCCTTCTGGTTTGAGAGCAACCAAATCGCCGATAACGAAGGGCGTGCGGCCCGGCGAAACTTCGAGCCGAGTGACGTAAGTGTCCAAAAGCAAAACGTGGCCGGCAATGGAAGCCGCCAGAGTTGAATTCGAGAGCCACGACAAGATGACCTTGTCGGGACTGACCCGCCCGGACTCGGGATCGACGTTCTCGTCGCCGAAAAATTTCTGACGCGCTGCGATCAAGTCGCCATTGTTTGCGTGAGCCGTGGTCGACAACGCCGAACCTGCCATGAGCGTCGCGGCCAAAGCCAAGGCACACTTGGTTGGGATTGAGTTCCTGCGTAACATATAAAGGTTCCTCTTTCGGTTGTTCAATCGTTAGAGTGAAGGTCGCCATCTCGAAAAGCCTCGCTCGTGTTTCCGAGTAGATAGGCGACAGATCGGATCGGGCCATTGATGTTTGAAAGTCCCCCGCCAGCCGCGCCAAACGAAAAGCGGTTCATAAGGCGCTTTCTCGCGATGCTAGGGACTGAATGACGGACATCAATATCTGAGGTGTGTTGTCGAGCGACACGAAGTGTTGCTTGTCAAGATGAATTGCCTCTGTGCGCTGCAACGTAGGGTCTGCGGCATTGCACGCAATGGCACGAGCGGCTACGAGATCGTCGTGTCGGTGTACCTGAAGGCGACCCATCGCAGCGCGGCACACTTGGCGGTTGCGATTGATCCGCTAACATAATCGCATTTACCCTTAACGCTTCGCAGGATGCCGTATTGAAGCGGTGCTGGCTTCCACAGGCGCCGGATCTGCGGTCGTGCCGGGCAAGGCGAGAGCCAGAACCTTGATGTTCTCGCCGTTCGAAAGCGTGGCTTCACGCGCTCCGATGTCGCGCAACGTCCATCCTGATTGAACTTCATCCTGCCGCAACTTCACCGTCTCGCCAGTCGCGCGATTCACAAAGACGGCGATGCTGTCGGCGCCCCCAGTTATCGTGCCCACGAGTTCAAATGGCGGAAGCTCAGGCTCGAGCGGCTTGGGAGCCGCGACGACAACGGGGATAGTGGGCGCGTTCGGCGGCGGCAGAGACGGAGGGCGGCGTGACGGAGAGAATAGCGGGCGCTCTTGCGTTTTATTGAGCTGCGCAAGGGGGACTTTGGCAATGGGATTATGCTCCGATCGGGTAGCCTCGAATGGCTCCTTCGCAAGCAGGTACTCCATTGTGGGCGACACTGGCGGATTCAGGCCAGTAGCCGTTGAAGTCTGACTCGCCTCGGCAGGCCGCCTCCCCGATTCGACTGCCAAGATCAGGAAGGCCAGCGCGAGAGCTTGAATCGTGAGGGGGCACTTCATTTGACACTCCGCCACCATCCGGAGACGACAATTGCGACGCGCACCTTCGTCGCGGCGTGTCTTGTCGACGACTCGGGTACCTGTATGACCAATTGATCGATGAACAGGAAGGGCGATCCCGCCTCCAGCTCGTAAAGGAGGCCTTGAAGGGCCGGCTGCTCGATCTCGAGATCGACAGAGACTCTGACGATCCCGTGTTGTGCTCCTGCGTCCTGCAGATCGACCTGCGACGATAAGATGTTGCTTCCCATCCGCGTCGCTTCTGCAGAAACGTGCTGCAGCACCACGGCGGCCGCGACTGTGACCGTGGGACCTTCGACAACTGGTGGACTCACAGCGAGCGCCCCGTCGTTCGTGCTGCGGGCCGCCCGCTGTTGTGACTGCAACCTGTCGAACATTTCGTTCGCGTTCGCCAGCGTACGATGCTGTTCCGCCAGGTCCAACGCCGTCCAGCCCGTGATCAGCAATAGAAATCCCGTCATTGCCGCGTAACAAATTGTGGCAACGAACGGAATGGCGCTGACGTAGCGTCTAATGCGGTAGGTCTGGTTCATGGATAGCGGCGAATGCGGGGTTGATTTGAGCCTCGACGTGGAATTGCTCTTTGGTTGCTCCTTCAGACCGTGTGGTTGGAGCGAAGAAGATCGCGTGTGAAAACTGGGGCGACTGCTCGATCAGGCGGATGAGCGATGCGGCGTCGCTCGTAAGGCCCGCTATCTGTAGTTTCGCGTGATCGATACGCAGCTCCGTTAGGAACGTGTTGTCTGGCAGTAGATCCGACAGCGCCTCAATCGCCATTACGGGCGAAGGAGTGTTGCGCTTCTGTTGTTCGAGCTCTCGCAAAGCGGATTCGGCAACAACATTCTGCGACGCTCTTGTGAGCACCGATATCTTTCGAGAGAGTTCTTCCCGTCTCAGGGCCAAACCGTCCGAAATGAGCGCTGAAATGCAAAGCGACGAAGTGGCAGCAAAGCCGCTTAACAGCAGAACTACCATCAGGCACGTACGAACACGACGGAAATCGGTCGGTCCGTGTATTTGTGTCTCAACGATCCTAATTGGCACGTTCGAACGTGACGTGGAGACCAGGATTGACCAAGTCCCAAGCGATCCGATAGCATCGAGCAAGGGCGTTAGCTTAGCGCGAGGCGTGGCAGCGATTGTCAGCTGAATGCGGTCGCCAGTCTCGTCAGGTGAAGCACTCCAACCATAGACCGCTTCTTGCACATCCCACGGGGTTAGTCGGTCGATTTGGGACCTCACGACACCCGCCGCATATTCGGCAGCGCGCCTCGGCAAATCCAGCGGGCGAAACAGAAATCGCGCCGGGTGAAGGACAAGTTCAAGCTGACTTCCAGTCAGAGCTAACTTCCATGCTGGAGGGATTGGGCTAGCAACCGCTCCCTCCAGGACCGCGAGCGCGTGGTCAGGCGCTTTCGCGTTTTTGGGGTCGGTCACGAGATGAAGGGTGAATTGATCCTTCTCGAATTCCACCATCCGAACCTGCGAGCGTCGGCGCAAGCCGTTCGAGAGCGATGAAACTTCGGACGCCACGGCTTGTACCCACGAAGCGAGGCCTGCCGCTATCGAATTAAACAGGATCATGGCGGGTTCGCCGTTGCCATGCCCTGACGACAGTCACCGCGCAAACTGTCATCCCAGGCAAGGATATGAAAAGGATCGTCCGGACCCTGTAGCAAGATGACCGCTTCCGCACAGCTATTCCATCCCCCTGCGCCCCCTATTTTTATGTCCAG
Source organism: Bradyrhizobium sp. CCBAU 53351 (assembly GCF_015291745.1). Lineage (NCBI taxonomy): Bacteria > Pseudomonadati > Pseudomonadota > Alphaproteobacteria > Hyphomicrobiales > Nitrobacteraceae > Bradyrhizobium > Bradyrhizobium sp. CCBAU 53351. The sequence continues at coordinate 551,197 of NZ_CP030060.1, forward strand.
CCGGAACGCGTCACTTGCATCGGCGGTCGCGGCGGTTTGATCTGAACCGAGCAGTCGGACTAGAGCGTCCTTACTGGGAGCCACGAGCTGCCGTTGGCCAAGAAAACCATTCAGACGATCTAGGGTCATGCCAGGCAAAGCCGCAACAAGCTCGGGCGGCGCGTCGAAGACGTTAATATCGGACCTGCCGCTGTAAACGGTCACCAGAGGCAACATTCGTTCTATGATGACCTGCGGCAGACCTTGAACTAACCATAACTCTCCTACATGTGCGAAGGGAGCGCCTCGCGGTCCATAGCCGCGGCCGGCGGCGCGGTAAAGCTGCGCTTCATTAGCGCGATCGGATGGTCTTAAGCGCTCTCGCCAACCAACAATCCGCGCAGCAAAACGCGGGGCATCCTCCTCCGATGCGCCGATCGCTATGAAGAAACTCGATAGTAGTTCGCGCGGGGCCTGATTGAGATCGAGCCGGGCCGCTTCGGAAACGAATCTGACCGATGCGTTGGCTTGGCCTAGCCGGAAGCTGAAGTGGCCATGCGTAGGTCGATCGCGCTGGTCTGCCACAGCAAGGCGTTGGGTCGCGAGATTAAGGCTGGCTGACACCAATTGATCGGCTTGCAGACGGCGCTCGATCACCGAACTCGACCAGGAAGAACTGCCTATGTAAATCGAATAGATGGACGCAAGTGTCGCGAGTGCAATCAACATCCAGAGGACCGCAATGAGGATAAAGCCCTCCCGCCCCCCAGATAAGTGTCCTTCCTGCGGATTGCAAAATATCATTGTGGCCTCAGGTCCGACGGCTCTCGAGAGAGTCCGCTGCGGGAGCCGTATCGGGACTAGTGTCGGGCTCTCCCGTGCAATCCGTGCTCTTTCCGCTGATGCATAGTGCAGGCGCGTCAACATGAATAAGCGTCGTGGTCGAGATTACCCTCGCCTCCCCAAGGGTGTGATCTTGGACCGTGAGGCGGATGGCGGCCGGCAAGTGGCCGACATTCAGCCAGTTCGCCTTCCACACGCCGCCGGGTCCCGCATAGGCGAACTCGGCCCGATAGGGCGATCGCAGCAGGACGACGGGATTACCAAAGCCAGACGGGTCAATCGCACCTTCAAACAAGACGAAGGGCCTCGAAGAGCGTATGAGGACGAGACCAGTAGGGTCCTTGATTGTTTCGATTTTAACGATCTCGAGGCCCGACTTGGCGTTGGGGCTTGTAACCGTGCGCACAAAAGTGACAGATCCTTCTGTGCCGTTGAACAGCGGCTTTTTGCTTCCGCCGTTGGCGGAAATGAACTGCGATGCCGCAAGATCGGCGGTTAAACGGTCAAGGGCGATGCCAATAAGCTCGGCGCGTTGCGCGCGCGCCAGGCCACGATCCCAGCTGGGTAGCCAATGCGTCGCGATTGTGCTTAGACAAAAAACAACAATCCCCATAAGTACGATCGCCGCGAGAGCTTCGAACAGCGTGAACCCCGCGATACTCGCGCGGTGCAAGGCTTGGGAGAGGTGATCCCGGGCTATCACTGCGACCTCCGGCCCAGACGCGCAGTTTCCAGGGCGAAGCTCGTACCTGCTGAAGATTTAACCTGGATCCGGACCCGTTTCGGCACCCATTGCTGCTTGTCGGACGCTGTCCTGAGCAAGGGCGATATATCGACGCGCCAGACAATGCCGTTGAGTTCACCCGACGTTACGCCCGTGGTTGCGTCGCCGCGCGGCGGCAATGCTGCCGCCAGAGTGCGCGCCGTCTCCACCAAGACCATGCGATCATCAATCCTCCGCGCGCCTTTTATGCTGGTCGACATGAGCGAGCCGATCGCCGCCAGCATGGCGGTGGCGATCGCGAGAGCGGCCAATGCCTCGACGATCGTAAACCCCGCGACGCTGCGGGAGGCATTACACAGCCGGAACGCGCACAATCTCGATTCCCCCCGTAAGCCAATTCACACGAACTTCGTAGACAGTATTCAGACGCGAGAGTCTAAGCGTGCCACCGCACGAGAACCCGCTCGGGAAAAAACTTATGGTCGAAAGGGCGGGTCGTCCTTCGCAATCCCGTGGCAATAGTGCGTCCAGCGTCACATCGTCCGGTACCACGAGAACGCTGCCGTTCGAACCTGATTGCAGGCGCCGGGTGCTCGCGTCGATTCTGGTCAGCACGCGCATCCCGCTCTTAACTGCCGCGTTCCGGTCGATCTTCAATAGGGACGCGATTTCGAGTGCCGATGCCTCGAGCCGCGGCCGCGACGTTCCAGGCGAAAGCCGTGGCAGAAGGATACCGACCAGCATTGCGACGATGGACAACACGCAGACCATCTCAAGCAAAGTAAATCCGTTTTGTGCTTCCGGGCTATTTCTCATTGCTGTTTGACGAGATATCGGCGGCAGAATCCGCACCGCCCTCATGCCCGTCAGCCCCGTAGGACATGATCTCAAACTTGGCGTTCCCACTGGGCGACCGGTAAACATAGGGCCTACCCCACGGGTCGTTCGGTAGGCTATTTCCATCGATGTAGGGACCGTGCCATCCGGCCATCGAAGCTGCGGGTTTTACCAGGGCGTTAAGGCCTTCCGAAGATGACGGATAGCGTCCCGTGTCGAGAAACATGAGATCGAGCGAACTGGCGAGGCTGCGGATTTGTATCTTGGCCGTCTTGACCTTGGACTCAGCGAGATAGTTCAACACGCGGGGGCCGATCAGTCCCATGATCAGCCCGATGATCGTAATGACGACCAGCATCTCGACCAAGGTGAATCCATTCTCGCCCGCTGCGAACGACCGCCGCCGCCAGGCCATTGCGCGGGATGAGATAAGCGTCATTTGCGCTCGCTGTTTTGAGATCACGATACGAGTTGAGTGATAGACAGCAGGGCCGTCATAATGGAAACGATGAGACCGCCGACAACCACGCTAATGCCGATCACGGCCGCCGGTCCGATAACGGCGACGAGCCGGTCAAGACTCCTCTGTAGCTTGGCTTCGTAGAACTCCGCGATGCGCCCGGCGAGTATTGGCAGCTGGCCGGTTTCTTCGCCAATGCGGATCATGCGGATCGCCATCATGGGCAAGACCGTTGACTGGGAAAGGGCGTCAGAAAGCTTCGCGCCGTGTCGTACTTGATCAGCCGCGGTTGTCCAGGCGGGAACATCGCCCGAAAAGGACATGATATCGACGAGGATGCGCAGGGTGGTGGTCAAAGGTACCTGACTGCCAGCAAGGATGCCGAGATTGCGGCAGAACACCGCAGTTTGGTAGGCCCGAAAAATCGAACTGGGGCCCGGCAATCGCATCAGTGTTGCGAGCAGCCGGAACCGGATCACGGGCCGGCGGAGGACGGCATAGGCTGCAAAGATGGCGGCCCCTGCGACTCCAAGAATCGCCAGACCGTTGGAGCGCGTCCATTCAGAAACGCCAAGCACCGTGACAATCAGCGAGTCCTGCTTGGCGCCGAAATCGCGCAACACAGCTCCGAACTGTGGCAGTACCACGAGAACAAAAAATGCCAGCACGCAGGATGCAGCGAGCAACACGAATGCAGGATATTGCAGCGCATCAGTAATTCTTCGGCGCAAGGCCTCCGTGCGCGCGCGCTCGCTTGCCAGCATATCGAGAAGGTGGCCGAGCTTCCCGGACGTTTCGCCGACTTGCACGAGCGCCGCATAGATAGGCGGAAAGCAACTCGGATATTTGCCGACGGCTTCAGCGAAGCTTTCGCCCGCAAGCACTGCGACGCGGAGTTTACTCACAATCGGGCGCAGGCGGCCGATGTCGTCATCTGAGCACAACAACTCCAGTGCATCGTCAAGCCTCGCGCCCGCCTTGAGCAGCAAAGAAAGATCACGTGTAAAGATGGTCACGTCTTCGGCGCGTGGTCGCCCAAGAAAACCAGCAGCGATATGAGCGACCGCAACCTTAGTGTCCTGAGCGACTGTTTCGATCGGAACGAGACCGAGATACTCGATACGCGCGAAAACTTCCTTCGCGGTGGACGCGGAGATCATACCGTTTACGAGCTCACCGCTCTGGGTCATAGCTAGATAGCGAAAGGTTTGCATCACGTTATCGTATGGTCGTTACGCGGAGAACTTCCGCGGGCGACGTGACGCCGGCTCGGCATTTCGCGAGGCCGTCTTGGATCATGGTGGTCATTCCAGATCGAACCGCTGTTCGATCAATCGACACGGCGTCGCAGTGCGCATTCATCAGCTGACGAACCTCATCGGCCACTTCAAGGACCTCGAACAGGCCAACGCGGCCGCGGTAGCCCGTTCCGCCGCAACGCTCGCATCGGCCTGCCTTGTAAACTTCATCACCAACCCGAAGGCCGATCGCGGCGTACCGCCGATCGGCCGCAAACTCCGAGTGCTCGAGCCGGCTCGTTGTTTTGCACCGGTCGCAAAGCTGCCGCACCAGCCGCTGCGCGATCACGGCACGGAGGGTTGAACTCAACAGAAACGCCTCGACGCCGAGGTCCAGCAGTCGCGGCACGGCGGCCGCAGCGGTTTCGGTGTGCAGCGTGGTCAGGACGAGGTGCCCGGTCAGGGCAGCGTGGATCGCTACTTCCGCTGTCTCGGCATCACGGATCTCGCCCACCATGATGACATCCGGATCTTGCCGCACGAAAGCGCGCAATGCCTTCGCGAAAGTCAGGCCGATAGCAGAGTTTACCTGGGACTGATTGATGCCCTTGATTTCGTATTCTACCGGATCCTCGATCGTCAGTATCTTCCGGGAGGATTCGTTGAGGAGGCCGAGCACGGTCGCAAGCGTCGTGGTTTTACCGCTGCCGGTTGGTCCGGTGACCACGATGAGACCGTGCGGGAGCGTCAGGACTGCGCGGAGCTTTGCTTCGTCGTCGGGCGCAAAGCCGAGCTTCTCGATCGCAAGGAGTCCCCGCTCCTTGGGCAGAAGCCGAATGACGGCAGACTCACCATGCTGCGTCGGCATGATAGCGACGCGCAAATCCATTTCAGCTCGCCCAAGTTGGACACGCGCGGCGCCATCTTGAGGCAATCGGCGCTCGGCTATGTTGAGACCCGCCAGGATCTTGATGCGGGAGACTATGGCCTGTGGGAGTACATGGGATGGTGAGGGGATATGGCGAAGCAGGCCATCAACCCGCATACGCACTGCCAGTTCCGTCCTGAAAGGCTCAATGTGTATGTCACTGGCGCGAAGCTCGGCGGCCTTTTCGATCAATTCGGAGACGGCACGGACGACCGGCGCGCCGCTAGCTAGGTCGCGGAGGCTTTCGATATCCTCCTCGCGGACAGCGATGGTATTATCCCTATTCGCTGCGGTGGTCTCGCCTTCGCTAAGGCGCTGAGAGAGCGCGGTATCAATGTCCTCAAACGACGCGATGGCGACCTTTACCGCGGGGCCGAGTACAATCTCCGCGGCGCTGATCGCTGCCGTGTCCGTGGGATCGAACAGGGCAATCACGGCGCGTCCATTCGCGAGCTGATACGGAAAAATCGTCATTTCCCGGAGGAAGCGAGGCGAGAAGTGTTCGACCAAGCTCGTCCCAGCCAAGAGGTCGGCTAAAGCCGCACGGTCATGTTTGAAAAAGGCTGCGACCGCGTCGGCAAACTCCTGGGCCGACAGGTCGGACGATTCGAAAAGCTGGCGCAGCGTGAGCTTTTCGGCGACAAGGCCGCCCATGCCGGCTGCGACATGCGCATCGCCCCGAAGGCGCTCTGCAAACTCAGTCACGGTTTCAGGCCTCATGAAGCGCGGGAGCCTCCTCAAGTGTGAGCTCTGTTTCACCTGGAGTCTCGGGCCATCGCTTTGTGGCAAGTGCGAATGGCCCGTCACGGAGCCGCTCGCGAATATAGCGGACGCAAAGATAATATCGGTACACACTGCTTGAGCGGACTTTGGTGACGGCAGATATATCAGCCGGCTGCCACCAGAGGGGAAGCACGTGGACTAATTGGCCATTCGCGAGCCCCTTGGCCACGTCCCAATAAGAACGCAGCATTATCCCACGGCCGGCAATCGCCCAATTGCGGATGATATCGCCATGGTTGGTGGAGAGGGCAGCGGTGACGTTGATGGTGCGCATCCCGATGGGACCATGCAAAGTCCAGCGCTCGAACACCTCGTCACGTTCGCGCATGACCAGGCACGAATGTCCAGCGAGATCGCCGAGTTCCTCCGGCATGCCGCGTCGATTGAGATAGCTGGGAGCCGCGCAGAGAATGCGTCTTCCCTGCGCAATAGGATGCACGAGCAAGTGAGGCTCGCGTACCCTGCCGACCCGAATGTCAATGTCGACATTCTCCTCAACCAGATCCACGCTCCGATCGACGATTTCCAGCCGAATATCCAATTCCGGGTGTAGGAGCGCCAACTCCGATACAAGTGGTGCGACATGATTGCAGCCAATACCCGAGCTTGCCGTAATTCGTACGCTGCCGCGGGCGACGGAATCGGTCTCAGGACCGTCAGCTACAAAATCCGCATAGGCATCGAGAACGCGCTGCGCTTTGGACAGCAACACTTCCCCATCGCTGCTGAGCACCGCTTGTCGAGCGGTACGCAGGAACAACACGCGTCCGAGTGCCCGCTCAAGTAGCGCGACGCGCTTGCTGACGTAGGCAGGCGACGCACCTAACTCTGTCGCCGCCGCAGCAAAACTTCCCCGCCGCGCCGCAACGATAAACACCTCAAGATCTTGTGCTAATGGTTTCACCCCGACGTTTCCCGATTGCAAAACGGAACTTATTCGCCCGCTAATCTATAATCTTAAGGTCACTGGCTCGCTGACCTCAATGCTCATTATAATATACAAACGATTAGAATAATTTCTTGCGAGGACGTGATCTGCTGGGCAGTTGCGCAAGGTTGGGCCGGCAAACGGCATAGGCCGCGCTGCGACGTCAGCTGGTTAGAGGAAGGGGGCGGCCAGGATGGCGGCGAAGCGCTTAAGCAATCGTCACCACGCGTAAATTATTGGTTGTGCCGGCATCGCCGAAACGTATGCCGGCCACGGCGACGATGACATCGGCATTCTCCGCAAAAGTTCACGTTGAGAGCGGTTTGCGTCGCGCGTTCGACCATCTCCTCGTAGGAGCTTATGTTGGGGGACTTCATGCCGTGGGCGCCCCCACAACAGGCATAGTTGGCGCGAGACCCGTTCCTCCGGTGTGATCGCGAGGATCAGTACCTTGGGACGTTTGCGCGCGATGCGCGTTGCAGTCGTACCGCTCGAGGTGAAGGCGAGGATCGCTGAGGCTCCGATCATCGTTGCGAGATCCGCAGCCGCCGCGGTCGGGGCGGTCTGCTCCTCGTCCGGCTCCGACGCATTGACGATCGAACGATACATTTTATGTCGCTCGGTGCTTTCGATTATGCGGCTCATGTTGGTGGCGGCCTCGCACGGATATTGCGCGGTCGCAGATTCCGCGGACAGCATGATCGCGTCGGCTCCGCCATAGATCGCTGTGGCCGCATCCGAAGTGTCGGCGCGTGTCGGCGTCGGCGCAGCAACCATTGAGCGTCGAGGCGGCACGATCGGATCAATTCCTTTTGTCGGCCGGGAACCTCCGCATGCGGAATTGCGACGCCAAGATCAACGCGCGCGATCACTATCCCATCGGAGAGGCGCACGATGTCATCGATATGCCCGGACGCCGACCGACGGAACAAAGCGAACGGCGTCACCGGCACTGAGGGAAAATCTGCCATTCCTTATGGTACCAACCCGGATCTTTGGCCCCTGCAAGTCCTGAAGAATACCAATAGGGCGGCTGAATCTTCGTTCGAGTTGACGAATTGCGCCATGACGCCTTGCGTGATCTGCCTGTAAGTCGGAACGTATCCGCCCGCCTGGCCCAATGCCGCGAGCATCTCTGGCGAACGGCTGGCGGGTCCGACGGTCGCAATAATCTTGGCTCGCCGACGATGCATGTTTTACCTCGCGAAATTGCGGGGCCGCCCATCAAACAGCCCTGACATTGCCGACGTTCGTGCGTATCGAATCGATGCGAATGAGAGCGCCGACGCGATCAAGAAGGCCGTTGCTATCGCGGGCCGCGAGGCAAGAGCGGATCGAAGTGTGCCGCATGTGCCTGGCCTAGCGCGCTCGGCGCACGATCGTGCCTGGCGCACTCGGCGTCTCCGTCCCAGCCAAGTAGAGCAGCATCACTTTCGCAAACCGGACCTCCAGATCGTTCGTCAAGCCGGATGGGCTCCTGGCCCGATCGGCGTTTGATTGTTCTGCGCATCGACGGCGCTATCGAGAAAACGCTGCAATCAAGGCAGAGCGGATTCAATCTCCAATCGTTTATACAAAAGAATGACATAATAAGACCGGCGTTTTTGATGTTATCGTCGTCGTACGGAGGAACTGATGGACCTGCAACAACTGCGCTGCTTCGTAGCAACAGCCGAAGAGCTTCACTTCGGAAGAGCGGCGCAACGAATGAATATGCTTCCCTCGGCCCTGGGGCGGTTTGTTCGGCTGCTGGAGGAGGATCTCGGCACGCGGCTTCTGACGCGCACGACGCGAAACGTCGCGCTGACGGACGACGGTGTTGTCTTGCTTAAAGATGCGCGTGCGCTGCTGACGCAAGCCGATGCGCTTGCGGTCAGATTTCGGACGCGCTCGCGCAAAGGGGCAACAATCATACGCGTTGGTGCCATCGACAGTGCTGCCGCCGGACTTATTCCGAAACTTCTTAAAGACTTTCGCAAGCGTCGGCCTGATGCAACGATTCAACTGGTCGAGGATAAGACCATTCGTCTGTTGCCGCGCCTTTTGACCGGACGGCTTGATCTCGCCTTCGTGCGCCCCCCAAAAGACGCCAACAAGCGGCTGGAGTTTCTATTTCTCTTCTTTGAGACAGCCGTCGTAGCCCTTCCGCACCATCATCGACTTGCGTCGAGGAAGATGGTCAAGGTTGCGGATCTCAAGAACGAGCCACTGATCGTTCCCGAACGGCGGTCCAGGCCTCATAGCCACGATCTAACGATGAAGCTCTTTGCGGAAGCCGGGCTAGACGCCCGGATTGCTCAGATTGCGGAGGAAAAGCAAACGATCGTCAACCTGGTGTCGGCCGGTTTGGGGATCGCTATCGTACCTAGCTGGACGTCGCGCCTGGCGAGCCGCGGGGTTCGCTATGTCCGGCTCGTGGCGTCGGACATGAACAAACTTCCCCTTGCGGCTGCTTGGTCGCGCGGGACCAGGGATCCCATCCGAGACGACATATTGAAGATGCTGCGGGCCGATCTTGCAGCTTACGCAAAGGAAGCTTGAGTCGCACCCGATCGCACTACTCTCTCCCGCAGACTGCCCGCCACCTATGGCGGGCGTTTTTTTGGGAGTTAGGCAGACTGGGAAAACCACCGGGCCGGAAGGCTACATCATTTCGGGCCACTCGAGGTAGATTCGGAAGAAGCCCATGGGGTTCAAGCGGCCGCGTTATAGACACCGCGGATCTTGGTTTTGTTGTGCTTCCAAAGTTGGTGGAGCGCCGCCTCATCGCGCCATCGCTGTATATTTAGGGGCCTACTATCTTAGGCGGTTATCGGATCGACGAAACCGTGTCCTCTCTTTCCGGAGACGATCTTGCGCAGGATATACCGAAGCGGGCAATCAGCTCGGAGGCGACGCGCGTCGGCGGCCGGATCCGCAAGGCAGATAAGGCCCAGATCCCTTCTGATTTCGGCCTGACGATTGAGCCGGCGCTCAAAGTTCCGTCACGAACTCATGTCTGACCGCGCAGAACGGGAGGACGCCGGGGCAAGGCGCTGCCGGACGAGGTCTTTTAGAGGAATCATCGTGTCGATCTCCAGCACAATCGACACCGACAGATCGATGCCCGCGGCACCGGCGTCGAGAAGGCTTCGAATCGGATTTTGAGCAGAGGGAAAGAGTATAGCAAGCAGGCTCGCGGGGCTGACCGGATCGCCGGCGAACATTTCTGGCGGCCCGATTGCGAACAGCCGCTCCACTGCGAGGCGCTTGCTGATTAAGCGTGGGCTTTCTGGTTGAAGACGTGGACCAACGCGACGTCGATCGAGCGCGTCAACGTCCCTCTAGCAAGTGCGGGCGTACTCGGGCAGACGCTCCCGGTAGGCCCTGATCAGCTCCGCGCCTGCCAATGCAATGACGGACGGGGTAGCACCGATGATGACATCACTGGTGAGATGCTTTCCGTCGGCCATGACTTCCTAACCGGCAAGGTCACGCAGGATCTGAGATGCGCTCCGGTGCAAGAGAAGGCTTGCCTCGGTCATCTGCATTCCTCGACCGTCGCGGTCGAACAGAGGTGTTTGTGAAACGCAATAGTTACGGCTCGGGGGCTAGCAGCGGATCGCACCCCCGATCGGTCGTCCAACTTGGATCGCGCTGATGAACATCGAAACGCACGCGAAGTGGGCTTGCAGGATGCCTCGACAATCGACGGCTCATGAGTATTCGTGCTCCTTGCCTCCCTTTCCAGATGCGCTCAACGATGACCATCGGTACCCGACCGAACACGGTTCAAACACTTTCGGACCGGCGAGCTTGACATTTGCGCTCGCATCGGAGCTCGGCGCCTGGCTTTCTGCAAGAATCATCAGGCACCTTTGGCATAAGACCGCAACCGCTTTTCGAGGACCGTCAAAAGCGTATCGCGAATAGGATCGCGGGAACCACGCAGCCAACTTGCAGCGAGCGGAAGCCGTCCAACTGCTCCAAAGCGCTCCAGCTTGAGCGGAACAAAGCGAACGCCCGCAACAGCCATGCGAGAGGTCCAGCGGGGGACGACGGCCAGTCCCAGTCCAGCCGCAACCATGTTCACGATCGTCTGCTTTTCATCGGCGAGCTGAGCGATGCGGGGCGTCAGCCCGGCGTCCTCGAACAGCTTCATGGTCAAGTCGTGGCTGTGGGGCCGAGATCGCCGATCAGGAACGATCATCGGTTGATGAGCGATCGCCGAGAGCGACAGACATTCGTTACGTGCAAGCGCGTGCCTGCGGGGAAGGGCGACCACTGCGGTTTCCATGAGCAGAGTTTTACATTCGAGCCTTCGGTCCATCTTCTCCGGAGGACGGATGAAAACGAGATCGAGCGCTCCGGAAAGGACCTTGGGAAGCAGCCGGAACGTCTTTTCCTCCAGAAGATGAACGGTGACGTCGGGGTATTTCGCGCGGAAGTCTCGCAACAGCTGCGGCATAAGCCCGGCCGCAGCACTGTCTATGGCGCCTACCTTGAGATTCCGGGCTCCGACCGAACGCGAGCGACCGCGCAAGACGGCCTCCACGGTCGAGACCTTTGAGAGAATGATGCGCGCCTCCCGAAGAAGTAGCGCGCCGTCGTCGGTCAAAGAGACGGCTCGCGTGGTCCTTGCAAACAGCCGCGTACCAAGATCCTCTTCCAAGAGTTTGATGTGGCGGCCGAAGGCGGAAGGTAGCATCTGCAGGTGTTGGGCCGCGCGGCCAAAATGCAGCTGCTCGGCGGCGGCGACGAAACATCTCAATTGACGCAGCTCCATGAGCAGGCCCTTTTGTCGAATCCGAGCCATTATACCATTTTTTTGTACAAATAAGGGCGTATTGAGTGACGCCGTCTCTTCCTTCTAGGCTGGCCGTAGATAAAAGGCATGGCTGCCAGCCGGGGCGCCAGCCGAAAAACGAGGAGGCCCAAGGTGGTGAACGAGGTTCAGAAGCGCACGATCCGTCGAGTAGCTTACCGGATCGTGCCATTCGTGATGCTACTCTACTTCGTCGCGTTTATCGACCGAGTGAACATCGGCTTCGCAGCGCTGACGATGAACAAGGATCTTGGTTTCTCCTCCTCCGTATACGGATTTGGTGCGGGCATTTTCTTCTGGGGTTACTTCCTGTTCGAGGTGCCCTCCAACATCATTTTGGACAAGGTGGGAGCCCGACTGTGGATCGCTCGGGTCATGATCACCTGGGGCTTGATATCCGGGGCAATGGCGTTCGTCCAAGGGCAAACAAGCTTCTACGTTCTTCGCTTCTTGCTCGGCGCGGCCGAAGCTGGGTTCTTCCCAGGAATTATCCTCTATCTGTCCTATTGGTTTCCCGCGCGCCAGCGTGCCGGGATCACCGCTCTGTTCATGGCAGCGGCGCCTCTTTCAACGGTCCTCGGATCGCCCGTCTCGGCCGCTCTTCTGGAGTTGCACGGCTTGTTCGGCCTTAAGGGGTGGCAATGGCTATTTCTCCTCGAGGCGCTACCCGCCATCGTGCTTGGGTTCATCGTGCTCGGATTCATGACGGATCGGCCGGAACAGGCGAAGTGGCTTGCCGATGATGAGCGGGCCTGGCTGGTCGAGGCCATGAATGCGGAGCGGGCGGCCAAGGCAGGGTCGGCGAGCCATAGCGTCTGGCGGGGACTGACGGATCTACGCGTTCTGGCTTTGTCCCTCGTCTACTTCGGCACGTCGGCGGGACTGTACACGCTGGGGGTATGGGCGCCGCAGATCATCAAAGGCTTCGGCCTGTCGAATATGGCGGTTGGATCGCTCAATGCGATCCCGCCGACGATCGCCGTGGTGGCCATGTATCTGTGGTCAAGGCATTCGGACCGCACCAACGAACGGACGTGGCATGTAGTCATCGCTTGCCTCGTTGCGGCGGCCGGGCTCGCGCTGGCAGGCATGTCGACTGGCGTTGCTTCAGTTATCGCTGCGCTGGTGCTGGTGAACGTCGGCATCAGCGCCGCCAAGCCGCCGCTTTGGAGCATGCCGACACTGTTCCTGGCCGGTCCGGCCGCGGCGAGCGGCATCGCAACCATCAACTCCATCGGCAATCTCGGCGGCTTCGTCGGTCCGGCCATGATCGGATGGATCAAGGACCTCACCGGCAGCTTCGAGGGCGGGCTCTATTTCGTCTGCGCACTCTTGTTGTTGTCCGCCACGCTGACGTTGCTGCTCGCGCGCTCGATCGGCCGCCATCAGGCGGCCGTCGCGCACTAATCATACGGAAGAGGAAGGATATCTCTCATGAAGACCTACAACGTTGCGGCAATCCCAGGCGACGGTATCGGCTCCGAAGTTGTGGATGCCGGCGTCGAAGTTCTTAAGGCGCTGGCGAAGCGCGATGGGGCATTCACCTTTCACTTCGACCACTTTGATTGGGGTGGGGAATATTATAAGCGGCATGGCCGCATGATGCCCGAAAACGGGCGCGATCTGATCCGTAATCACGATGCAATCCTGTTTGGCTCCGCAGGGCACCCAGAAATTCCGGACCACATCACGCTTTGGGGCCTGCGGCTCGCGATCTGTCAGCCGTTCGATCAATATGCGAATGTGCGTCCGACCCGCATCCTTCCCGGCATCACCTCGCCCTTGCGTGCCGTCAAGGACAAGGAGCTCGACTGGGTCATCGTTCGGGAAAATTCGGAAGGCGAGTATGCGGGCGTCGGCGGACGGGTCCATCAGGGATCTCCTTTGGAGGCAGCAACCGATGTCGCTATGTTCACGCGCGCCGGTGTGGAGCGGATCATGCGCTTTGCCTTCGGCCTTGCACGGTCTCGTCCCCGCAAGTTGTTGACCGTCGTGACGAAATCCAATGCACAGCGGCATGCAATGGTCATGTGGGATGAAATTGCAGCGGAGGTCGCGCGCGAGTTTTCTGACGTGACGTGGGACAAGATGCTGGTCGATGCCATGACGATGCGCATGGTCATGCGCCCGCAGAGCCTCGATACGATCGTGGCTACCAATCTCCATGCTGATGTGCTGTCCGACCTTGCCGCTGCCCTTGCCGGTTCGCTTGGCATCGCCCCGACCGCCAATCTCAATCCCGAGCGCAAATTCCCATCGATGTTCGAGCCCATCCATGGCTCCGCCTTCGACATCACAGGCAAGGGCATTGCCAATCCCGTCGGGACATTCTGGTCGGCGGTTATGATGCTTGAGCATCTGGGGGAGAATGCAGCCGCGCAGCGGCTCATGAAGGCAATCGAGCGCGTCACCGCCAACCCCGAACTGCATACGCCAGACCTTGGAGGATCGGCGAACACCCGCAAGGTGACAGACGCTGTCGTGAGCGCGATCCAAGCGGAAAACGCGTGAAGCCCCCCAATGTCCGCTGTGTGGACCGACGCACGGGCTCGCAGCTTGCTGCGGCAACTCTTTGATGCCGCAATCGCGAGCGCTGATCCGCGCATAGCCGTCACGACGCATCTGCCGCCAAAGCCCAGCGGACGCTGTATTGTTGTCGGAGCCGGCAAGGCGTCCGCGGCAATGGCTGCGGTGGTCGATGCGGCCTGGCCCGACGTCGAATTGTCGGGGGTCGTTGTGACGCGGCACGGGCACGCGGTGCCGGCGGGCGGGATCGAAGTCCTTGAGGCGTCGCACCCCGTCCCGGACCACTCGAGCGAGGCCGCGGCGCTGCGGATGCTGGATGCGGTCAGAGGGCTGACGAAGGATGACCTGGTCCTAGCGTTGATGTCCGGTGGCGGGTCCGCACTGATGGCCCTTCCCGCCCCTCCGATGACCCTCGCGGACAAGCAAGCGGTAAACCGGGCATTACTCGCGAGCGGGGCGACGATTGCGGAGATGAATGTGGTGCGCAAGCACCTGTCGGCGATCAAAGGCGGTCGGCTGGCGCTTGCAGCGCGCCCTGCGCGCCTCCTCACCCTCGTGATCTCAGACATTCCGGGGGACGATCCGGCTGCGATCGCCTCCGGCCCGACGCTGCCGGATGCCAGCACGAAGGCCAATGCGCGCGAGATCGTTCGCCGTTTCGGGATCAAGCTGCCCGACTCTGCGCAAGCCGTTCTAGACGGCGGACAAGATACGGCGAAGCCTGGGGACATTGCCGAAGATGTCCGTATTATCGCCGCGCCACTCACGGCCCTTGATGCTGCAGCGCAGCTCGCCAAGCGCGAGGGATTGAGCGCTGTTGTACTTGGGGACGCAATCGAGGGGGAGGCCCGAGAGCTCGGTACCATGATGGCCGGAATTGCCCGGTCGGTCGCTCAGCACGGGCATCCTGTAAAGGCGCCGGCCGTTCTGCTTTCAGGAGGAGAGACGACAGTTAGCATCGGTCATGGCCGAGCAGGTCGTGGTGGTCGCAATACCGAGTTCTTGCTCGGACTTGCGGTGGCCCTTGATGGAGCGGCGGGCATTTGGGCCATTGCCGGGGATAGTGACGGGATTGATGGAACGGAGGATGCCGCCGGCGCTTTGGTGACGCCAGATACCTTGCATCGCGCCGCTGCGAGCCAGCTCGATGCCCGCGCGCTTCTGACGGCTCACGATAGTTACACCTTTTTCGAGCGTCTTGGTGATCTCGTTCGAACAGGTCCCACTCTCACAAATGTCAATGACATTCGGGCCGTTCTGATTGCGCCGACTAGGCAACAGACGTCGTAAGCTGGCAAAGCTCGTTCGTTCGCCTACATAAGGCGCCCGCTCGTGCGAGAGCTCCCGCGAGCGCGTCGTGCAGAGCTGCATGCTCAGAGAGCAACCATTCCACACCAGAACATCCAATCTTTGCCGATATCGACCTCGTATTTGCGAGCGAAGTTCAGTTTGCCATCGTCGGCGACGTCGAATACTGTCAACCCTGCTGGAACCGTCCGAACGGCGCCACCGTCGCGAACGTCAAGCGGCGCAACCGCAGCTGTGACCAGCATTCGTCCGGCCGGATGGATTGAGAATGTCCTGCAATGGAAGGTCAGGGTATCAATGGTCTGGATGAGCGTCGGCTCTCCGCTTGCGGGATTGATCGAAAACACGGCGACAGTATTTTCTCCCTCCCCATGGACCTTTCGGCCCGCGAAATCGATCGTTCCGTCCGAGCGGTTGGCAAGATAGACGAACCGGCCGTTGGGGTGCACGTGGATGGGGCCGACGAACTGGACCGGTAGCCTAGCTTCGTGGTTTTCAGCAGTATATCTTTCGAACAGCGGCTTAGGATCGATGCCTTCGTCACTCGTCCCATAGACCAGCAGCTGGTTGTTGCGTTCCATCGATACGAACATCCACGGTTTTTCCGGATGAAAGTCGACGTGCCGCGGGCCGAAGCCAAGTCCGTTTCCTTTAGTGATCGAAGTCTCATGCGAAAGCTGCCCCGCTTCAAATCGGAAGACTTTCAGGGCTCCGGGATCTTCGGGCTTGCCGGCGCCCGGATCGTTGCCGCGCGTCGGAAGCACGACGAGCTTGCCAGACGGTGAGACACGGACTTGGTGAGCATAGATGCCGGCATCGATTGAGCCGGACTGCTTGATTTCAACTCCGATGGAGCCGTTCTCCCCGAGCGCATGGACGGTCAGATCTGACGGCATGTTGTAAGCAACAAGCAGATAGCGCCCTGCCGGATCGAGCGTGAGGTTAACTGGGCGGTTCTTGAGAAAGACAGGCTCTCCAAATTGCTGCAGCCGCCCCGTGTCTTGATCGATCGCATAGACCGCGACCCCGTGCCGGTCGTCAGCCTTGGAGGTATACCGGTTGCTAAAAGCCACGTAGAGCAGCGGCTTTGATGGATGCTTCCAGGCGTACTGAACCGCCTCTGGCACGCGAATAGTGTCAATTTTCTGCAAGGCGAGCTTCGTGTCGTCGGCCTCGTAACACATCAGCTCGGACCCAACTGCGACGTAGAGGACCGCGCGAGCTGTGTTCTGCGCAGCAACTGCTCGTGGCGATAGCCCCGCTGCGGCAAGGAGGCCTACAAACGTACGGCGGCTGAGTGACACTGCGCGGTTCATGCGTTCAACTCCTCGTAACGTGCTGCTAAGTCTACTCGGCCTCAAAAGGCTGGGCCGGCGGGGCCGGACCAGCCTTCTGTTTATTAGGGCCGCTTTCCGGCTTCGTGAGTGGCGCGAGTCCATGCCCGAGCCTGATCCGAGAGGCTGAAGCCGAGGCCCGGTCGGTTTGGCACGATCATGCGTCCATTCACGACATGGAGTTTCTCGTTGAACATGGCTTCCGACCACTCGAAGTGCTCGACCCAGGGCTCGCGGCCGTAAGCCGCCGTCAGATGAAGGTGGATCTCCATGCAGTAATGGGGAGCGAGCTGCAGCTTCTTATGGTCGGCAAGCGCGAGGATCTTCAGGAAGGGGGTGATGCCCCCGACGCGGGGGGCGTCTGGCTGAATGAAGTCGACCGAATTGTGCCGGATCAGCTCGTAATGTTCATCGACGCTTGTTAGCATCTCACCCGTGGCGATCGGGGTTGCAAGCTCCTTGGCGAGCGCGGCATGCCCTTCGTAATCGTAAGCATCCAGCGGCTCTTCGATCCAGGTCAGGCTGAACTGCTCGGCAATGCGACCAAACCTCAGTGCAGTCGTGCGGTCCCATTGCTGATTGGCATCGATCGCCAGCGGTACGTCGCCAATATGTTTGCGCACTGCCTCGATGCGGGCGAGATCAACCATCGGGTCGGGCTGGCCGACTTTGAGCTTGATGGCGCCGATGCCCTTTTCGAGCGCCATCGAGACGCGCTCCTTGACCTCCTCGATGGGCATGGAGAGATAGCCGCCGGATGTGTTGTAGCAGCGAACCGAATCTCGGTGGGCGCCGAGCAATTTGGCCAGCGGCAGCTTCGCTCGCTTGGCCTTGAGATCCCACAACGCAATGTCAAAGGCGGCAATTGCCTGGGTTGACAGTCCACTACGCCCGACGGAAGCGCCGGCCCAGACCAGCTTGTCCCAGATGCGCGCGATGTCATTGGGATCCTCACCTATAAGTTCACCGGCAATTTCCTTGGCATGAGCGAACTGCCCGGGCCCTCCCGCGCGCTTCGAATAGCTATAGCCGATGCCACTATGGCCCTGCTCGGTTTCGATCTCCGCGAACAGGAACGCGATCTCCGTGAGCGGCTTTTGGCGGCCGGTAAGCACCTTCGCGTCGCTGATCGGTGCGGCAAGTGGAAGGAAAACCAGCGATAGCTTGACCCATGCGATTCGATCGGTGGTGGCTTCGCCGGGCGCAAGTCCCGCAGCTAGCGGATTGGCAATGATGCGTGTCGTGTTTTGCATAAAGTTCATCTGTTCGTCCTCTTTCGTCGTTGAATACTCTTCTGCGGCCCGGCGTCTATTCGGCTGGTATTGGCGCAGCGCGAGGAAGCTCGGGCCTTTCCTGAATGACGGCACGTTGAATCGGGCCCACGATGACCCAGTAGCTGATAATGGCGAGTAGGCCATGGAGGCCGACATAGAGCAGCGCGCCATTGAAGGATCCGGTCGCTGCAAGGATGTAGCCGATCGCAACCGGGGTCGTGATGCCGGCAGTATTACCGATCGCGTTGAAGACGCCGCCGGTCAGCCCGATGACTTCTTTTGGCGCGGTATCGGCCACTACGGTCCAACCTAGCGATCCAAAGCCCTTGCCGAAAAAGGCGGCGCTCATCAGGACTAGGATCAACGTGGTGGAGTCTGTGTAATTGCAGCCGATGATCAGCATCGTCATCAACAGACCAATCGTAATCGGCGTCTTCCTCGCGGTGCTTAGCGATCCGGTCCTGCGAAGAAGCCAATCTGAGAAGAAGCCGGTCATGACGCCGCCAACGAAGCCGGCGATGGCCGGGATGGTCGCCACTAAACTTGCGTCGAGTACCGAAAAGCCGCGGGCCTTGACGAGATAGCTCGGAAACCAGGAGACGAAGAACCAGGTGATGGATGTAATGCCGTACTGCGCGAGGAAGATGCCGACGAGCATGCGGCTGCGGAAGACTTCGGCCAGATCCGACCATTTTGGACCGCGCTCGGCGGAGCGCACAGGAGCTGCGCCGAGGTCGACAAGGCCGCCACCAGAGCGAATGTGATCGAGTTCAGCTGGCGCGACTTTTGGATGTTGAGCAGGCGGATAGTACGTGACGAACCAGAGGGCGGAGAATGCGAGCCCTAGGACGCCCATCACAGTGAAGATGTGCTCCCAGCCGAAGCGATGATCTAGATAGCCCATCAAAGGCGTGAAGATCACGAGGGAGACATATTGCGCGCTGTTGAAGATCGCGCCGGCAATGCCGCGCTCGCTCGATGGAAACCAGGCAGCGATGATGCGCCCAGCAGCCGGCCCGACTGGAGATTCGAACACGCCAAGCAGGAAGCGCAAGGCGAGCATGGCCAGAAACGGATAGGCGAGCCAGGCCACGCCGCTCATCAGGAACGTGACGACCGACCAGAGGATCAATCCGACCAGGATGCTGAGCTTTGCGCCGAGCTTGTCCGTGATCCAGCCAGCGGGCACCTGAGCCAGCACGTAGGCCCATGCGAAAGCGGAAAACATCCAGCCGAGTTCGACCGGGCTGATGCCAAGAGCCTTGGACATATTGGGGCCCGCGATCGAGAGCGTCGCTCGATCGCCGCTGCTTAGTGCCAGCAACATCGTGATGAGTGCCAAGATCACGAAACGAAATTGGAAGCGCGCCACTCTGCTCCCTGACATACGATCCTCCCGTCGAGGTTTTCCCGGATCGATCTCTCGCCGATCACGGAGCCCAACCTAGACGCAGGATCAATTCACGTCTAAACTCAATTTTGGATCGAGCTAATACCTTAAAGTTATCAATGATCGAATTTGCACAAATTCGTGCCTTTGTTGCGGTTGCCGACGAGCTTCATTTCGGGCGAGCGGCCAAGCGCCTCAACATGACTCAGCCGCCACTCAGCCGGCACATCCAGATGCTCGAGCAACAGCTCGATGTGACGCTGCTTGAGCGAACGAGCCGGTCGGTTGAGCTGACCGTCGCTGGAAGGGCGTTTCTCTCTGAAGCGCGAGGGCTGCTTCAGCAACGGGAGAATGCGGTGAAGGCTGCGCGACAAGCAGCCTTATTGGCTGGTGGTGCCCTGACGATCGGCTTCGTGGGTGCTACAACTTACGGGTATTTGCCTTGGCTTGCCTCGTGCTTGCGCAGCGAACTACCGCACATCGAAGCAAGCTTTGTCGAGCTGACCTCGCGCGAGCAGCTCGAAGCTCTCAAATCAGGGCAAATCGATTTCGGCTTGGTGCGCCCATTGCAGACGGCCGAGACGGTCAGAAGCGCATGCGTGTTCCGCGAGGAGCTGGCGCTCGCCCTGCCACTCGATCACCCGCTCGCGGGGCGGCGCCGGCCCGAGCTTGAGCAGCTCGATGGGCAACCCTTCATCATGTATTCGAGCGCTGGCCCCTACATGAACTCGCTGCTGACCATGGCGTTTGGAGCCGCCGGCATCCGGCCGAATGTCGTGCAGTCGATGAGCCAGGCACAAGCCATCCTCGCGCTGGTCAGCACGGGGTTGGGTCTTGCGATTGTTCCCGGAGAGACCCGCAATGCCTGCTTCGACAATGTCGTGTTTCGGCCTATCCGCTTTGGGCGCTCTATCTTTGCTGAATTGCACGCCATCTGGAGAAGTGACAATCGCAATCCTGTTTTACCGCGCCTGCGCGAGCTTGCCTTTCGGGACGAGGGCAGCGGTGTCCGCCGGCCCTTGCAGCTGCAGCCCTAGAGGCCACTAACCAGAACGCGGACCCGGATTCGGTCCGCCACCGCCGCCCTGGGGTGGCTCGTCGCTTACTTCTGCAATGATGTTAAATGGTTGACGAAAGGTCGTAGTGAAGGCCCTGCGTCACTTCGATAAGATTTATCTTATTGTCAACCTTGTGTATTATAAGAAAAAGCTTATTACCGCGGGAAATATTAATATGGTATTCCTTATAGATTTATCAGCTCGTTATATGGTATATCTTATCGGATGAAAGACGCTATCCGGCATCTCGACAGCCGCTTTGCCGCGCTCCGAGCGCTCTCGCACTCCCAGCGCCCTCCCAAGGGCTGGATTCGCGCGATCCGCGACGCCCTCGGCATGACCACCGCCCAATATGCCAAGAGGCTGGGGGTTTCGCAGCCACGCATCGTGGAACTCGAAAAATCCGAGCAAGGCGGCAGCGTAACCCTCAATACGCTTCAACGCGCGGCCGAGGCCCTCGGCTGCAGGCTGGTCTATGTGCTTGTACCCGACCGCCCCCTCGCAGAAGTTGTAACCAAGCGAGCTGCTGAGGTCGCCGAGCGGCAATCACGAGCTATCGAGCAAACGATGCGGCTCGAGGACCAAGCGGTGGAGGACAATCAGGCTGCCCGCGCGCTTCGGGAACAAGCGATCGAGGATTTGTTGAAACGCCCCGCGCGCCTCTGGGACGACGAATGACTGAGACTGATCTGCATGCCGCCGACGATCACGCGACACCGCTGACCCCTCAGGAGCGCGAAGATCTTATCCCAACGCACATTACCTTACGTAGCGAGTTGAACGAACTGGAGCAGCAGAACATCGCGACGGCAAACCGCTGGGCGTTTGGCCGCCGCAAGGTTCCGACGCGGGAAAGTTTTCTCAAGAGTTTGCATCGGCGCATGTTCGAACGCGTCTGGCGCTGGGCTGGAAAATTTCGAACGACGGAGCGCAATCTTGGTGTCGCGCCACATCTGATCGAAATTTCGCTGCATCAGGTGCTCGACGACGCAAGGTATTGGATTGAGAACAACACCTATCCACCGGACGAACTTGCGGTTCGCTTCCATCACCGCCTCGTATCCGTACATCCGTTCCCAAACGGCAACGGTCGCTGGTCACGATTGGCTGCTGACTTGTTGATCGTGCAGCTTGGGGGCCGGCGCTTTACATGGGGCGCCGCCGGCTTGCAGACAGCCGGCACCGCACGCAGGGCCTACATTGCAGCGCTTCAGGCTGCCGACAACCATGATTTCGGGCCCCTCATCGCTTTCGCGCGATCATAAAATGCCCGGCCCACCATCGGGCAAACCCTAACTAAACCAAGGCGCTTTCCTTAGCTAACTCGGTCTACGTCGGAATCAACAGCAGGGATCCGCAGATTTCGCCTGTAGAGCAGCCGTTCGAACGCATACTGTGTGAGCAAGAGATCGAAAGGCTCGTTACGCTGTTTGCAAGATTGAGCAGGCGGCCACGGATGGATGCTCCGACATTCGTCAGCGGCCTACGCATTCAAGGTCAGCGTCTCAAGGCGCGGCTGAACGATTTTGTCCCATATGCCGGCTTCGGCGGCGTATTTTGCGATTTCGGAGGGTGTCGCTTTGCGCAGTCTGATCGCGTCTTTCATCGCTTGCGTGGCGTGCGCAAGGCCTGTGGGGACGTTGTAGAAGGCTTTTTGACGTTGGCCGCTCTTGAAGAGATCGACGATAGTTTTGGCCGGTGTGTAGATCGGTACCGAGATCCCTTCGATGGTGTAATGCTTGATCCCCTTGTCAAACTCCTTGGGACCAAAGCGCGTAATTTGAATGCGAGGCCGCGCAATCTTGGGCCGCCAGTCGCGCGGACCGATCGCCATCCATACATAGGGCGGGATGCGGTCTGTCAGCTC
Organism: Bradyrhizobium sp. CCBAU 53351; assembly: GCF_015291745.1. NCBI lineage: Bacteria > Pseudomonadati > Pseudomonadota > Alphaproteobacteria > Hyphomicrobiales > Nitrobacteraceae > Bradyrhizobium > Bradyrhizobium sp. CCBAU 53351. Next base: position 573,478 of record NZ_CP030060.1, read on the forward strand.
ATGGAAGGCGAGCGCAGACTCGTAACAGATGACGCCGTTTCGAATGAGTTTCGCAGCAACTGCGAGCGAGTGGTTACTGTCGAGCAGTGCATCGGGTAGCTGGTAAAGGCCGCGGCTGAGCTGATTGAGCGTGCCCTTCTGTTCCATTCGGGAAATGGTTGCGGCCGTGATCCCTTCCTGGAGAAATTCAGAAAGGCGCATCATGCCCCGCTTCTGAAGAAGCGAGATCGCCCTATCCCTCTGGCGTTGTGGTTGCTTCCTCATGGAAACCCGCATGATACAAAACCTTGCAAGTGTCAAGATTTTGCACAAGGAGTTATATCAATGCGACGTTCCCACAAGACAAATGCCTTTTTGAAACCAAGCACATAACCCCTCGCTTCACTGGCTCGGAATCTGCCCCTCCGGGTCTCACCATGTGGGCAACCCGGCTGGATGAGGCGCACCAAGCCTGCGACAGGCTGGATGGTCTCGTCTCGTGAACCTAAAATTGGGCCATGTCTGAACACGAAGTCGAGTGGTCGCCGGAGCTGATCCATCCTAAGAATGTCGCCGGGACGGCGCTTCTGGGAAAGGCCTGCGATATTCTCGAGCTGATCGGCAGATCACCCGGCGTCCTCGACCAGGCGCGTCTTGCGGACCAGACGGGCATCCCCAGGGCGACCCTGTATCGCATCCTTGCGGCGCTGATCTCGCGTGGACTGATCCGGGCAGATCCGCGCACCCAGGCCTACACGCTTGGTTTCAACTTTCTCGATCTTGCACAGAATGCTTGGTCGTCGTCTGACCTTGCGTCAATTGCGTCCGTAGAGTTGAGGCGCTTACGCGATTTGACCGGTGAGACCGCCTATCTCGCGGTTCAAGACGGTCACCACGTGCTCTCGCTCGGCCGCTTCGAGAGCGCACATTCCGAGCGATCCAATGCGAGGCTCGGCGCGCTTAAACCGATGCATTGCACAAGCCAGGGCAAGGCGATCCTCGCTCATCTCTCCGACGCGCAACTCGACTTGGTGGTCCGCGACGGGCTTGCCAAGTTTACCGAGAAGACGATTTGTGACGGCGAGCAGTTGAAGGCACATCTGGCCATCGTCCGTGCGCGCGGCTATGCGATCGATGACGAAGAGATAGTTCTCGGCACCCGCTGCGTCGGAACGGCTATTCTCGATCCCGCCGGCAAACCGCTTGCGGCCATCAGCGTGGCCGGCCCGACTTTTCGCATCACCGCCGAGCGCGCCGAACGATTAGGGCAAGAGCTCGTTGATGTCGCAAGACGGATTTCGAGCCTGCTCGCACCTGCCATCAAGAGCGCTCGGCATGATCCGGGAAATTACAAGGTCTGGACGAAGAGCACAGCCTTTGTGGGCGCGGCGCCGCGCTGGGATGCGCGCGCGCAGAACTTGGTTTGGGCCGACCTGTTGGCGCCTGCTATCCGCGCCGACGGCGGGCATCCCTTCACCGTCTCGCTGCAGGCGCTCTCTGAGGGCATCAACTCGCTGTGCCTTGTCGAGGGCGGCGTCGCCTATTCAGTTGGCCATGACATCGTGATCGACAATTTATCGGGCGGCCAGGAGCGCATTGAAGGAAAGCCGGGTATTTCCTTCAAAGTGCTGCGCGTCTCGGAGGCTGGTGAGATCTGGGCAGCAGCCTACAGCGCCGAGGCCAACATAAGCCTGGTTGGACCGTGGCGACGGCAATCGGGGATGGAACCGGTGTTCGAAGTGCAAGGCCAGGTGAGCGACATCGCCTTTTGCGGTGATGCCGGCCTGTTCGCGACGGAGCCATCGCGTCAATGCGTCTATCTGCTTGAGCGAAAGGCGGCGCGAAAGCGAAAATTCGCCGATATTCCGAAGGTCGCGGGCGCTCCTTGCGCCCTCGCCGTCGACGAGCAATTTAACCCATGGGTTGGATTGTCGGACGGCTGGAGCGTCGTGAAGCTTAATGAGAGCGGAGAGATTGAGCGAACCGTCGCCCTCCCCGTGCCAAGACCAACCGGTATCGCGTTTGGAGGAGCCTCCCTGTCCGAGCTCTTCGTGACCAGTGCCCGCACCGGCCTGTCGCGCGAAAGCCTCGCCAATGCTCCTCTTTCGGGACACCTCCTGTCGATCGATGTCGGCGAGCGCGGCCTCGCCGATCCAGTCGCAAGGCTTTGACCCAGGCCACTCGCATTATGCCCCAAAGCAACACCGTACCCAAGATCATCTCACTGCAAACCTTTCCGGTGCGCATTCCGTTCGCCGATGGCGGCCCGGGCACGGGCGGCACGCCGTCCCGCTGGCATCGCCTCGACATGGTGCTGATTCGTATCGAAGATGAGGATGGGCATGTCGGCTGGGGCGATGCCTTTGCCTATTTCTGCTTGGAGGCGGTGCGCGCGGCCGTCGATCACATGATCGCGCCGTTTGTGACCGAGGCAGCCATCGACGATATCGCTGCCTGGAACCTGGAGGTGCAAAAGAAACTTCATCTCTTTGGACGCTACGGCATAACCATGTTCGCGCTGTCAGGGGTCGACATCGCGCTGTGGGACTTGAAGGCGAAACGGCAGGGCGTGCCGCTATGGCGGCTTTTCCGGGCGAATGCGCCGACGCACCGGCCGGCCTATGCGAGCCTCGTCAGGTATGGCGACAAGGACCTCGTCGCTGAGCAATGCAAGCGGGCGCTCGAGCGCGGCTACCGGCACATCAAGCTTCACGAGATCGCCCCGGATGTAATCAGGCACGCGCGCGAGGTCATCGGGCCCGGTGTCGCGCTGATGGTTGACGCCAATTGCGCCTGGTCCATGCAGGAGACGATCGCTTTGCGAGAAACGTTCCGCGCCTGCAACACCTTGTGGGTGGAGGAGCCGGTATTCCCGCCCGACGACTACAAGAGTATGGAGGAGATTGAGAAGGCCGCAATCCCCGTTGGCAGCGGTGAGAACGCCAGCACGGCCTTTGATTTCATGCGGATCATCAACGCTGTTACCTATCCACAGCCGAGTATGACAAAAGTCGGCGGGATCTCCGAATTCGTCAAGATCTTGGCCGCATGCGAGCGACACGGTAAGAGCGTCATGCCACATACGCCTTACTTCGGGCCGGGATATCTTGCGACCCTGGCGATGCTGCCTTTGATGCAGGAGAAGACGCTGATCGAGTTCCTGTTCGTCGACCCTGAAGTGTGGCTCGCGAGCACACCGAAGCCGGTGAAGGGGGTTGTCAGCGCATCTGATCGCATCGGCATCGGCTTTGAACCAGATCTCGATGTCCTCAAGCGCTACGCTCCCCGCACCTGATCTCAACATGTGAGACGGCGCACTCGCTGCGAGCTTGATAGGCCTTCCGCCGAGCACTGCTGCCGCTATGGTGATGCCTGAAGGCAAGCATTGCACTGCTTGCGCTGGTTTAGATTCCGTTCTTGGAGGTAGATACGCATGGCTCCGATTGCTTCCCAAACCCTCGAAAAGCTGAAGGCCTGCTCGACAGCGACGCTGACCACGCAGCTCTTCAAGCGCAACTATCGTCAGCAATTCCTGGTTGGGATCACGCCGCTCAATCCGAGCGCTGGTGCGTTTGCCGGGGAGGCTTTCACCTTGCGCTTCATTCCCTCGCGGGAAGACAAGGACTGGGATCTTTCTGATCTCCGCAAGCGGGGTGAGGACAATATGCAGTGGGAGGCCGTGGAGGCGATTGGTGCAGGCCAAGTCCTGATGATCGACAGCCGCAACGACCCGCGTGCCGCATCGGCCGGCAACATGTTGATGACGCGCATGATGCGCAAGGGCGTTGCGGCAGCCATTACCGACGGCGCATTCCGCGACGGGACAGAAATCTCAAAAATGGCGTTTCCCGCTTACTGCAGGGCCAACACGGCCTCGACGCGCCCTGCCTATCATCGCGCGGTTGACATGCAATTGCCAATCGGCTGCGCCGATGTTGCCGTTTACCCCGGCGACATCATCGTCGGGGACAGCGATGGCGTCGTCGTCATCCCACGTGCCATCGCCGAGGAGGTGGCGGAGGAGTCTCATGAGCAGGAGCTGCGCGAGAGATTTCTATTCACCAAGATCGATGCTGGCGCGCCTCTTTGGGGCACCTACCCGCCGAACGAGGCAACGCTGAAGGAATACGCGGAATGGCGAGCCCGGCGAGCGGCGGAGTAAAGCGATGGGTGCGCTCACGAAAGCCGCGCAGGCGGAGGCCTTGATCCGCCGATACTTTCAAGCCTGCAACGATGCCGATCACCAGGCGCTGCTGGACTGCTTCACGAGCAATGCTGTCCACTATTTCCCACCCGGCCTGCCTGGTGCGCCCTGGCGCGGCGCTCAGGCAATAGCCGACGGCTGGGTCTGGTGTGTCAAAACGATGGGATCGCGCTGGACCATTGAGAAGGTTCTGGCCAGCTCGGACGGCCACGAAGCGGTGATCGAATGGACCCATTGGAAGACGGCCCTTGGTGAGGTGCTGCGCGGCGATGAATGGTACGTCTTCAACGACGACGTCACACGGATTGCCGAGATCCGGGCCTACTATGCCTCTCCCGTCAACAAGGCCGAGACAGTCAACAAGCTGCATGACTTCGACTATGAGGCCAGGGGCTATGCCATGGCGCCGCCCTCGCCTCCGCCCAAATTGTCCTGAAGCGCCCGGGCCTGTTCATGACCTCACTGACCGGAAAGACACGCGTTCATGCGCTAATAGGCTCGCCTATTTCGCAGGTGCTGGCACCGGGCTGGCTGACCAAGCGAATGGAGGATGCCGGATATGACGGTGTGCTGGTGCCGCTGCAGGTCGAGAGAGGCAATCTTGACACGGCTCTGGCGGCCCTCAAAGCAATGCTCAACATCGACAGTATTCTTATCACGCTGCCACACAAATTCGGGGCGATCGCGCATTGCGACCGCCTGTCTGATCGCGCCAAGGTCCTCGGGGCGATCAACGCCATGCGACGAGAACAGGACGGCCGCTGGCTCGGCGACAATTTCGACGGTGCCGGTCTGACTGCCGGATTGAAGAAGGCGGGCCATGCCATCGCCGGCAAAAACGTGTTCATGGTCGGCGCGGGCGGTGCAGGCTCCTCGATCGGCGTCTCCATGCTCGAAGAAGGCGCCCGCCGGTTGACCTTCCACGACCTCGACGCGTCAAACCAGAACAGCCTGTTTGACAGGCTTAGTAAGGCATATCCAGGCAAGGTCTCCATCGATACTGCCGTTCCTCGCGATTGCGATATTGTCGTCAATGCGACGTCGGCAGGCTTGCGGGACGGCGACCCGCTACCAGTCGATCCCGCTCAACTTGCGCCGCACATGATCGTTGCCGACGTTATCACCGATCCGGTCCCGACAAGGCTCCTGTCGGAGGCAGCCAAGATTGGCTGCGCCACGCGAGACGGCACGCACATGCTGGATGGACAGATCGCGCTTCTGTTCTCCTTCATGACCTCTGGTCATTGAGCATCAGACCGCTCACTAACGGCGACAGTCTCACGAAGTGAGACGATCTCTCGCGGACAATGAAAGACGGGCTTCACGTTGAAAGCCGCGCTCGCTAACGTTTCGCGCAATCATAACAACAATACTTGGCACTCTGGAGGAGACACTTGCGAACGCCATCGAGGCGGTCGGGCCAAAGGAATCGATCGCCGCCTGCTCCCTGAGTGGTCGCTCTGCCTGGCACCGCCGCGACGAGAATAACGCCGGGGCGGAAGCGGATGCGCTCCGAATACCGAGTCCGAATCGACCTCTTCTAGCCGAAAATCTGGGCGTAGCTCTAATTCGAACAGTCAATTGCCATCGGGAGGATTGAAAATGAAGACTCTTGCTAGAGTTTTGACAGCTGCTGTTGTCTCGCTGGCCCTCTTGGGGCAAACAGCGACAGCCGGGACGCTTGAGAAGATCAAGTCCGCGGGTATCATTCGCATCGCCGTCGATCTCAGTGTCCCTCCCTGGGCATTCAAGGACGAAGACCTCAATCCCACTGGCTCGGAAGTCGAAACAGCTAAGCTCTTGGCTGCCGATCTCGGCGTGAAGATGGAGATCGTGGGGACGAACAGCGCCAATCGCATTCCTTTCCTGATGTCGCATCGCGCAGACGCAGTCCTTTCGGCCTTGTCGATCACTGATGAGCGCAAGAAGCTGATCGCGTTCTCGCTGCCATATTCTGGAGCGACGTCCTATGTGGCAGCACCGAAGAGCATGCAGATCAAGACGTTCGCTGATTTGTCGGGAAAGCGCATTGCCGTCACGCGCGGCACGACGAACGATGCGGATGTGACTGCGGCGGCCCCGCGAGATGCGGAAATCGTGCGCTTTGAGGATGAAGCAACGACCATGACGGCGGTCGTGTCCAACCAGCTTGACTTGGTCGCGCAGGTGCCGACCCTTGTCGACCTGATCAATAAGAAGAACCCGGCCAAAGAGCTTGAGCTGAAGCTGCCGCTTCGGACCGCGCCTATGGGTGTTGGCATGCGTAAGGAGGATACGGATCTGAAGGAATGGGTCGACAGCTGGGTGAAGAAGAACATCGCCAACGGAAAACTCCAAGCGATCTTCAAGAAGTTTCAGGGCGCCGACCTGCCCCAGGAAGTCATCGCCGCGTCTCAATGACATGGCCTACGGCCCTTGAAACGAGCAAAGTCCTATGACTTACAATTTCGACTTCGCAGCCGTGCTGGCTTATTGGCCGCTCCTGTTGGAGGGTATCTGGACGACGCTACGGCTCACTTTATTCTGCACGGTGTTCGGCATCCTTTTAGGTGGTGCCTGCGCCGTGGTCCGGACCGGCGGGCCAACCTGGGCCCGTTGGATCGTCTCCTTGTATGTGGAGTTCATCCGCAATACGCCGCTGCTCGTGCAGTGCTACTTCCTAATCTTTGGCATTGCGAGCATGGGAATTCGGTTGCCCATCCTGGTTGGTGCGACCATCGCGCTGACGGTCAATATCGGAGCTTATACGACTGAGATCGTGCGTGCGGGCATTGAATCGATCCATCGCGGCCAGCTTGAGGCGGCGACCTGCCTTGGACTGTCGCGCACCCAAACCTATCTGCATGTGATTATTCGGCCAGCGCTGGAGCGCGTCTATCCGGCGCTGTCGAGCCAGTATGTTCTGTTGATGCTGGCCTCGAGCATCGTGTCCTCGGTTGGCGTTGAGGAGCTATTCGGGATCTCTAACCGTATCCAGAGCGAGACTTATCGCAATTTCGAAATCTTCGTCGTGCTCGGCGGCATCTATCTAGGTCTCGCCATACTGGTACGTGGGGGTTTTGCTCTCCTCGGGCTTGCGATGTTTCCTCGCCGCCGCAAGCTCGGAACCCCGCTGTGAGCATGGAGATAGCAGATGAATAGCGCCTACATTCTCTCGTTGCTCCAGGGGCTATGGGCGACGGTCGTATTGAGCCTGTTAACTTTCCTGTTTGGCGGCATCGCCGGCTTCATCGTCGCTCTGGCACGCATCTCGCGGAATTGGGCGATTTCGCGCGGGGCGGCGGCCTATATCGAGATCATGCAGGGACTTCCGTTGCTCGTCCTCATGGGTCTGTGCTTTTACGGGCCGAGCATTTTGGGCTACGACTCCTTATCTCCGCTGACGGCAGCGACCTTCGCGCTCACACTTTACAGCAGCGCCTATCTGGGCGAGATCTGGCGCGGCTGCATTCAGGCGGTGGCGAAGCCGCAATGGGAAGCCGCAGAGTGCCTCGGCCTGACGCGCTGGCAGCGCATGAGGGCTGTCATCCTGCCGCAAGCTCTGCGCATTGCCATTCCACCGACAGTCGGCTTCTTGGTCCAGATCGTCAAGAACACATCGATCGCCTCACTTGTGGTCGGATACGCCGAGCTCTCCTACAACGCAAAGATCATCAACAACGCAACATTTGAGCCGTTTCTCTACTTCGGCATCGCTGCCCTGATGTACTTTGCGATCTGCTATCCGCTGTCGGTTCAAAGCAGAGCCCTCGAAAGGAAACTCAATGTCGCCAATCGTTGAATTAAAGGACGTGCGCAAGAGCTTTGGCGAGCTGGAAGTCCTTAAAGGTGTCACCTTTGAGGTGAACAGGGGCGAAGTCGCCGCTATCATCGGCCAGAGCGGATCGGGCAAGAGCACGGCGCTACGTTGCATGGATCGCCTGGAGACCATCCAAGGCGGCTCGATGCTGATCTGCGGCCACGAGCTCCATGATGACGACATCGACTTGAAGTCTTTGAGACGCGATGTCGGAATCGTTTTTCAAAGCTATAACCTCTTCCCGCACCTGACCGTGGCCGAAAATATCATGTTGGCCCCGCGCATGGTAAAAGGCATGAAGCAGCGGCAGGCCCGCGAAATTGCGGATACTGTGATCGCCAAAGTGGGGCTGCGGGAGAAGATGGACTGCTATCCGGAACAGCTTTCCGGCGGGCAACAGCAGCGCGTAGCCATTGCCCGCAGCCTTGCCATGGAGCCTAAGTTGATGCTGTTCGATGAAGTGACTTCAGCGCTCGACCCGCAGCTTACGGGAGAAGTGTTGCGTGTCATGGAGCAGCTCGCGGCCGACGGCATGACCATGATCCTGGTGACCCATGAAATGGCCTTTGCCCGCAAGGTGGCGGACCGCGTCATTTATATGCGCGATGGCAAGGTGCACGAAATGGGATCGTCGGACATCCTGCGGATGCCTGCGACGCCCGAGCTGGCGGCGTTCGTCGCCGAATCAGCTGAGCATTAAGCTGCGGCAGTGAACGGGCGCTCAAACGGTCCATCTCAAATGGTTTGAATGGCGTTCTATGATCACCAACCAGCTTTTGACGGCCGGTGCGGCTCGACTTGGCTTCTCGGCGTCCGCTGGCGGACGCGTGACCTCTCTCGAGCTGTGCAGCAGCAAGGGTAGCGGCTTGCCGCGACGGGTCTTGCGTCCGTTCCCGGCCGGGGTAGAGCCCGCTCAGTTACTGCGCTGGCCCAAGGGTGGTATCTATCCCCTCGTCCCCTATAGCAACCGCGTGAGGGATGGGGTTCTTCTCTTCCAGGGTAAGCGGTACGAGCTTGCGGCCCATCCCGACGCGCTGCCGCATACGTTGCACGGGCATGCGCACAGGATGCCTTGGGAGACGATCTCGCTGACGCCATCGCAGGTGACGATGCGATACTCGCACAAGGGAGGCGCCGACTGGCCTTGGGCGTTCAGCGCAACTCTTAAGGTCGAACTTGAACCCTCGCGTGCCATATTTTGTCTCAATCTTCGAAACGAGGCGCAGACGCCGATGCCGGGTGGAATCGGCCTGCATCCCTATTTCGAGCACCAAGTCGATGACAACATAGAGTTTGACGCACCGATCGACTGGGCCGTGACGACGGACTATCTCGCCGCGCTGCCGGATGCCCATTCTGCCGGGCCCACAGCAGATTCATTGCCGCCCGGTGAGGTGACGCTTTATCGCAGTGGATGGCGCGGGCTCTGCGTTATTCACCGCTCGAATGGTGATCGGATTGAAATGCGAGGGGATCCTGCATTTTCGCATTTTGTGCTGCATCGGCCCGCTGATGCCGCACATCTATGCGCAGAGCCCGTCAGCCACGTTGCGGACGGGTTCAACCTGTTCGCTCGCGGTTGTGCTGACACTGGAACTGTGATTCTGGAACCCGGAGACGAGCTGAAGGGCTCTGTTGTGATTTCCATGAGTTGATAGCCGCGGATGGTCAAAGCTGCGGATGGCGTCGGACATTTGGTCTCCCTTTGCAAGCGCCGCGCCCCGGCAGGGATGGACCGTTCAGGCGAGCATTGTTCGAAAGTGCCAAACATTGCGAGACCCTAGCCTGCCAGTTGCATGCATTACCGAGAGATTCCGCTGAGCGGACGAAGTAATTCAGGGAACATAGACTGATGTGAATAGGGATAGGGTGCTGGCGAGGCGCTCACTTGGTTCAAGCGCTCCACCTCCTTGATGGAAAGTTGCCAGTCGAGGGCTGCGATGTTTTCAACGAGCTGTTCGGCCGTGCGGGCGCCAATGACGACACTTGAGACGGTTGGCCGGGCGAGTAGCCAATTGATCGCAACTTGAGACGCGCTTGTCCCGCGCTCCTGCGCGATATCGTTGAGCGCATCCACGATGTCAAAGAGCTTGGCGTCGCGCTCGGTCAGGCCTCCGAATTTCGCCGCTCGGCTGTCGGCCTGCGGCGGCCGGTCACGGCTGATCTTGCCGCTAAGCTTGCCGCCGGATAGCGGGCTCCATATGATGGCGCCTATGCCCTGATCGAAACCCGCGGGCATCAATTCGTGTTCATAGTCCCTGCACAGCAAGGAATAGTGGACCTGATGCGAGATGGGGCGCGGCAAGCCAAGCCAGTCAGCGGTGGTGGCCATCTTGGCCAGCTGCCATCCGGAGAAGTTAGACGCCCCAATATAGCGGACCTTCCCGGCCTTGATCAGTTCCTCGAAGGCGCGCAGTGTTTCCTCGATCGGTGTATTTTCGTCATAGCCGTGGAGTTGCAGCAGGTCGAGGTGATCGCAGCCAAGTCGCTTCAGCGAGGCCTCGCACGCCATTATGATGTGCTGCCGGCTCGCCCCCATTCCGTTCGGCCCGCTATGCGAGCGGTAGCCGAGCTTGGTGGCGATCAGGGCCTGCGATCGGCGTGAGCCCAGAGCCTTTCCGAGGATTTCTTCCGCCGCGCCCATCGAGTAGACGTCGGCGGTGTCAAAGAGATTCAGCCCCGCATCGAGGCATATGTCGACGAGCCGTCGGGCCTCCGATAGATCGGTCGTGCCCCACTTGCGAAAGAACTCGTTCCCACCGCCGAAAGTCGCTGTCCCAAAGGCCAGGGCTGGGATCCTCAGCCCTGAACGGCCGACACCCCTATGTTCCATCACATTGTCCTAGCCATAAGCACCCTGTGCTTGCCTCGTTGCAAAGCGGCTCATTTTGGATGCTCGATCTCGGGGGAGCGTCATCAGACTTCATCAATCACAGCGCCCATCTCGATCCGGGTCTGGCTCGACACAAGAGCACGGATCCGAGCCTTGCGGACGGGAGCGTGCCTGGAGTTACGGTGCGCCTCGACGGCCTCGTAGTCGTCGAAGAGTTCATTGGACATGAAAGTATCCGGCAGCACCACGCCATCAGGATTAACCGCCTGCAGGATTTCGAAGCGACGACAGCCAGGCTCCTCCGCCAGGGCGATTGCCGCAGCCTCTAGTAGTGTAGCCCTCAATTCCTCCTCACAACCCGCCTTCGCGACAAAGCGCGCGACGATGGCTAAAGTTCCTGACATGGCTTTCTACCTCAAGAGCGGAGAGACGGTCGCGGCATATGCCGACCGATAAGAAACAAGAAATAAGCCGCCGGTCGTCACGGGCGCGAGCGCTAGAAATCGAAAGGATCGCGCTCGACGAGACTAACCCAACGAAAGCCTCCCCTGGCGCACTTGGAAGGGGCTCAATTTAGCCGAAGGCGCAGGTCAAACCGGCAGCCCAGAGCTTCTCAGAAAGGACTGCCTGGCTTGGATCGCATCGGTTCGTGCAAACCGATGCGCTAAGATGCAAAGAACCGCTAGTCAGTCATTGAAGGGTATACCAGGCGCCGGTGTCGTCGGAAGCCCCGGCTCGGTAATGCGCGCGCAGTTGCTTGGCGTCTTTTTGCCTTCAAGTGTCTGTTTGAAGAACGCCAATGCGTCCGGGAAAGCGGCAATCAGGCCCCCGTTGTGAGTGGCACCAGGATAGGTGTTCCAAACGACCTCGTTTCCGGCCGAGCATAAGGCCGCCACGGCTGCATATTGGCGACGGGGCGGCAGTACTGAATCGGCCAGACCCGTGCCAAGCAGAACGGGCACCGGCAGCCGCACGGGCTTCATGTCGGTCGGAGACGCAAGGCTCGCTTCGATGTTCGCGATCGGTTGGACATAGGCGTTGTCGGCGGTGACAGTATCTTTCTGCGCGATCGCGCGCATCTCGCCGGTGCAGCCTTCTCGTGCTGCGCGTAAGACGAGCCTTCCCTTGTCAGTCACGAGGTTGTCTACGGGGGGTGCCTCATCGGGAAGCGAACCGCCGAGCATCATGAGGGTGAGGTAAATCGGCGAGCCAACCTTGAATGCCTCCGCAGGCCGGTAAGGGCCGTCGGGAAAGGTCGACACGACCCCTGTGGCGACTGTGGCGAGCAAGGGTACATCTGGCGCATAGTTCGGTGCGACCGTTGTTGCGCCCAAAGCTGCGCCTGAGCCTTGCGACTGACCACTGATGAAGACCTTGGGAGCGAGCTTGTCGCCATGGGCGGCGCGCGCTGCCCGGACGGCATCGAGCACGGAATGCCCTTCAGCTTCCCAGATCAGGTAAGGATGCGGGCCGGGACCGCCGAGACCCTGGTAATCGGTGGCAACGACCGCAAACCCATTCTCTAGCCATTTTTGGATGTAGGTTGCATCGCGCGGCTTGTGCCCGGCCCAGGACGGCGCGCACACGTCCGCAACGCCCAGCGTGCCATGAGCCCAGGCCACGAGGGGCCAGCCTCCGGCCGGCGGTTCTCCAACCGGCAGATACAGTGTCCCGCTCACCGGTACGATCCCGGCGTGCCAACGTACATCCGTCGAACTGTAGAGAATGCGTTCGGCGAGAGCCGCTTTCGTGATCTCCGGCTGGGCCTTCATTGGCTCTTCACGCAGCATCACGCCCGGCCTTGTGGGCAGCGGATCGGTCCAACGATAAAAAGCCGATAGGTTTTGATCGCCCCATTGGGGGCCAGTCGGCAGCGCGGTGTTCTGCGCGAAGGCCTCGGATAATGCCAAGGCCGAAAGGATCGAGATTGCGAGCACCGACTTCATTGTGAACCTGTTGGGATTGAGCTTTAGCAGCCTGTTCATTTTCTTCATCCGATCTGGTTCCATAACGGGCTATCGTGCGATGGACTTGAGCGCCTCTTCATGGGCAGCGCGCAGGAGGCCGAGAATGTAGCCGTTTGCGAACGCAAAGCCTATCACGTAAGAGGGATCATCCTGATGACGCGGACTATGATCGGCCAGCAGTGAGCCGCCGCTGTCGCGAAGCAGGCGAATGATGTTGAACAAGTCCACATCGCCCTCGTCATGATAGACCTCGACGAAGTCGTTCTGGCTGGCGCGGACATTGCGGAAGTGGATCTGATGAATCTTCTTTCTCTTGATCAAACCGTATAACAGCGCAAGCTGATCAACCCCTTCAGGCATCGATTCCCGTGAGACCCCGGTATCGTATTGAAAGCCATTATGAGGTGAATCGTACAGCTTCTCGTATTTGAGCAGCGCGTTCGCATAATCGCCGGCATCGAAGCTGTCGACACCGAGATAGCCGAGAGGCAGGCCGCCCGGATCGTAGGGGTGGCAAGCCATTTTGACCCCGCTCTCCGCGGCCACGGGGATGACGCGGGACGCCCAAACATGCAGGCGCTCCCAATAGTCGTCCGCTGAGACACGGCCTGCAGGGGTCGGCGGGAGGTCGCGCCAATTGTCTTCTAGCTTGAACGCGTCGTATTCCGACCCACCACGGCCCTGAACTTTGCGATTGCGCCGGATCGGGGTCAAATTCCAATGATAGCTGATGATCTTGACCCCGGCGCGGCCGGCGGTTTGGACGTTTTCGCAAATCAGATCCAGATAACGGTCGCGTTCCGGCCCCGGCGCCATCGCGATGTACGCCGAATCCATCCGGATGCTCTCCCAGATGAGATCGTTTTTCTGCAGCGTGTCGGCGATGCGCATCATGCCTTCGAGGCTCCAGCGCGTGGTGGGCTGAAGCCGCGCGCCTCCCATGCCCGTGCCGAGCGCCTGAGCGCGAGCAAGCGCACCCTCGTCGGGCGTATCGCTTCCAAAGACGTCCGGAGCGGCGTTTCTCGTCTCCAGCGAGACATCGAGATAGCGAATGCCCCACCGCTGGTGCCACTGCATGTTCTGCCGCGAGGTCACCGGTCCTCTGTCGAAGTTGCGTTGGCCACCCAGCCTGATCTTGTCGTTGACGCGCACGGCAAGCGAAGGGACGCCGCCGCTTGGCTCCTGCTCCGCGACCGCTGCACCTGACATGCCAGCGCTGGCGGACATGGCCAATAGGGCCTTTGTAAAGTCGCGCCGATCCATTTGTTGCATCTCCAACACGCCAGATCAGGATAGCGACTTCAGCAGCAGGGTCGCGATCACAATCATGATCGCCCCGCCGACACGAGTGGCGATCTGGGCGAATGCCATGAGGCCCATGCGATCGGCGGCGCCAAGGATGGCAACATCCCCGGTGCCGCCCAGTCCCGAATGGCAGGCGGTGACGATCGCAGCCTCGACCGGATACATGTTTAGCCACTTGCCGACATAAAAGCCGGAGGCAATCATGGCCAGCACGGTCGCGGTGCAGATCATGATGTATCCCGGGTTGAAGGAGGCGACGAGTTGTTCCCATTTGACCAGCAATGCGCCCATGGCGACGAGGATCGCAAAGGTCAGGTTGGTCGACATGAACTTGTTGATCTGGTAGGCGCCGAGCTCCATCTCGTTCGGTAGGATCTTGGTCAGCTTCAACGCGACCGCCGCGATGATCATCATGATCGGTCCAGGTATCCCTGTAAATGGCGCTAGGGTCATGCCAAGCACGAATAGACCGCAGGACAGCACCATACCTGCTCCCAGCAATCCGAGATCAATAGGCCGATCGGGCCGCACGTCGCCTAGGATGTCATTGTCGCCGGTCTTGACCAGCATGCCCTGCCCGCTCAGATCGCGCCGTCTCTCGCCAAGGCGCGCAAGAAGCCCGGCGCAAACGATTGCGACCACGTTGCCGAGCAATGCCGCAGGCACCATGTGTGCGACAAGATCGGCTTGCGGCCGCTGCAAGATCTCGGAATAAGCAATGGAGAGCGGCAATACGCCCTCGGCAAGGCCGCCGCCGACGATCGGAATGATGATGAAGAAGAACGTGTCCTTGGGAGTATACCCGAATGCCAGCCCGACCAGAATGCCGGCCGAGACGGCGGCAATGGTCCCGATCAGAAGCGGAACGAACATGCGGATGAAGCCTTGAACCAAGACGCGGTAGGGCATTCCGAGGATTGAGCCTGCGACGAGACAGGCGATGAAGAAGTATTGAAAATTGGCGGTCCGGAACGTCGTGGTGATTGCTTTAAGGGCGGCATCCGGCATCAAGCCATAGCTTACCAGTGCTGCCGGAACGAACAGGCATAGGATCGCGGTCCCACCGATCTGCTTGAGAACCGGTATCGTCTGGCCAAGCTTGCCCAGCAGAAAGCCGAGCAGCATGAGGACCAGGAGACCGCCGATCACATCGTTCGGGAGCTTTCCAGAGTAAACCGCGGCAGCACAGACGATGGCCGCTCCGACGTATATGCTGATTGGCAACGGGCCGATCTTGACGCCGTTGAGCTTCGTCGAAGGGATTGCCTCCGGCGCGGCCGGACGAAAAGTCGTGTCAACCAAAGTTCCCTCCAATTTTGTTATTTTCGTCATCCGGGCTGCGGCCAGTCTGCTGGCCGCGAGGACTGGCTTGCCAGTCAGAAGATCCAGGGATTCTCCGCAGCATGGCGTGCTTCGAAAGCGCGGATGTCGTCAGCAAGGACCAGGGTTGATGCGACGAAATCCCGGCCCGTCAGGAACGCCTCTTTCCTCGTCGGCTCGATGTCGAATTTGATCGGGCGGCGGCCACGGTCGAAGCGGATCGTCTGCGCTGCAAGATCAACGAAGACGTCGTTGCGCTCACGATGTGCCACAGCGTTAGCGATCTCAGCTACGAGATCGGGTTCGAGCGAGATCGTCAACAGGCCGTTGTTGCCGCAATTGTCATTGAATATCCCGGCGAAGCTGGTGCCGATCAATGCCCGGATGCCGAGCTGTTGAAGCCCCCACACCGCGTGCTCGCGGCTCGAACCGCAGCCGAAATTTGGGCCGACCACGAGGAAGCAAGCGTTGCGATAACCGTCCTGATTGAGAATAAACTCGGGATTGGGTTTACCGGCGGAGAAGCGCAGCAGATTGAAGGCGCCCTCGCCCAGCCCGCTCCGGTCCACGCCCTTAAGAAACATTTTGGGCATGATCACGTCGGTGTCGATGTTTGGCGACATCATGGGTGCAGCGACGCCTGAAACTTGATCGAATGGCATCATTGGCCTGCAACTCCCAGCAGTGAACGAACGTCAGCGATGTGGCCGGTGACCGCGGCCGCGGCCACCATTGCCGGACTCATGAGATGCGTGCGGGCGCCTGGTCCCTGGCGGCCTTCGAAATTTCGGTTGGTCGAGGACGCACACCGCTCTCCGGGCTTGAGCACATCGTCATTCATGGCAAGGCACATCGAGCAGCCGGATTGCCGCCATTCGACGCCGGCATCCGTGAACACTTTTGCAAGGCCTTCAGCCTCGGCTTGCGCTCTGACGTGGGTCGATCCCGGCACTACGATTGCCCGTACACCGGCCGCAACACGGCGGCCACGAAAGACCTCGGCCGCGTCGCGCAAATCCTCGATGCGCGAATTCGTGCAGGAGCCGATGAACGCAAAATCGATCGGGACGGATTGAATGGGATCACCGGCTCGAAGCCCCATATAGCTCAGGGCGCGAAGGGCCGCGGCCTTGCGTTCAGGCGCCACCTGTTGCGCAGGATCGGGGATAATATCGGTCACTGCAATTGCCTGGTCGGGGCTGGTTCCCCAGGTGACGAGAGGGGCGACATCCGCGACATCGAGCGCAACCTCGCGGTCGAACCGGGCATCGGGGTCCGAGGCGAGCGTCAGCCATTTCTTGGCCGCTCGCTCCCACATCTCGCCCTTTGGCGCGCGCGGCCGGCCCTTTAAATAGTCCAGCACCTTCTGGTCCGGGGCGACCACGACACCACGCGCGCCCGCTTCGACGATCATGATGGACATGACGATGCGGCCTTCGACGCTCATGTTTGAGACGACGGGGCCAGTGAACTCAACGGCATAGCCAGTAGCCCCGTCGGCGCCGATCCGCCGGATGATCTCCATGACGATATCTTTCGGCGTGACCCCGAACGGGACGTCTCCGGTGAGGTGGATGCGCATCGTTTTGAGGCGTCGGTAGCGCACCGTCGAGGTTGCAAGATAGTGCTCGATATCGGAGGTCCCGATGCCATAGCCGAGCGCGCCGAAGGCGCCATAGGCGGTGCTGTGGCTGTCGCCGGCGGCGATGACCATACCTGGCATGACGAGGCCCTGCTCGGGGGCGACGACGTGCTCGATGCCTTGGCGCGGATCGAGAATATCGAAATATTCGATGCCGAAATCCCGGGCGTTTTCAGCGAAGTAGTCAACTTGGCGCGCGGCGCCGCTATCCGGCATGGCGCGGGTGCGTTGTGCGGCTGTAGGGTTGACGTGATCGACCACCATCAGCGCCGCTTTGGGATTCCAAACTTTCCGCCCCGCGGCGCGCAGGCCGGCAAACGCCTGGGGGCTGGTATACTCGTTGAGGACGGTTCGGTCGACGTACAGCAGGACGAGCCCGGCATCATCCAGATTGCGGACCACATGGGAGTCCACCAGCTTGTCATACAACGTGCGCGCGGCCATCCCGCCTTCCTCCAAAGCTTCTTTCCGGCCACCGTGACGCGCGCGCGACTAGAAATCCAATGCCGGATGCTGATATCGTTATGCAAGGCCTGCATAAACGAGAGCTCTCCATGGAGATCAACTGGTTATACGATTTCATCGCGGTTGCGACAGCGCGCAGTTTTTCACGGGCCGCAGAGGAGCGAAACTGTTCCCAGCCGGCGCTCAGCCGGAGGATACAGGCGCTCGAGGTCTGGGCTGGCGCATCGCTGCTCGATCGCACCACGCACAGCGTCAATCTGACGCCCGCTGGTGAAGCCTTTCGTCACACTGCTGACGATATCGTGCGCAGATTGAGTGCCGGCCGGCTCGAGGCGCAGGAGCGGGCGCGCGGTGCCTCGGACGTACTGAAGTTCGCCTCGACCAATGCGCTGTCGCTGACGTTCTTTCCGGATTGGCTGCGTCGCATCGAGACCGAGCTACCATTCGTGCCCAACGTACAGCTCGTTGCCAATCATATGGAAGGCTGCGAACGGATCCTCTTGGCGAGCGATGCCCATTTTTTGCTTTGCCATTATCATCCGGCCGCCACGACGGCGTTGACGCCGTCGCATTTTCGCTCGCTGCATGTTGGTGACGATCGGCTGATCCCCGCATCGGTGCCGGTTTCGCGCCGCAACCGCAAGCCTCGCTTCAAGCTTCCGGGAACGGAGGGCGCGCCTGTACAGTTCTTGAGCTTCCGTTCAGAATCAGGGATGGGACGGATCCTGGAAGCGGTGCGTGCCACCTCCCCCTTGCAAGCTCATCTTCACACAACATTCACGTCGCATCTGGCGAAGCTTTTGGTCACGATGGTTCAGGCAGGCCGGGGCATGGCGTGGCTGCCGGAAAGCCTGATCAGTGATCAGCTTGCCTCTGGCGAGATTGTCGCGGCAGGCGGGCAGCAGTGGTACGTGCCGATCGAGATCCACGTATTCCGGCCTAAACTGCGGCTCGCCCAGGCGGCGGAGGCATTCTGGCAGCACATCGAGAAAGCAGCCACACATTCACGATGACGTAAGTAAAGTTGATGCCGCAGCAGTCACGCTTTTGGCCCGGCTATCTCAGTCGCTTATCAGCAGCGATGAAGTCGATAAATGTCCGGACCTTGGCTGAGAGGTATTTGCGCGTCGGATAAACCGCGAACAATTGGCTTTCGAAGATGCTCTGCTCCGGCAGCACTTGTTCCAGGCGCCCGGCGGCGAGATCCTCGCTGATCAGCCATTTGGGCAGCACCGCGAGCCCCATGCCTTCCAGGGCGGCCAGGTGCAGCAGAGTCTCGTTGCCGCTGAGCAAAACGGGGTTGAATTTGATAGTCTGCGTCCCACTTTCGCCCTGGATGGTGATACTCTCGCCTGGAGAGTGCAGCGCATAGTGCAAGAGGCTGTGTCCGGACAATTCAGCCAGATTCTTCGGGCGCTTTGCGCGATCGAGATAAGCGGGCGTGGCAACCATATAAAATGGGACCCTTGTGATCGGCCGCGCGATCAATGCCTCGTCAGGCGTGCCCGTCGCACGCAAGGCCAGGTCAAAACCTTCCTCGACCAGATTGACCAATCGTCCACTGAGATCGATGTTCAGCCGCACCTGTGGATAGCGAGCCTGATAGTCTGCCAAGACTTTCGAAAACTTCGGATTGGCCATCCAGACCGGTGCGGTTAGCCGCAATGTGCCGCGAGGAACTACGGTCACGTTGCTGACGGCCGCCTCTACCTCATCCAGGGACTCGAGCATTTGACGCGTCTGCTCGAAATATAATGCGCCGCTTTCGCTCAGGCTGACGCGTCGGCTCGTGCGGTTGAGCAGCCGTGAGCCCAGACGCTTCTCAAGCTGCATCACATGCTTACTCGCCATGGCGGGCGAGATGCCCAGCCGCTCTGCCGCGGCTGCAAAGCTCTTGAGCTCGGCAACCAGGCAAAAGACCTTCATGCTGACCAGCGTATCCATTCAGATCATCAACATATAGGAAATGAATCCATCCCAAAACAGATAATGATCCAAAATCGTGAAGCGACCAAACATGGTGACAGCCCTGTGATCGTCGGAGTGCCTGCCATGTCCACCGCCACCGCCCAAGCCGCCCCGCGGGAACGTCCCCTATGCGTGAGCCTTTGGATCGCTCAAGCCCTCCTCTTTTGCGTGTTCGCTTCGTCCGGGCTCGCGAAGCTGTTCATGCCGATTCCGCAGTTAGCGGCAATGATGCCATGGACAGGTCAGCACTCTGAAGCATTTGTCCGGGTCATCGGACTGATCGACCTCGCCGGAGGAATTGGCGTTCTCGTGCCTGCGTTAACCCGGATTATGCCGCGGCTGACAGTGCTTGCCGCGCTTGGCTGCTCCGTGTTGCAGGTCTTCGCTATCGTTTTTCATGTCTCTCGCGGCGAGGCCGAGCTCACGCCTCTCAACTTCATCTTGCTGGCCCTTAGCGTCTTTGTTGTCTGGGGGCGCGGGCGCAAGATACCGGTCGCGCCGCGCCGATCCTGATGCCGAGCTCCTAACCAGCCATGGCGGTGCTTCCCGAAGGCTCTCAGGGGATCGATTGGCGTCGAATTATCCCGGCGGCACGCTCCCACGATGCAGCTTCGCTCATCGCAGCATGTCTTCGCCCCTCCAAATGGATGGTAGCAGCAATCAGCCTCAGGCAAACCGGGTGTCCAGTTGCGCGCCACTTAAAGCGTTTCATGAGTACGATATAGCGGAGGTCCCGCTGGGCAATGATCCCTAGATCTCCATCGCGCGAGGGCGCTTTAGGCCTATATTCCGAACAGCAAGGCTTGCCGATGTTCGGCCAGCCATTCGCTCAAGGAGACGGGCATCCGTCCTAGGGTGCGCTCAACGAAGTCATTGCGCGCCCAAACCACCTCGTTCTGTTCTTCGTACTGGAAGAAATCCCAGAGATAGTGCAGCCGGATCTCTCCGAGCTCCCGGTACGCCTCGAAGAAGCCCGCTCTGCTGCCGTCGTGAACAATTCTTTCCTGAAAAACCTTGGTCATGAGATCGGCGACGTCGCTGAACCTCAGTATGTCCTGTCCGTTGTTCAGAGTGTGAAATTGACCAATGTGCCGATGATTGCTCGACAGGAAAAGACGTCCGGCCACTTCCGCAATGTCGCGTGGATCGATATAGGGAATCAAGCGTTCGGGCCAGATCAGCTTTCGCTCCTTCCTCAAGCCGTCCTTCATCCAGTAGAAGTTGTCCATGAAGGTTGCGCCGATGTTCAGGTAGGTGACAGGCAGACCGCTTTCGTCGAGGATTTCTTTTGCGATGGGGTGTTGGATGGGTAAACCAAGACCATGCTCGCGGAGAGACTGAGGAATTCGCCTTCGATTCGCTTCGGGTTGTAGGCCGACAAGACGTATAACGTGAACGGCGGACCTTGCCTTCTTGAGCAGGACAACGAGATTTGTCATCGCGTCGGCCTCGTTCGTGCCGCTTCTGGTCAGTACGAAGATTCCTTCCATTCCGTCGACCGCCTTCTCAAGCGATGCGAGATCAAAATAGCTGGCAATGACGACCTCCGCATGCGGGTGCTCGCGGCGAAGGACGTCACAATTGGCGGGATTGCTTGTTACGAGGCGCAGCTTGATCTGCGGCGCCTCCTCGCGCAAGAAGTGCGCAAGTGGGCCGCCGATATGAGCCGCTGCACCGAAAATGAGAATCGTGCTCGGAATCTTCTTCTGACCGTGTCGCATTAACAGACCTCAATAAACCCTGGCGAAGGCCCCAACCTGCCGCGAGCGGCTGGGTGGCCGCCTCAAGCCCCGAAGTTTTTCTGGATCGCCTTGTCGAGCGTCTCGCCGCCGATGAAACGCTGGCGCAATTCCCGCTTGAGCAGCTTGCCGGACGGATTCTTCGGCAGGCTGTCGACAAAGATCACGCGCTTGGGCACCTTGAAATGCGCCATCGATCCCGCACAATGCGTGATGACGGCATCCTCGTCGAGCTTCTCGCCGCTCTTAACCACGACAATCGCGGTTACGGCCTCGATCCAGTGCGGATCGGGCAGGCCCACGACGGCGACCTCGGAGATCGCCGGGATCTTGTAGATCATCTCCTCGACCTCGCGGCTGGCGACATTCTCGCCGCCGGACTTGATCATGTCCTTCACGCGGTCGACAACGGTGATGTAGCCCTCGGCATCGACGGTGGCGAGGTCGCCGGAGTGGAACCAGCCGCCAGCGAAAGCCGCCGCGGTCTTCACGGGATCGTTGTAATAGCCCGACAACAGATGCGGCGAGCGGTGTACGATTTCGCCGATCTCGCCGACGCCAACGTCCTCCATTGCCGTGTTGACGACGCGGGTCTCGACGTTGATGGCGGGTTTGCCGGCGGAGCCCGCCTTGCGGAGCTGGTCCTCGGGCGTCAGCACGGTCGCAAGCGGCGCGATCTCGGTCTGACCGTAAAAGTTCCAGAACTTGACGTTGGGCAGGCGGCGCTGGAGCTCGAGCAGCACCTCCACCGGCATGATCGAAGCGCCGTAATAGCCCTTTTGCAGCGACGACAGATCGCTCTTGTCGAAATTTGGCGAGCGCAGCATCGCGATCCAGATCGTCGGCGGCGCGAAGAAGCAGGTGATCCCGTGCGCCTGGATCAGCGCCAGAATGTTGTCTGCGGTCGGCTTGCCCGTGATCACGCCGGAGGCGCCGAGATAGACTTGCGGGCCGAGGAAGACGTCGAGCTGAGCGCAATGATAGAGCGGCAGCGCGTGCAGCACTTTATCGTCGGCGCTCATGCCGCCGTCGATGATGCAGCTCACATACTGCCACATCACGGCTTCATGGCTCAGCATCGCACCCTTGGGCAGGGATTCCGTGCCCGAGGTGTAAACAATCTGTGCGAGATCGCGGCTGTCGACGGAGGCCTCAAACAACGAGCTGTCGGCATCGAGAAGATCGTCGAAGCTGGTGAGGCCCGCCGGCTGCGCAGCGGGATCCTCGCCCGGCAACCAGATGAGCTTCTCCACCGCGCAGCCCTTACTGCTCGCGGCGCGTGCGGCCTCGACGAAATCGGGGCCGGTCGCGAGCAGCCTGGCGCCGGAGCTTTTCAGGATGAAATTGATCTCGTCGGGATTGAGCATGAAGTTGATCGGCACCAGCACCGCGCCGATCCGCGCTACCGCGAAGCGCAGCGCCGCAAAGGCATGCGAGTTGCGCGACAGCACGGCGAGACGGTCGCCCTTCCCGACGCCGAGGCCGGGTAGGCCACGCGCCAGTCGATTGCAGATCGCGTCCAGTTCGGCAAACGTCCAGCGCACCGCGCCGCAGCTCAAGGCTAGCTTGCTCGGCTCGCGGGCAGCCGAGCGGCGCAAGAGATCGCCAATCGAATGCTCGCGGGCTTTCGCGATCGTAACTCCGATATCTGCGTTCATCTCCCCTCCCTTGTGCTCGCTTCTGTCAGACCGTGTCCTGCTAGGGCAGCCCCACCGGCCTCGCGCTATCTTGCATATATTTTCCATATGGTCTAATTTGTATCAAGGGTCCGGGAGAGACCCCGCATGATCAGTCTAAGGGAGGATAAGCGGCATGATCGCCAGGATCGCAATCGTGGCCGCGGCCATGTTGGCCGTCAGCATTCAGGCAAAGGCCGACGACCGTCCGCTGAAGATCGGCTGGCTGATGAGCTATACCGGGCCGGGCGCCGCGGCCGGCGCCGCGTCCGATGCCGCGATCCAGGTGTTTTTCCGCAAGTTCGGCACTACGGTCGCCGGTCGCAGGATCGAGATCATCAAGCGCGACACGACGGGACCCGCACCTGACGTGGCCCGCCGCCTGGCCCAGGAGCTGATCGTCAGCGAGAATGTCGATTTCCTCGCAGGAATGGACTACACGCCCAACACAATGGCTGTTGCGCCGCTATCGACCAGCGCCAAGGTGCCCCTCCTCATCGTCAACTCGGCAACTTCGGGCATCCTCGCCAAGCATCCCTTCGCCGTTCGGTTCGGCTTCACGACCACCGAAATGGCGCAGCAGCTCGCGCTCTACGCCGCCAAGCAAAAGCTGAAATCCGTATATACGTTCGTGCATGAATACGAGCCGGGCCTCGATGCGGAGGCGATGTTCGTCCGTGAATACAAAGCGGCCGGCGGCGTGATTGCCGGATCTGTGCGGGCGCCGCTCAAGGCCACGGACTTCTCCGCCTATATCCAGCGCATCAAGGACGCGAACCCGGATGGCATCTTCGTGTTCATGGCTGCCGGCGAATTGACGCCGATCTTTCTCCGCCAGTTCAAGGAGGCAGGGCTGGATCCGGCCAAGATCATCGGCATCGGGGACATCACGGACGAATCGTCACTACCTGCCGCGGGCGAGGCCGCTCTCGGAGTTGTTACGGCCTTCCATTACACCCCGACGCATGATTCGGAGGTCAACCGAGAGTTCGCAGCCGCGTTCAACGCGGTCGCGCAGGGCCGGCCGCTCGGTTTCATACCGGTCGTCAGCTACGACGTCCTGCGTGCCATCTATACGGTCGTTGATGCGCAGAAGGGCGATCTCAATCCCGAGCGCACGATCGAGCTTCTGAAGCAAACAAGATTCGAAAGCCCGCGCGGCCCGATTGCGATCGACCCGTCGACCCGTGAGATCGTGCAGAACATCTACTTCCGAAGGGTCGAGAATCGGGACGGACAGATGGTCAATTTGGAGTTTGCGACCATTCCCGACGTCAAGGATCCTGGATCGGCGCGCTAGATCATGGTCGGCTTCGTCAACGTTCTGATCGGCGGCATCGCTTATGGGTTCGTGCTGTTTCTGATGGCTGGTGGCCTCTCCATCACGCTCGGGCTGATGGGCTTCGCCAATATGGCGCATGCGGCGCTGGCCATGGTTGGAGGCTACACGGCGGCATTGCTGATCGGCAAGGCCGGGTGGCCGTTCCTTGCGGCGGTGGCAGCGGCTGCCGCCATCGCGGCCGCCGTGGGTGCGATCCTCGAGCGCAGCCTTTTCCGGAGACTGTACGAGGCCTCGGAGCTGGAACAGGTCCTGCTGACGATCGGCGTCGTCTACGTGTCGATTGCCGCAGCCACCTATCTGGTCGGTCCAGAGCAGATGGCGATCGCGGTGCCTTCATGGCTGGACGGAAACGTCCGCATCGGCGCTGTCGAGGTCAGCCGCTACCGGCTTTTTCTGATCGGCTTCGGCACGGCACTTCTTCTGTCGCTGCTTGTTCTGATCGATCATACGAATTTTGGCGCCAGGATAAGGGCGGCCGTTTTCAACCGGCGGATGACGGCATCCTGCGGCATCGACGTCGCAAGACTGTACGCCCTCGCCTTCGCTCTCGGCTCCGCGCTTGCTGGACTAGGCGGCGCGCTCAGCGTGAAGCTCCTTGGCCTCGACCCGAACTTCCCCATCAAATTTCTGACGGAGTTGCTGATCGTGGTCAGCGTCGGCGGGCTCGGCTCCTTGCGCGGAACGTTTGCCGCCTGCCTCATGTTCGGGGTCCTTGACGTGGCCGGGAAATATCTGCTTCCGGAGATCGGCGCGTTTATCATCTATGCAACGGCGCTTTCCGTCCTGACGGTGCGCCCGCAAGGCCTAGCCGGCCGTCCGCAATGAGCGACATCACTCTCGACCTCGCGCGAACTGCGGTGCGCTTTCGCGCCAGATGGACCTTGGTCGAGCTGGTCTTTTGGATCGCTGCAGCGGCCTGCTATGTCCTCTTTCCCGGCAAGCTCGTCCTTCTCACACAGATCCTAATCGGCGGCCTGTTTGCGATGTCGCTCGATCTGTTGCTCGGCTATGGCGGGATTCCGTCCTTCGGACATGCCGCCTTTTTCGGACTCGGCGCCTACACGGCGGGATTGCTCGCTGCGCATGGCTGGGGCGAGCCGATCTCCGGCGTTCTTGCTGCCGGGCTCGTGACCGGCGCTCTCGGCTTCGCCTTCAGCACGCTGATTGCAAAAGTCCGCGGCGCCGCAGTGCTCATGGTGACGCTTTGCATCGGGCTTCTGCTCTATGAAGGCGCAAGCCGCCTGCCTTGGCTCACCGGCGGCGACAGCGGTCTCCAGGGAATCGAGATGTGGCCGCTGCTCGGGCTGTTCGAGTTCGATCTCTTCGGCCGAACCGCGTTCTGGTATGCCTATTGCAGCGCATTGACGCTTTATCTTGTCGCCCGGCGTTATGTCCACTCGCCGGAGGGTCTCGCGCTGCAGGCCATTCGCGAGAACCAGACCCGCGTTCCGATGCTCGGCGTCTCCATCACACGGCGCAAGATGATCGCTTTCACGATATCGGCGGCGAGGCGCGCTGCTGGCGCAGACCACACAGATCGTCGCACTGGAAACGTTGAGCTTCGAACGATCGGTGTCGGCCCTCGTCATGCTGATCGTCGGCGGAATTGGCACGCTTATCGGCGGCTTCATTGGGGCTGCCGCGTTCATCTGGATGCGCGACCTGCTGTCGACGGTCAATCCTGTATATTGGATGTTCTGGCTCGGCCTGGTGCTGATCGCGATCGTGTTGACGGCTAGAGGCGGCCTACTCGGCGTCGTGAGCCTGGTTCGGAGCAAGATCGTGCGCTGGAGGCGAGCGAGATGACGGTTGCCGCGCTCCAGACACGCGACCTTTGCAAGCAATTTGGCGCCTTGAAGGTCACCAATGCCGTCAGCCTCGTGCTAAAGGCAGGCGGTCGACATGCCCTGATCGGGCCGAACGGCGCCGGCAAGAGCACGCTGATCAACCTGCTCACCGGCGTGCTGGCCCCGAGCAGCGGCAGCATTCTGCTGGAGGGCGAGCCAATCGATCGATTGAGCACCGATCAGCGTGTCGCACGCGGATTGGGGCGGACTTTCCAGATTAACGCCCTGTTCCCGCATCTGACGCCGCTGGAATCGATCATGCTCGCGGTCGCCCGGCGCCGCGGACGGCTTGGCAGGCCTCTTCAGGCCTTACATCGGCAGCCCGACACCACGGACGAGGCGTATGAGTTGGCGCGTTCGGTCGGGCTTGACCGCGACTGCCTGCGGCGGACTGCCGAACTATCTTACGGTCGCCAGCGCCTTGTGGAGATTGCTCT